>NZ_JAJUHW010000041.1 GCF_029265695.1 Gracilinema caldarium | reverse complement strand
GCCTAAACCGGGCTCCATGGGCAAGGCTGCTCCTGGCTATGATCTTGATTTGGTGCGGGAAGATGGAAGTTCCTGCGAAGCAGGCGAAGAGGGCCAGATTGTGGTCCGGACCGGCCGCCGCCGGCCTGTCGGCATGTTTGCCGGCTATTACCGGGATGCGGAACTGACCGCCAAGGTTTGGCATGATGACATTTATTATACCGGAGACATGGCTTATAAGGATGAGGATGGCTACCTCTGGTTTGTGGGCCGTGCGGACGATGTTATAAAAAGCTCAGGTTACCGTATTGGTCCCTTTGAGGTAGAAAGTGCCCTTTTGGAACATCCGGCTATTCTGGAATGTGCCGTTACCGGGGTCCCCGATCCAGACCGGGGTATGGCGGTTAAGGCAACCATTGTACTTGCCAAGGGCTGGACTGCCAGCGAGGAGTTAAAACGGGAACTTCAGGAACATGTTAAAAAGACTACCGCCCCTTACAAGTATCCTCGGGTTATCGAGTTTGTAACTGAGCTCCCTAAAACGATCAGCGGTAAAATCCGCCGGGTCCAGATAAGGGAGCAGGATAAATAATGCTTGTTGGTCCTGGGCTAAGATTTTAACCCAGGACTTATCCCCCGTTCTTAGTGGAGATCAAGCCTTGATGTTTATTTTATAGCTACGAGCAGGAATCGGAGCCCCACAAGGATAAGAATCGGTGCAATGGTAAGGTTTACAATTTTAGCAAGTTTTTCTGTCCAGAATTTTTGAACAATAAGTGCAATAATGGTTACAAGCACAAATTCATAAATTGCGATAACAAACTGGGACCAGTCTGGTATAGACACAACTAATTGAGTCCCGAGGGCTGTCCATGCGGCGGTAACAACGGCTACGGTGGCGAGAGCGTAGGCCTTTTGGGGATGATGCCCCATGGCATTATTATACAAGGGAACCGCAAAGGGTTTGCCTCCTGCAGAAATGAGGCCTGTAAGGATGCCGCTGCCAAGGCTAATTGGTACAAACCAGGATGGATGGGCCTTTGTTTCCTTTTCAGAAAGGGGCTTGATAATTAAAATACGCAACCCAACAAGGATTGCATAGATTCCCAAAATGCCTAACAATAAAGATGGTTTCAGCTGATTAGCCAAGAGTCTGCCGCCAACACCACCTAACACCGCTGGAATGGTTATGAGGAGCCATTCATGTGACCCAGGTGGCACTGCTCCATGGAGTAGTTTGCGCTGCCGCAGGAGTGCCATAAGGGCTGCCAGAGAAACAACGATAAGGTTTATTTGAATTGCCTGAACAATCGGCAATCCAACAATACCAGTGAGCATAATAACCAGAAATACCCGGTCTACCCAAGATCGAATAGAGGAGGTAACAAAGCCAACGATAAGTGCTGCAAGAAGGCCACGCACTAAAAGTGGCACGGTTAGTGAAATCATAAGATCTCCTTATATCTTAAAAAATATATATATAATATTGCAAAATATTGCAATATTGTCAATAATTAAAAATGACCAGTTATGCTTTATTCCATATGATTTTGAAAAAGTCTGTTTAAAAAAACTTCCAGTTAATCGTACTCTTCTGCGCTATCCTTTTTGCCAGGAGGTGAGCAATAAAAGTGAAAAATAACCAAGTTTTCCTTCTTTACATTTTGCTTTTCGCTGCTGTTGCATCCTGCGAATCCCAAACAGGGTACCAAAAACCGGCCTCTTCAGATGCCAGGGTTATATTCCTGCATCACAGTACGGGAAATTATGTTTGGGATGGTGGAGTGCCAGCGGCCATGGATGTACGAAACGCTCAGCTGGGTACAAATTATGTAGTGGAAGAGCGGGCCTATCCGAATGATCCCTGGCCATGGGATAATTATCCTTCCGATTACTACCGGCTCTGGGTTGGAGGGCAGGGCAGCAGCACTGTGCCGAATATACATAATCTAGAAACCCTCTGCAGCCAGTACATGCTCATCATCTTTAAGCACTGTTTTCCAGTAGCCCAAATTGGACCAGATTCAGGGACTCCTGATCCGGCTTCGCCCGACAAGTCCCTGGCCAATTACAAGGCGGCCTATAATGCCCTGAAACAAAAGATGCATAGTTTCCCAAACAACAGGTTCATAGTATGGACCGGAGCCGCTGAGCAGGTTGGCAATTGTACCGCCGAACAGGCGGAGCGGCTTAAGGCCTTTCATGATTGGATTATCGGAACCTGGGATGAAAAGGGCGATAATATCTATGTGTTCGATTTTTGGCAGCTCGAAACAGGAGGTGGTTTGTATCTTCTGGCCGCTAACGCGGTGGATTCAGGGGATGACCATCCCAATACAGACTTCTGTGTAGCCACAGCCCCCCGTTTTGCCGAACGGATTTGCGATGTACTGCAGGGAAGGGGAGATCTGGATCCGCGTACCGGATATTAAATCCTGCGGTATCGTACCTCTTAGTACCGTGGTATAGTATACCCATGAAAATGGAACTATCTGAAGCTTCTCGTATCGTTCATGAGATAGAGAATGCGGTTCTTACCGCCTTTGTGGGCCAGCCTTTGGTGGTACAGCTTGGGCTTATTGGCCTCTTTGGCGGATTGCATGTTCTTATCGAAGATATTCCGGGCTTGGGCAAAACGACTCTGGCTTTGGCCATGGCCCGAGCTGCGGGGCTTGGTTTTTCCCGCATCCAGTGTACGCCGGACTTGCTGCCCGCCGATGTATTGGGCCTATCGGTGTGGGACGCTAACCAGCATGCTTTTGTATTCAGGGGCGGTCCCATTCTGGCTAACTTTGTGCTGGCAGACGAGCTAAACCGGGCTTCGCCCCGTACCCAGTCGGCCTTTTTGCAGGCCATGCAGGAAGGCTCAGTTACGGTGGATGGAAATACCTTACTGCTGCCAGAACCTTTCTTTATGGTTGCCACCCAGAATCCCCATAATTTTGTCGGCACCTTTCCGCTGCCGGAAGCGGAACTGGACCGTTTTGGGCTCAGTTTTTCCATTGGATATCCATCAACAGAGGATGAAGAAACTATTTTAATTCGGAATGAAACAGCCTGGCCGGTTATGGCGGTAAAGACCGTGGCAGACCCTGAGACCATTCAGCAGATCCGAATAATGGTGCAGTCAGTTCATGTTGCTCCAGCGGTGCGGCAGTATATTATGGAGATAGTCCGGTCCACCCGCACCCAGGCGGATATCAGGTTGGGTTCCAGTCCCCGTTCCGGAGTTTACCTTCAGCAGGCAGCCAAGGCCCGGGCTTTGTATGAAGGCCGCAGCTTTGTACTCCCCGAGGATGTGGAAGCCCTTGCCCGGCCGGTATTGGCACATCGGCTTGTACTGGCATCTCAAAGCCGTATGGCAGGGAAAGATGCGGGGACCCTGGTCGGCGAACTGGTTTCCCGGATAAGAAAACCTACAGGATTGTAAGAGCCGTTCATGGGTATCCGTATTTCCCCCCTGGGCTTGGGCGTTTTTCTTTTTTCTCTCGCTCTGTTTAACAGCATTGCGGGCCTTGCGGGTCCCCTTTCGCGGCTTTTGGTTCTCTTTCCTTTTTTTGTGTTCGGTTCATCGCTGCTCCAGGTTTGGTACAGCTATATGCAGTTCGGTTTTCATCAGGAGTTTTCGAGCGACCATCCCGTACGGGGAGAGTCGATACAGTATCATTTTGTTATACATCAAGAGGGACTGCTGCCTTCCTGTCTCATCCTCTGCCGGTTCTCATTTAAGGGGCCGGGGCTTACAGGGATAAATGAACGATCGGTGTTTCTGGGCAGCAGGGAAAGCCAGTCCTGGTCTTTTTCGTTCCGCTGCGCCTATCGGGGGGTCTACGCCGTAGGTCTTGAGCACATTTTATTCAAAGACAGTCTTGGGCTTTTTGAACTTTCTTATAGGGTAGAACCCCGGATGTTCTATGTGTATCCCGAACTTATTCCACTGAGCAGTTCTTTGGAATACCTTTTTACCGGAAGCGGAGAAACAGGCACAAATCCCGGGGGCTTGCAGGACGATGTGGGTGTCTTTGATTCGGTCTATCCCCTGCGTCATGGGGAAGGGGGGCGGCAGATCGCGTGGAAGCGCTTTGCCGCTACGGGTATTCCCAGCGCCCTTAAAACTGCACGGGCCTCAGCCCAGTCACTGCGGATAGTGCTGGATCTGCGGCCCGCACCGTTCAATAAAATGGAAGAGGCCCGGCTCCTGGCGGAAGATCTGGCGGTAAGCCTTGTATTTTCGGTACTTCGCTACATGGCTGAACGGGGAATTCCAGCGGAACTCTTTGCGGGCTGCGAAACGGGGCCCTATTTTATTTCAGAAATGAAGAGCTTTGAATGGCTCTATTCCCGATCTACCAATATACTCTTTACCGAAACAAGTTTGCCCCGGGCCGCCTGGGAAGGGGATAAAACTACGCTCCTTGTGAGCCTGCTGCCGCCCCTGTACGAGGCAGGCAGCCAGGAAAAGGATTTTTATTCTATTATTGAACAAAGGCTGCGGGGCGGCTACCGGATACTTTTTATATCCGTACCAGGCCCGGAATTTGTTTTAGATGCCCAGAAGGATGCCCTTCATATAGCGGAACTCCTCCCATTCAGCCCATGGATTCCCTGCAGGGTTCTGGATACCCGGCAGGGTAGCGAAGGAATAGCCCATGTTTTTGAATGAAGCGAAGCCTGGCGAGCTGGGGCTGCCTGGCGAGCCGGGGCTGCCTGAGCAGTCGGGGCGGCTGGAGCGGTCTGGCCTGCCTGGGAGACTTGAGCGGCCCGGGCAGCCCGTGAGGCGAGGGCAGACCTGGACGCCCGCCCTTGCCCTTTTGTACTGGCTCCTGCTCCTGATCCCTGCGCTGGCTCCTCCTCTCGTACTCGGCTTTTTACTCCGCGGTACCGGTCCGCTCTGGCTGCCCCTTCTGTGGTCTATGGTGAGCCTCGCCCTGGCCTCTTGGCACCGTGTTTCTGGTTCCGGAAAAACCGCAGGGCTGCTGACAATTATTTGGATTGCTGCGGGCTTACTGTTGCTCATTGTGCTCCTCAATGTAAGCAGGCGTTCCCTGGCGGAAGTCTGGTTTATAATGGTCAGACAGGGAAAAGCCCGGGGCTTCTTTTCCTATTTTGCAGCCCTGATTTATGGATTCTTAACGACCCTGTCGGCCCTTCTTTTTGTATGTTTGGGGCCTATTGCAGGATGTACCGCCCTGACCGCGGTAAGTCTCCTTACGTGGGCGATCCTCTATGGCAAGACTCTTGGGTTTGTGGGTGCCCTGTTTTTCTTTTTGCTGCTCTTCTTTGTGCTTAATGCACGGCGATTTTCCCCGGCAAAGCCGAAACAGTTCCTTATTATGCTGCTTTCGGTGAGCTTCCCCTTTAGCGCGGCTCTCCTGGTAACAGCTCCCCTTGTACCCCTGTTTGATACAAGCGGTACAGAGATCAGCCTCCCTGGCATTGATATGACACCCCTGGTGCTCAACCTAGCGCCATCCTTGCCTCTGCTTCTGGATGTTCCCGGTTATGGCTTCGAAGTAGGATCGAGCCGCTTTTCCACCCGCCTCGATCTTTCATCGGTCCCCTTATTCGAAATAGAAGGCACACCGGGGGCATCCCTGTACCTCGCTGCAGCCACCTACGGCAACCGAACCGCCGATGGCTGGGCGGAGGATATTTATAGAGAAGAGTCCCTATTGATGAGCGGAGAGGAGCCTTTGGGAACAGGAACTCAAGGTCTGCTGCGGCTCCGTTTTGTGGGAGACTATTATGACCGCTTTCCCCTCCCGGCGGAAGCCGAATCGGTATATATAAGGCCTGTGGCTCAGGATTTTTCCCTCCCGCAGGTAATACTTGCCGGTGCAGCATGTGGCCTTCGCTTCGAACAACCTATAGAACGGGGCGCTGAGATTGAAGTTAGATTAAGAGAGACTACAAAGACTGTTACCTGGTCCCCTGAGGGAATTCAGAGCGGGGACCCCGCGCGGTACCGAGATCCGGGGCCTGATCCCCAGGGCCGTATTGTCCAGTTTGCCCGTCAATGGCAGACCGACAAAAGGGACCCAGAGGCCCTCCGGTCCGCAGTACAGGCAGTGGAGCGGCACCTCAAAGAACAGTATGGCTATTCGGCACGGGTAAGCGGTGGTCCCCGCTCGCTTGCCCTGGAGCGCTTTTTGTTTGAAGAAAAACGGGGCTATTGCCTCCATTTTGCGAGCGCCCTCGTGGTTATCCTTCGGCATCTTGGAATTCCTGCCCGGCTTGTGGAGGGTTTTCGCCTCACCCTTGATTCCCAGGGCCGGGGGCTTATACGGGGAACCGATGCCCACGCCTGGGCAGAGGCCTATATTGGGGGGCGTTGGCTTCGCTTTGATCCGACCCCCGCCGCTGGGCCATCCGGCGGAAATCCGGCGGTGCCCGAAATGTATGCTGCCGCCCGGGGCAGTTCAGGTCCGCGGATAGGATTCTTGCCTGCAGAATCGCCGGGTGACGAGTCTGTTCATCCTTCTCAGCATAAGAACCGCCTCTGGATATGGTATGGTTTTCTTGTTTTAGTGTCTGGATTTGTAGTCGCTGTGTCTCTTTTGTTCCTCAACCTTACCCGGAACAGGCAGCGTTTTCTAAAAAGACAACTCAAGCGCCTTGTTCGGGTAGGAAAACGGCAAGGCATCAGCGGACCAGAAGTGACTGGCTGGCTCCAGTGGAGAGAAGCAGCCTGCCATGCGGGCATCTCAGAGGATCCAGAAAAAATCGCGGCCCTCGTAAAGGAACATATAACAGAAACCTTTGGCCGCCAGTCTCAGCGTTCCTCAGGCTCGTAGTGCAGCACCTCACCCACCGCGGAACCGAATCGGTTCCACTGGTCCCGGCTTATAAGGGTGTCGCCGTAGAGGGCTTCTTCGAAAATGGCGGCTATTTCAAGGATGGGTTCTTCCAGTTCCGGGAAGTGCCCGGTGAGCAGCCCTGCATATTCCCGGGGAGCCTGAGATGCCTGGCAGGGGATCTTGTGGGCTTCTCCCCAGCGAAGATAGCGGAGGTACCGTTCCGCCATTTTACCCAGCTGGGCCCGTTTGCGTTTGTCCTGTTTGCCTGCGGTAAGGCGTTCCAGTTCTTCCCGCACCTGCTTAAGGTTGTCCGGATCCAGGTCGAGTCCATCAATCTGTTTTGCCTTGCGGGGCTTAAGATACGAAAGGAATTTCTTAAACGCCTGCAGCAAAGATCGGGGCGACAATATCTGCCTGACCCGCTGCCAAAAGTACCGGGATTTGAGGGGCGAAATGAGGAAAAAGAGGATAAAGAGCCCAGCTACCACCGCGGCGAAAGTTCCAAGGATGAGCCACAGAAACGTCCAATCTACCGGCGATTTTGACCGATTTGCCAGGGCTTCCAGGTCCCGGCGGAAGAGTTCCATATCCGGGCCTTCCTCTGCCGGAGGTTCTGGAACAGAAAAGGCTACCGGTGGCCGCTCAGGAAAGAGACTCGAAAGCCATGCAAAAAAGGCCAGTATCCACTGAATAGGGAGGATGGAAGTTGAGCCTGCCGCGACAAAGGCGATACCAAACACCACAATAAGTATGAAAAAGAGGCTCCGGATCTGGTAACTGCGGCTATCCGCATCGGGGCTGATCCCGGCTCCAGCATCATACTGTTCCCGAATATAACGGCCAAGCAGTCCGCTTAAAAAGGGGTATATCAGAAAGAGGGGGAGGACAAAAAGCTGGGCTCCCAGCCCTTCTCCCTGAAACGCAATTCCATGTCCGATAGCTTCCGCAAGGGTAATCGCAAGGAGTATGCGGGTAATGTTCCGTATTTTCCGCATCCCCTTAAGGGTTTCCTCCGCAAGAATTCCCGCGTCCCGGAGCCGGTACTGCAAGGCCAAAGGAGAGAGGCCAGGAGAACTTGGTTCCTGCGGGACCGTTTCTTGCGGGCTTTGCCCGTCGGGCATGTTTTTTTTATCGGGGTCCAGTTCGGCTAAAAGCAGTTCCCGGTCCCGCAGGGCCCCCTGAAACAGCACGCTGAACACCCATTGGAGGATGCCGAAGACTGTCACCGTGATATTCAAGAAGGAAGGCCAGAGAAACCTCAGGGGGTCTCCATCGTTGGTCCCCAGCGGGCCTGTCCCAAATCGGAGGCTTCCCCCCGAAATAAGATCCGCCAGGGAAGCGCCTAAATAGAGAAAAAGTCCAAAAAACACAAGTTCTCGGATACGGGCCGTAAAACCAAGCCGCTCCTTGCGGAACAGGTTCCCCAGGATAACCGAAAATAAACCGACCGAAAAAGAAAGCACGAGTACTGCCAGGGACGGAAGTGGCCAGGAGGGGATCCAGCGGGAGAGAAAGCCCCCCTGTGCAAAGAGAAAACTTGCGGGAATGCTGACGGCGATGAGGGGATGGACAAATTCGGCAAACCGTTCCTGTTCAGCCATGGCGCTCTCCTTCCAGTTCTGTCACCGCTATGCCCTTGGCGTGCAGGGTTTCCAGGTCTTCCAGTTTCGGCCCAATACAGAACACCTGCAGCTCCCCCCCTTTAAGGCGGCTTAAGAGAAAAAGTTCCAGAAGCGTTTCCCCAACATAGGGACCCACATAGCACACCCGGGAACGGTAGGGAAGCCGCCTCAGGGCATCGGTAAAAGTGCCGTAACCGCTTTGTTCTGAGAGGGCGATTTTAGCAAGGCTGTCCAGTATGGCCATCCGGTGTTCCCGGCCTGGCTCGATGGCGAGGTTTTTGCCATCCTGGGGGAGGATTCCGGTGCTGATGCAGCCCACACTCTGGTCTAAAAGGGAGGCGGAACTCACCAGGGATGCGGCATATTCGATACAGCGTTCAGCGTACACATATTGGGACTTAAGGGGATAGGCCGGGGCGGTCAAATTAAGGAGTACCAGGAGGGGTACATCAATACTGGATTCATAGATATTGGTGATGAGTTCTCCCGCGTGGGCGCTGGCCTTCCAGTTGATGCGGCGCCACTCATCTCCCTGCTGGTATTCCCTCAGGGCCCGGTAGCGGCTGGGATCTTCGTGGAGGATGTTTCCGGTCTTAATGGTTCCCAGGGGATAGCCCTCATAGGCCCGGTAGGGGAGGGTGAAAATTTCTGGATACACGATAACCGTGGTTGTGTCGCTTTGTTCGTAGGTGTATTCTTCCAGCCCCAGCATGTCACGGATAAGGAGCTTGACCGGCCCTAGGGTCCATTCGCCCCGTTCGTTAGGACGCAGGGTATAGGAGATAGTTTTCCGGCTCCGGCTTCGCATATCAAGCCGCTGGCGGCAAAGACTCGTCGGATCAAGGGAGCCGGTCGTGTCGGACAATATGGCGTTGTATACGGGGAGCCATCCCGTGTTCATGACCTCCAGTTCTACTGTCGTGGTCCTGTTTTTATAGGTCCTGAGCACCGAGTCTTTGCGCCGAATGACGATATGGCGGCTCGCTGAACGAATGTAGAGCCAGTTCAGCAAAAGCAGGAGCAGCCAGGCGAGGGCAAAAAAACGCAGAACCGCCACCGGGGCAAAGAGGAAAACCGCAAGCAGCAGCAGAATCTGGACTAGCCGTTTTCGGCCCCTCATACCCCTTCCTTAAAGACCGGTACGGGTACGCTGTCCACAATCGACTCGATAATCCGGTCCACGCTGATATTTTTAATGATCGATTCAGGATGCAGGATGAGCCGCTTGCGGAACACGTCCGGCACAAGGGATTTTATGTCCTCAGGAATCACATAAGAGCGGCCCTCCATGGCGGCCAGTGCCTGGGATGCGCGATAGAGGGCAAGGCTTCCCCGGGGAGAAGCGCTGAGCCGCACCGCAGGGTGGCTGCGGCTTGCGGCCACCAGGGCAAGCATATAGTCCCGCAGGGCGCTGTCCACATGGATACGGGTAACCGCTTCCTGCAGGGCGAGAATTTCATCAACCTTGGTGACCGGTTTTAGGGAGTCCACCGGATGTTCAATCTGACGCTGGCTTTCCAGCATGACCGCCTCGGCGGCTGTGTCGGGGTAGCCGATAGAAAGGGAAAGGAGGAACCGGTCCTTTTGGGCCTCCGGCAGGGGGAAGGTCCCTTCGAACTCCACGGGGTTTTCCGTGGCGATAAGGAAAAAGGGTTCAGGCAGCTTGAGCCGCCTTCCATCAACAGAAATCTGCCGCTCCGCCATGGCTTCCAGGAGTGCCGCCTGGGTTCGGGGGGTAGCCCGGTTTATCTCATCCACGAGGAGCATATTGGTCATTATCGGTCCCTGGCGGAAAAGGAATTTTTGCTGCTCCGCAGACCAAATCGTTACCCCCAGCACGTCCGCCGGCAAAAGGTCCGGGGTGCACTGGAGCCGCTTGAACTGGGTTCCCAATGTATTTGCTAAAGCCCGGGCCAGGATTGTTTTACCCGTCCCTGGAACGTCCTCTAAAAGCACATGGCCCCGGCTCAGGAGGGCGCAGAGTATCTTGCGAATCACCCGCCGTTTCCCGTAAAACACCGTTTCTACCGCGCCGGTAATCTCATCGGCCCACTGTTGTATTGTCTTTTCCATTACTCTAGTATACCAGAGATTTTGGAAAAGGGGGGGAAACATATTGATAATGTGATTTTGTAGAAAATCCCTTTTGTCCAGACTTAAAAAATCATAAGCTATCAGGCCAGCTTAAAGATCTCAGAGCTATTAGTATTAGTTGTGATTGTCGTATCATTTACACGATGATAGATGACAATACCGCTTTATTAGTAGCCATAGGAACTCATGATGAGGTGTATTAATATTGCAATCTTTACACCATTAAGGCTGCTTGCAGCTTCAAGTGGTCCTCCAGCACGAGGGCGGTCATGGCTTCTACCACCGGGACGATCCGGGGGAGTATGCAGGTGTCGTGGCGGCCCTCGGTGCGGATTTCGGTTTCTTCTCCATTTAGGTTGATGGTCTTCTGGGGCTTTGCGATGCTGGAGACGGGCTTTACGGCGATGCGGAAGACTAGTTCTGCCCCGGTACTGATACCGCCGATAATACCCCCCGCATGGTTAGTTATAAAGCCGTTTTTGTCCATCCAGTCGTTGTGTTCGCTCCCCTTCATGTCCACCGCTGCAAAACCGGCGCCGAACTCGATACCCTTTACCGCCCCTAGGGATAGCATGGCATGGGCAAGCTCGGCGTCCAATTTGTCAAAGACCGGCTCGCCAAGCCCCGCAGGGAGACCCCGGACCCGACACTCCACGATGCCGCCGGCGCTGTCCTGCTCATCCTGCAGAGCCTTGAGCCGCGTCTCCATGGCCAGAGCCGCCTCTGCGTCGCAGGCCCGCAGGGGATTCTGCTCAATGACCGATTCATCAAACCTGGTGCATTCAATGCCTGCGGCCCGCTTGGTATAGGCGATAACGGATACGCCCCTGCGGGCCAGGAGCTTTTTTGCCACCGCCCCGGCGGCCACCCGGCCGGCGGTTTCCCGCCCCGAGGCGCGGCCGGAACCCCGGTAGTCCCGGATGCCGTATTTTTTTAGGTACGTATAGTCCGCGTGTCCCGGACGGAATTTGTCTTTTATGTCGTCGTAGGCAGAAGGCCGGGCATCCTCATTGTACAGGATAAGCAGCATGGGGGTGCCCGTGGTTTTCCCCTCAAAGATGCCCGACATGATATGGACCTTATCCGCCTCCTGCCGGGGGGTGGTGATAAAATTCTGACCCGGTTTCCGTCGGTCCAGTTCTTTCTGTATGTCCTCTTCGGAAAGCTCTAATCCCGGTGTAACCCCGTCGATTACGACGCCGACGGCTCCTCCGTGGGATTCTCCGAATGTGGTAATTCTGAACAAGTGTCCGAAACTGCTCCCCGGCATACACGCTCCTTAGCGGCTTACTACTTTGCAGACTGCTGTTTCACAGGCTGCTCAGGCCCATCATACAGAAGCGGGCCCGTTGCATCAACCTTTGGGAGAAGTTTTGCGGCATGTAGGCTCGAACAAACGGATGTTCACCCCCCTCCAGTTGACACCATCCATCCCTTAACCGAAACTAAAAAGGTATATGATTAATATCGATGTGAATACGATCTACTTAAGCATGCTCCTGGGTAACTTTATGACGGTCTTGCTTGTCTTGTCCTATGCCCTGCACTATAAAGACCGGATGATAAATCTTTATATAATAGGAAAAAGTATTGAGTGTTTGGGCTTTCTTGTCGCATTCATCCGCGGCGGTGTGCATCCCTTTGTACCCATAGGCATAGGGAACACCCTGCTCATTGCCGGAGCGAGCTGCGAAAATCTGGCCATGCTCAGTATTGCCGGTTACAGTTCACAGCGATTACGAAATATTTTTATAATCGGCGGTATTTTTGCGGTTATCCTCTTTAATACAGCTTTTTTCTTAGGAGCAAATACTTCCCAGCGAATAGCCCTCATGTCCTTCATCACGATCGCTATCGTTTCGTTATCAACCGTGAAATTCCTTGCCGATCCAAAGGCAAGTGCGTTGCGCAAGATGGTAGGCTTTTTATATCTTTTTGTCATTGTGGGCTTGTCTTTAAGACTCTATGACGCCCTGCGTTCCGCAGATTTTCACTATTTTCTTACCTCCACCATGTTTCAGGCCATTGCGTTTTTGAGCCTGTCCTTAAACCAGATACTCGGTACGGTGGGTTTTGTACTGATCGCAAAAGAAATTGCCGACCGGGAATTGGTAAGCGCAGCTACCACCGATAATTTAACCAAAATATTAAACCGCCGCTCCTTTCGCCAGCATGCGGAAGCTGCCTTAGCCCACTGCAGCCGTTCCCATGAGCCATTGTCCTTTGCCATTATGGATTTGGATCATTTTAAAGAAATTAACGACACCTATGGGCATCTTGCAGGCGATGAGGCCCTTGTATCTTTTACCAAAAAGGTAAGTTCCATGATTCGCCCCTATGATATTTTTTCCCGCTTCGGCGGAGAAGAATTTGCGCTTCTCTTGCCCGGCTTGCCGAGTGACGCCGCTTTTAGGGTCCTTGAACGTATCCGAAAAGCGGTAGAATCTTCCCGTTTTATCAGCGAAAAGCAAGAAAAACCAATAACGGTGAGTATCGGTCTCGTATCCTGCTCAGCCATGGACATCTCTGATTTAGATACCCTCTATTCCAAGGCGGACGCGCTTTTATATAAAGCAAAATCCGAAGGCCGCAATAGGGTTGCAGTTTCAGAAGCAAGCCTGTAATACAGGATAGATAAAATTACCTTTTATTCCCCATATATCTTTAATTCTTTTATTACTTTACTCATCTTATCAAAATCGCTGTCGTTATGAAGCAGCAGCAAATTATTTTCAATTGCAATCTCAGCAATTAATACATCAATTGTACTGCGTATGGTTATTCCATTTTTTCTGCATTGAAAATTAAGAAAAGCAGCTTTCTCGTATGATTCTTTACCATATTTAAGATCATAAAATGGTATTGTTTCTAAATATTCTTTCAGTGTATTGAATTCATGAATGGTCTTTGATCCTTGTAATAATTCTTGATATATAAAAGTATTGATACCATATGGAATGCCATGTTCTACAAGCTCATCAAATAATTTTGCAGGTCCTGATTCAATCCCTTTGAAATAATCAATGAGGACAGAGGTATCAACTAAAATCATTGGCCAACTCGCATTTTTTTATAGTCATAATCATCTGCAAATTGGATTTTACCTTTTAATTCTCGCAGGTTTTTCATTTTTCTAGATCTTACAAATTCCTTGAGTGCAGTTTCAATCAATTCTTTTTTGGTGCGAATATTTTCAGCGTATTTAAATGCCTCATCAACAAGATTATCATCAAGAACGATATTGGTTCGCATTTTATACACCTCTCTATGTGTATGATAATACACATTCAAGTGACAATCAAGCCCACGCAGACGCACTTTTATGCTATACTCTCCCTATGCCAATAATACGTACCGTAAACGATGCTGACGGGCCTGCCATCGCCAGGCTCTACAATTATTATGTCCGGGAAACCACGGTTACCTTCGAGGAAGAACCAGTTTCAGACAAAGAAATGATCCGCCGGATTGATGAAATTACCGCCCAATTTCCCTGGCTTGTCTACGAGCTTGATGACCGTGTAGTCGGTTTTGCTTATGCCGGCAAGTGGAAGGGCCGCTCTGCCTACCGGTACACCGTGGAATCCACCGTCTATGTGGACCGGGACTTTTGCGGCCGGGGTGTTGGAACGGCCCTGTACACCCGGCTCCTTGAGGGTCTGCGAGAACAGGGCATTCACCTGGTGATTGCGGGAATAGCCATGCCTAACCCGGCAAGCCAGGCCCTGCATGAGCGCTTTGGCTTTCGCAAGGTCGGCGAGTTTACCGAGGTGGGCTATAAATTTGGCACCTGGCTTAATGTGGGCTACTGGGAAAAAGGCTTATGAAACAGTCTCCGTTCATCAATATGGCACTCTTCTTATTTCTGTTGATGAGCCCCCTCTGGGCCCAGGAGGGGGCTTCAGGTTCCACTGCAGGTGGTCCGGCAGGAGCTCCGACAGGAGCTCCTGCTGCCGAAGGCCCGCCGATACTTCGGGGCGTGTATTTTACCGAAACGGGATGCGGCCACTGCGATGCCTTCTTGTATGTGCAAAAGCAAAAGATGGAAGCCGCTTCAGGGGTGCGGCTTGAACTGGAAACCTACGATATACTTTCCGCCGAAGGCTACCAGCGCTGCGTGGATATGCTTGCACAGCGGGGACTTGCTTTTACGGTGTTTCCGGTTCTCTTTGTGGGACATAACGTGTACCGGGGTTCCACCGAAATAGAGCAGAATGTTCCTTTAGAACTGGCGGCTTTTAAGGAGACTGGCACATCCCGGCCAGCGGTAATACCTGCCTCGCCTGAAGTCTCTGGCCGGGCCGCCGCGTCCCAGGCTGGCGGCGCCGCGGCGCTTAAGGATGCAAACCCTGCTGGAGCGGCGGCCCTTGGCACTGGAAACACGCTGGGAACCCTCGCAACCATCCTCGCCGCGGGGCTCCTGGATGGCATTAACCCCTGCGCTTTTTCGACCCTGCTCTTTTTTCTCTCCTTTATAGCCCTGAGGCGGACGGACCGGCGCTCCCTGTTCCTTGTGGGACTTTCCTTTATCGGCTCGGTGTTCCTCGCCTATATGCTCATCGGCTTCGGCTTCCTGCAGGTCCTGCGCTCCTTTCTGTCCGCTGGCCGGGCCACCTATGTGGTTAAAATCATTATCTCTGCCCTTGCCGCGCTTCTCGTGATTCTTAACATCCAGGATGCTATGCTTGCCCGGCAGGGGAGGGCGGGCGATTCGGCTTTGCAGCTTCCTGCGCCGCTTAAACGGCTTTCCCACCGGGTCATCAGGTCCTTTTCAGTGCTGCCCCTCTATGTGCTGGGTGCGGCAGCTTCTGGTTTCCTTGTGTCAGTTATCGAACTGGCCTGTACTGGTCAGGTGTACCTTCCTACCCTGGTGTACCTTAACCAGTCCGCCCTGAGCCATTGGAGCGTCTTTCTGCTCCTCCTCTACAATCTGGGCTTTATCTTTCCCCTTTTGATGGTCTTTGTACTGTACCTTTTCGGTCTCCGGCATGAAAGGCTCCGCGCCTGGTATGCGCGCCGCATTGTCCTGGTTCGCACCCTTACGGCGCTCCTCTTCCTTATTATGGGTATTGTGGTGTGGGTGTAAGTTTGGGGGCCTACAAACCGAGCCGTGCTCCAAGAAGTTGGTCTCGCCCCAAGAAGCTGGCTAAGGGCGCCGTGCCCTGGCTATGGGCAGGGAACTGGAATATACTGTTTATAAACATGCATAGGAGGTTTCGGAATGGAACAGGATATTCGCTGGATTCAAAGGTTTGATAATTTTAAGCGGGCCTTTACACTCCTGCGGGAAGTCCTGCTCTCTACCGACGATATTACTGCCCTGCAATCCATCGTTAAGGAAGGCATTATCCAGCGTTTTGAATATACCTATTGAGGAACAGATGCAGTGAATTGCGGACTTAGGGATCGTGAAATTGCACTACTTCGTAGCATTTTCATGAAATATATAAAACGGGGGCTTATCATAGTCTACGGGTCCAGAGTAAAGAGAACGTATACACCCCAAAGCGATGTTGACCTGGTGATAAAGAACAGCCCTGTTGTAGACGGCCATATTCTTGGAAGCATTAAAGACGAGATAGATGATTCTGGCTTTCCCTATCTCGTAGATCTCCAATTTTACGAAGAACTTAAAAACCCAGCTTTGATTGATCATATTGATAGGGCTGGTGTGGTCTTGTTTGATTTTCATTAAGCAACGGAGTTTCCATGGCCTATATTCTTTTAAATCTTTTAGTTCTTCTATTTCCATTGGTCCTCTCCTTTGACCGGAAAGTCGCCTTTTATAAAAGCTGGCCTGCGGTATTTCCTTCTCTCTTGGTCATTCTTATACTGTTTGGATCCTGGGATGTCTGGAAAACCTCTATTGGGGTGTGGTCCTTCAGTGTCCAGTATGCCGGCGCCTGGCGGTTTCTGGGTTTACCAGCCGGTGAATGGTTGTTTTTTATCTGTGTACCCTACTCATGTATCTTTATTTTAGCCTGTGTACGAGCCTATATAAAAGAGCATGAATTACCGATTCCCCTGTGGTTGTGGTATGTTCTGGCGGAGGCTATAATCCTTGCGGGTCTTCTTTTAATGCACAAAACTTATACGGGAATTGTTTTCCTTTCGGTTGGGGCGGCAATTCTGGCAGTGCGGATACTCTCACCAAATAATTTCCGATCTTCAAATTTCTGGATAGCCCTCGCCATTACCTATGTGCCCTTCTTAATCGCGAATGGTATCCTTACTGGTCTTCCGATAGTCCTATATGATAACAGCCGTAACCTGAATATCCGTGTCGGCCCCATACCTATTGAAGATTTCTTTTTCAGCTTATCCATGCTGCTGCTCTCATTTGCCCTCTATGATTTTTTTGGGCGAAAGCAAGAAAAACATAGCTTACATAAGAGGGCAACTGCTCTTGAGTAATTCTTTACATAGTTATACTATATTTCATTATGCCAACAATTAAAGATATTGCAAAAGAAGCTAAGGTCAGTCCCACTACAGTCTCGAATGTTATTCATGGCAAAACATCCCATGTTGCAAAGGAAACAGTTGAACGTATAACGAAAATTATAGAAGCATACAATTATACACCAAGCTTAACCGCACGATCATTGGTTAGCAAATCGTCAAAAATTATTGGTGTGATTAATCATCTCATACCAGACCAAAAGGGTAATTTTTTAGAAGATCCCTTCCATGGCGCTTTTGTCGGCGGAATAGAAAAAACCTTGCGTGAGCGAGGCTATTTTATGCTGGTCCGGACGGTAGAAGATGAGCAGGAACTGCTGCAGGTTTTCCGGAATTGGAATATGGATGGGGTAATATTAACAGGCCTCTTTGAAGATACATTTTTTGCTCAGCTTATCCGTACTGATAAACCAATTGTACTTGTAGATAGCTATGTAGAAAATAAAAAGATTTTTAATGTAGGTTTGGATGACTACCGAGGCGGTTATATTGCTACTGAATATTTAATTAATCATGGACATAAAAATATAGTTTTTGCTTCCCCTCATATCCAGCATCAAGGTGTTCTAGAAGAGCGTTTTCGCGGGTATCAAGACGCACTTACTCATGCGGGGCTACCTATTCGCAGAGAAAATGTATACGAACATGAGATGACCATCAATGAAGGACAGGAACTTGGCCGTGAACTGGCAAAGAGAAAGGACATTACCGCAATATTTGCTTCCGCAGATATGCTTGCCGCAGGAATTATCAGCGGACTGCAGGAAGCAGGAGTCAAAGTCCCTGATGAAATATCAGTAATTGGCTTTGATGATTTATATATTAGCCGTGTGACTTCTCCTCAACTCACCACCATTCATCAGGATGTAACATTAAAAGGGGTAACCGCCGCTAACATGATGGTAGATTTTCTGGAAGGTAAGCCTATAATAACCCGCCATGTGGTGATGCCCGTGTCTATTGTTGAACGCGCATCGGTTCGTTCTCTTGTTTAGTGTATTTGTATGATTAAATTTTTTCGTTACCATAGCACACATTGCTTCTTCCTTAACAACAAGAGCGGCGATCAGTGGCTCGCCATAGATGCTGGCTGGCCTTGTACCTTCCAAGAATACCGTCATAATCTTAAAAACCTTAATATCAAAATTGATGAACTCAACTATCTTATTGTGACACATTTCCATCTTGACCATGCAGGGCTTTTGGGAGAGCTTCAGAAGACACAGACTGTTCCTTTAGTATTAGATTTTCAGCTGCCTTATATCGATGACATGGAAAGAACAATTCTAAAAAATAAAAATTATATAGAATACAAACGTATA
Organism: Gracilinema caldarium; assembly: GCF_029265695.1. Lineage (GTDB taxonomy): Bacteria > Spirochaetota > Spirochaetia > Treponematales > Breznakiellaceae > Gracilinema > Gracilinema caldarium_A. The sequence continues at coordinate 4,631 of NZ_JAJUHW010000041.1, read as the reverse complement.
GATATGCTTGGTTTGCATGCACTAACCCTTGAAATGTTAAATCAACGATTAGCAGAAGCGGGATTTCCAGTCCATGTAGAAACTGCAGATGCCCATTCTCCCGATCATATTTGTCTCATTACTGACCAAGGTGAAGCAATTATCGGGGATCTGCCGCCAATCAATCAAATTATGCCCGATGACGAAAAAGGAACCGAAAACTGGACCCGGATCCTGTCTAGAGGCGTCTCTGTTATTTATCCCAGCCATGCGGAACAATTCTGCCTTTAATTATTTTCGCTTATGATAAAACTACATTTAATCCCAGATTTTAATTTAGCAAATCCCAAATGCTTTGTATTTTAAAAAACAAATATCTTATTTTTTTTATTGACAGATTAAAAAAGTGGGCTTAATATAGGTTTAACGTTAAACGCGTTTAACGTTAAACCATAAAGAAGCGAGGTATTAATATGAATACCCATAGGTATATTGCTCGCCTGATATGCGGCCTCACCATGATTTCTTTGTTTTTTTCTTGTACTACCACTATAAAGCCAAAAGGTGAAAAGCCTGCCACCTCAGGAGAGGTTTTTGAAAATGCAAGAAAACAACTTATTATTCAAACCCCATTACACAGAGTGAATAAATCTCCTCTGTTACTAGTTCATTATATGCCATGGTTTCAGGCTCCACCTGTAGATTCAGGGTATGGTTTCCATTGGCACATGGGCGGAACAGTGTTTGATCCTTTTGAGACACTTCCAGACGGAAGAGCAAAAATTGCATCCCACTATTATCCCCTGACCGGTCCTTATGATACCAGGGATATAGAAGTGCTTCGTTATCAGGTGGCTCTCATGAAAATCGCAGGTATCGACGGGGTCATCTTTGACTGGTATGGCATAGAAGATGCATTGGATTACAAAGAAATACATCAATCTGTTATGACTATCATACCAATCCTCAAGCAGGCAGGCTTGAAATTTGTCTTCTGTTATGAAGACCAAAGTATCGGGAAAATGATAGAAGCTAAAGCTATTACAAAGACCCAGGCTGTAGAGACTGGTAAAAAGGCATTCGCATGGCTCCAGAAAAATGTTTTTCAGGATGAGTCATATGTAAAATTTGAAAATCGTCCTGTGGTACTCTGTTTTGGGCCTCAATATTTCAAAGAAAAATCCCAGTGGGAAGTTCTTTTTTCGGAAACCCATCCTCGGCCCTATCTTGTTAGTTTGGATAATCACAGTGAACAGTTTGCTGATGGTTCTTATAATTGGCCGCTCATGTGGGCTTCCACAGCAGGAAAATTGAGTCTTTCCCGCTTGGTGTCGAATCTAAATGACTTTTATACAAAACAAAGTACAAAACCTCATCTTGTAGCCACTATTTTCCCTGGTTTCCATGATATCTATCAAGAAGCCGGCGCAGGACGCAGTTACGGTTTTTTGGATTATGCTGACGGAGAAACGTTTAAGTTAACCATGGATGCAGCTTTGAAAGCAAATCCAGATATTATTCAAATTGCAACCTGGAATGATTATGGCGAGGGAACTATTATTGAACCGACCATTGAACGGGGATACAGGGAACTCGAATATATACAGGATGTTAAAAAAACATATGCAGAAGAATTTCCCTTTAGCCGTCTTGATCTTCGTATTCCTATAGAACTGTACAAGGCTTATACAAAAGCAGGTTCAGAAAAAGAAAAAAATTACATCATCTCGATATATGACCGTCTTTTTGCAGCAAAGATTGATGAAGTTAGACGCCTTATGAAAGAGGCTGCTCTTCCCTTGGATTTTGCAATTCGTCCAGTACTCCGAACTACCGAATCAAAATCCGTTACCAAACAAGCAGAATCATTATTCGATACTGCCGGTAAAAAGAATATAGCCCTAGGTATGCCTGTTGTTGCGTCCAGCCACATATACGACTTTGTAGCAAGCAAGGCCAATGATGGTGATGTGGCTAGTTATTGGGAAGGTGGGGCTAGTACATATCCAAACATCTTCACAGTAGATCTAGTAAATTCACGTTTGCTCGATGTAATGCTTATCAAACTGAATCCAAAACGAATCTGGAGCAAACGGGTACAAAGAATTGAGGTTCTCTATAGCGAAGACGGAAACCAATTTTTTAAGGTAATAGAACCTACTGACTATTCATTCGATCCTGCAGGGAACGGCAATTTTATAGTAATTAAGTTGAACGTTAAAGCTAGGTACCTCCGTTTAATTTTTACTGGGAATACCCAGGCTAAGGCTGGCCAAATCGCTGAACTGGAAGTGTACGCAGCCCAATAGTGTTCTTAATTGTCCAAGTCGGATGTCGGACCCGGGAACGGCAAACACAGGGACAGTAAAGATATTGGAATATTAACATGAGGGAGGTTTTTATGAAGCGTATAAGTACTTTGAGCATAGCTGTTTTTGTGATTCTCTCAGGTCTTGTCATCTTGATCGGCTGCCCGAGTCCTACGGTGAACGATAATCCTGTGACACCTGTAAAGGTTTCCTTAACTGGTACCTATCAGACCTATTGGCTCAACATTGCCGAAGCTGATCTTGGAGGGCTTGAAGGATTCCATTTAAAGAATCTGAGCGCTGAGCCAGTTGGTATAGTAATTGATCGTATCGTGGCTTCCGATAGCAAATCCCTCGATGGAGCGGTGGATGTGTTTACCTTCAGTGATCCGGAAACAGGAACAAATTATTGGGGCTTTGGCGATGGCACTATTGAAAATGGTGAGTGGTCCTCTGGTGAGGTTCCTGCTCCTGTTGCTCCAAATACTGAAACTTATATTACGGGCTTTGCAACCTCGGTTTTTGTGGATCATGTCTATGTCGGCATTGTCGTAAAAAATCTTTCAGATACCGTCTTAGGAAACAAGGTTGCCTTTATACCGATTATCAGCGGAACTGTAGAAACAGGAAGAGCGAAGAATTTCGAGGACCTTTTTGTGTATTGATTTGTAGAGAGGCGATTCTGGCCTAGGTATATCTAAGGCTGGAATCGCTGGAATTAAAGGGAGTGATCAATGGCAAGGAATATCAGTACAGGCTTTATTCTGGTGCTCTGTATCGCTATGGGAATTAGGCTTTTCGCGGGAGATATAAGCCTCGCCAATTCGGGGAGCTTTAATCTGACGAGCCGGACTAGTTTTGGCATCGATCTAGACAACACTTATCGGTATGGTCTTAAGCAGGAACTGACCGATTTTCAGTTGGTTATCAATCTGGTGCCATACCAAAAATTGAACAATAGGGTTAAAAGCGATACAGCAGTGGGTTTCATCAATCTGACACTATTTAATTTAGACCTTGTTACAAGCGAAGGTCTTGGATACAACGCTGGGGTGCCAGATTCTAATGGAGCTTATTTAAGGCGAAACCGTTTCCAGACAGGAGAGTTTCTGGCTGGTATCGCAAAAGGGAATTGGATACTGCAGATGAATGCAGGGGCTAATGAACCCTTTTGGTCTCCCTGGAACAAGGGGCTAGAGTTTGTGAATGACGGGGTTAAATTTACTTGGTCATACTTGGATTCTATGGTCGATGTTAAGCGGATTAATCCCATATCATCTTTAAAACCAGAAGATCCTCTTGTGGCTCAGTTCCAGCAGGATACCAAAGGTCCGACAGATAACCTGGGTGTTGATATTGGCGGAGCGACTATTGCTGCATTGTATACTGTGGAAAACCGTTTTGGATTAAACCTTAAGTTTGCGACAGAATATCCGTATAACAGTGATGCTATAACACCATATAATCGTAATGGACTTGCCGCAGGGATCGATAGCGTAATTATCCCTTCCCAACTAGAAAGCTTAAAGCTGTTTATTTCTGTCGGGGGTAGTTATGAATATGGCCTAGATGCAAATTCTGATCCGTTTATGATGGGAAGCAAAATCGGCTATAACATACCCTTGAATGATGATCTGGCTCTTGAACCCTATGCCGGTGCAGATGTGGGGATAAAAATAAAAGAGGCCGGTAGTTATGACAGCGGCGAATATGAAGTTGCCACGGGAGTTACCTTCCACTGGCCTGGTTTGGGCGGATGGTATACTGATTATATTCTTAATCGACCAGGTCGGGTATTTCCTGGTTTGTCTCTTGCTTATAAAGTCTACAGTCCCTTTAGCAGGGCAATACAGGATGCTCAGCACAGTATTAAGTTTACCCTTTTCGAGCCCCGCGGTGACGATGGCTTGTTTTATGGAATTGGATCAGAAATGGTAGTCGACTATATTGATATTAGCTCTTCTAATCCAGTTTTTTATCTGACAAGCTATTTTGATTATACCATCCCGGCTGTTTTTAATACATCGGGTTCTTTAATTCCATGGATAACACTCTGCTACGATAATCTCCCAGATACAGACCGACGAAAACAGGCTATCAAACTTGATGGAGGTGTAAAATTAGACAGGGTTATCTCGAATACGATTATTGCTCTTTCATGGAATTCAGGAGACCTTCTTAATTCAGCAGCAGTATATCGATGGGGATATCTCAAAACCAGTATTGAAATAAAATATTAATTTGAATCAATTGGTTGACAGTACCATTTTTATGTGTTTAAATAACGTTAGGTTTAACGTTAAACCTGCAAGGTTAGGTGCGGGGAATATACGAAACAAGGAG
>NZ_JAJUHW010000040.1 GCF_029265695.1 Gracilinema caldarium | reverse complement strand
CGGAGGCTCAGGCTCTCCTCGCAAAGGTCCGTACGCCTTTTAGCAAATAAGCGAGGGACCTATGGCCAGAAAAGCTATGATTTTAAAGGCGATAAAAACGCCGAACTATTCGACCAGAAAGGTTAACAGATGTCGGATCTGCGGACGCCCCCGGGGCTATCTGCGGAAATTTGAAATGTGCCGTCTTTGCTTCCGCAAACTTGCGAGCGAAGGACTTATTCCTGGCGTCACAAAATCGAGTTGGTAAGGTAGGAGAACAGAATGAGCGTTTCTGATCCCATTGCGGATATGCTGACCAAGATCCGGAATGCCGGTATGGCTCGGCACGAAAAAGTCGATATCCCTACCTCCAAGCTTAAGCTTGAGATCGTCAAGATCTTAAAGACCGAGGGATATATAAAGAACTTCAAGAAAATTAATCAGGATGGAGCCAATACTATCCGGATATTCTTGAAATATGATGAGGAAACTAACCCAGTCATCCATGGTATCGAAAAGATATCCAAACCTGGACGTCGGGTTTATACGGGCTATAAAAATATGCCGCGGGTGTTCAACGGATTTGGTACAACAATCGTTTCTACTTCGATTGGTGTAACAACCGGAAAAAAAGCCGTCGAAAAGAAAGTCGGCGGTGAAATAATTTGTACCGTTTGGTAAGAGGGAGCTTATGTCGCGAATTGGAAAAATTCCGGTTAAAATTCCCCAGGGTGTGAAAGTTGCCATCGGAACGGACACAATCACTGTGGAAGGACCGAAGGGGAAGCTGACCCAGCAGTACCATCCCGTGGTAACCTTTGAAACTTCAGGCGACCAGATTGTCGTTGGTAGAAAGAACGATGAAAAACAAACCCGTGCTTTTCACGGGCTTTATCGAAACCTTTTAAACAATATGGTTATCGGTGTATCTGCGGGATTTACAAAGTCTCTCATTATCACCGGTGTAGGTTTCCGGGCAGAGGTTAAGGGCAATATCCTTGCAATGAACCTTGGATATTCAAACGATGTGTTTGTTGCAATCCCCAAGGATCTTACCGTTACCGCTGATGCGAACGGCAAAGTAACTATTACTGGTGCTGATAAGCAGCGGGTTGGTGAGTTTGCGGCTCAGATTCGAAAACTGCGGTTACCTGAACCCTATAAGGGCAAGGGAATTCGCTATGAAGATGAGACCATCAGAAGGAAAGTCGGTAAATCCGGCGTTAAATAGGGTAGCATGATATGATACGTAAAATGCTTGACAAAGATAGAAAGCGGCTTAAGAGGAAGTTCCACATCCGTAAACGCATCAGCGGAACCGCTGAACGGCCGCGGATGAGTGTATTCCGAAGCAATCGCTCTCTGTATATTCAGGTCATTGATGATACGGTGGGTAAGACTATCGCGTCTGCTTCCACACTGGAAAAGGACCTGAAGGATATTAAACGGAATGTCGAAGGAGCTGAAAAGCTCGGAGAAATCATGGGTAAGAGGCTTCTTGAGAAGAACATTACCTCCGTGGTTTTCGACAGGAACGGATATCTGTATCATGGCCTCGTTAAAGCGATGGCCGATGGCGCCCGCAAAGCCGGGATCCAGTTCTAGGGGGCTACATGGACCACGCACGGGAAAGAGATAAAGATAAGGAAAAGAATTACCAGGAAAAAGAATTTGTAGAAAAACTGGTAAAGCTTAATCGGACTGCAAAGGTCGTAAAGGGCGGCCGGAGATTTTCCTTCTCCGCCCTTACTGTTGTAGGTGACCGAAAAGGTAATGTCGGATACGGATTCGGAAAGGCTAATGATGTTTCTGAAGCAATTCGGAAAAGCATAGAAAAGGCAAAACGGAATATGGTCAAATTGCCCGTTCGCAATGGGACTATTCCCCATGACGTGCAGGCAGATTTTAAAGCCTCTACCGTTCTTTTAAAGCCTGCTTGTTCCGGTACCGGTATTATCGCCGGTGGCCCAGTCCGGGCTGTTATGGAAGCTGGTGGCGTAACCGATGTGCTCAGCAAATCTATCGGTGCGAGTAACCAATACAATGTTCTCAAGGCAACCTTTAAGTGCATCTCTCGGTTAATGGATGCAAAGGTTGTCGCCAAGAACCGGGGCAAGGCCCTTAAGGATCTATTGGGTTAAGACAATGGCAAAAAAGATACGTATTCGCCTTGTACGAAGCACTATAGGTACGCTTCCCGCACAGCGGGCAACCATTCGCTCGTTGGGGCTGAGAAAAATCGGCTCTACCACTGAAAAGGATGTGAATCCTGCTATTATGGGAATGGTTCAAGCGGTTTCCCATCTGGTGTCTGTTGAGGAGATCGAATAAATGCACGACTTTAATTTACATGCGCCAGAAGGTGCGAATAAAAAGAAAAGAATAGTTGGCCGAGGCCAGGGATCTGGACGAGGTACGACCGCAGGGCGCGGAAACAAAGGCCAAAAGTCTCGGTCTGGCGGTAAGACCTATGTTGGTTTCGAAGGCGGTCAGATGCCCTTGTACCGGCGCTTGGCTCAGCGCGGCTTTTCGAATTATCCCTTTAAGAAGTCCTATGAGGTCATCAATCTTGGTGACATTCAGAAGCATTACAATGACGGTGAAACAGTTGATAATGTTTCTCTCATTGAAAAGGGGCTTGTTAAAAATGCCGCACTGATAAAGATTCTCTCCGACGGGGAATTCACCAAGAAGCTCAATTTTTCCGTTGATGCGGTTTCAGCCGCAGCTAAGGAAAAAATCGAGAAGGCTGGCGGCACCGTTGTCGTCTCGGCTCAAAAATAAGGCAACGAGGCGGGGAACGTATTATGGCAGCTAATCCTTTAGTCGGTATCTTCAGGGTCAAGGAGCTCCGGGAACGGGTGATCTTTACGATGCTGATGCTCGTCGTTTTCCGCCTCGGTGCGGTACTTCCGATTCCGGGCATCAACGTCAATGCATTAAAAGCATATTTTCTGTCCCAGCAAAACACGGGCAATGCAATTATAGATTACCTGGATTTCTTTGCCGGCGGTGCCTTTACTAATTTCTCTGTCTTTATGCTCGGCATAATGCCCTACATTTCTATGTCGATCATTATGCAGCTCTTCCTTATAATCTTCCCAAGTCTTAAAAAACTTTCGGAAGAGGAAGGTGGTCGCAAAAAGATTCAGAGCTATCAACGTATTGGTACTGTGGTTATTTGTCTTATCCAGTCCTATGCTGTTACGGTGTGGGCAGACCGGATTCCGAATGCGGTAACTATTTCACGGCTTTCCTATACATTTATTGCGATGGTCACCGTTACAACTGGCACCATGTTCTTAATGTGGATTGGTGAGCAGATTACGAAACGGGGTATTGGCAACGGTATTTCTTTGTTAATTTTTGCCGGTATCGTGGCTCGTCTGCCTCGGGCAGTCTGGGAACTGGTGACCAAAGTGAAGAATAGGGAATTAAACCCCGTATTCGTGATTGTCGTATTTGTTATGTTTGCGGCGGTTGTTGCCTTGGTTGTATTTGAACAGCAAGGACAGCGGAAGATTCCGGTCAATTACGCCAAGCGGGTTGTAGGAAGGAAAATGTACGGTGCCCAGAACACCTACATTCCTTTTAAAATTAATCCTTCCGGTGTTATTCCTGTTATCTTTGCGTCTTCTTTGTTGACCTTCCCGCTGCAAATCGCATCGGGTATCGGTGCTAACGTCAAATGGCTCGCAGATTTCTCCCGGTGGTTGAATCCCCATGGAGTTGCGTATAATATTTTATACACGCTGTTAATTATTTTCTTTGCCTATTTCTATACTCAGGTTTCTCTAAACCCAATAGAAATTGCAAAGAATATCCGTGAAAACGGTGGTTCCATACCAGGTATTCGTACTGACAAGATAGAAGAATATCTCATGGCGATCCTGAACAGGATTATTCTTCCTGGGTCCCTCTATCTTGCGTTAATTGCAATACTGCCTACCATTGTACAAACGCTGTTCAACTTCCCCGCCTCCATTAGTTATCTGATGGGCGGTACTTCGTTGTTGATTCTGGTAGGTGTTGATCTTGATACCATGAGTCAAGTTGATGCACTTCTTAAAATGCATCACCATGATGGTATTGCAAAGAAAGGTCATATAAGGTCTCGGAACCTATAGCAGATATTATCTGCTAAAACGTGGATCAAGGACTAGGCGAAACTTTAAAAATTCGCTTTAATATCCAAATCGAGTTTATGCTACCCCCCTGGTCTACGAAGCATAAACTCGATAGTTGAACAAGAAAGGGAGTAGTAGGATGAAAGTCCGAACAAGTGTAAAGCCCATTTGCGATAAATGCAAAGTGATTAAACGGAACGGTATTGTCCGGATAATCTGTGAAAATCCTAAGCACAAGCAGAAACAAGGGTAAGGAGGTATACCGCAATGGCACGTATCGCGGGAGTTGACCTCCCTAACAAACATGTTAACATTGCTCTAACGTATATTTATGGAATTGGGCGGCCCAGTGCTGATGAGATTTGTGCTAAGACAAAGATCGATCCCAACCGGAAAATGAATGACCTTTCACAGGAAGAAGTCAATGAGCTCAGGCAGCTTATTGAAAATGAATACAAGGTGGAAGGCCGGCTTCGTACTGAGGTTGCGCTCAATATTAAACGGCTTATGGACATTGGTTGTTACCGCGGCCTTCGGCATCGGAAGGGGCTTCCTGTCCGTGGACAGCGAACAAGGACTAATGCTCGTACCCGCAAGGGTAAGAAGAAGACCGTCGCTGGAAAGAAGAAGTAGGCGGAGGATTGTGAATCGTGGCTGATACTAAGAAAAGAAAAGAGAAAAAATCAGTATACGAGGGGAATGTCTATATACAGGCAACTTTCAATAACACCATTGTTACTATTACGGACATGATGGGGAACGCAATTTCCTGGGCTAGTTCCGGTGGTCTTGGATTCCGTGGTGCAAAGAAATCAACCCCCTTCGCTGCTCAGACTGTGACCGAAACTGCTGCACAGAAGGCGATGCAGGTAGGTTTACGGGAAGTGCATGTGTACGTGAAAGGTCCTGGCATTGGCCGTGAATCGGCTATTCGTCAGCTTGGAACTATGGGAATAAAAGTGAAGTCTATTAATGATGTAACCCCCATTCCCCATAATGGCTGCCGGCCCAGAAAGACTCGGCGTATCTAAGAGAGGGTTAAGAAACTATGGCTCGTTATACTGGACCAGTATGTCGTCTCTGCAGAACTGAGCAGAAAAAATTATTTCTGAAAGGGGATCGCTGCAAAAGCGATAAATGCCCTATCAATAAAAAGCGCCCTGCCCCTGGTAAGGATCCTAAAGGTCGGGTAGGAAAGCGTTCCGATTATGGAATGCAGCTTCGTGAAAAGCAGAAGCTCAAGAGAATATACGGTATGCAGGAAAAGCAGTTCGGTATCTTCTTTGATCGTGCTTTGCGAATGCCTGGTATTACCGGTGAAAACCTCTTTATGCTTCTTGAGCGTCGTCTTGATAATGTAGTGTATCGGCTTAGGTTTGCGGTGAGTCGTACCCAGGCTCGGCAGATTGTGCTACATGGCCATGTAATGGTTAATGGCAAGATTGTTAATATTCCTTCATATCTTGTCAAACCGAATGATGTTATTGAGATTAAAGAAGCCAGCAAGGGACTCACCGTTATCAAGGATGCTCTGAAAGAATTCGGGAAAGCAGGTGTTATGCCTTGGCTGCATCTCGATCCGGATGCTATGAAGGGAACTTTCCTTGCTATTCCTCGGCGAAGTGATATTACCGATTTGGCTGATATCAAAGAACAGATGATCGTCGAATTATACTCAAAATAAGGAGTTCCAATGGCCCGTAAGAATCTGCTTAAAGGATTTAAACGTCCGAAAGGCATCACCTTTGAGCACGGTGAACTAAAGCCGAATTACGGCAAATTCATCGCGGCCCCCTTCGAGCCTGGTTTTGGTACGACTGTGGGTAATACCTTGCGGAGGGTTCTCCTTTCGTCGATTCAGGGGTATGCCATTACCGCTGTTAAGATTACCTCCTATGACAAGGACGGTGTTCCCCATGTAGTATCCAGCGAGTTCGAGAATATTCCGAACATCGTTGAAGATACTCTTGAGGTCATTAATAATCTTAAACAGATGAGGCTCAAGCTGCCTGAAGATGTAGAACAGGATACCCTGCTCTATGAATGGAAAGGTCAGTGCGAAATTAAGAGTGATGATTTTAGCCGACCGGGCCAGCTAGAGGTGCTCAGTCAGGGACAGCATATAATGACCCTGATGGATGATGCTCGTATCGAACTGGAAGTCCAGGTTGACCTTGGCCGGGGGTATGTGCCTTCAGAGGTGAATGAAAAATATATTGAAGTCATAGGAACTATTCCTATGGACGCAATATTTTCTCCGGTGAAAAAGGTTAAATATTCTGTAGAACCAACCCGGGTTGGACAGCGTAGTGACTACGATAAATTGATCCTTGAGGTTTGGACTGATGGAACCATTCGTCCTGATGATGCGCTTGCAGAGGCTGCTAAAATTGCAAAGGATCATTTATCTGTATTTATCAATTTTGATGAGAACAACCTGGGTTCCGAAGATGAGCTGGATGAGGGTGATGAGCGCATTCGGCAGATTCTGAATACCCCTGTCGAAGAGCTTGAACTTTCTGTCCGTTCATCAAATTGTTTGAAAAATGCGAACATCCGTACTATCGGTGAACTTACAAGGAAAACCGAAGACGATATCGCTAAAACTCGGAATTTTGGGAAAAAATCATTGCAAGAGATTAAAGAAAAACTTAAGGAATGGAATCTTTCTCTTGGAATGACCGATTATAGTGTTCTCAAAAATTCAGTAAAATTAACCGCTGAGAAGGAAGAAGAAGATGAAGCATAAGATTGGCTTTAATCGCCTGGAGCGTACCGCAGCTCATCGGAAAGCCCTTCATCGCAATATGGTGACCGCATTGTTAAAATACGAGCGGATTACGACCACTAAAGCGAAGGCTCTTGAAATTCGGCGATCAGCTGAAAAACTGATTACAAGGGCGAAGGAAGATACCGTTCATAACAGGCGGTTGGTTGCTCGCAGGCTTTTTGATGAGGACATGGTAACCAAGTTGTTTACCAATATTGCCCTCAGGATGAAAGATCGTCCCGGTGGATATACCAGGATTATGAAATTAGGTGAACGGTCAGGCGACGCAGCCGAAATGGTTATTCTTGAACTGGTAGATTATAAGCTTCCTGAAAAGGATGAAAAGGCTGATAAAAAAGCCAAAAAAGAAACTGCCAAAAAAGAAGAAAAGAAAGAGACTAAGGAAGCAAAGAAGGCTTCTAAATCTAAGACCGAAAAGGCTGAAGCTAAATAAGGGAGGAAGCCCATATGTCCAAGGTTCACAGAGGTAAAGGTATCAGAGAGTTGCCTGCGCATGGACGGGGTGTATGCCCGGTTTGCAAGCGCAGCAATGTTAAGGTTCTGTATGAACAGGACGTGAACGGCGCAAAGGTAAAGATTTGCAAAACCTGTAAAGCTGCGCTTAAACATGGTAAGGCTGTGTAAGGCTACATGTTGCGTGCAAGAAAAGGGATGTCCTATATGTTAAGGACATCCCTTTTTTTATTTAAAGTTGAGCCAATTTCAATTGATTCTCAACAGTATCACTTATATTTGTGTAGTAAAAATAAAGAAATTAAATAAATATGCAAAAAATATACAAAATCCCCTAGACAAGTAGTATAAAAATTGAGTATACAATAGGCAGGAGGACTAATGGCATGAAACGTAGTTTTGTCATTTTTGCTGTATTGGCCGCGTCTATTGCTCTGGTCGCGACTGGTTGTCAGAAAAAAGATACCAGCGCAATTAAAATTGGTGTTGCCGGCGCTCATTCCGGTGATCTGGCTTCCTATGGTTTGCCTTCAGTTAATGCTGCGAAACTTGTGGCTGAAGCGCTGAATGCAAAGGGGGGGATTAATGGCCGCATGATCGAGCTTGTTATTGAAGATGATCAGTGCAAGCCAGAACTTGCTACCAATGCTGCTTCCAAGTTGGTAAGCAACAATGTGGTGGCTGTTATCGGCCATATTTGCTCTGGTGCAACCAAATCTGCTCTTGGTATTTATAAAGATTCAAAAGTAATCACTATTTCTCCCTCTGCAACCAATCCGCCTCTTACACAGAGTGGCGAATATCCAAATTTTTTCCGCACCATTGCTCCGGATGATGCTCAGGCAAAACTTGCAGCAAACTTCCTTGCACAGACTTTAAAGCTTAAGACTATTGCAGTCCTTCATGATAAGGGCGACTATGGAAAGGGCTTTGCTGAATTGGTAAAACAGTTTGCTGAAGAGCAAGGTGTGACTGTTGCTCTGTTTGAAGGTGTAAATCCTGGTGCTCCCGATTACTCTGCTGTTGTTAATAAAATTGGCAATGCCAATGTTGATGGTGTTGTATGGGGTGGTTATCATCCAGAAGCTTCTAAGCTTGTTCAGCAGATGAAGGATAAGGGAATGAATATTCCCTTTATTTCCGATGACGGTGTAAAAGATAATACCTTTATCGAAGTTGCTGGCAAATATGCTGAGGGTGTGTATGCTACTGGCCCCATGGATACTTCTGCCAATCCACTTGCAATTGCTGCTGTGGAAGAACACAAGAAAAAATTTGGGGAAGAGCCCGGCGCTTTCTTCCTGAATGCCTATGCTGCTACCCTTGCAATCACCAATGCAATTGCTAAGGCTGGCACCACTGATTATGAAAAGGTGAGCGCTGCACTTCGTTCTGAATATGTGGAAACTCCCCTCGGAAAAATCAGCTTTGATCAGAAGGGCGATGTTATCGGTTTCGGTTTCTCCGTGTTCCAGGTTCAAAATGGAAAATACGTAGAACTGAAGTAATGTACTTGTAATAGATATTTAAGCCGTTCTGGCTCTTTAGCCGGAACGGCTCATTTTTTAACGGCATTCTGAAGGATCTCTGTATGGACTATTTTCTTAAGCTTTTTTTAAGCGGTACCGCAAAAGGGTCAATCTATGCGCTGATTGCTCTTGGGTATACCATGGTGTATGGGATAATCCAGCTCATCAATTTTGCCCATGGTGAAGTATATATGATTGGCGGTTTTACCGCATTAATTTTTGGCGGTTACTTTTATACCATCGGGATGCCTGTATGGATGGTGCTCTTATTATCTGTTGCGCTGGCTGTGTTATTTTCTGCGGCTTTTGGTTTTACCATTGAACGGATTGCATACAGGCCTTTGCGGAATAAGCCCCGGCTTTCTGCGCTGATTAGTGCTATCGGTATTTCTATGATTTTGCAAAACTTTGTGCTTCTGGCTCAAACTGAAAAATACCTCTCCTATCCTTCGTATTTACCAGAAATTGCATTCCTGCAGCCCTTTAGGCAATATATAAATTCTACCCAGTTTATCATTTTGATAATAACCGCGGTTATCATGGTATTTTTAACCGTGCTTATTAAGTTTACCCGTATTGGCAAAGCCATGCGTGCTACTGCTCAAGATAAAGACATGGCCCAGCTCGTTGGTGTAAATATTAACCAGGTCATTTCTATCACCTTTATCATTGGATCATCCCTCGCTGCAATTGGCGGTGTTCTCATTTGCTCATATATGGGACAAATCAATTACTACATTGGGTTTGTTGCTGGTATTAAGGCTTTTGTTGCAGCTGTCCTCGGAGGAATTGGCAGTATTCCTGGTGCGGTTCTGGGAAGTTTTATTCTCGGATGGACTGAAAGTTTGGGAACGGGATACATCTCCAGTGATTATGAAGATGCGTTTGCCTTTGTTATACTGATTTTAATTTTGGTGTTAAAGCCCGATGGCATACTCGGAAAAAACCAAAAACAGAAGGTGTAAAGCATGAAACTACGCTCAATTTTTGTTGAACTTATAAAAGCCTTGGGGAATGCGGTCTGGTTTTTAGTTTTGCTTTTTCCGCTCATGGTCATGAAAGTGAATGTAACCGGAGGAAAGGCTTTAATACAATTCCGATGGAACCTGGTTCCCGTTATTGCCATCGGTGCCTTTGTCCTCTCCTTTTTTTGGAAAAGGGCTTTGCATTGGAACGAGCATCGTGCAGATAAGAATATTCAAGAAACGCTGAGTTATAAAATTCAAAGCAAAGTTCAGGGCTATCTAGAAAATAAAGCCATAAAATTTGGCACTCTTTTAGTGTTAGGCGGTTTTGTAGGTTTATATCCCTTTTTGTTTGGTATGTATCATACCAATGTAATGATTACCGCCTTTATCTATGTGATTCTGGCTTTAGGTCTCAATATAGTAGTTGGTCTTGGGGGCTTGCTCAATCTTGGGTATGCAGCGTTCTTTGCAGTCGGGGCCTATACTTACGGCTTTTTGTGGAAGTACATAGGACCCTTCTTTGTCAGCGCAGGCATTGATACGGGCTGGCTTTTTTGGATTGCCCTTCCGTCAGCTGGCCTTATTGCCACAGTATTCGGCATTTTGCTGAGTCTCCCGGTGCTTCGTCTTCGCGGAGACTATCTTGCAATTATCACATTAGCCTTTGGAGAAATAGTCCGAATGGTGCTCCAGAACTCTGGCCAGATTACCGGCGGAGCCACGGGTATTAGCCTTATACCACGGCCATGGTTTTTTGGAATGAAACTCTCTCCCCGTGAAGCTGCGGTATATATCTATTATATCGTAGTAGTTCTGGTGTTCTTTACTATTTTTGTCGTACGCAGAATCGAAGACTCCAGGGTTGGCCGTGCGTTGGAAGCTATGCGGGAAGATGAAATTGCTTGTCAGGCCATGGGAATTGACTTGGTTCGTAATAAACTCATCACCTTTGCATTGGGAGCTTTTTTTGCCGGTATTGCAGGAGTGGTGCTTGCAGCCCAAACTACCTACATCAACCCGGACAGCTTTACTCTCTGGGAATCTATAATGATTCTTATGGCTATTGTTATTGGCGGTACCGGTTCTATTCCCGGAGCAATAGGGGGTGCTATGCTCTTGAAATTACTGCCTGAATATTTTAGACCCCTGGCCCAGTACCGTATGCTGATTTATGGTGTGGCGATGATCTTAGTTATCATATTCAAGTCTGACGGATTATTGCCGAGACACAGAAAACAGTACACTTTTGCAGGAAAGCCGGACAATAAAGCATCCTTGGGAGCTGGAAAATGAACATTGATGGAAACGCAATACTGGTGATAGAAGACCTCTCTATGGTGTTTGGCGGATTACGGGCCATCGATTCTGTGTCTATGTATATTAAAAAGGGTGAAATTGCAGCCCTGATAGGTCCCAACGGTGCGGGCAAAACTACCATATTTAACTGTATTACCGGTGTCTATACTCCAACGGAGGGTACCATTGCTATAGCACGGAATGGAACAGCTTCTGGAGAGGGCTTAAAGAAAATACAAGGACAAAAACCCAATGTTATAAATCAATTGGGTTTAGCCCGTACGTTCCAGAATATTCGCCTCTTTAACAACATGAGCGTTCTGGAAAATGTTATGATCGGCCGTCATAACAGTTTAAAAGCGGGTATCCTAAATGCCATAGTTCGTGATCCAAGGACAAAGGAAGAGGAACAGCGGGTTATAGAAGAAAGTTATGAAATACTTAAAAAACTGCATCTAGAAATGTATGTGAATGAAATGGCCTGCAACCTTCCTTATGGCGCCCAGAGGCGTTTGGAAATAGCCAGGGCCCTTGCTACTAATCCTTTCTTGCTGCTTCTCGATGAGCCTGTGGCAGGGATGAATCCCCAGGAGACAAAAGAGCTTGAAGAAACGATTAACATTATCCGTGAACAAGAAAAAGTTACCATATTGCTGATTGAACACGATATGAGCCTTGTTATGAACGTCTCTGAACGTATTTATGTGCTCGATTATGGCCGGCTCATTGCCGAGGGCACGCCGCAGGAAATAAAGAGCAATCCTGAAGTGATTAAGGCCTATTTAGGAGAATAGTATGGCAGTAATGGAAATACGGAATATCAGTACTTTTTATGGGAATATACAGGCCTTGCATGATATCTCTATTTCTGTGGAAGAAGGGGAGATTGTAACTCTCATTGGCGCCAACGGCGCAGGAAAAACCACAACCCTGATGAGTATCTGTGGAATAACGCCGGTGAGGACCGGAGAGATTTATCTTGATGGAAAAAATATAACCAGAATGAGCCCCCATAAAATTGTCGAAATGGGGGTTTCCCAGGTTCCAGAAGGACGGCGTATATTCCCTCAGCTGACGGTTTCTGAAAACCTTGATATGGGAGCCTTTTTAAGAACCGACAAAGAAAAAATTAAACAGGATATGGAAGAAGTTTTTGAACTATTTCCGCGGCTCGCAGAACGCCGTAACCAGGCTGGGGGAACTTTAAGCGGCGGAGAACAGCAAATGCTTGCCATCTCGCGGGCCCTCATGGCGCAGCCGAGGATCCTCTTGCTCGATGAGCCTTCCTTAGGGCTCGCACCTCTTATAGTGCAGCATATTTTTGAAATAATTAAAAAAATTAACAATGAACGAAAAACAACGATTTTTTTAGTTGAGCAAAATGCTAATATGGCTTTAAAAATTGCGCACAAGGGCTATGTACTACAGAACGGTAAAATCAAACTTGCAGATACGGCAGAAAATCTTTTATCGAACGAAGAGGTGCGAAAAGCGTATTTAGGATTATAATAAAGAGAGGAGGATTGCAATGAATGTTGGACAACGAATGACGAAGAATCCGGTGACGGTAACGCCGGATGTATCGGTCCCTGATGCACAGGCCATTATGCGACGTGAAAAAATTAGAAGGCTTCCTGTACTCGATAAGCAGGGCAAATTGGTAGGAATCGTTACCAGTTCTGATTTGATCCATGCTTCTCCTTCTCCCGCCACCTCTCTAGATATGTATGAGCTTCACTATCTGCTTTCAAAACTTAAGGTCGAAGCGGTAATGACTAAAAATGTTTTGACGGTCAGTGAAGATCTGCCAATAGAAGAAGCAGCGCGTATCATGGCGGATAACAATATTTCGGGCCTCCCGGTAATGCGCAGTAATATTCTGGTCGGTATTATAACCGAGTCGGATCTCTTTAAGCTTTTTATTGAACTGTTTGGAGCTAGGCATAGCGGTGTTCGGCTCACGGTGCTGCTTCCGGAACGGAAGGGTGAATTGGCGGATGTAGCAGGCGCCATAGCGAAAATCGGAGGAAATATTATTTCTCTTGCAACCTTTGAAGGAGAGGATCCCACCAATTCATACTGTACCCTTAAGGTCGAAGGGGTAGATAGCACGAGCCTTGTAAATGCTATTACTCCTTTGGTCGAACGAATTGTAGATATCAGGCAATAACCTGAATATGGAGCACCGCGGGGACATTTTTAAGGCTTTTGATAACCTGCTTTAAATCTTCGCGGTGCTCTAATTGTAATGTAAAAAAACCTGTAAAATGTTCCTGGCTCGTTTCTTCTATTCTTCCTTCTAGTAAATGCCCTTGGTGTTTTCGCACTGCCCCTTCTATTGCCGAAAATAAATCATTTGCCTTACGGGCTTCTATTTTAAAGCGTTTTACCAGCTGAGAGTTTGCCTTTTCCCATTCAACTTCGATTTTGCGCTCTTCGAAATCGGGTATAAAGTGAATGTTTTTACAGGTACTGCGGTGGACTATAATACCCCGACCGCGTGAAACGTAACCGATGATAGGGTCCCCGGTGACTGGTTTGCAGCATTGCGCAAAGCGAATCATCATATTCCGTTCATCTTCTACTTTTACCTGCAGTATCCCCTTCGGCAAGTTTTGATTTTGGATAACCGTCTGGATAGCATTCTCGAATTTTTGCCCGCTGGTAATTGCTGGCTGGGCGGCTTGCCCAGGATGGGGAGACTGAGTGCCAGTCGTTGGAGTGCTTTTTTTACGGGCGACTATATTTTTTTCAATTATCAGCGTCTCGTCGTTCTGCTGCAGCCACGCTCGAATTTTACTCCGGGCTTTCGCTGTTTTGACTGCCCTGAGCCAATTGACATGAGGATGGGCGTTTTGGGTTGTTAGAATTTCCACAACCTGGGTGTTTTTAAGTTCCGCTGTAAGGGGGATAATGGTCCCATCCGCTTTTGCCCCGGCGCAGTGATCTCCAATTGCAGAATGAATGTGGTAAGCAAAATCGATAGGGGTGGACCCAGCGGGTAGTTCAATTACCTTGCCCTGGGGAGTGAAGACAAAAATAGAATCCTTGAGCAATTCCTGCTTTATATCATCCAGGAAGGTTGTCATATCTGGAGAATTCCAGTCCTTAAGCCGGTTTACAATGGATAAATCTTGAGGTTTTATGATTTCAGCGGTAGTACCTTTTTTATAGAGCCAATGGCTGGCAACACCGTATTCGGCTATTTGGTGCATCTCTTTTGTTCTTATTTGAATCTCAAGCAATTTTCCGTCGAAGCTCATAACGGTTGTATGGAGGCTCTGGTATCCGTTGGACTTTGGCATGGCTATATAGTCTTTGAAACGACCTTCGATAGGTTTCCATAGATGATGGACCGTGCCAAGGAGGGTGTAACAGTCATCGACGGTGTCGCAGAGTATTCGGATGCCAAAAAGATCAAAGAGTTCTTCGGGCCCCTTGTTGCGCTTGCGCATTTTTTGGTATATCGAGTAGAAATGTTTCGCCCGGGCCATGACGGTTACATTGATATTTAATTTTTTTGTTTCTGCGAGTATTGCATCCTGTATTCTTGTTAAAAAGTTCTCCCTATCCTGTTTTTTAAGCGCTACGATCCCTTTTATCTGGTCATAGGCGTCGCGGTTAAGGTGCTTTAGAGAAAGATCTTCCAGTTCATCCTTAATCCATGAAATACCAAGCCGATCAGCCAGAGGGGCGTAAATATCCAGGCAGTCCTGGGCATTGGCCTTTCTCCTATCAGGGGGCAGGTATTCCAATGTACGCATGTTGTGGAGTTTGTCCGCTAATTTTATCAATATGACCCGGATATCCTGGACCATGGCAAAAAGCATTTTGCGGATGTTTTCTGCTTCTTGGATGGTTTTGTTCTTTGCATGAATATCGGCGATTTTGGTAACCCCTTCGACAAGCTTACGGACATCCTTCCCGAAGCGTTCTTCGATATGTTCCGCCGTAGTGGCCGTGTCTTCTAACACATCATGGAGAAGGGCTGCAACAATGGTATCTCCGTCTAGATTAAGGTTAACCAGGATAGAGGCAACTCCTAAGGGATGGACAAAGTATGGTTCGCCAGAGGCCCGTTTTTGATCCTCATGCAGGCTCTTAGCCCATTCCAGGGCAGAAAGGATGCGTGCCTGATCCGCAGGATCATAGATTTTTATTTTTTCTTTCAGTTCGTCGATACGATTATTCATGGCGAGGGCCTCATTCCCTTGGTACATCGCAGGGTACCAGATAAGTCCGGATAGGACTCTATGGCATGAAAATCATTGTTTTTCAAGAGTTCTTGAATAGAAAGTATCTGGTCTGGATCGGATTCAATAAAAAGCGCGCCCCCTGAATTGAGCAGCATCGCAGCTTCAGGAATGAGTCTGCGGATGAGGTCAAGACCTTCTTCCCCTCCAGAAAGGGCTATATATGGCTCCTTTTGTACTTCCTTCGCAAGTCCTGGAATGCGGTCTTCCGGAATGTATGGTGGGTTTGAAACAATAAGATCGAAACTTTTGGTTGCCGAAAGGAAAGCAGTGAGCATATCCGATTGGACATACCGGACTTTTTGAGCCCCTTCTGGTCCGAGGAGTTTTAAAGCATTTGTTTGGCTTATGGAAAGTGCTTCGGAAGATATATCCGAAAGGCTTAGTTCAATGTTCGGCACGTAATAGGCGAGGGTAATCCCGATGCAGCCTGATCCACTACAGACATCGAGTACACGAGGTGGACTGTCAAAGCTGCGGGAAGAAAGCCATTGCAGAGCTTGTTCCACAAGAATTTCTGTATCCGGCCTGGGGACGAGTACTGCGGGACTGACAGTATAGGTTAACCCCATAAATTCTTTTATGCCGGTAATGTACGCAACGCTTTCACCATCTGCCCGCCGTTCTAAAAGCGACTTATAGTGTTCTTCGATAGATGCATCACAGTTAACATTATGGTTCAGTATGAGCCAGGTCCTGTCTTTTTTAAGAAGAAAGGCTAAGAGGAGACTTGCATCCAGTTCGGGGCTTTCTACGCCGTGCTGCCGGAGTAGTTGTGCCCCCGCAGCCCGTAAAGCCCCGACATTCATGATGCAGTAGCCTTAAGCAGCTCTTCGCGGGCCGAGAGCTTGAGGGCATCAAAAAGTTCCTGAACATCTCCTTGCATGATAAGGTCCAGCTTATAGAGCGTCAGGTTGATGCGGTGATCCGTAAGCCT
Source organism: Gracilinema caldarium (assembly GCF_029265695.1). Classification (GTDB taxonomy): domain Bacteria; phylum Spirochaetota; class Spirochaetia; order Treponematales; family Breznakiellaceae; genus Gracilinema; species Gracilinema caldarium_A. Next base: position 7,613 of record NZ_JAJUHW010000040.1, on the reverse strand, counting down.
ATTCTGGGGGAAATTGTAGGTCCTGATTCGCTCAGAGCGGTCTCCGGTGCCAACCTGGCTTTTTCTGGCCTCTGCCCGCTCTGCCTGGGCTTTTTGCTCTTCCATTTCATAGAGCCTTGCCCGGAGTATCCGCATGGCCTTGGCCTTGTTCTTTATCTGGCTTTTTTCGTCCTGGCAGTGGACCACAATACCGCTTGGGATATGGGTTATACGAACCGCGGAATCGGTTGTATTAACGCACTGACCACCGGGACCGCCGGCCCGCATGACATCGATGCGGAGATCTTCCTGCTTAATATCAATTTCGGTCTCTTCCGCTTCGGGTAGAACCGCTACCGTCACTGTAGATGTATGAATCCGGCCAGAAGCCTCAGTAGCAGGAACCCGCTGTACCCGGTGTACCCCCGACTCATACCGCAGATTCTCGTATACATTTTTCCCCGAAATAGAAAATATTATTTCTTTAAGACCCCCAAGTTCGGTCTCATTCATGCTCATGACTTCGATTTTCCAGCCCTTGGTTTCCGCGTATCGGGAGTACATACGGAAGAGGTCGGCTGCAAAAAGGGCAGCTTCGTCTCCGCCCGCGCCTCCGCGAATTTCCATTATGATGTTTTTCTCATCCAGAGGATCCTTGGGAATAAGGAGGAATTTAAGCCTGTCTTGAGCCTCCTGGAGTTTTGTCTCCAGTTCCTTTAGCTCTTCCTTCGCAAGCTCCTTCATTTCTGGATCTTTTTCATTTTGAATGAGGCTTTGCGTTTCTGCAATTTGGGATTCTAAGTTTTCACATTCTCGGTGAGCCGCGACAACCTCAGAAAGCTGGGCATGTTCGCGCATCACTTCCCGGTACCGTTTTTGATCCTTGCTCAGAGCCGGATCCTGGACGAGGGTATCGAGTTCACTGAATCTTTTTAATAAGGAAGCTAACCGTTCGTTCAACTTACATTTTCTCCTTAAAAAAAGGACAGGAGTAGATTACCAGTTCCATGGGCATATTTTTATCCTGAAAGGGGCCCATGGCTTCTACCAAGGTTTTTTGAAAACGACATTGGCCATTTTGTTCACAGAGCGGGCAGGCACCATTCCCGCGGGGATTTATCTCAACTTGCATGGTTCAGAATATCATTTTTGCAAAACTTTCGCAATGGAGCGGCAATTCACAGACGGAAAAGCCCGGTTTGTAAAGGGCGCTCATCAATTTGTATTGCCCGATGCCCAGTCTGCTAGAATTTTTTTAAGGCCCTCGTCATATAATTTAAGCCGTTCATTGCAGGTCGGACAGACAAAGCGGCCCGTTGAATCGAGTGAGCCCTTAGCGCAGCCTATACAGTAGGTTTTTCCGCACTGTACACAGGTTCCGGCAGGCAACTCATCTGGAGGTTCAGCCACAAGCCGAAGCGGAGGCGCCGCAGGCGGATCTATGGGGACACGCCAGGACCGATCGCAGCCCGCGCACTTTACAACCCGAGTCGTTCCCAGTAAAAGCCGTTCCCGCAATTCACGGACCCCGCTGTAATCTTTTGAGTCCGATGGAACGAGTTGTTCCAACGCAGTAATACAGTCTTCAGCACTGTTCCATCGAGCCATGGTTATGTAAACCCATGCGAGGGCAGAGAGTAGTTTGGGATTTTGTGGCTGTTTTTCCAGTGCAAGCCTATAGGATCCTTCAGCACGGGGGAATTCCCCCTTTTTATAAGCCACATACCCAATCATTTTGAGTACCGCTTCGTTGTCTTCTAATTCATAGGCCTTGCCGAGGATCTCATCAGCTTCGCCGTATAGACCGAGATCTATAAGGCAGTTTGCATAGTCAATGATAAAGTCGATACGGTCGTTTTTCTTACGTAGTGCATTCTCGAAATATGGCTTTGCTTCTTCTAAACGGCCTGTGCGGGCTAAAATGGAGCCCGCTTCATGGGCAAGGAGTCCTTCAGTATCTTCAATACTTGTGTCTTGAAGCAAGACCAAAGCCTGTTCAATATTGCCTTTGAGATATGCCAGTTCTGCCTGGTTAATCCTCACCTCTGGTGCTTCAGGGAGAATAGCCTGCGCCTTTTGCAGATATTGCTCGGCCGCTTCAAGGTGCCGGTCCCGCAATTCAACCTGGGCTGCAAGATTGAGTGTCCAGCCATTCTCCGGGTCAAGTTCCAAAGCTTTTTTTAAATGATCCCTCAGCACTTTTTCATCCCTTGTGGACTGTAATAAAAAGATATTCTCGGCGAGCCTGAAATGGAATAATGCTGAATCGGGGGCAAGTTGAACGGCCCGCTGGAGCAGGGGCATTGCTTCTCTTCGTTTCCCCCGTCGTATGTAGAGCAAGGCTTTTAGGTAGGGAACCGCGGGATCCGCCGAGTCATCTTTCGGATCGGCAAGCTCAAGTTCCTGTTCTGCCTTGGGAAAGTCTTCGAGAGCAAAATAGAATTTACCTGCCAGGCTGTGAACCCGGGGGTCTGTGCCCCCTAGTTCCAGCAGACGGGGAATTACCAAGGATAAATCGTTGTAATTTTCGGTATTCAGAAAAATACTTCCCGCCCTGAGGTATCTTTCCAAGGCCTTATTATGATCACCCATTTTTTCGTAGGCACTGCCCGCATTTTGAGCAATGAGTCCATTTTCTCTATCATATTCTAGCCCCTGGTCATAAGACTGACCTGCTAAATCAGGTCTTCCCAGATTCATGTATGCATGTCCGAGCAAAGTATGCAAAATGGAGTCCTGGGGAAAAAACTCCAAAGCAGTTCGGGCATGTTCTTCCAGATCCGCATACCGGCTTTGGAGGTACAGGAGCTTAGCCTTTTCTACAAGGGCGCTGCGCCCCGCAACGGACTCTATGTCCGATTCAAGACAGTGGTTCAAATACTCTTCCGCTTCACTATACAGAGAAAGCTGGAGGGCGCAGCGGGCTGCAAAGAGGAGTTCTTCCTGACTGCGGGGGGCGCCGGCGGTTTTCCATATCCGCTTAATTTGTACCAGAGCAGAAAGGGGCTGGTTCATGGCCAAAAAGGTTTCGGCCAGTCTGAATCGGGCCTGCGGATCCACTTTAATAAAGCGGTTCCATCGCAGATGTACCGCTTCCACTTCTATGGTCCGAGAATCCACCACAAGTGAATGGAGCTGTCCGGTAAGAGACGGCCCTGATGACTCATAGGAAACCACTGTAAATGCAAGCTTGCCCGCAGGTATCGTATCGTCTGTAATCTCCCCTGCCCATTTGTCGTTGATAATAAAAGTAAATTTATCGCTTAAAGCAATGATTCGGACCGAATAGGAAGTTTCCGTTTTTTCGCCCTGTCCTGTAGCAGTTATGGTCTCCGGTATTTCGGTCCAGCCGATGAGGGGCATCGTGGTACCGTTAAAAAGCACATCAAAGCGGTAGTATCCCTTAGTGGAGATGAGGAATGAATAATAGGTAGAATCATCGGTTCTGCGGAACTGTAACCCTGTAGCCCCATATCCGCCGCCAGCATGCAGGCTTAGTTTCGCCTCAAGCACTAGATCTGCATAGCGGAACAGCGGATCCTCCACCCAGGCAAGCTGAAAACCCTTTTTAAGGGTAAGTGAAAGTCCTGCCTTGCTCAGAGTACCTTCGTAGGTAGGACCAGAGTCGGGCACAAAACGGGCCTTATGGGGTTTTGAAAAATCTGCCACCCATCGTTCTTCTTTGAGCTCTTCGGTGTCTATCTGCGGTTTGCTGAACAAACGCAATAAAGGTAGATTTTTCAGAAATTGCCACATATACCATCTTTGTATCGCAAAAACGCCCAAAAGTCTATTATTGGCATCTCTAAAAACTTTGTTAGTTTTTAGAGATGCCCTAGCAAATCCTTTTAGGATTTGCGATGATTATTAGTAGACTTCTAAAAACTGAAGTTTTTAGAAGTCACACAAGGATGGGTCATGCAGTACTTTTCTGACGAGTTTATCCATGCAATTCCCAAGACGGATCTCCATGTCCATCTGGACGGCAGTCTCCGCATCAATACCCTGATAGACCTGGCAAAACAGGCGGACGTTGAACTACCCGCCATGGATGAGGCGGAGCTGCGGAAACAGGTCTTTAAGGACTCCTACCGCAACCTCGAGGAGTACCTGGCGGGTTTTGCCTATACGACCGCGGTGCTTCGTAGCCGTGAAGCCCTTTACCGGGTCTCCTATGAGCTTTTTAAGGACAATGCTGCCGAAGGTGTCCGTTATATAGAGGTCCGTTTTGCACCTCAGCTCCTCATGTCAGAAACTCTCAGTTTTTGGGATGTCATGGAGGCGGTAGATCAGGGCCTGCGGGATGCCCGGGACGAACTCAACCGAACTAGACCTCAAGAAGAACCGGAATATGACTACGGCATTATCGTCTGTGCAATGCGGTTTTTTACCAAGGATTTTTCTCCCTATTACCGGGACTACAGCCGTATGCACGAGTTCTCTAGCCAAACAGAAATCATCAGCGGGGCAAGCCTCGAACTGGCAAAGGCAGCGGTACAGCTCCGATCCCGTTCATCAATACAAATCGTCGGCTTTGACCTGGCAGGAGCAGAATACGGCTACCCAGCCAGCGACCACCAGGCAAGCTATGAACTGGTCGAGAAAGGTTTTCTCCATAAAACAGTCCACGCTGGAGAAGCCTTTGGCCCCGAAAGTATTTTCCAGGCCGTCACAAAACTCCAGGCGGACCGAATCGGCCATGGCCTCCACCTCTTTGATACCGACCTAATCCGCGCTCCCCATGAACAGGACCCGGAAACCTATGTGCGGGAACTGGTAAACTATATCGCAAACCGCCGCATCACCGTGGAAGTCTGCCTCACCAGCAACATGCAAACCACCCCTGACCTAAAACAACTCGAACAGCATTCTTTTAGCCGCATGTTAGAACAAAAGCTTTCAGTCACCCTCTGCACCGATAACCGCCTCGTCTCCAACACCAGCATCTGCAAAGAATACCGCCTCGCCCTGGATAACTTTCCCATCACGGCCCACGACCTCAAAAACATCATCGCCTATGGCTTTAAACGTTCCTTTTATTACCATTCCTATCCCCAAAAACGCGTCTGGGTCCGCTCGGTTCTTAATTACTATGACCGTATCGCTGAAAAATTCGGTATCCGCGAATAGCTGCTGCTTGTCCTAGGTTAAGTCTCTTTTCAAGGGGGGAAGTCTCCCCCTCGCCCGCACTCCAGAAGCCGCCTTATCATCACCGTATAGCGGGTCTCCGCTCAGCCGCGGAGCCCCGCTGTTACAAAGACGGATCGCCTTCCTCCGTTGCGGGCTACCCCCTCTTAAACGATTCACCCCCTTGCAGCGCCTGCTCCCAGAACGGCAGTTTGTCTGCCAGGTGCCGGTACTGCCTGCTGGGGACTGGGCTTGTAGAGGGAAGTGGAAACACTAAGACCGGTTTTGCTCCCAAGCCGTCCCACTCCCACATTGAACCGATGTCGGGAAGAAGGCCTCCTTTGCGGATAAGGTGCCTAAAAAAAAGTTCCGTAGCCCGTCTTCCATTTAATAGTATCCGGCTAATAGAATGGTGCGATTCCAAGAGCAAGCCTATATTGTTAAGTTCGCTTTCCCTGATATTTTGGTCCAAGCTCCCCTTCCGTTCACAGGAGGCAACCATATCCCAGAGGGCAATATGGCTTTTTTCGAGGAGCTTCTTTTTTTCATCAATAGAGCGGGGAACCGATGTCCCTGCAATAATGGCTAAGAGGGGCCAAAAGTGGTTGCGTTCGTGGCCGTAATAAAAACCCTCTGCTAAACTTGCTTCGCTTGGAAAAGAGCCGAGGACGAGGAATTGGGAATCTTGAAAAACAACAGGCGCAAATCCATGCAGCGGCATAGTCTTATTATAATAAAAAAAGCAGCCCGGAGGCTGCCTTTTGGGACCAGAACGGACGATAACGAAGTTGTGCAATGGTCTGCAGTTTGCGCGTGGCGCAAACTGCTAAAACGAAGTTGCGAAGCAACTTTATTAGTAGTCCATCCCCATGCCGCCCATGCCGCCAGCGGGCATAGCGGGCTCTTTCTTCTCAGGAATGTCGGTAATAGCGCATTCAGTGGTGAGGAGCAGGCTCGCGATAGAAGCGGCGTTCTGCAGCGCGGAGCGGGTAACCTTGGCGGGGTCGATAATACCGGCCTTTACCATGTCTACCCATTCCATCTTAGCTGCATCAAATCCAATACCCTTCTTTTCATTCTTTGCCTTGTCGGCGATAACCGCGCCATCCAGACCGGCGTTTTCAGCGATCTGCCGGATCGGTTCTTCCAGGGCCCGCTTCACAATCTTAAAGCCAACCCTTTCATCGTCGGTGAGCTTGGAAATATCAGCCTTTTCGAGAGCCAGAGCAGCCTGGATCAGGGCAACACCTCCACCGGGGACAATACCTTCTTCGATAGCTGCCCGGGTAGCGGAAAGGGCGTCTTCCACCCGATGTTTCTTTTCCTTGAGTTCCACTTCGGTAGCGGCGCCAACATTGATGACCGCCACACCGCCGGCGAGCTTGGCCAGTCGTTCCTGGAGTTTCTCCCGATCATAGTCGGAAGTGGTTTCTTCAATCTGGGCCTTGATCTGGGCAATCCGGTCCTGGATGTCCTTCTGTTTGCCAGCGCCATTGATAATAGTGGTATTGTCCTTATCAACCTTAACGGTCTTGGCGCGGCCAAGCTGGGAAATATCAGTGTTTTCGAGCTTAAGCCCCAGCTCTTCGGAGATAACCTCACCGCCGGTAAGAATAGCGATGTCTTCCAGCATGGCTTTGCGGCGATCGCCAAAGCCAGGAGCCTTAACGGCGCAGGCCTTCAGGGTGCCCCGCAGGCTGTTCACCACCAGGGTGGAAAGGGCTTCGCCGTCCACATCTTCAGCAATGATGAGGAGGGGCTTGCCGCTCTGGGCTACTTTCTCCAGGAGGGGCAGCATGTCCTTCATGGAAGAGATTTTCTTGTCATGGATAAGGATATAGGCATCGTCATAGACGCTGGTCATGGTGTCCCGATCGGTTACAAAGTACGCGGAGATATAGCCCCGATCAAACTGCATACCTTCCACAAACTCAATGGTGGTATCCATGGTTTTGGATTCTTCAACGGTGATAACTCCGTCCTTACCAACCTTTTCCATGGCGTCAGCAATGGTGTTACCGATTTCGCTGTCATTGTTTGCGGAAACGGATGCGACGTGGGAAATTTCTTCCTTGTCCTTAATTTCTTTCGCGTTTTTCTTAATTTCTTCAACAGCAATTTCAACAGCCTTGTCGATACCCCGCTTAAGTTCAATGGGGGTCATGCCGGCTGCGACAGCCTTGAGCCCTTCCTTTACCAGAGAATAGGCAAGAACGGTTGCGGTGGTGGTTCCGTCACCGGCCACGTCATTGGTCTTGGTGGCTACTTCTTTAAGGAGCTGGGCACCCATGTTCTCGTAGGGGTCTGCCAGCTCAACTTCCTTAGCCACAGAAACACCATCTTTGGTTACCGTGGGAGCACCAAACTTTTTGTCCAGGAGCACATTGCGGCCCTTGGGTCCAAGGGTAACTTTTACAGCCTTGGAAATCTGCTCAACACCAGAGAGCAGCTTGCGGCGGGCTTCTTCGTTGAACATCAACTGTTTCGCCATATTTTCGTTCTCCTCT
>NZ_JAJUHW010000038.1 GCF_029265695.1 Gracilinema caldarium | reverse complement strand
GAGGCAGCCTTCGTCGGCTTCCCGTATCATGGCCAGGTCGTTAAAAGAGTCTCCGGCCGCAAAGACGTCCATATTGATAGACTTAAGGGCCCGCACGGCGTTCATTTTGCCGTCCCTTTGCCTGAGCCGGTAGTCTGTTACAGTGCCATCCTCAGCAATCACCAGGTTGTTGCAGAATAGGGTGGGGTAGTCTAGCTTAGCCATAAGGGGCCGGGCAAATTCTTCGAAGGTGTCCGAGAGAATAATCACCTGGGTTTTTGAACGGAGCCGATGCAAAAAATTCCTGGCGCCATCCAAGGGTTCCATGGTATTAATGACCGACTGAATGTCCCGAATCTTGAGACCCCGTTCCTTAAGCAACGCGATGCGGAAGCGCATCAATTTATCGTAATCCGGTTCATCTCGGGTGGTGCGCCGCAGCTCCGGAATGCCGGAAGCTTCCGAAAAGGCAATCCATATTTCGGGTACCAACACCCCTTCAAGGTCAAGGCAAACGACTTTCACAGGGCCGCTCCTTACTGCTTCTTTTTAATGACTTCGAATCCGCAGTAGGGAACGAGGGCCTTGGGAAGCCGCACCGAACCGTCGGCCTGCTGGAAGTTTTCCAGGATGGAAATGATCGCCCGGCTTACTGCGATGGCGGTGCCGTTCAGCATGTGCACATATTTGTTTTTGCCATCTTCGTCCTTGTATTTAATGTTGAGCCGTCGGGCTTGAAAATCCGTGCAGTTGGAGGTTGAAGTAACTTCTCCCCATTCGCCGCCGTTCCGGCCGGGCATCCAGGCTTCCAGGTCCCATTTGCGGTAGGCCGGCGCGCCGAGATCGCCCGTGCAGGTATCCACTACCCGGAAAGGAATTTCCAAGCCGGAGAAAATTTCTTCTTCTATTAAACGAAGTTCCTCGTGGAGGGCGTCCGAATCTTCTGGGAGGCAGTAGGCGAACATTTCCACCTTGGTAAACTGGTGTACCCGGTACAGGCCCTTGGAGAACTGGCCTGCTGCACCCGCTTCCCGCCTAAAACAGTGGGAAAGGCCCGCCATACGGAGGGGGAGCTTGTCCTTGCTCAGGATGGTGCCAGAGTAGTAGCCCCCCAGGGTGATTTCGGCGGTGCCCACAAGGCAGGTTCCTTCCCCTTCTACGGTGTACACATTCGACTCGGCACCCCGGGGATTAAACCCAATGCCTTCCAGTATTTCTTCTTTTGCCAGGTCAGGGGTAATAAAGGGGGTAAAGCCCTTTTTCTGCAAAATATCCAGGGCATAGCGAACCAGGCCCAGTTCCAGGAAGACACCTTCGTTTTTAAGATAGTAGAACTTGGTGCCCGTAACCTTGGTGGCTGAATCAAAATCGATAATATCAAGCTCTTGACCGAGCTGTACATGGTCCTTGGGTTCAAAGGCAAACTGGGTGGGGCTCCCGACCCGCTTTATTTCCAGGTTATCCTTGTCTTCTTTGCCGATAGGAGCCGCAGGATGGGCCATGTTGGGGACGCGGCGGCCCTCCGTATCCAGTTCCTTTTCTACCGACTCTAGCTCCGCTTCGGCACTGGCAATGTCTTCCTTAAGTTTTTTGCCTTCTTCGATAAGCCTGTTGCGGGTATCAGCGTCCATTTTGCCCTTCATGGCCGCCGCATTTGCATTCCGCTGCTGCTGCAGATTCTGGAGCTTCGTAACAAGCTCGTTCCGTTTATCAAAAAGCTCGACCACCTTATCGGCATCGGCCTTCATATTGCGGTTCCGGATGTTCTCCTTGACCGCTTCCAGATTGTCCTTAATGAATCGATAATCAAGCATAGTGGATTTATAGTAGTGATAAGCGCGACGAGCCGCAAGGGGGCAAGAAGGAAAAAGCCAGTCATGCCCCGTACACATCCAATTCGCCGGTAATAAAGGACGCTGCCTTGTCCGAGTCTGCACGGCGGATGAGAAGTTCTCCCGTTGGGGCGACTCCTTCCACAGTACCCAGCACCGGAACAGGCTCATCGGCCGAGCCAGAAAGAAAGCGCACCGTTGCGCCCCGTTTATAGAGCCGTTTGTTAAGTTCGTCCAGCCAGAGCGGAACATTGTTTTCCAAAATAGCTTTAATATGCTCCAGCAGATTGATGAGTAGCCGGTAGCGGTCCGGCGCATCCGGGGCAGCGGTCGCAGCATCCAGCGCGGCACGGTTGCCTCTTGTCTCCCCCTGAGCGGCGCTTACTCTGTCCAGGCTCTCAATAGCCTGCAGTACCGAAATAGATCGATGGCTGATCTCAGGCGGAAATTCCCTTTGCAAAAGGTTAAGGCCTATGCCGGCATACACATGCTGGCCTTCGGCTTCGCAGAGGATGCCGCAGACCTTTTTTCCGTCTATGAGGACGTCGTTGGGCCATTTTACCGCCACTCGGCCCGCAAGAATGGGCCATAGCTCTTCCAGCGTGAGGGCCGCAGCCACACCCAGCCGCAGGGGCAGGGCCGCCGGCATATCTTGGAAACGTGGATAGCAAAGAATAAGGGTGCAGAGAAGGCTTTCCCCCGGTGCTGCATGCCACTGGCGGCCGGCGGCCCTGCCCCGGCCCGCATGCTGGTAATCGGCCACCACCACCGTGCCATGAAGGCTCGTCTCTGCGAGCTTGCGGGCCTCGTCCATGGTGCTCGTGGTTTCATCAATATGGTAAATAGGTGCTACGAAGGGGTTGGAAAGTTCGATTAATTTCATCAATATGACATCCTTATCATTTTTCGTTTTAACGTCTTTTTTATCAAATTATAATGGTGTATTTATGCAGCGATTGTATAGTCCCATACGATTGCTACCGCCCAATGTGATTCTTGCTGAGGCGGTAAGGTAGACTATATTCAGAAAGGAGAGGTACATGAAAAAGCATTGTGTCATTGTTGTAGTAGCTCTGCTTGCGGATCTCGTGCTGGCACCGGTCAGTGTGTTCGCAGGCGGGGTTTCGGAAGCTCCGATGTCTGTGGAAAAGACTGCGGTAAAGTCGGAAATAAAAAATGTTATTATGCTAATTCCCGATGGTATGAGTATGGATGGCGTTACCTTAGCTCGCTGGTTCCAGGGTGGAATGCCCCTGGCTCTGGACCCCTTAGCTAGCGGACTCGTGAGGACCTACAATGCGGATACTCTTATTGCCGATTCAGCGCCGGCGGCCACGGCTTTTGCAACGGGTTACAAGACTAATAGTCCCTACATTGGGGTGCTTCCGTCCAAAGCTGGCCTCTGGGGGGTGCCGGAAGTAACCGTACCCTTTAGACCTGTTGCTTCGGTTCTAGAAGCAGCCCGGCTTTCTGGCCGATCGGTGGGGCTTGTTGCTACCTGTGAGCTCCCCCATGCAACTCCCGCAGATTTTTCTGCCCACGCGCCAAATCGGAAAAATTATGATGATATTCTTGAACAGCAGGTGTATAACAGTCTTTCGGTTGTTTTTTCCGGAGGTTATAAATTCTTAGATAGCGCAAACCGAAAGGACAAGGAAGACCTTGCAGCAGAACTAGTTAAACAGGGATATCGATTGATAAAAACGAAACAAGAGTTTGATGCGCTTAAGGAAACCGGCGTGGAAAAGGTCTGGGGTTTATTTGCACCGGTGGATTTGGCCTACGATATAGACCGGGATCCCGCTGCGGAGCCTTCTTTGGCAGAAATGACGAGCAAAGCTATCGCACTGCTTTCCCAGAACCCTCATGGTTTTTTCCTTATGGTGGAAGGCTCTAAGATTGACTGGGCTGCCCATGCAAACGAACCGGTTGCATTGGTCCATGATATCCTCGCCTTTGATAAGGCAGTGGAAGCAGCCGTAAAGTTCGCATCTTCCCGCAATGATACGGTGGTGATTATCTCCAGCGATCATGGAAACAGTGGGATCACCATGGGAAACCAATCTACGAGCAGTGGTTACGATAAGGTTCCACTGGATACTTTTATTAAGCCGCTGCAGGCTGCCCGCAAAAGTGGCTCTGTATTTGCCTCACTTTTGGATGAATCAAAATCCAATGTGCAGAATGTGCTCGCTTCAGTATATGGCATCCAGGATGCGAGTGCGGAAGAAATAGAACAAATTAAAACAGCAAAGATTGATGAATGGACTGGTATGACTTTAGTAGGCCAGCTCATCGCTAAGCGGGCAAAGATAGGTTTTACGACCGGTGGTCACACGGGCGAGGATGTAGTGCTGTACCAATACGCTCCTCTGGGGGCTAAGAAACTGTCCGGTACGGTTCAGAATAACGATATTGCCTGGTATATGGCGGAGTTGATGGGGCTTGATCTAAAGGGTACAACCCAACGGCTCTTTGCGGATGCAAAGGAACTATTTGCCGGTGTATCCGCCGTTTTAGAGACCAATATGACCGATCCAGCCAATCCTGTTCTCGTGGTTAAGGCGAACGGTAAAGAACTGCTCCTCCCGGTCAATAAGAATTACGGGATGCTTAATGGCACACCGGTACAGCTTGATGGAGTGACGGTGTATATCAATGAAACGAAATCCTGGTATGTGAGTTCCCGGGCTCTGGATGTAATAAAATAAACAGCTCCACTCACAGCGCTGCTGCAGGCTCCAGATGCTGCGGCCTGCAGTCCATGCTGTAGCCTGCAGCTCTGTGCTGCGGTGGCCTCTGTACCTTTGCTTCTAGTCTCCAAACCATAGCGCCGGTAACCAAGGCCCAACTTGTGGGAACCTGGAAGTGTACAAGATATGAAGGTGATAGCATTATCACCGTTCAAGTACAATTTGCAAAGGATGGTACTTTCACCGAGTTACAAGATACGTATAATATTAATGACAGTACTTATACCTACTCCGCAAGTAAAGGGACCTACTCGGTAGATTCCAAGGGCTCTACTTCGGGGATTGTAGGCACCTGGGGGGTAAATGTCTCAGCAATAATATGGGATGATACCAATAATCAATATGTAACCACCTCTTACAAGCAGTTATTAACGTTTCATGCAGACGGTACTTTAGTAGGACAAGCTTTTGAAAGCACTACCGGTACGTTTGGTTTACCTACCAGTGAAGGTACTGGCACTTATACCTACAATAATGGAACCTTAACGGTTACCTTCGAGGGTCAGCAGCCCCAAACCGGCAAAATCGCGCTTTATGAAAATCGTTAGATTTTGGGGGACGAAACAAGTTCTTCCGCGGCTGCTTTTATAAAGCAGTAATGAAGATCAGCGCCGTTTGTCACAGCCGCCTGCGGAGGTTTATCAATCTGGCCTACTTTCTTGACCCCAAGTGCTTCTGAATGGTACAGTACGGGTCTGGAGTGACACCTTGTTTCTTAAAAGTCTAGAAATTTTCGGATTTAAGTCCTTTGCGGACAGGACCCGCATCGAGTTTGCCGACGGGATTACGGCCCTTCTGGGGCCTAATGGCTGCGGAAAGTCCAATGTGGTTGATGCAATTAAGTGGGTACTGGGCGAACAGGCTGCCAAAACCATGCGGGCCGAAAAAATGGAAGATGTCATTTTTAACGGCACAGAAAATCGTAAGGCTCTGAATGTGGCGGAGGTTACCTTAACGCTGGCGAACGAAGCGGGGCTCCTTCCCATCGATGTGCCGGAGATCCAGATAAAACGGCGGCTCTATCGGTCTGGCGAAAGCGAATACTTCATTAATTCGGCTCCTGTAAAACTAAAGGACGTACGGGAGCTGTTCTGGGATACCGGGGTGGGCAAGGCGGCCTACTCGGTCATGGAACAGGGAAAAATAGACCAGATTCTTTCATCCAAACCGGAGGAACGACGCTACCTTTTTGAGGAAGCGGCGGGTATTACCCGTTACAAGGTCCGGGGAGCCGAGGCGGAACGGAAGCTCGAAAAGACCGAAGAAAATATGCGCCAGGTAGAGGGAATTCTGGGGGAAGTTAAACGTTCCTACGATACCCTTAAGGTGCAGGCTGACAAAACCCTCAAGTATCGAGCCCTCAAGGAAGACATCTTTCAGTTTGAGCTGGATATTCAGCTTTTACGGCTCAAGCAGTTTAACACCGAACGGGACCGGCGCTCTGAGGACCTGGAACGGCTTACGAAGGATCGGGATGCATGCCGAGCGGAACTGGATGCGGTGAACCGCTCGCTGGAAGAAAACATGGATGTGGTTAACTCCATGGAAGAAACCCTCGTCCAGCATCAAAAGGAAATATACGGTCTTGCGGTAGAAAAAAACGCTAAGGAAAAGGAAGCAAAGCTCCTGGCGGAACAGCGGATCGAGGCTAAGGCAAAAATTCAGCAGAACGAAGGCCGGGAACGGGCGATCCAGTCTAAGATTGATGAGCTCATCGAGGATGCGGAAGAACAGGATGGAGTGGTTCGGGACCTGCAAAAGCGGGTGGAAGAAATTCAGAAAAACATTACCGCCTTTGAGGACAATATAAAACTTGCTTCGAGCCAGATTGGAGAAAACGATGCGGCGGTCCGCCGCACGGAAGCGGAAATTAAGGACCTGGAAGCCCAGCGGGCAGCTCTGGAAGGGGAGCTGCAAACCATTACTGATGATATCGTTGCTGCCCTGGATGCGGGGCTTAAGAATGCTGGCTATTCCGCAGCGGACCGCCGCAGGACCGAAGAAGCCGTCGCGGAGGCTCTCCAGCGGCTTAAAACCATGCTTTCTGGCCGTGAAGCCATGCTTCGGGACCTTTCGGCCATGGTGAACCGGGCTTTACAGGGGGGGCAGCACATCCAGGGGGCTGAACTGCGCCGCCTCGCCGAGACCCTGGCGGCCGCGTTGGCCGAAGGGGCAGCCCAGGCAGATAGGGCCCAAGAATTATTCGAAGCCTATCGGAAAGCCAGCCCCACGTTTATCGATGAATTCCTTGCCCCTGAGGGCATCATTACCAAGAAGCGGACCCTGGATGGCAGAATTAACGCTGCCAAGGAGGGGGTGCTCCAGCGGCGGGAACGAATTGCGGCTCTGCGTTCGGAAAATGATGGTCTCGGGATTAAAATAGAAGAATACCGGAAAACCTTGGAGGAACTCAGGCTTAACAAGGTCAGGATGTCGACCCAGGCTCAGTCAGCGGAAGAACAGGCCCGGCTTATCAGGCGGGAACTGGCCGGCCAGGAAGCCCTCCTGAAAACAGTACAGGACGAGTTGTTTTTAGACCGTAAACGGTATGATGAAATCGCCGAACGGATTGAGGACGCGGAAGCTGATATTGCAGAGATTGAACGGCGGGGCCGGAAGCTTACTGAAGAGCTTGAAGCCCTGGAAAAGGATATTGCCCGGCGCAACGGCGATGTGGCGGGTAAGCAGGAAACCATTAAGAAAAAGATGGCTGACCTGTCTCGGTTCCAGCAGGCTATGGAAAAGGTCCACCTGGAGCTCGTTCAGATAGAAACGGAAATTCGGAACATTAAAGATAACTTCCGGGAAACCCATTCCCGGGACCTCATGGAGTTTGAGGAGCGGATGTTCACCATTACGACGCCGACTGCGGAAATCCGGGACAAACTAGCCGCTGCCCGGGCTGCTCTTAAAGACTTGGGTTCAGTGAACCTCATGGCGCCAGAGGAGTTTCAGGAAACTAAGGAACGGTATGACTTCCTTTCGGGGCAGCTTGCGGATCTGCAGAAAGCCCGGGATGACCTAGCCCGGATTACCGCGGAAATTCGGGCCGAATCGTCGGAGCTCTTCCTTACGACCTATAACCGCATTAAGAAGAATTTTCACAACATGTTCCGTAGGCTTTTCGGCGGTGGCCGGGCAGAGCTTCGGCTATCGGATCCGAACCATGTGTTGGAATCGGGTATAGAAATTTATGCCCAGCCGCCAGGGAAAAAACTGGAAAACATAACCCTCCTTTCGGGGGGCGAAAAGTCTATGACTGCCGTGGCCCTGCTTTTTGCGACCTATATGGTTAAGCCATCCCCCTTCTGCTTTCTCGATGAGATCGATGCGGCTCTGGACGAGCAGAACGTGCTTCGCTTTGTGCAGCTGCTGCGGGAATTCGGCAGCACGAGCCAGTTCATCGTTATTACCCATAATAAAAAAACGGTAACTGGAGCCCGAACCCTCCTGGGAGTCACCATGGAAGAGTCCGGGATTACCAAGGTTATTTCGGTGCGCCTCGAAAACGAGGATGCCCTTGATAATCCGCCCGAAGCGGCTGCAGAAATTGAACCGATCGAAGATGAAGATGTGGAACCAGAATCGGGCATGGAACTTCCCTTGGGTGTGGATGATCCTTCACAGGTAACCGAAGCGGACCTGCGTCCTATCCGGTCAAAACGGGAGGGTACATCAGACCTGGCGGCACTAAACGCTGGTGCTCAGATCGCAGCAACTGAGGCTGCCGATCCCGCCGGCGTGCCAGAAGGGGCAGCAGTGCCAGCTGCGGTATCAGAAGAAACTGCGGCGGAACCTCCGGTGGGTCTTGAATAGGTAATAAAGAAAAAATTGTATCGATTCTAAAAAGATGCTACAATGCTGAGTCATGAATCGTAATGCAGAAAAAGTGGTAAGCTATCTGCGCCAACAGCGAACCTTGTTTCTGCTGTTTCTCGGGGGCCTCATAGTCCTGCTGGTTGCCTGGCTGCTGTTGCCGGTCGTACTGCGGATACAAGCAAGCCAGCAGGTTGCCGCCCAGGTTCGTTCCTTTGCTCAATCCTTTACGGGGGAACCTATTAGCCGAAAGGAACTCTTTATCGAGAATGAGCCAGATTTTGTTCCCCCCTTTTTGTACTACCGTCCTCCCCTTGCTACCTGGACTCCTGAATTTGCTACCCAATTTTGGCAGCAATTGGATGATAAAACGGTACAAGAGCTGAAGAAGGTCGCCGATGATAGAATTAACACGCTGCTGGAGGCGATTCCGTGAGGGCTATTTTTAAAAGTATGTTAATAAACTCAAAGACCCTGCTTACCGTTAGTACGGCAGTGTGTCTCTGTATAGCCTGTGTATCCGCTCCTAAAACCGTGCCCGCCTCTGGTTCGCAAGAGGATCCTGCTGGTTCAGGTGTTATCAGTACAGAGGACCCACGAGCCAAATCTGCCTCGGTTCCAGAAGTGAGTCTTTTAACCGATGTCTCTACTCAGGAATCCACTCCGGTACTTTCAGAACCACCCCAGATTTTTCCAGAAGCGGACCTCGTGCCTGTTTTTCCGAGGACATCAACAAAAAATGTGGTAGCTCCATTAACAACTCCGGTTGCCCCAGTCTTATCTGGCTCGGACAAGATTTCAGGAATAGCTTCTGCAACGGTGAGCAGCGCACAAACTCAGGATAAACCAGCAGCTACTCCCTCTGCAGGGCAAGCTGCCGCCGCTGCTTCAGCTACAGCTCAAAAAAGTACTCCTGGCTCGAGCGCTCAGACTGAAAAAAAATCCCAACCGGTGGATCCACAAAACCTTAAAACCCCAGAACCAAAAAGCGATGTTCCATTGGTAAAAGAGCCGGTGTCAGCAGGGGAGATTCCCGAACTCCCCTCCAAAACCAATCCGGCCTTGGTAGAAGAAAAGGTAGTTCTTTCTCGGTCGGTTCGTGCTACGGTAGGACAACTCGTGGAAATCCCCTATCAGGGTGCAGGTTGGGTATATCTTGGAGAGATGGGGGGCAACAAGGGCTTGGCCTACGATTCCCGGAGGCTCGATACGGACGGACAAACCTTTGTGTTCCGTTGTGAGAACCCAGGAACCTATGTGGTAAAGTTTTTTAAGCAGGATTTTATTAAAGATTATATTATCAATGACTATGTGGAGGTGGTTGTTGGTGAAAGTCCCCTCCCTTCTACCGCGAATTCCGGGATGTTTACCCTTCCGGTAGACCGGGGCAGGGTAGTGGCTAATCCCCGCTGGCCCACAGCGGCGAATAGCACTGGTTCTGTAGCCCCCGCCGGGACGGGTGGTGCCGCTGATACTGTCAGCGCTACCGGTGTTACGGGAGCCACCGGAACCGTGAACGCTCAGCCTGCAGGCACCGTGGCAGCAGTTACCACCACAACAGCAACTGCCGCTCCAACAGCAATTGCCGCTCCAGCAGCAACTGCCGCTCCAGCAGCCAGTGCCGCTGCTGTTACCGTAAATCCTCCGCTAGAATCCCTCTCCCAGCCAGAAGAGTTTATAAGCCGGGCCCAATCGGAATATAAATCTGGTAAATTTACCGATGCACTTGCGACCCTGCAGGTTTTTACATCAAAATATCCTGCAGGTAGTGACGAAGCCTGGTGGCTTTTCGGCCAAGTGCTGGAAGCAAAGGGCCCCCAGCGGGATATTAAAACCGCTCTAGCTTATTACAAACGACTCATCTCAGAATATCCACAAAGCCAGCGCTATCAGGAAGCGCAGCAGCGGATTGCATACCTTGAGCGGTTTTATTTTGATATCAGATGAGACTTTTCTAGATGAACAAAATACACTCTTTTTTAACGTTTTTGATGAAGCGAGGCGCTCGCAGCGTAGTCCAATGCAATTGGATAGCAAAGACGGGGGCCTTGTTTGTATTTCTGCTGCTCCTTTCCTGCTCTGTCAGGGCTGAACAGCAGACGCCGGATACGGCAAAAACCTCGGTCTGGATTACCCCATCGGGTAAAAAGTACCATAAAGAAAACTGCCCAACCCTAAAAAACTCTGGGAACACAGTAAAATCAGTAGGTTTGGAAGATGCTTTACGGCGGGGGCTCGAGCCCTGTAGTGTCTGCAATCCTCCTGTGTATTCAGGCGGCGTAGACCTCTATCGGCTTAACAACCCACCTCTCCGTTCCGCCAAAGATGCTCAGCTTTCCAGGATGATACCGGCACGGGTTACCGCGGTGGTGGACGGAGATACCATGAAGCTTCGAATTCCGAATCCGCGACCTATCCAGCTAAAAGAAACTGAAACAGTCCGATTCCTTGGGATTGATGCTCCTGAAACCAGCACGAGTCCTCGGCCTAAAGGGTATTATGGGGAAGAAGCCAAGGCCTTTGTTTCAAAGCTCGTAGCGGACAAAGATATATTTCTTGCCTTTGATTGGGACCTACGGGATAAATACGGAAGACTTTTAGCCTATATATACCTGCCGGACGGCACCTGTGTGAATCTTATGTTGGTGGAACAGGGCTACGCCTTTGCTTATGTACACTTTCCGTTTCAGTTTATGGACGAATTTACCAAGGCCCAGGCAGCCGCGAAACAGCAGCGCCGGGGCCTGTGGGCTCGTTAAATCTGAAGCCGTTCCGCGTGATGGTACGCTGTTACCCGCAGTTCCTTAACCGATTCATCCTTAAGATAGTCGTCAAAGGGCATCATGCGGTCAATCAGCATGCCACCGGGGAGAATTTCGATAATCCGGTTGGCGATCGAGTTGATAAACTCATGATCGTGGGAATTAAAAAGCACGACTCCGGTAAACGCCTCGAGTCCTTCGTTCAGGGCTGTGATGGCCTCCAGGTCCAGGTGATTGGTGGGTTCGTCCATAATGAGGACATTGGCCCCTGAAAGCATCATTTTGGATAAGAGACAGCGGACTTTTTCACCCCCCGAAAGTACATTTACCGGTTTTAAGGCCTCATCGCCAGAAAAGAGCATACGGCCCAGGAAGCTGCGCACATAGGTATCGTCCTGGTCGGGTGAATACTGTTTAAGCCAATCGGTAATGGAAAGATCCGAATTAAAAAAGCGGCTATTCTCCTTGGGAAAATAGGAAAAACTTACCGTTTGGCCCCAGTAATAGTCTCCCGAATCGGCCTTCTGTTCTCCTGCGATAATTTCAAAGAAGGCTGTTTTAGATTGATGTTCCGCGCCGACGAAGGCAATCTTATCGCCCTTGTTTACTATAATGGAAAAATCCTGGAGCAGTACGGCGTCGGGAGAGCGAAAATTGAGCTTTTCTACCCGTAGTACGTTATTACCAATTTCCCGGTTAGGTTTAAAGGCCACATAGGGAAATTTGCGGCTCGTGACCGGGATGTTTTCCAAATCAAGTTTTTCGAGCACCTTTTTACGGCTCGTTGCCTGGCGGCTTTTAGAGGCATTGGAAGCAAAGCGCTGAATAAACTCCTTGAGTTCCTTGGCTTTCTCTTCCCGTTTCTTAAGCTGTTCCCGGGCTTGCCGCTGGAGCATCTGGCTCATCTGGTACCAGAAGTCGTAGTTACCAGAATAGAGGGTGATGCGGCCGTAGTCGATATCGCAGATGTGGGTACAGACGGTGTTCAGAAAGTGCCGGTCGTGGGACACGACAATAACTGTGTTGGGAAAATCGATAAGAAAATCCTCAAGCCAGGTTATGGATTCCAGGTCAAGACCGTTGGTAGGCTCGTCCAGGAGTAGAATGTCCGGATTTCCGAATAACGCCTGGGCTAAGAGAACCCGGACTTTTCGGGATTCATCCAGGTCGGACATCATTTTCGTATGGTCCGCTTCGTCGAGTCCAAGGCCCGAAAGCATCTGGCTGGCCTGGGCTTCCGCTTCCCAGCCGCCAAGTTCTGCGAATTCTGCTTCTAATTCACCCGCTCGGATACCATCTTCATCGCTCATCGATTCCTTGGCATAGAGGGCTTCCCGTTCCTTCATGATATTATATAGTTTCGGAAAGCCTATTATCACCGTTTCCATGACCGAATAGGCTTCAAATGCAAAGTGGTCCTGTTTAAGGACAGCAATACGTTCGCCGGGACTCACGACGATCTCGCCCTTATCGTGTTCAATTTCGCCAGAAAGGACTTTTAGGAAGGTGGATTTACCGGCTCCATTAGCACCGATGATACCGTAGCAGTTGCCCGGTGTGAATTTCAGGTTTACGTCCTTAAAAAGGACGCGCTCACCAAAAGCGAGACTTACGTCAGAAACAGTAATCACTTAGAAGCTTCTCCTTTAAAAAACTTAAGCAGCCGGCTTAAGAGACTCGGCTTTTTGGCGGCCCTATCTGATCCTGATCGTACAGGCGCTTGCACTGGAGTGCTGGATTTTTTTCCCTTCAGCTGTTCTTTGGCAGTTCCTGCCCCTTCCGCATGATACTTTCGTTTGTAATATGCAAGCCGTTCCTCAAAGGTAAGATGTGCCAAATTCGGTTTTGCTGCGGTTTTTTCGCGGTTTCCGTTCCCCCGGTTTCGGGTGTCCGCTTTTTGGCGCGGGCCGCCCGCTGAAGGCACGCCAGGGGCTGAAGGCGCGCCGCGGGGTTTATTCCGTGTACTCTTAGCCACTTCTCCCTTTTCGTTCGATCTGCCAACAGCATCTGATGGGATTCTTTCTCGCCCGCGGCCCTGTTTGGGTCCCATGGGTCTGCCGCGCTCGCCCCGTTCTTCCCGTCCCCGGCCTCGGCTGCGGCCCGCGCCGCCCCGTTCTCCGTAGCCCTCATCGTAGGTATCGGTCCGGATATGCATGCCTTCGCTCTTGTCTTCTGCAAATAGCTCTTCCCCGGCGATCTGGGATGGAATCTTAGCGCCTAGGTATTTTTCAATAGCCGGGAGTTCATACACATCTTGTTCGCTGGCTAGACTAATAGCGATCCCGGTTCGTCCTGCTCGGGCTGTTCGTCCGATACGGTGAACGTAGTTTTCAGCCTCATTCGGCAGGTCATAGTTAACAACCATGGCAAGCCCTTCGATATCGAGTCCCCGGGCTGCTACATCGGTGGCGACGAGGAAACGAGTTTTACCGCTTTTAAAATCCTCGATAATTTTAAGTCGTTTCACTTGGGGCAGGTCGCCGATAATAAACTCACAAGGAATGTCGTTTATTCTGAGCCGCTTGGCGACAATTTCGGCATACCGCTTGGTATTGCAGAAGATGATGGCGCTTTCTGGATTTCGCTGTTTTAAGATCCCCAAAAGCAGTTTCATTTTGTCTTCCCCAGCTACGTGGTACAGGATTTGTTCAATCTCATCTACCGTTACGTTTTCTGGAGCAATTTCAATCTCGAGGGGGTTTTTAGTATACTCCCAGGCAAGATTCTTTACCCAGGCATTCAGTGTGGCGCTGAAAAGCATGGTCTGCCGCCGGTCTACGGGGGGAACTACTTTGATCAGCTCTCGCAGGTCTGGGTAAAAGCCCATATCAAACATACGGTCTGCTTCGTCCAGCACCAGGAATGCGAGATCCATCAAGTTCATCTGACCTGAAGCATTAAGATCCAACACCCTACCGGGGGTCCCGATCATGATCTGCACCGATTCACGGAGCAGCTTTTGCTGATGAGCGTATCCTACGCCGCCATAAAAGCTTCCCGTTTTAAAAGAAAGGTATTTGCCGATCCGTTTTGCTTCTTCTTCAACTTGAACCGCAAGCTCCCTGGTTGGGACCATGATGAGGGCTTTTTTGCCCCCTAAAAGAGGTTCTGCTAAAAGGCGCTGGAAAATGACAATTAAATACGCGGCGGTTTTCCCTGTCCCTGTCTGGGACTGGACATATAAATCGTGGCCTCCAAAAGCGTTCTTAAGAACCTGTTCCTGGACAGGTGTGCAGGTAACATAGCCTGCATCCGCGATTCCCCGTTGGAGGTCGGGGTGTAAGGTAAGTTCTGTGAATTCCATGTGTATCATATATATACCTTTTTTTCCTGAATATGAAAAGACCAGCTAAAACATGTCACTATTTGCAAATGCCATTCCTGCAAACTACACTTTATTTCAGGGAGTTTTATATGGCAGAAGTTACTAAAAAGCCTCTAGCATGGATTACGGCAGCAGATATGGGGCTTGGACACAAACGAGCCGCCTGGCCTCTCACACTATTTGGTAAAAACGGTATCATTATTGCGGGCAGCGATGCAAACACCGATCCGGATGAAATGGCCCTCTGGAACAGGTTACGCAAAACCTATGAGAGTCTTTCTCGGATTAAAAGCTGGCCCTTGATAGGTAACGCACTTTTTAGTCTTATGGACGCCCTTATGTCCATACCGACAGCATATCCTTTCCGGGATCTCTCAAAGCCTACCATTCAAAACACCTTTGTAGACAAATTGGTAGACCAAGGCCTGTGCCGTACGTTTATACGACAAGCCCAATCAGAGCCGCTCCCTATCGTAACCACCTTTTATGCCCAGGCCATAGCTGCGGAAAAAGCGGGACTCCGGCGTATTTATTGTGTTATTTGCGATGCGGATATCAACCGGGTATGGGTTTCTGCTCATCCTAAAGAAAGCCGTATAGAATATTTTGTACCCTGCGGGAGAGCCCTCAGGCGACTTAAGCAGTACGGTGTACCGGATGAGCGAATATATATGACTGGTTTTCCCCTACCGCTTGAACTGATTGGGGACGAAGACTTGTCAGTACTCCGCCGCGATTTGGGGCGGCGTCTTGCCCGGCTGGACCCACAGAATCGGTTTTGGCCTCTTCATGTTCATTCGGTAGAACACTTTTTGGGTAAGGAAAATTGTCCTGAATCCCGTGGGCTTGCCGTAGGACCGGTGACTATCACCTTTGCGGTTGGGGGTGCTGGCGCACAGAAAGAAATTGGAGCTGCAGTACTCCACTCCTTAGTTCCGCATCTTGCAACTGGGGTGTTCCGTCTGAATTTAGTAGCCGGCAAACGTCCCGAAGTAGCAACATATTTTAAGGAGCAGCTCGAAGCGGTACGGCATTCCAGACCTGAAGCGGCTGGATCGGTCCGTATTATCTTTAATCCTGATGATGATGGATATTTTACCGAATTTGCTACCATTTTGCATGATACGGATATACTCTGGACAAAACCAAGCGAATTATCTTTTTATACCGGGCTTGGAATTCCTATTGTCATAGCACCGCCCATAGGGTCCCAGGAAGTTCATAACCGAGAATGGCTTATTGAAATTCAGGGTGGTTTTGACCAGAAGGATCCTGAATATGCAGCGGAGTGGCTCTGGGATCTTCTGCAGGAGGGCCGTCTTGCTGAATGTGCTTGGGATGGCTTTCTTAAGGCTCGGAAATATGGTACCTATAAAATCGCTGAAATACTGAAAACTGGTACAATGTTGCGGGAGACAAGCCCACTGAAACGGTAAGACTTCACATGTCAAATATTTTAATTACCATGATCGAAGTCGGTTTTGGTCATAAAGGACCGGCTTTGGCTATAAAAAATGCCCTGGATGCCGCCTATCCGGGGCAACATTCCATCAATGTTATTGATTTTCCTCTTGTTGCGGGGGCAAAGCGGACTGACAAAACGATAAAGTCTGCCTGGAATATGGCACTGCGCCGTCCCTGGATGGTTCGTTTGTCCTATACATTGATGGAAGCGGTATATCCCCTGTGCGATAGGGTTCTTTATCCGTTTATGGCAGATTTCTTTATCCAAGGGGCCCGTTATCTCGCGGAACACAAGCCGGATCTCGTTGTCAGTACCCATCCCATGTGTTCTCTTGTGGCTGCCAATGCCCGACGCCGTTATGGGCTTCGGTTTCCCCTTGTTATCGATGTCGTGGACCCCTTCGATGGTTACAGCCTTTGGGCAGAACGAACTGCGGACCTGTTCCTGGTACATTCAGTACAAAGCAAAGAGCTGCTAGTTCAACATGGCATTGAAGCCCAACGTATCAAGCTGGTTCCCTATCCTCGGCTTCCGGCTATGACAATTCCTTCCCGATCTAAAGAAGAAATACGACGTTCCTGGGGTATCGAACCTGACGGTAAGCCTGTTATTCTAGTCACGAGCGGTGCTCAGGGTATCGGTCGGGTGTATTCATTTGTCCGCAGGGCATACCAGGCAGACCTTCCTGCGTATTTTTTTGTTGTAACCGGAAAAAACCGAAAATTGTATACCGAGTTGGAACTATTGGCTCAGACTGGCTCGCTCCACCCCCTACAAATCAAGAAAAATAACTCTCAGAACAGAGCGTGTCGCTTGATACCCCTTTCCTTTGTCGAGTCCATGGCAGAACTTTATTATATATGTGACATAGTGGTTGGAAAGGCAGGTGCTTCAACCTGCATGGAAGCCCTCTTTCACCAGAAACCGTTGGTGTGTACTGAATGGGCTGGCCAAAATGATTATAAAATCGTTGAATTCTTGCTGCAGAATAATCTAGGAAGTTTTACTCCCCGGTACCATGATTTTCTGAGACTTCTGAAAGCACCACCGGTATATGAAAAATATAGCTCTGAATTTTCAACTTATGGTATACTAGAAGCATTAAGGAGCTTCCATGTTGTTTCTGGATCGATGTGACGGCAAGCGGATCAAAAGATTAAATCCATTCCAAAAAATTATACCCTATATTATGACAAGTAGAAACGGGGCAGCTGTTTATTTTTCCGAAGATATTGATATAGAACCGTCCCTCCATTTGGTTAAGAAACTCAATGAAGAAGAAAAAACGACTAAATATACGCTTTTTTCGGTGGTGCTTACAGCTATCGCTCGAGTTCTGGAAGAAAAACCCCACCTCAATCGTTATGTCATGGGCAAACATATCTATGAGCGAAACTATATGTCGACCTCTTTTATTGTAAAAAAAGCACTAACTGAAGATGCCCGTGAAACCGATGCAAAGGTTTATTACAAGCCGGGAGAAACACTCTCTTCAGTAGCAGACAAGGTCCAACGAGCAATCGCTGCTGCTCAGAGTGAGGAACTCAGTCCCGATGAGAAAGAAATGTATTTTCTTTCGGCCATACCAGGAGGCTATGCCATAGCGACCACTGTTTTCAGACTCCTTGAGCGGTTTAATCTTGCTCCGGCTTCTATGATTAAGTCCGATCCGCTGTATACCTCCGTGTATATCGCTAACCTTGCAAGCATTAATCTTCCGGCCCCATTTCATCATCTCTACGAATGGGGAACCGCATCTGTCTTTGTGGTTATGGGAAAGATAGAACGCCGAACGGTAACGAAAAAGGACGGTACGAGCCAGCAGCACCGGTTTATGAATTTTAAGATTACCCTGGATGAGCGTATCTCAGAGGGACTTTATTTTGCCCGAGCTATCGATCTGTTCCGCCGATATATGTCTAATCCGGTGGTCCTGAAAATGGCGGCACATAAAACAGAAGAGGTCCCTGAAACCGTCCAGGAACCCCTTCCAATTGCTGCGACTCTTTCGTAATTTCCGAACCGTAAGGGTCTTCTCTTTCGGTTCGGGCATCCCTGCACGATGCGGGACAAGCACACTATTTAATTTCGATCCGCCGTGGTTTTGCAGTTTCTTTTACTGAAAGGGTTATCTGCAAGATCCCGTCGTTCATGACCGCCTGAATCTTATCTCGGTCAATGGTTTCATCGATAATAAACCGCTTGATGTATTCGCCGGTCTGCCGTTCTCGGATAAGGTAGGTTCCCTCCGTAACGTTTATTGTAGGTCTACCCCTAATTACCAATTCGTTCTTTTCTACGCTTACCTCGATACCGTCTTTATCAACACCGGGCATTTCCAGCCGTACTTGTACCTGTCCATTGTCTTCGCAGATACTGCAGGCAGGCTGTACGGTCCGAATTTTCTGTTCCTGTTTCTTTTCCATAATATCGTTCATAGCCTTCCTCCTTACCGTTACCAGTTACTGTACCTGTACGGCGATCTGCCGGGGTTTCAGTTCTTCCTTCTTGCCAATGCTGACAGTGAGCACCCCATTCTTTAGCTCAGCCCGAACCTTTTCAGTGTCTGCAGCGACAGGGAGCGAAATAGTTCTGCGGAAGGATCCTTCCCAGGTTTCATTCCGGTAGAACCGTTTTTTATCCTTGGTTTCCTTGGTCTCTTTCTTTTCCCCTTCGATGGTTATGACGTTATTCTCCACCGTCAGGTTGATATCCTTTTTGTCCACTCCGGGGAGATCTACCGTCAGGGTGTACCCATCGTTGTGTTCTACCAGATCCACCGCAGGAGCGAGGGAGCGGTCCAAAAGCCCCATATTGTCAAAACCAAAGTCAAACCAGCGGCTCAGTTCCCGCTGCAGGCGATCCAGTTCTTCTACCGGATCAAGTTCGGTTGGACGATTACGTAACATAAGGTTCATATCATACCTCCTTGCATAGCTAGTCTTATCCAGTTTGGCCTGGACCCTATCGGGGTTCAGGCTCACTGTTTCAATAATAGATTAGCAATAAGCGTGCCAAGTTTTTGATATTATAGTTTACTCTTTGCTGATTTAAATTAAATCGTTTTAATAAAAAGAAATAGTAAGATTGATAAAACGATTGTACGCCTTATGCTGTGGTTAACCTTCAATACAAAAATGCTGTTGATTGTAACAATTAGCTACAGTAGGGTCATAATGAAACATTTTATATGTGTAAATATGACGCATTAGAATTGGGCCAATAAAAATCTGCTGGGTCTCCCTGACGCAGCTGTGTTTTTAAGGCCTTGCATGAAGCGGTGTAAACAGCTCATACTGACTGCCATAATGAATGATATTTCTCTTATCTTTGTTTCAATTCACTGTGAACAAGGGCCTGAAGCAGTACCCCTAGGGGCTGCGACCGTTGCATCCTATGTAGATCAAAATATAGCTTTAAAACATTCTGTGCACCTCATGGAGGCCATTGTTGATGAACCTCCGTCCCGGATTTTTGACCGGTTATCCCGTCTCAGCACTTCTGTTGGCGGCCGTCCTGTGGTTGGCTTTTCTCTCTATAGCTGGAACCGAAACCTCGCTGTCGCTGTGGCACGGATGTACGCACAGGCTCATCCTGGCAGCCTCCTTGTAGCAGGTGGGCCGGAAGTAACTGCGCGACCTATTGGTCTGGATAAAGAAGCTGGTGGCCCCTTCTCTGTTATAGTTCAGGGCGAAGGAGAGTCGGCTTTGTTCCAGGTTTTACAGGCTTGGTCAAATGGGCAGTTTCCTTCTCAATCACGGGTTCTGGGGATGACGGAGGATCTGGCTGCGCTGCCTTCTCCCTGGCTATCCGGTTATTTGGACGCTTCTGTAATAAAAAAGGATGGGTTCGCAGGAGCCCTCTGGGAACTCGCACGGGGATGTCCCTATACCTGTACATACTGCTATGAATCTAAGGGTAACCATCGTCTGCGCTATATTTCTGAAGAACGGTTTGAGCGGGAATTGGAATATTTTATAGCAAAAAATGCTTCATCGGTATTTGTACTTGATCCCACTTTTAACGCCAATAACAAACGGACCCTGCAGATTCTGGATAGGCTTATCGAGAAGGCTACTGACATACATTGGCATTTCGAGATCCGGGCTGAACTCTTGAACCGGGACCAGGCCCGCCGGTTTGCCCAACTGGGGGCTTCGTTGCAGATAGGACTTCAAACCGCAGATCCCGAAGTATCTGCCCGTGTCGGCAGGCCCTTAGACCGCTCGAAATTTAAGCAAAAGATCGATCTGCTTAATCAGGAAGGAGTAGTTTTTGGACTGGATCTTATGTATGGCCTTCCCGGCGATACCCTTAAGGGTTTTATGGATAGTCTTGATTTTGCTATAGAATTGTATCCAAATCATTTGGATATATTTAGATTGGCGGTGCTGCCCGGGACGGTGCTTGCTGATCAAGCCGCTGAATATCTCATGGTGTACGAACCGGAACCACCGTATGCGCTCATTTCCAGCAGCACCTTTCCGCGCGAAGATATGAATGCTGCAGATCGTCTGAGTAGGTCTGTCGATTTTTTTTATAACAAGGGTCGGGCTGTTGCCTGGTTTAACCAGGTCCTCTATCCTCTTAAAATGGGGCCTTCCCGCTTTTTTCAGCGCTTTGCAGATTTTATGGATGCCCAGCGAAAGCCCTGGGATGCAAATCTGGATCCTCAATATCCGGCATCACGGGAAGCTCTTATACTGAAATTTCTTGATACATTGTACGAACAGCAAAAGATCGATTATCTTCTTCCTGCTGTGTGGGATGTGGTCCGTTTTCATGGAGCGTGGGCTCGAGCGCTCGCTGAAGGCATTACCACAACCATCGACTGTAATTATGATCCAGACCAGCTTTTTGGTAGCGGCATTGTAGATTTAGAAGAATTCTCTGCATTGGCAGATATGCATCCTTGCAGAATCAGAGTACAGCCTGGCAAAATGGAACCAGAGGTGCATATATATGATACTTAATAAACATATATCACTCCATATGCTTCGTCGACTATATTTTTCACGGATCGGGCTTGTTGTTGAAAGTATTATAATAGGATTGGCAGCGGGAAGTATGGTGTCCCTTTTTCGATTCGCTTTAATACAAGCGGATCAATACAGACGAATATATTATGAACGACTTTCCGGTACAGCAGGTAACGGATGGCTGGTACCGCTTCTTATTCAGGTATTCTTATTCTTGGTACTGGGTCTTTTTCTTGGATGGTTAAGTGTGTGGAAACCTATGACAAAGGGGAGCGGTATTCCTCAGTTAAAAGGATACTTTGAAGGTATGTTTCAGTTTCAGTGGCTGTCCGAATTGCTGGTAAAGATGGTAAGCGGCATACTTGGTATTGGTGCTGGGCTATCATTGGGCCGTGAAGGGCCTTCAGTTCAGATTGGCTCGTATGTCGGTATGGGGATTGTCTCTCGGTCTTTACGGTCGGAGGTGGAAAAAAATACTTGATAACCGCGGGAGCTTCTGCAGGTCTCGCCGCGGCTTTTAATGCTCCCCTAGCAGGTGTGCTTTTTGCGTTGGAAGAACTACAGCGTGTCTTCTCACCACCGTTGCTTACATGTACCTTTGCAGCTTCTATGGCAGCAGATATAGTGGCTGGTGCTTTTTTGGGTGTGTATCCTGTGTTCCATTTTCGGGTAATAAAGATACTTCCTGTGGAACTATATCCTTGGTTAATTCTATTAGGTATCTTAAGTGCTTTTGGAGCCGAATTATTTAAACGTGCTTTATACTTTTTTCAAGATTTCTATGCTCTTTTTCATATTTCACCGTATTTCCGGCCGATCCTTCCGTTGCTTGCATCTATCCCGCTTGGAATTTTACTTTTTGATGTAACCGGTGGTGGTCATCCGCTTATAGAATCGCTCACAGATAACTCCCGGCCTTTATTGATGCTTGTACTTTTATTTTGCGTTAAATTAATCTTTACCGCTTTCTCTTTTGGTGCAGGTACAGCTGGGGGTATTTTTTTACCTCTTTTAGTCTGTGGAGCACTTCTTGGTACCTTTGTAGGGCAGGGACTTGTAGTTCTTGGATTAATACAACAAACATATGTGCTTAATTTTCTAATCCTTGGTATGGCTGCCTTTTTCACCGCGGTTGTCAAAGCCCCAGTGACAGGCTCAGTCTTAATGCTCGAGATGAGTGGCAATTTTAATCATTTTGGCAGTCTTATGCTTGTTTGTCTTGTATCGTATGTGTGTTCCGATATACTGCTTTCACAACCAGTTTATGATGTGTTACTGGAACGTTTGCGGACTCATACCCAAAGTGATAATAAAAATTCGCCAGAATAGCAAATAAGAGTATATAATAGTATTTGAGGATGCATACTTTTGTCTCCTTAACGTAATACACCAAAAACGGGAGGTTTGTATGGCTCAAACTGAAGAACAGAAAAAGGGATTATTAGATTGGTACTTTAAAACCAATCTCTTAGCCCGGATTCTCGTTGGTTTGATACTAGGTGCGATTGTTGGTATCATTCTAGGATTTTTCCCCAACTCGGTAAAACCCTTTGTAGACAATGCAAAATTTTTTGGAGATCTTTTTATCAGGCTCCTGAAAATGATTGTTGTTCCGGTGATTTTCTTTTCCCTTGTATCCGGAGCTGCTAGTATCGCCCCAGGACGTCTTGGTCGTGTAGGGGTTAAAATTATACTATACTATCTTGTAACATCTTTTTTTGCAGTTATTCTCGGGCTCATTTTTGCAAATATTCTACAGCCTGGTGCTGGTTTTGGAATTGTTGGGGATGCAGCTATCAAGGGAAAGGCTGCGGAAGCACCGACACTTCTGCAAATACTCCTCAATATTATTCCTACTAATCCGGTAGATTCTCTGGCAAAGGGTGATGTACTTCCTATTATTTTCTTTGCGGTTGTTTTCGGTATTGCCCTCTCATATGTAAAGGATGCTCCCAACGCCAAAGTTGCCCAAGGTGCAGGACTCCTTTTTGATGTCACCAATGCCGCTGCAGAAACCATGTACAAGCTTGTTGGCGGTATCATGCAATATGCACCGATTGGTGTTTTTGTTCTTATTGCCATAGTATTTGCACAGCAGGGACCGAAAGCGATCGGACCTCTGTTTATGGTAACCCTAGTCGTATATCTGGGTTTAATTTTACATTTTGTGTTGATCTATGGCGGGTTCCTCACAGTATACAAACTGGGGCTTTTTAAATTTATAAAGGGTGCAAATGAGGCTATGATTACGGCCTTTGTTACCCGATCTTCCAATGGTACTCTTCCAGTTACTCTTCGGGTTTCTGAAGAAAAACTAGGGGTTCCCCGAAGCATCAGTGCCTTTACACTTCCGCTGGGAGCAACTATTAACATGGATGGGACAGCCATATATTTGGGTGTCTGTGCCATGTTCATCGGGTATGCAACCGGAAATCCCCTTACCTTTAACCAGCAAGCGATGGTGGTTATAACCGCAACACTTGCATCTATTGGAACTGCGGGCGTTCCTGGAGCCGGTGCTATCATGCTTCTTATGGTACTTGAATCAGTGGGGCTTAAAGTTGCTGAAGGAAGTGCGGTTGCTGCTGCATATGCGATGATTCTGGGTATTGATGCACTTTTGGATATGGGACGAACCTGGCTGAATGTGACTGGTGATATGGTCGGTTCTGCAATTGTTTCTAAATCCGAAAAAGAATTAGACGAAAGTAAGTGGAAATAAACCTGAATCGCAAATAACAAGAGGGCTGCCCTTGAACGGGCAGCTCGTTAGAAACGACATTTTTGTCGACATCCGCCATTTAAGTCGATGTATATTTTAAACATACAATCTTTTATATAACAATACGGACTGCAGATATAAAAAAGTATGATAACTCTTATTTAAAAATATATAATACATAGAATTATTATATAATGATATCCACTAAATAGAATATAGTAATTAAATTGGGAAAATTAATTTAGTTTAAATGGCACGCTTTTTGCATCTAATAAAAAACTCCAATTTGTTTACTATTGGTGATATAATGAAACAAATTGAAAAGATAGGATGTAGGCAATGAAGCAAAGTGTGTTACTCCGGACTGGATTGATTCTGCTCTGTTTGGTGAATGTGTTTGAACCAGTTGTTTTGTTTGCAGGTGGTCAAGGTGAAAGCGCCCGAGATCAGGCTGATGGAACGTTGAACTGGTCAAAAGTCTTTGATATTTCCGATAAAAAGCCCGGTGTATACAATCTTTATGCTGAAGCCCAGGATCTCGCAGGCAACAAAACCATAGCAGGGCCCATCAATCTGTATGTGGATCCTAAATCGGACTTGCCAATCGCTCGGATTGCAAACCCGCTCCATGGAATGCGGGTGTCCGGAGATTTAAATATTGTAGGCACCTGCACAGACGATGATGGGGTTGAAAGGATAGAGTTGCAAATTGATGGTGGTGATTGGGTTGTTGCAAAAGGTGCGGCATTCTGGTCCTATTATGTTAAGACGGGGGATATTCCCGATGGACGGCGAAAGATTAGTGTCCGTGGGGTGGATATCAATGGTCTTGTGGGGCCTGTACAGACTATTCAGTTTGATATGGATCGGAGCAGGCCTGGCGCGACGATTCTGCATCCCCAAGCAGGTGCTTTGGTATCAGGTAGAATTCAACTTAAAGGAACCGTTCAGGATGCTAATGGTGTGACCAAGGTGGATTACTCCCTAGATAACGGTAAGACCTGGATTCATATCAAGGGGTCTTATGACGCAAAAAAGGGGGTATTTCCTTTTTCAACGGTGATAGACACTAAGACCCTTAATCCAGGGCCCACGGTGGTTTTAATTCGGGGCACCGATGGTGTTGGATCGGTGGGTATTACACCGACACTTTTTGTGGTAGACAACACGAAACCGGAAATTGCTATTATGTCCCCTTTGCAAGGAGAAAAGATAGACCGGACATTCGTCATTATGGGGCATGTCCGGGACGATGTAGCCCTGAAATCCTTTTCATGGAAAATGGGAAATGAGGGCGGGGAACTTCCTCTTACCCCTGGAGACCCCTATTGGACTTTGCCGGTTAATATTACAGATTCCAAAGTTGCTGCGGTGGATATTCTTTTCACAGCCCAGGACCTTATAGGAAATACTACCGAGTACCGGTTCAAGTTTCCTCTGGATACAAACAAAGATTTACCCAAAACATTGCTGCTTGCTCCAACCGCTGCTGGTACTGGAAAAACAGCTATATCGACGGGCTCTCTCTTTGTGGCAGGTTTTGCCCGGGATGATGATGGTGTTTCGGCGGTTGAATATTGGCTTGATAAAGAGGGCCCAACAAAGCTAGAAACAACAGGGGCTTTTTCGGTTCAGATAGATACTATTACTCCGGGTAAACATACTATCAGTATCCGTTCTATTGACCGTAACGGTACGGTTGGGCCTGTCTCCAGTACCATCTTTGAAGATATGGGACCTCCTCCTGAGCTTTTAATCGATGCCCTTGTGTTTAACAGTGGTACTAAAGAAGAGCGGAGTGAAGCATTTAATGCAGGTCTCGAGGTATCTCCCGATGCAAAGGTTAGTCTGCGGCTAGTCGCAAAAACCCTGGGTAAATTAGAAAAGCTGGTGTATTCATTCGCAGATGGCTCTGAACAGACCGTTTTGGTCAAGAGTAATGGAAATCAGACTTTTCTAGTTCCGCTTCCATCTGTAGGTCCCTTTGGTTTTATTGATTTTAATGCCCAAGTTACCGACAGTGCGGGAAGAACCGCTTCGGTTGCATCCCATCTGTATATAACCAACTACGGCACTGTCCGTGGTGATCCAGCCTTTGCTTTTAACGATGAGCGGATTTCTGGTGATAATATTGTATATTTCAGAAAAGATATTGCCGATCAAGAACCTGCACCCTTTGTTGGCCGCTTTGTGGGAGCTGACATCGCACTTGTTTCACTGGAACCTGAATCCAAAATTATGCAAATCAGCACTGAATCTGGGCGTATTGTGATACGTCCTGTTTCATTTGGTGTTTCAGGTCCTCATCGTATCGTCGTAAAAAATACGCTGGGGCATATCTATAAATCAGATTCTTTTACGTTCAATAACGACAATGCGGGGCCTCAGATACAGATTAAAAAAAGCGAGACACCCTTTGTATCTGGTCCTTCGTATATGCTCTCTGCGACGCTAACCGATTTGTCAGCCATACATTCCGCTTCATACCGTATTGTAACCGCTGAAGGTCAAGAGATAGTTAATGGCCCAATTTCAATCAATGGCAAATCAGGAGATACCAAGGCAACGACGGTTGCCATCTCTCAGGAAATTAAAATACAAGCCCTGCCAGAAGGCCCTTTTACGATAGAGCTTATAGCGCAGGATACGGCGGGCAATAAAAGTACGGAACTAATTCCGCTTTTTAAGGATACTCTCGGACCAGAGATTTATATAGTATCTCCGTCTGGTACTATTGCTTTGCCGTATGCCGCAGGCTTTGCCCAAGATCCCTCAGGACTTCAATCATTATCCTATGCAGCGGATGGTAAAAACTTTACTCCCCTTGATGCTGCTAAACCATTTGTGATCCCTCTGGTAGATCCTGTTTCGGGTCAGCTCCTGTCCGGTTCTGGTGGTGCAATACGGGCAGTTGATCGGGCAGG
>NZ_JAJUHW010000074.1 GCF_029265695.1 Gracilinema caldarium | reverse complement strand
GGCGGCCCCATGCTTGCTGGCCGCCATACCACAAGCCAGGGAAGCCGGGCGGTAAGCCTTACCACCATGTTCGAAGCGGTTGGGGCCGTCGGTGCTGGCACCATGAGCGAGGAAGAATTGGACCAGCTCGAAAACGAAGCTTGTCCCGGTTGCGGTTCCTGCGCGGGTATGTTTACCGCCAACTCTATGAACTGCGTTACCGAAGCCCTCGGTATGGGTCTTCCTGGCAACGGGACTATTCCCGCCGTATATGCGGAACGAATACGGCTCGCCAAACAAGCGGGAATGCTCGTTATGGATGTACTAAAAAAAGATCTGCGCCCCCGGCAGATCATGACTAAGACGGCCTTCCGCAATGCCCTGGCCCTCGATATGGCTTTGGGGTGTTCCACCAATACGGCCCTGCACCTCCCTGCCATAGCCCACGAGGCGGGTGTAGAACTAACCCTGGACATATTAAATGAAGTCAGCGCCGCCACTCCCAACCTGTGCCGCCTTGCACCGGTGAGCGCGACCCATATTGAGGATCTCTATGCTGCGGGCGGCGTCCAGGCGGTTCTTAAAGAATTGGCCAGCAAAAATCTTATTGATGTATCGGCCCTGACCGTTTATGGAACCCTTAAGGATGCGGTCTCAAAGGCTTTTAACCGCAATCCCCAAGTAATCCGGCCTATCGATAACCCTTATTCGGCGACCGGTGGTCTTGTTGCCCTCCGGGGTAACCTGGCCCCCGACGGCTGTATCGTAAAAAAGAGCGCGGTCGCTCCCAATATGCTTAAACACTCTGGTCCTGCCCGGGTCTTTGACCGGGAAGAGGATGCTTTTTCGGCGATCATGGAAGGCCGGATTAAAGCAGGGGATGTGGTAGTGATCCGCTACGAAGGTCCCCGGGGCGGCCCCGGCATGAAGGAAATGCTTGCTCCCACTGCAGCTTTGGCGGGCCGGGGGCTGGATGATAAAGTGGCCCTTATTACAGATGGCCGTTTCTCAGGGGCTACCAAGGGTGCTGCCATCGGCCATGTGTCCCCGGAAGCTGCAGAAGGAGGCCCCATTGGACTCATCAAAGAGGGGGACATCATTCAAATTAACATAGAAGCGGGTACCCTCTCGGTTCAGTTGAGCGAAAAGGAACTGGCGGAACGGAAAAGCCAATGGAAACCCGTACCGCCCAAGGTTACCCATGGGTACCTTGCTCGGTATGCCCGGCAGGTGAGTTCCGCCGCTACCGGTGCTATTTTCAAGGAGTAACCTATGCAGTATACGGGTGCGCGTATTTTGATAGAATCCCTCATAGAACAGGGAGTGGATACCGTTTTTGGCTATCCTGGTGGTTCTGTTCTCTTTATCTATGATGAACTGTACAAACACAAAGACCGAATCCGGCATGTGCTGACAAGCCACGAACAGCATGCTGCCCATGCAGCGGATGGATACGCCCGTTCTACCGGCAAAGTTGGAGTCTGTATTGCCACATCTGGCCCCGGTGCGACAAACCTCGTTACCGGTATTGCCACGGCTTATATGGATTCGGTGCCTATAGTAGCCATTACCGGTAACGTGCCCACCACGTTGCTTGGAAAGGATAGTTTTCAGGAAACGGATATTGCTGGCGTTACCATGCCGATTACCAAGCATAACTGGATTGTTAAAGATGTGCGGGACCTGGCAGAAGTAGTGCGGGAAGCCTTTCTCGTGGCAGCCTCCGGGCGGCCCGGGCCCGTGTTAATCGATATTCCCAAGGACGTCACAGCGGCGCTCTGTGAATGGAAGCCCCGTTCGCAGCATGATTCTAACGCTGCCCAAACCCCGGTCGCCCTGGCCCGGGCCGCCCGGCTATCTGCCCGGGGTAACCGGCAAACCTTTACCGAGGGTGATATAGAAGCCGCCGCCAGGCTTATCGCATCGGCAAAACGACCCTTTGTATATGCCGGAGGCGGGGTGATTATTGCCGATGCGGCCAATGAGCTTAAGACATTTGTGGAGCGCCTCAAGGCTCCCGCGGCGCTGAGCCTTATGGGTAAGGGAGCCCTGCCCTATGATCATCCCCTGAATACGGGTATGATTGGTATGCACGGTACGGTAGCCAGCAACAGGGCTATACAGAAGGCCGATCTGGTTATCGCCGTCGGAGCCCGGTTCTCCGACCGGGTTGTCAGCAAGGCAGACAAGTTCGCGGTGGACGCAAAAATTCTGCATCTGGATATAGATCCAGCAGAAATAAACAAGAATGTTAAATCCGAACACTGGGTCATCGGGGATATTAAAAAGGTGCTGGTGGAACTCCTTAAAAAAATCCCCGAGCGGACAGAAAACGAGTGGAACGGTGATGTGGCGGAACTGAAAAAAATTGTGCCCGAAGCCCACAGCCGGCCGGTCCCGCTGCATCCAAAAAACCTGATTAATGCGGTAGCAAAACGTCTGGGTGAAGATGCCATAGTGGCCACCGATGTGGGTCAGCACCAGATGTGGACCGCTCAATTTTACCCTCTGAACAAACCGCGGGCTTTTTTGACTTCCGGCGGGCTTGGGACTATGGGATGCGGTATGGGACTAGCGCTGGGTGCAAAGATGGCAAACCCCAATCGTCCGGTGGTCCTCTTTACCGGTGACGGATCCTTCCGGATGAACTGCGGTGAAATGGCCACTGCCTTTATGTATCATTTACCGGTACTGATCGTAATTATGAACAATAAGGTCCTTGGCATGGTTCGGCAATGGCAGACCCTCTTTTACGACGAACGCTATGCGGAAACCACTCTGCTTAGGCCCCCAGATTTTGTTAAACTTGCAGATGCCTATGGGCTTGCAGGTTTCCGGGCTGAGACGGAAGCCCAGTTCATGGAAGTGTTGGACAAGGCCTTGGCCGAAATTAAAGAGGGCAGGGCTGCGCTCATCGAGGCGGTCATCGATATGGATGAACAGGTCCTTCCTATGGTGCCGGGCGGCAAGGCTATTGACGATATGATTTTGTAACGGGCGGACCTTGAGAAATATCGGCGGGAATGCTATGACAGGACCATGAATCCACTAATTGTTAAGGCGGTCGTTATCGCCATCATGGTCCTGTCCTACGGTTTTTCCCTGCTGGTAAGTCTCCTTAATATCACCCATCGCCGGCCGGGCATAGATGCTTCCCTGGCAGACTTTGTCGATGCAGAAAAATACCAGCGGCTTTTATCCTACAACAACGAGAAAAGCCGCTTAGCCCTTTGGGAGGGCCTTGCTTCCTTTGCGGTCCTCCTGGTGTTCCTCCTGCTCGATGGGCCCGGCCGGCTCGATTCAGCTTTGGCAAACCTCCTCCCTTACCAAAAACTGCGGGCCATTCTCTTTTTTGGCATCCTCGCCCTGGCTTCGGGTATGGCAAGCCTACCCTTTTCTCTGTACCACGATTTTTCCCTCGAAGCACGCTACGGTTTTAATACCAAAACCCTCGGCATCTATATCAGCGATACTATCAAGGGCATGATTCTTGGGGCTCTCTTCGGCGGTGGGATTTTGTACCTGCTCCTCCTCTGTATCGATGTTTTCGGTGCGCAGTTTTGGTTTATCTTTGCCATTATTCTCTTTGTAATCACCCTGGCTGTTTCGTCCCTCTATACGACGCTCATCTTGCCCCTGTTTAACAAGCTCACACCCCTTGAGGACGGCGAATTAAAAACCGCGATACAGGCGCTGGCAGAAAAAACCAGCTTTCCCCTTTCCGGTATTTATGTGATGAACGCCTCAAAGCGCAGTAAAAAGAGCAACGCCTTTTTTTC
This sequence comes from Gracilinema caldarium, assembly GCF_029265695.1. Classification (GTDB taxonomy): domain Bacteria; phylum Spirochaetota; class Spirochaetia; order Treponematales; family Breznakiellaceae; genus Gracilinema; species Gracilinema caldarium_A. Next base: position 3,820 of record NZ_JAJUHW010000074.1, on the reverse strand, counting down.
AGGCCTGGGACGATTTAAGAAAATCGTTCTCTTTGACACCCTGATAGAAAAGCATCCTGTTGATGAAATTGTGGCTGTTTTGGCCCATGAGGTTGGCCATTATAAAAAGCACCATGTCCCCTATAGCAGCCTTCTTTCGGCCCTTTCTATTTTTGTTACCATGGCTGTCTTTTCCCTGCTTGTCCATTCCCGGTCCCTGTCACTGGCCTTTGGAGCGGCGGACACCCAGGTGCATATCAACCTGCTCGCCTTCTTTCTTCTCTACGAACCCCTGTCGCTTCTCATGAATATCGGTACGAATATAATCAGCCGCCGTTTTGAATACCAGGCAGACGCGTATGCTGGCCAGGCCGCCTCGGCGGAGAGCGCGAGCAGGGCCTTAAAGCGCCTCTTTGCGGACAACCTTTCGGACCTCTATCCACACCCCCTCTATGTGTTTGTAAATTACTCCCACCCGCCACTCCTCGCCCGCCTCGGCGCCCTTAAATCGAAAAGCCAAAATAAAAAATAATGCCCTTTTGATTTTGGCGATAGTATAAATATACTTTGACAAGCCGCTTCCGGCTGCGCTACTATGGCCGGAAGAGGTACACATCATATGTTTTTATTTGAATCTATTCCCTGGTATTCAGCGCTCATGTGGTTTGCCGTGTTGGGGGGCCTCATCCTTCTCAATGAGATCGCCCGGCTCAGCAAATGGCTCTCTCTGGCCCTGTTTCTGGTCCTGCCGGCGGTCCTCACCGTGACCGTATGGCCGAAAACAGCTGCCCCCGGTTCAAGTGTCGGCACCTGGTTCCACTGGGCTAAGGTGTATTCTGCCCTTGCGGGTTGTCTTGGTTTTCTTGCTCTCAGGCATATCAAGGGAGCCGCGCAAAACAAATACCTGCTCCTGTTCCCGCCCCTCATCTTATCACTCAACATTCTTGAGGCGGTTATACGGGACTTCCAGGTCTCTGGCATTAACGGTATGGTCGACGGCATGCTCCTCGTGGGCGGTCCCTGGAACATCATGAACGGCATCGCGGGCATTCTTAACATCATCACCATATCTGGATGGATGGGTATCTATATTGATGAAAAGAGCAAACAGCGGGACATGCTCTGGCCCGACATGAAATGGTTCTGGATTATCGCCTATGACCTGTGGAATTTTGCCTATGTCTACAACTGCGTGCCTGACCACTCCTTTTATGCCGGCGCCGCGCTCCTTATTTCCTGTACGATCCCGGCCTTCTTTATTAAAAAGGATGCCTGGCTCCAACACCGAGCCCAGACACTTGGTTTCTGGATGATGTTTGTCATGACCTTCCCCACCTTTGTGGATACTTCCCTGTTCGCCGTTAAATCTTCTCACAACGTGGCGGCCCTGTATGTGGTGAGCGGCCTATCCCTCGCATCCAATGTGGCGGTGGCGGTTTACCACTTCTACCGGATTTTAAAACACAAAAAGAACCCCCTGGCAGAAGAAGTCTATTCAGAAAAAGCTGCATAATCGCTGAAATAACGCTTCATGGTTTCATAAGGCCATGGGGCGCTATTTTAATTGTATAGGTCTTTTAAGGGATCTAAATATTGACCCGTCTAACTGTTAGTTGTAGTATAAGATGTGGAGGCAACTAATGGTTAATTTATCAACAGATATAAAGCCAATTTCGTATATTAAGTCTCACACCGCTGAAATAATACGACAGGTCGGTGAAAATAAAAATCCAGTTATTATCACTCAAAATGGTGAGGCAAAAGCAGTAATTCTTGATGTTGATTCTTATCAAAATCTTGTGAATGCAGTAAATCTTATGAAATTAATTTCTATCGGCGATCAGGATCTTAAAAATGGTAAAATTGTCGCCCATGAAGAGGTAAAAAAGAGAATATCAAAAATATTGGAATAAATTATGAAGAAAAAAATCGTTTGGTCCCAAGATGCAAGTGACGATTTGTTTAATATCGTAAGTTATATAAAAGAAAAATCAGGTACTACTATCGCTTATGAAATTTATCATAGAATTATAAACCATGTCGAAAAAATAGATCTTTTTCCAGAAAGCGGCAGGGTTGTTCCTGAGCTCATTTCTATTGGAATCCTTGATATAAGAGAAATAATCGAAACTCCATGGCGAATTTTTTATAGGGTAACTGAAAGCGAATTCCAAATAATAAGTGTAATCGATGGAAGAAGAAACATAGAAGAAATACTTTATAAAAAAGTAATTGATGGAAAACTATAATCCTGTCATGATGAAGCCATGCGTCCTATTTCCGAACTAAGCCCATCTCAAGCCCGGCGGGTCAAATATGTGCTCATGGATATTGATGATACCCTGACCCGGCAGGGCAAGCTTCTTGCCTCATCTTATAAAGCCCTATGGGATCTCCGTGCTGTGGGCCTGGTGCTTATCCCCGTTACAGGTCGCCCCGCAGGATGGTGCGACCTCATTGCCCGGCAGTGGCCGGTGGATGCGGTGGTAGGCGAGAATGGTGCCCTGGTTTTTTGGGAGGAAACCTGCGCAGGCAGCACGGGTCTTCCGGTGCTTAAACAGCGCTTTCATCCTCTGGCGATGCGGAACAGTGATCCCCGGCTAAAGGAAATACTAACTGAAGTCCTCCAGATTGATGAACGGCTCAGGGTCGCCAAGGACCAGCCCTTTAGGCTCTTTGACATAGCTGTGGATTTTGCAGAAGAAGAGCCGGTTCTCCCTTTAGACACGGCGGTCCGTGTCGCGGAGCTTGCGAAGTCCCGCGGCGCCCACGCCAAGGTTTCATCAATCCATGTAAATATGTGGATGGGTAACTACGACAAGCTTTCTATGGCGAAAAGCTTTCTGCGCGAACAGTTCGGCTGGGATCCGGTGGGGGGGCTCGATGAAGTGGTTTTTGTAGGGGACTCGCCTAACGACGAACCCATGTTTGCCGCCTTTCCCCTTTCCTGCGCTGTGGCAAATATCAGAAACTATACCCATCTTATAAAACACTTGCCTGCCTTTGTGGCAAGCCGGGACTGCGGCGACGGTTTTGCCGAAATCGCCGAAAGCCTCTTAACCCTCCGCTCCGGCGGCGGAGGTCCTCGCAGGGAAGTGCTATGAAAAACACAGAAGGGGGAGAAAACCCACACCGGCCCCGCCGGCCTCAATCGGAGAAGGGGCGGCCCTGGAAACTGCCCCTGGGAATGGAAATTTTATTCGAAGATGAGGATCTTATTGTGGTGTTTAAGCCCGCGGGCCTCCTATCGGTAGCTGCCGGTGGCCAGCGGGACCGGACGGCCTACATGATCCTGAACGAGTACCTCCGCCGCCGGGGTAAACGACAGCAGGTTGCGGTGGTCCACCGGCTCGACCGGGATACTTCTGGGGTCATGGTGTTCGCGAAGTCAGGGGCTATGAAAAAGGCCCTGATGGATAACTGGGATGCCCTCGTGATCGAACGCCGTTATGTGGCAGTTGTAGAAGGCCAAATCGATGAGCCAGAGGGTGTCATCGACCTACCCCTTATGGAGGGCCCCAAGGGCCGCATGCTGGTAGCTCAGCCGGGCCGGGGATGGCGGGCACTTACCCGGTGGCGGCTTCTCCGGTCTGGGAGCCGGTACAGCCTTTTATCGCTGGAACTCGAGACGGGCCGCCGCAACCAGATACGGGTCCATTGCGCTGCTATCGGCCACCCCGTAGTGGGGGACGAAAAATACGGAGCCCGCACCAATCCGCTTCGCCGGCTGGGTCTCCATGCAGAAAAACTCCTCTTCCGCCATCCCCAGACCCAGTCTGTGCTGGATTTTTCTGTTCCGCCGCCGGCCCTCTTTTTATCTGCGAAGCTCTATACATAGTTC
>NZ_JAJUHW010000082.1 GCF_029265695.1 Gracilinema caldarium | reverse complement strand
GGTAATCGATGATATTGCTTTCCAGACTTCTATCTTAGCATTGAACGCAGCAGTGGAGGCAGCCAGGGCTGGCGAGGCAGGACGGGGCTTTGCGGTTGTAGCTGACCAGGTTAAGGCTTTGGCTCAGAAGAGCGCGGAAGCGAGCAGCGAGACCAGCGAACTTATCGAAACAGTGGTTAATAATATTGAAAAGGGCACCGAACGGACCCAGGAAGTTACTGCGGATGTTAAAAAAGTGAGCGAAGCAGCAAACAAGGTTAACATTCTGCTTGACGAAATTAACCGGGCATTCAAGGAACAGAGTAAGGGCGCCAACCAGGTTACCAAGGCTATCAGTCAGGTCAACACCGTGGTCCAACAGACCGCAGCCTCCAGCGAGGAGACCGCTTCTGCAGGAGAAGAGATGCTTGCCCAGGTGGAACAGCTCAGGGAAATTGTAACCGTATTGAACCGGATCACCAAAGGCGCCAAGGCAGCTCTGGAAGAGTCCCAGACAAATGCAGGAGAGAAAAGAAGCGGAAGCGGAAAGATAAAATCCAAGACCGGTTCCAACGGTCAATCGCTCAGTTCTGCAATTCATGAAGAACTTGCCCAGACTCACCAGGCAAATGCAAACCTGGGGGGAACCAAAAGTGCTCATGATGATATTGAAAAAATTAGCCCCGAAAAGGTAATTCCCATGGATGAATTTAAAGGATTTTAATGCTCCAACGGGCCGGGCATTTTCCAGGCCGGACAATTTCCAGCCCGGAGTTTTTCCGGCCTGGATTGTTCTCAGCCCGCTGTAATGAGGGACTTTAAAAAAACGGAGAAGATTTTGGATTTAGTACCGCAGGGATCGTATTTAACAGATGAATTGTTTCGGAAAATGGCTGAATATCTGTTTCAGGAGACCGGAATTACCATAAGCAGCGCTAAAAAATACCTTGTGGAATACCGACTTCAGAGATTCGTAGGCCCCGACAAGCACTATGCATCCTATGAGAAACTCTTTCATGCCCTAAAACATGATACAAGCGGCGAACTAAAGACTATTTTCATCAACAGTCTTACTACAAATTATACTTTTTTTTTCAGAGAACCGGTGCATTTTAGGTTTCTTGCCTATTATTTACAGACCTATGGTAAAAATCAAAGTTACATTAGGCTCTGGAGCGCCGCTTGTTCTTCAGGAGAAGAGGCTTATAGCATGGCCATTACCTGTCTTGAACAGGGCTTTTCCCCGCCGGGGCGGGATATTAAAATTCTAGCCAGCGATATTTCAAAAAAAGTTTTATCTACCGCTACCGCGAGTGTTTATCATTATTCGGCTATTCGCGGGGAATTGGAGGATGCATATCTGCGCCGCTATTTTCGGTTTAATCCGCAAAATAAGAATTTTACGATAAATGACAATGTCCGCTCCCTCCTTACCTTTCGGGAATTTAATTTGATGGACCCCTTCCCCTTTACAAGACAATTTGATGTTATATTCTTAAGAAATGTTCTTATATATTTCAGTATACCTGAAAAGGAACAGATCCTCGCAAAAATGTGGGAGGTTCTTAAGACACCGGGCTACCTTGTTTTGGGACTGTCGGAGAGTCTTGTGGGGGTCCGGAACCGTTTTACAACCTTGAGTAACTCTATTTACAGAAAAGATGGGTAATAGTATGGCAATGATATCGACTGGACAAAATGGAACATTTACCAACAATGGATCACTAGAAGAGGTTTTTTTAAATCCTGGGGACCTTGTGTTTTCTAAAAAACCGGTGGTTCTTAAAACCGTATTGGGCTCCTGCGTAGCGGTCTGTCTCTATGATACTGAACACCGCTGGGGTGCCATGTGCCACTACCTATTGCCAATAGCTCCTTCGGATCTTCACCGGAGTACCAAATATGGCGACATCGCTATAAAGGTTTTGCTGCACCGCTTCCTTGTAAAGCACGAGGCAAAGCGGGAAAATCTGGTTGCAACCATTATTGGCGGAGCCTTTATTGTATTTGATGAGCGGGAAGTTTTTTTTATCGGCGATCGTAATATAGAAGTGGCACAAAACCTGCTTAAAAAAGAAGGTATCCGGATTCTTGCAATGCATACGGGCGGTGAGTTTGGGAGAAGGGTTATTTTTAATACCGCAACTAATAAACTTATGGTCAACAGCCTAGAGCATCTCACTTTGGAAGATTTGTACAATCCTAATATTTAACTACGGGAGCAGGCGATGATTAAGGTTCTGGTTGTAGATGACTCGGCGATTGTGCGGGATGTGCTGTCCGCCGCTATTGAAAAACAGCCTGATATGGAACTCGTAGGCACCGCTCCAGACCCCTTTGTAGCCAGAGATAAGATTGTTAAGCTTAAGCCCGATGTCATCACGCTGGATATCGAAATGCCCCGTATGGATGGTCTTTCCTTCCTGGAACGGATCATGCATTACTTTCCCCTGCCGGTCATTATTGTCAGCTCGGTTACAACCCATGATCCCTATGCTGCGGTAAAAGCTCTGGAACTGGGTGCCTTTGATGTGGTGAATAAGCCCGGAGGGAGTATCACCGTAGAGGATGTAAAAGAGGATGTGCTCCGTAAAATCCGCGCCGCCTACGAAGTCCGGGACCGTTTTATTGAGCGGGCATCCCGTATAGCAGAGGAAGGTACTGGAACTGGCCGCCGCCAATCTGCGTTGCTTCAGCGGGATACGGGCAAGACCTTGCTTACCCAGGTGCGGACTACCGAAAAACTCATCGCTATCGGAGCTTCCACCGGGGGTACGGTTGCGCTGGAACAAATATTTCGTGTTTTGCCAGCCCACTTGTACCCCATTGTGGTGGTCCAGCATATGCCTCCCGATTTTACCCGGCAGTTTGCCCAGCGGCTCCATGAGCTTAGCAATCTGGATGTTAAAGAGGGTGAACAGGAAGAGATACTGCAGGCCGGGACTGTCTATATTGCCCCCGGCGGGTACCACATGGAAGTCCAGCGCCGCGGCGCTTCTTTATTCATCAACCTGAACCAGAAAGAACGAATCCATTTCCAGCGACCCGCGGTGGATATGCTGTTTCATTCGGTCGCCCGTGAGGTTGGCCAGAACGCCCTGGGGATACTTCTTACTGGTATGGGGCGGGATGGTGCGGAGGGACTCTTGGCTATGAAAAAGGCCGGTGCCATGACTATAGCCCAGGACGAAGAAAGCTCTATCGTGTGGGGGATGCCCCGTTCCGCGGTCGAGTTAGGGGCAGCCGCCAAGGTGCTCCCCTTGGAAAAAGTCCCTGCAGAAATAATTACATTCTGTTCCTGATATAAATCCTTTTTTACTTATTGACCTCATCTGTCATTTTCAGCACAATGGCGTGGAGTTCAATGTACTTGGATGCTGCTCCACAGAGCAGATACAAGGGGTTTCGGCCGGAATTCGCGCTGTTTTCCTGTGAATACCCTTAAATATTCGCATTGAGGAGTTACTCATGATCTATTCTACTGAAGTGGAACACATGTGTCCCCTGGCAAAGGGTGCCTACCATGGTCCAGCTCCCATCCCGGAAGAGGGTAAATGGGT
>NZ_JAJUHW010000086.1 GCF_029265695.1 Gracilinema caldarium | reverse complement strand
TCTGGCGGAATTCGGGGAGTCCTGTTTTCCGCACCAAAAGGTCATAGGTCCCTGGTGCTACCCTTGCTGCAAACTTGGGGTTTGCGATCCCCAGCAGTTTCCCGTTCAGGATAACCTGGGCGGGGCCTTCGCTGGCTTCTATGGTGAGCAGGGCGGTTGCCTGGGCGAATACACCCCCGATACAAAGGAGACTAAGGAGGATCAAAAACATTGAACGAAGATTCCGTTTCATATACACCTCTATTTATAAGAATTATAACGTACCTTGAGTATACCGTGGCAAAAAGGAGATTTCAATTGGTAATGCTGTTTCGATAGCCTTGTTTTTTTTACCCAATGTGCTATGGTTAATAGTGTAAACCCTATGGGGAAACGGAGGAAGATATGAAGAAACTTATAGCCATACTTGCCATGGGCGCCCTGGTCGCCACGGGAGCCTTTGCGGAACTGACCCTGGGTATCAGCGGAGCCCAGTATTATCAGAAAGATGCAAATGTCAATCTGCCCAGTCTTCAGGAAGCCTGGAATGATTTCCAGGATGGGACCGGCGTCTATTACGGCGGTTTTGCTGAAATCCTTGGCCGCCATTGGGGGCTGGGGCTGGCGTTTAACTACGCTCCAAGCGGTGGTATTTATTTTGATGATACGACTTATTCACCTTTGTTATCTGTAGACGATTATCAGACTATGTCATACGATGTGAATATTTACCTATCATACCACCTCTTTGGCGGGGCTGCTTTTATTGATCCCTTCGTAGAAGTCGGTTTTGGTATTACTGCCTTCGACTACCTCTACAAAGATAAGCTTAATGCTGATTCCACAGTTGCACCCTATGACGATGATCCCCTCTTTGCATCATCCTATACCACAGTGGGTCTGGGTCTTGGTATGAACCTGAAGCCCATCGGTGTGTTCTTTAAGGCCAACTGGTGCAAGGAAGGAAAGAGCACTATAAAGGGAACCTATGACAGCGATTATCCAGATTCGACTCTTGCTGGAACTGAATACTATATTCCAAGTTGGTTTGTCATGCCCTTCCGCTGGACCTTCGGCGCAAAGCTGATCCTCTTTTAATCGGGCGTAACAGCACTGGTGCCGGCGGGGCGATTCAGGTCCTGCCGCAATAAATCCAGTGCCGGCAGGGTGTAAAAAGCCCTGCCGGGCAGCGTTAAGAGTAGAGAGCGCGGGACCTCAGCCGGTTCCGCGCTTTTTTATTCCCGCTATAATATCAACTCTGCTTGCCCTTTCTTCTTTATTACTCTACAGCAACTGGACCGGGTCCACATCGAGCTCAACATAGACGGATGAAATCTTTTTTTCTTCATAGAGGCTGATTGCCCGCTTTACCGCCTGGTGGATGCCTGACATGGCTTTGCCTCGGAGTATGAGCTGCCTCCGGTGATTTCCAGCGATAATGCTGATAGGACAATCTGCGGGGCCGAGGACATTGCAGTCCGGCGGCAGTTCCCGCCGCAATAGGCTTGCAAGGCGTGTAATGGCCCGATCGGCCTGCTCGGCCTGTTTGGACCGGACGGTGATCCGGATAAGACGGGTATAGGGGGGAAAGCCCAGGTCCTTTCTCTGGGCCAGCTCATAGCGGTAAAAGCCTTCTATATCGGCCGAGCAGGCGTAGGTGATA
>NZ_JAJUHW010000009.1 GCF_029265695.1 Gracilinema caldarium | reverse complement strand
TGGGCGTTAATATCGGTAACGCCGCCGTGGGTAGCCCAGCGGGTATGTCCGATTCCGCAATGGCCTTCCAAATTGGATGGAACAATAGCCCGTAGATCCGCAATTTTACCGGTCCGTTTAATGATCCGGATTCCGCTGTGGTTCTGCACCGCAATACCCGCAGAATCGTATCCCCGGTATTCAAGCCGTTTCAGGCCATCTAACAGAATAGGGGTAGTATTTTTGGGTCCGCAATATCCGACAATACCGCACATAATGAGGTTCCTCGCTCATTTTAAGTTTTTTTGTTTGCCCGAGTACCCTGTGGCACCCGTTAATGGCATACGCTTAGTAAAAGTATACCGGCTTAGGCCATGGATGACCATATAAATTACCAAAATGATTGTCCTTTTGCCCGATTCCGGTTATGATATACCATCATGAGTTCTGGAACAGACCTTTTTACCCTATTGCGGCTCTATGCGAACAAAAACCGGACTCCCCAGGTCAGTGTTGCGGTCTTTCTGCAATTTCTGGAAAAATATGCAAAACACTACGAAGCAACCCGGGAAGATCTGGCCTATTGGGCTCAGGATACGGGACGCAAGGTGTGGTCTGAGCTTTCTAAGCTGGCAGAACAGGGCAAAATAGAACTTATCACCGATGAAGCCGGAACGGTCATCTCAATTCATCAATTTTATTTAGATCTTTTACAGCAAGCATACAAGAATATTGATGAGTCTGCCGAACTGCCCTTTCCAGATGAAAACAGTCTCGGTGTCGTAATGCCTGCTAACCAGGTGCGCAACATCAATATTGAATATGACCTCCCCAATTTAATTGCCCAGAATCCGAAGGATAATCCTCCTGAAAATCCGCCAATTTATAAACTTGTTTTTCCTGATAATGCTGGCTCAGCATTGCTCCTTACACCGATGCTCCAAAAGCGGCTCCTTGAAATATCTCTCTTAAAAATACGGCATTACCTGCGAAGTCACAACAATAAGGAATATATCCAGCACAAATTGGCACCAGCGTTCCATGGTAAGGAAGCCCAGCTTCGGGATACCCTGAACCATCTTTTGGTCCGACCCTTTGATGCAATTCGGGATATGGAAGCCTCTGGAGACTTTATATATCCCTTCTGGGCCTATTTATGTACCCAAATAAAGAACGATATAAAGAAAAAAAACGACCGACTCCCTGAAGATTTAGCGGCCCTGCAAGCGGTGCTTATTTTAGAGGTTTACAACAATTATTTTAAGGGAAAGGTTACGAGGGAAAAGGAAGCGGAGACCGCATTCCGGAACCTGGAGTTACAGCTTGAAAAACCGCCCTTTTACTATACTATCGATGACATTGTCCGTTTTACCGACACGAAGGGAGTTCCCCTCCTCGGACAATATACCCAGGAAGCCCTAGAACAGTATCTTAAAAGCAAAACAACCACGGCTAAACAGGACCAACTGCCTGACCTTTTAATCGTTCAGGGCAGGGAGGGCGTTAAATGGTTTATCAAAAAAAATAAAATGCTCGTCCTTTGTTTTAAGCTCCTTGGGGAAGTGCGGCCTAAGGTAAAGACAGCTATTTCCCAGCGCTGGTTCAAACTGATGCAAGCCTATGAAACAGAACCGTCCATGCAGGATGAAGCAGCCTTTGAACAGGAGCTTTGGGAATTGACCGAGCGGATCTCTCCCGTTTTGGTGTCCCTCTTGGATGATAAAAAGCTATACCTGGTCCATGAAGAATTAGAAAAGGGAGAAAACGGCATTCCTGAACATACGAGACTTTTTTACAAAGGCACTTTAGTCCCCTTGAGTGAGCTCTTGCTGCTTAAACAAAAGGACCTGCTTACGGACGTTAAGGTTCTGCTTCCGTTCTGGTATTCACTGCCTATTATATCCTCACTCATTGCATTCTTTAAACGGCAGAGTAAAAAACGAAAAAAACTTAAAAAAGCTGCTACCCAAACAAACATAAATGGCGCAAATACGGATGATCGGGACGAGAAGACAGGAGACAGCGCATCGGATGCTCGCCAAAAGGACCGTCGCAAGGAACTTCGAGAAGTCGCCCTTAAACACCGAAGCCGTCTTATTCCCGAAGGGCACACCCTCGATTCCTATATGGAAGAGCTGCTTGACCGTTGGAATAGAATCATCAATGTGGATGCAAAGAATAACCTAACAGAAGATGTCAATTCTCTGATCCGGGACTATCTGCGCCGTACTATACGGAGCCTCAAGAACGCACCATTTACGGCGGATCGTATATCCAACCTGGCAGAAACCCTGATCAACACGCCGAACCTCCAGAAACTTCCTGCCCAGGAATCGCTTAAATTGTACATCCAGCTATATATCGTTAAGCTGCTCACCGAATAAAAGCGGCAAGAACGCGTTTCTTTGACAGACCGATTAAAGCAAAAAACAATGAATGCCCTGTACAAAGGATGACATTAATACGGGACCCATATTGGTCCCCATCCTATGTATCGGGAGGCACCGATGAACAATTTAAATTCCATATTGATCGAAGGAAATCTCGTCCGGGATCCTTTGCTCCGTTCCACGCCAAAGGGGACCCCGGTCTGTACCTTCAGTCTAGCATCTAACCGCTTTTACAAACAGGACACGGGCTTTGAAAAGGAAGTAAGCTTTTTTGAAGTGGAAACCTGGTCAAAGCTCGCAGAAAGCTGCCATACCCTGGGGCACAAGGGCCGGGGAGTACGGGTCGTTGGGAGGCTCAAACAGGAACGATGGCAAGGACCGGACGGCAAACCCCGGGCAAAAATTGTTATTATTGCAGAGCATGTAGAATTCCGCCCCGATTTCTCTGACAAAAAAGACAGCCAGAGCGAAGAAACCAAGGAAGATCTGGCCGCTGCTGCTTTAGCAGCTGAAGAAGAGCTAGATACTAGCGGCCTTGTGGCTTCCGAGATTGCCGAGGAACCGATGGTTGAGACGATGGTTTTTTAAGACCCTCATCGGGGTTCGAATAAAAGCCATCCTTCCAGTTAAAGCGGGTAGTATTGGGAAGACTTTTACCCGCTTTAAGGGCAGACATTACATCCTTATAGTCAACCTTTTTCAGGGGAGGACCGGAAAAGTCCACAATAAAGCGGCTAAAACCGGCCTCCTTAAGAAACTCCTGCTTGTCAACAATAGAAAAAGGCTGCTCAGGAATTACTAAACTGCCGTCTTCACCGGTAATAAGCCTAAAATTTTCATCCTTGCCGTCAGAAAAATACTCAAAAGTATACTGCTCGGAAAGATCAGCCCGGATACGGAACAAGGCAGGGTATGCAAAGAGGGTCACAAAGGTATAGGGCCGCAGATTTTCATTAACAGTCCGTTCCAGGTTTTGGCGGTTATTTTCTAAAGGCGTCACCTTAAAGATGAGCCCCTGTTCATGGAGCTGGGCAAAGGACCAGCTGTTAAAACTGTAAAGATAGGGGCCGGCAATAAGACGAGCATCGGTATTTCTAAAGAGCGAAAGATGAGCAAGATTGTTTACCACAAACTGCCGGTATCCCTTCGCAAGCAGCTGCGAGATCTCATCTGGAAAAAGGTTTTCCAGTTTTTCTGGATAATAGGGATCAAGAACGAGGATCAGTTCATTTTTAGAAAATGGCAGGGGACCGGTTCCTTCCAGGATTGCCTGAGCCACGGAACGGGTATAAGAAAGCATGGCCCGAACCGGTTTTGCAGACTGCAGGACAAAGAGGTCTTCGATACGGGACACCGCAGCATAAATGCCTTCGGGGAAAAGATCCTTTTCTGTTTTCCCCGGCAGGGGAAGCGATACCTGAGGCGCAATCTCCCTTCCCGGCATACGCCTGAAAGGGCTCAAATCTTTAGGCAATACCGATGGGTAACGCTTTGTCATTGCCCGGGTTTGGATAATATATACCGAATCCCCAATATCAAAATTATCCGGGATGGATACCCAAACACCTTCATCACTCACTGTTACCTGACTGATTTTATGAGATTTGCGTTCCGAGTCATCTTTTTTATGGAGCCGAATTGAATCACCGGCTTCAATCGTGACTGAGGTCTTTCCCAGCAAACCCCGCCGGTCTCCACTGGTTCCCCGAACTTTATAGATTGTGCCCAGAGGTATTCCGGTGCCTCCGGCCTGGTTGGGATCCAGCCATGCAGAGGGCCCTGCAGTATCCATATAAAAAGAGGTTTTTGGACGGGCAAAGTCATGCCGCAGAATAGCTTTTGCTTCTTCAAGGGCCTGTTCTCTGTTGCCGTCCAGATTATCCAGAAGATGCCGATAGGCAGAAACCACTGTCCCCACATATTCAGCACTCTTCATGCGGCCTTCTATTTTTAGCGATGCAATTCCAATATCCGCAAAGACCGGTACCTGATCAATAAGCTGGAGATCCGCGGGACTGAAATAATAGCCAGATTCGTCATTATTCCGATACAGTCTGCGGCAAGCCTGGGTACACATGCCGCGGTTTGCGGATTTTCCGCCCAAATAGCTTGAAAAAAGGCACAGTCCCGATTCGCTGACACAGAGGGCTCCATGGACAAAGAGTTCAAGTTCCATGGTAGTTCGTTCCCTGATCGCCCTGATCTCTTCCATGGTAAGTTCCCGGCTCAGCACAACACGGCTAAAGCCCTGCCGGGAAAGTACATTGGCGCCCCTGGAACTTGACACGTTCATCTGGGTGGAAGCGTGCAGTTTTAATGAAGGGAAATGCTGCCGGACCATGCGGGCAACACCGAAGTCTTGGACAATAATCCCATCAGGGCCAATAGCGGCCAGGTATTTCAAAAACTGGTACATCCGGTCAGCTTCGCGCTGCTCAAAAACCGTATTGACCGTAACGTAGATCCGTTTCCCCATCCTATGTAGGCTCTTTACAGCCCCTTCGAATTGGGAATAGGCGAAATTGCTAGTCCTAAGGCGGGCATTAAAATTTTTAAGCCCCAGATATACCGCATCCGCCCCTTCATGTATGGCCGCATCGAGGGCTTCGGGGGATCCAGCGGGGGCGAGCAATTCAATTGGTTTCATTGTATAACCTTTACAAGAACGCCTAGTTTTACAAGGCCGTCATACACAAACTGGACAGAAAGGCCCGAAAGCAACAGTCCCATTATACGTTCGATGACTGATACGCCGGTGCGGCCGAGAGCTTTGAGTATATACTCCGACGCACCCATGGCCAGGGCAGCCGCAGTCAGCGTAAGGATAACCGCCACGAAGAGCATGGGCATAACAAGTAGCACCGGGTGGGTAGAACTGGTAAAAAGTAGTATGGTAGTGATAGCGCCGGGACCTGCCAGCATAGGAATGGCCAAGGGGAAAATTGCTACCGAAGTCCGTTCATCTTCATCTTCTTCCAAAGGATTTTCATTGCTGGAAACCTTTGACCTATTTGCCTGTCCAAACAGCATTTCCAGGGACACAATAAAGAGCATAATACCGCCGGCTATAAAAAAGGAACCAGGATGTATGTTTAGTATGAGCAGCAGCCACTTACCGGCTATTATAAATAAAGACAAAATCACAAAGGCTGTAAAAACCGCCCGTTTTATGGTCCGTTTTTTTTCTTCCGACTTGAGCCGTGCGGTAAGGCCAATATACATGGGAACAAGCCCAAAGGGATCAATAACGATAAAAATAGTAAATAAAATCTGGATAAATAATGATAGCATAGACAAAGGAATATACTGTTTTTTTTAAGTTTGGTACAGGGATAGAGCCCAGGGGCTCAGTCCTTCTTGTCTCCCTTTGCTTTTTTTCAGTTATTTAAGTAGTATATAAGCAGGCGTTTTTGCGTTACCGCAGGCGCAGCGGCGATAAAGCAACCGCAAGCAGTCGTCATTATCAAAGGATAAGGAGCCCCCCATGAGCACAGAAGTTAAGCTGACCGCATCCAATTTTGATGCAGAAGTGATGCAGTCCTCACTCCCCGTTCTTATAGATTTTTGGGCAGAATGGTGCATGCCATGCAAAATGATTGCCCCCCTGGTAGATCAGATAGCCACCCAATATGCGGGAAAACTTAAGGTTGGCAAAGTAAATGTGGATGAGGAAAGCGAATTAGCTAACCGATTTGGTATTGTTTCGATACCAACACTGCTTGTTATTAAAAATGGATCTGTCGTACGCCAGCGGGTAGGAGCACTACCCAAACATGAACTTGAGAACCTGTTTAAGGACCTGATCTGAGTTTTGAAAGAACTACCTTGAAAATCCCGATTTGTCGCAACGGTTGCGTGCGTTCTCTATGAAACAGCATGCAACCGTAAGCAATCGCAAAGCCAATTTCATAACTCAAAGAGTAATGGCCAACTTCTGAAAAAGTTATTTTTTATTTTTACTCACCATTTTGACGGCCTTTAAGGTGGTGTCCGCATAACGTTCTGTTCTGTTCGGGAGGCCGGGGGTAGCGCCGCTTGTCACAGTTATATACCAATCTTGAGAACTATGACTATCTGCCACAGTTTCATCCCGGCAGATAGTTCTTGTCGTAGTGGTAACATTGCTTCCGAAAGCATCCTTTGGGAGGATCGGTCCTTGCATCTGGTCTTTACTTTGCCAAGCACTGTTTTCTGAAAGGAGCGTACAAAACTGGACAAGTTCATTTTTTGTCCATTCTCCACTTGTGTACTCGCTGTACAATACCGCATCTAGAATGCCTCCATCCTGATTCAAGAGAGCTACGCCATCGGTCTTGCGAAGCCGTTCTTCGTTTCCAGCGATCCACAAATCTCGAGCAGAAGTAGATGTCTCAGTACAGGTTGAACGACTCAGATCACCCGTAAGTTCATCCACAGCCCCCTCTTCTATTGTCCTCAGATGCAGCACAATGTATTCACCCTGGGAAACTTCTATGGGAGGAAATTCGTAAATAGGCTTATCTTTTCCATTTATCGCGGTAATTACCGAAATAGCACCCAGATTGCCTGCTGATTTTGTATATAGTTCGATAAACTCCACCTTTGGCTTACTATATTCTGTACGAATTTCATTAATGACCATATTCGGCAGCCGCTCATTTCGAGCACGGAAGGGAGTAAGTACATTAAGGATATTCCCTTTTGAATCAGATACGATTAAATCAGCCATAAAACGTTCTCCTGCTGGCAAAGGGTGGATAACTTTTACCACCACCCGCTGCCCATCCTCGATCTGTTCTATTTCTGCAGGAGGATCGAATTGGACTGATTTTACGTTAACAGGAACTGAAAATTCAAAGGCAATTTCTGTGGCAGATACCGCCTTTGATCCGATAAACTCAGGCATTATGGTATCAAAGGAAATGATATTTTGGAGTACCGTTTCTCCCTTACAAGCTAAAAGACCAGTGAGGATAACAACCTGAAAAGTAATAGCACATACAATTTTCCGGGCTTTGTTCATCAATAATACCTCCTGAACTTTTCGCACAGACTTGCCGATTCATTTATGTACAGAAGGAAAAAACAGAATACTTTAAAAAAAATAGAATACTTGGTAGGATGATTCTATGAGCTTTACCATATATACTTTGGACCTCCGCTCGCCTTTTTTATATTCCAAGATTCCCGTATCTGATCCTTTCGCTGTACTTGATTCAGGAGAACAGACGGTTTGTTTTTCTTTACCTGACACAAACGCTTTTTCAATCGAGCCAGACCCTGAAAATTATCTGGGTCCTATGGTCTTTGCCGGAGTACAGAGCGGAAGAAGCGAGACACCTCAATGTTCTATTCCACAGGGCTTGTATCTTTTTGGTCAGGTCTGGGAACATCCGAACAAAGAGCTTTTTACAGCCATGGCAATCGAAGTCCAAAAAGAAGGGCTATGGAGAAGACTCGAACTAGAACCCCTTGTATTTTTAAGAGTTCTCAAAGAAGAGGATGAACTCGTAACCCAGGTACTCAGGCCAATAAAACGACTTTCTTAAAAAGGCTGATGGAAACTAAGGTGGCCAAAGCTCATAATCTTCGTAAACGGGTCATCATTTCCCAATCCAGTAATATTTATGAAAATCTTGCCCTGGAGAATTTGCTTTTTTCTCAGCTTACAGAGGATGAAACGATACTGTTCCTCTGGCAAAACACTGATTCGGTAGTCATTGGAAGATTTCAGGATCCGGAGATTGAATGTAATCTTTCAGCCATGCAACGGGATGGCATTTTACTGGCCCGTAGGCAAAGCGGCGGCGGCACCGTATGGCACGATATGGGAAACCTTTGTTTTACCTTTATGGGGTCTAAGACCTGTTTTGATCGGAAAGATAATCTTTTATTTATTGTCACGGTGCTGCGTTCACAGGGTTTTCCTGTGGAGCTGAATGAACGGCACGACATTCTTTTACAGGGAAATAAAATATCGGGATCTGCCTTCCGCGAAAAAGCGGATCGAGCCTTTCACCACGGGACCTTGCTGATCAATTCCCAGCTTGAAAAACTTAAGCTTTACCTAACACCAGCGGTAGAAAAAAAAGAGAGCAGACACATCCGGTCGGTTCGTTCACCGGTAAGTCAGCTCTCTGAATGGAACACTTCGGTTTCTGTCAAGGATATACAAAACCTGCTCGCATCTAACTATTCACAGGACCCAGCACAAATTATTTCTGCAGTCCAATTTCTGTCCGATTCGGCTTTTACTGACTATCTAGCACACATCCAAAGCCCAGCGTGGATCTACAATCTATAAACGAAGGGCTTCCACCATATATCGGATATCTAGTCCAGATGAAGTCCTTTTAGTCATTTCGATAACAAAAATCATCGAGCCATCTTTAGGGGCAATCATGACACGGCATATACGGTAGGAAGCAATGAGGGACCGTTTAATGGACGGAGAACCAACCACATACTTCTTTTTGTTGTTGTCCGATTTTGTTCGTTCAAGATTGATAAAAAACGAAGACTTTAAGTCATTCCCGGTTCCTTCAACCAGGCTGACCAAGCTAGCCGTATAGGAATCGCCGCTTTCAAAATCCCTAAATTGTATCTGCTCTCCAATCGGAGTACCGCTGGAAGTTCCGGCAGCAGAGCCGCTTGTTGACTCTTTTTCGTTCGCAGCCGCCTTGTTATCCATGGAAAGATAGAGCGGCCTGCTTTGTCTGAGGAAATCAATTGAATATTTTTTAAATAAAGGACCATTTGCAGCCAACAGTGTATAAAGGGCTCCAGTACCATCCTGCCCTTGAATTATTGGCACAGTATGGGTATAGGTTAATTTTCCATTTGGCACAAAGTTGTTTTTAGGGACATCGACAAGAAAAACTTCGGCCCATGGTTTAAGCGTTATGGATTCAACACCATATTGTGCAAATGTATAATAATGACCATCGGAAGAAAAACCTAGATCCACAAATGTGGCAGCATCCCCGGCCCAAGCAATACCGGTAAAACAAATCGCAAACGTTATTATAATGATAAACAGGCGTTTATACATGTCATGCTCCTTCGTTATCTTATCGGCATTTCTATACCGGTCTTGAGTATACCCTGAGAGTAAGTTATGGTTATGGTATGACCCTATCTGGAAGAAATCGGCTTGTTATCCTAGGAATTGTCTGGAGTTCCCTTACCGTAGTGTTTCTCGGTTTTTTTTCTATCAAAACTTTTCCGATTTATCCTCAGATCGAAATGCAGGCAATAAACCGTACCTTTGGGTTCGCCCATACCTTTTTTGCCCCCTTTTTTTCTCCCTATCCTTTTGCGCCGCTCTTTTCAATATGGTTAAGCATTTTATACAGTTTGGCAGGTATCATTACCGTATATGTTCTTTTTGAAAAAACACAGGCCCCTGAAATTCTATTTTTTGCCAATTTTGTGTTATCTCTGAGCCTGGAAATTAGCCGGATGGCTAATCCCTTGATTAATTACTACGGCACATCCCTCACCTATTCGGTTTTTGCCGGCAAATTGCTGCTTTTTAGCCGCCTTTTTGGACTATTCTCCCTCTTTTTAGCGAGTGTGTATGCTGCGGGTATGGAAATGCAGCGATACGGTCTTTTACTGCTTTTTAATGGGGCTGTGTGTTTTGCTTTAGCTTCAGGGGTACCTATAGATAGTATGAGCTGGGATACTGCCATGACGCCTCAATTTGGGTTTTCGGACATGTTCTTTCTTATTGAGATGACAATTGTAATTATTACCATACTGAGCTTTTTTATTGCTATTAAAAACAAAAGCAGCAAGGATTATATGTTTGTCAGCATTGGTATTGTGCTTGTGCTACTGGGCAGGGATTTGCTGCTTCATGCGGACACCATTCTGGAGATTGCGCTCGCTGTACCAATGCTTGCACTTGGCACTTGGATGTATTGCAGCAACCTGCACCAGTATTATTTATGGCTGTAAAAACTGTACAGCAAAACCAACACCGATAGGCATCAGGATATTATCAAAATCTTTTAACGGAAACACTTCGATGACTGTTGCGGTAAGACCGGCAATAAGCGCGACCGGCAAAGATCGTGAAATCCGGAAGGCCATAAAAAACACTGCAATAAAACATGCAAGAGAGCCTTCTAGGCTTTTACCCATCAGGAAGGCCGGTCTTACCCTGCCAATGAGCTTACCAACCAGGCTCGCCAAACCGTCACCGAAAGCAAGGGCATATATGGCAATAGATGCTGCAGGAGCTGGATATAAAAGCAATGCCAGCATGGCGCCCACTCCCAAAGTTACCGGACCTAGCACAAAACGCCCCTGATCGCGCTGCCGGGCAGCTAATGACGTAATCTGAGAAATAAGAGGAACCACAAGACCAGATAAACGCATAGTCTCCGCATAGGAGTACACCAGGACTCCAAGGGCCAGAACTGCCAGCGTTCCAGACTTGCTAATGACTGCCAAACTTGGTACCAGAGCTATGAGAAAATGAATTGATTTTCTAATTACTTCAGTCTGTATTTCATCGGTCGTCTTTGAATATATCATGTCGTTTTTACCCCGTCATTATTCCGAAACAATAAATATATAGCAATTTTCATGCCAAGCAAAACAAGCCAGGTCATTTAGTTCTATTTCATTGAAATATATATATTTATTTTTATTTTAACATCAATAAAATGATGTATATCTATTTTATGTCTACAATTGTAGACATAAAATATTCATAATTGACTACTCTGTAATCAGGAAGGTTTTACCTTGACAGAAAGATAATGATGATGATAGTATCTGCCTCAGGAACAGGGCTTTCTGTTGGACGATTAACTCAGCGGGAGAGTGCTACCTTCACACGGTAGAAGTCACTGGTTCAAATCCAGTATCGTCCAACAGAAAGCCATTATTTTTGCAGCAATTTTTCCCACGGGGAAGGCTCCAGCACATCCTTATCCAGATAAATATAAATCTGCCGTTCGTAATTTTTTACCGGATATAGTGCGTTCCGGGTGTTTAAATAGGCTAAATTTTTAGAGTCCGAACGAATCATACTTTTTGGATCCCGGGTTATTAAATCCCAGGCCCGAGAGGATTCGGCATATAGGGCTAAGGCTTGGGACCGCAGGGAAGCATTGCCAGTATCATCTGCCAAATTTTCTAGGGTCGCTGCCAGGTTGTTTCTAGCCATCATAAGCCGTTCAACAAGTTCCATATGTTCTGGCCTATCGTTAGGCACCAGCATGGGAAATCGGGAACGTTCGGTTTCCAGCATATCAAGGAGTCGGTTATAATACCCCTGGGCTGCAAAATAATTTCCCCTCAGATACGATGTATTGCCTAAGGCAAAGAGAAGCCGTCGGTTGAGCGGGAACTCCACAGAGGTTTCAAAAAACTTTTCCAGAGCTTCCGGCCAGCTTTTTTTAGTAAAATAAATTACTCCCATGCGATACTGAGTTTCAGGCTGGGCCCAACCATGAGCAAGGGCAAGAGCATAATGTTTCAGGGCTTCGTCATAATTACCTGCACTGAAATATTCAATATCCGCAAGATCTGCGTACAATCTTCCAAATTCTGGCGTTTGGGCAAGCACCTTACGCTGTACCGCATCTTCATAGACCCCTATTCCAGCAATCAGCTGGGCTTGAGCAGATATAAATTCCCGGTTATCCCGAAGTAAACTCGCATAGCGGCGGTAGGTATCGATATGGTACCCTATTCTGCGGCCCGACAGCTCTGGTGCTTTTTCGAATACATCGAGAGCCATTTCCAGCATTACTTTTTCATCCGATGGCTTGCCAAACTTTGAAAAATAGCGGGCCAGATGATAATATCCTTCCGGCAAGTTCTTATCTCTCTTGATAGCCCGCTGCAGGACCTCCCGCAAACCTTCGATTTGGGCAATATGCTTATCTGGCACTCCTGTTACAACCTGAAGTTTCTTATCGAGCAAGTAGCCTCCCATTTCTGCAAGGCTCATACCGCTAATTTTTCGTTTCTCTGATTCCATGAAGTAGCTTTGCATAGAAAGAACTTCAGCAATATTATCTACCCGGATAAAGTATCGGAGCATCCGCTCCATCACCGGATCTTCCCTTCCGTAACGCCCCATGTAACGGGCATAGGCTTTTCTTGCCTCTTCATACCGGTCTCCGTACTGCTTGGGATCCGAGTCACCCCACGCAAGGTTGATATCTCCCAGGGCAAGTAAACCCTCTTTGTCTTCGAGTGAATACTCGAGGATATGGTCTCGAAGTATACGGTCTGCTTTGGAGTAATTATTTAAATAAGTAGCTTCAAAATCGGCAAATTCGAGGGCACCTTTCTTATCCCGCGGATAATACCTAAGCAGTTCCTCATATTTTTGTTCTGCATAGATATACTGCCGTTTATCCCTGAATTTTTGTGCGTATTTAAAAAACCATGACTTATTTCGCCAGAGACCAAAGGCTTCGGAAAACCGTTCGTTAGCCCGTTGGTAATCACCAGCCTCAATGCGCTCGTATCCTTTTTTATAGATTGATTCGGCCTTCAAGGGGG
The DNA here is from genome assembly GCF_029265695.1 of Gracilinema caldarium. GTDB lineage: Bacteria > Spirochaetota > Spirochaetia > Treponematales > Breznakiellaceae > Gracilinema > Gracilinema caldarium_A. Next base: position 70,846 of record NZ_JAJUHW010000009.1, on the reverse strand, counting down.
TATAGATAAACTCAAAGGTCAGATAGAACAAAGAAGCTGAAACAAGAAGGACAAAAACAAAGAGTCCTAAAATCGGCAGTACCCGATGCCGGAAAATATAGGCGAAGCTGGCCCGTTCGGCTTCTAATTCTTCGCCGGTTTTCTTTTCAAACCCCTTCGGAATTTGAATGCTTCGTCCTAAAAGACCTCCAGCCAATGCGGCGGTTTCTTTTGCAGAAGCCCCGTTAACCAGCATTTTAATCAAAGCAGCCATCTGGTCGGGGACCACCGCTTGTTCAGCAATGAGTTCCTCACAGGCTATTCTGAGGTTCAGGGGGTAGGATGCGAGGGTAGCTTCGAGTTTTTTATAATCCTCTTCTGAAAGCGAGATTTCTTCGACCGTTACACCCTTTGGTTCAGCAGCTTTGGCAGTTCGGCCCTTTGGGGCAGGGCCGCGTGGGGCTTCTTCTGGTTGTTTAAAAAGATCATCAATACCCGCGAGGGAAAAGTCTTCCATTGCGGGCATACCGGTAAAACCGGTTTCAGTTTTCTCCACAGCAGTTTCAGAACCAAAACCTTCTATGGTTTCAGTTCCCAGTGAAAATTCATCAAATTCGCTGAGAGATGGTTCACCGAGAGATCCGAGGTCACCTAAACCGCTCGATGCGGCTGCTTCCGCACCGCTACTAGGGCTTCCTTCAGGGATAGGCCCTTCAAACTCAGGAATGGAAAAATCAAATGCTTCCGGTTCTTCGGGGACAGCAGTTTCAGTCTCGGCGGGTTCTTGAGGCTTTGACTGGGGCGGAATTTTTTCGAACCCAAGTTCTTCTCCTCCAAGATTTTCCAGATCCAGAATATCGTTTTCAGGGCCGATAGCTGTGTTCGTTTGTTCAATTGCCCCAGTTTCATCAAGAGGACTTTCGATTTGCTCATCTTGGGGCAATGAAAAATCGGTTCCGAAAACATCGACTGTTTCAGATTCCCCATATTCAGGTGTTTCCGTAGTTTCCTGGCTCGATGTTTCATTTTGTGTTTCACTGGAGGCTTCTGGTGAAAAAACTCCCTCCAAACCAAGGTCCGGGATGCTGAAATCTTCAGGTTCTCTCTCCGCCTCATTACCGAAGTAAACTTCGGTGCCGGCTTCATAACCAACTTCATTGCCGGCTTCGACTCCGGTCTCAGTAAAATCTTCAGAGCTGGCGTCGGACCCGGCCTCTGTTCTGCTTTCTTCAATCTCGTCTGAAAAGCCTTGCAGGAGATCTTCCGGTACTGAAAAATCTTCGCCTTCCGGGGAATTACTTTGAAAATCCGCTTGATTCTGGCTTATGTTGGCTTCTTCAGCACCTATAGGCTCGCTTTCTCCGGCTGCTTCCTCTGGCTCCGCAAATGCGTTTTCAGTTAACGAATCGATAAATCCGCTGAAGTCAAAATTTTCCTCTTCAGAAGCAGGAGCGGCCGCCTCATTTTCAGGCATGCTCAAAGTATCGACCTGCTCATCGCCCAGCGGATATTCTTCGCCACTGGCAACACCCGAAAATGCTTCTGCTTGTAAATCCAGCGGAACCGGCTCTGTGTCAGGTAAGGGTAAATCGTCATACTGCTCGCCTGTTTCTGTAAGGACAGAGCTTTCCCGGCCAATTTCCTTAAAAGAAGCTTTAAATTCCTGTAAATCCTGCAAAGAGGGCATACTCAAGATATTGAAGCATTGTCCGATAATTGTAAAGAACGTATGAAACGCTTTGTGCTAATCTTTCTTTTCATTATATTCAGCTCTTCTCTTTTTGGTCTCGATCAGGAGTCTTATAGGTTTTTAGATCATCTTCTTGCCATTAAAAAGGCCGGAGCACCGGAGCTTTATGAGGACGCGGTGATATTTACCTTTCCTTCCACATCCCGCAGGGTCGGCATTGCTTTTGCCCATGAAGGGTTTAGCACAGTTCACTGGTTTAAAAAATTAATGAAAACGGAAAATCCTCCAGAGCCAACACCTGGTACCGAAAAAAAGAAAACTGCAACGAATCCAGTCTATATTGATTCTGGGATTCTCTTCTTCGTCTATGAATTTCCTGAAGGCCTTAAGGAGCTGCGATATCGGCTAATCATAGATGGGCTCTGGGTTACCGATCCCAATAACCCCAACTATCGAATGGATAGTTCCACCGGTATTGTTCATTCGGTCATGTCCCTGCCAGAAATATATCCAATCGATTATGAGAAACGGCCGGCGATTTACTCAGCCCCTGCAGGGAGTCTCCGTTTTATGTTTGATGGAGATCCGGGACAGCGGGTAACCGTGGCGGGAACTTTTAACAACTGGGATCCCTTTATGTATGAACTAACTGAAAACTATCCCGGCCATTACGAACTCGTACTCCCTTTAAGTCCGGGTACCTACCGTTATGTTTTTTATTATAAAGGAGAACGGGTATTGGATCCCAATAATCCTCGTAAAGTGTACACCAGAGAAGGCCAAACCGCCTCGGAAGCGGTTGTAAAATGAACCCCGATGCATTAGCTAAGCTTAGCATTGCGGCAGATGCTAATAGTCTCAGTTTGAGGATAGATTGCGGACATAAAAAAGCCTTATAAACCATTACTTTATAATGATTTATAAGGCTATAGCAGGGGCAGGACTCGAACCTGCGACCTCCGGGTTATGAGCCCGACGAGCTGCCAACTGCTCTACCCTGCGTCGTGTGTTAAAAGAACATACCAAAATACGAAATTTTAGTCAAGTGGTCGAATATCTTTGGTTTTAGCCAGGGTAAGTGCAGATGCAAGAGCGATATAGGCCAATATAACCGGCAGTACTGCAAAGGACGAAGGGAACAGGAGCAGCAAATTATAGATACCATGGATTAAAACCGCACTTATTCCATAAAAAACGGCTTTTACCATTTTTCCGCGTTGAGCTTCACCGCCTTTGAATATCAACCACGCAGCGACACTCACACGGGCAGCACAGGCGGCATGCAAGGGAGCAGAAGTTAAGGTTCGTACAATGACCAATTGGAGATTAAGCATGCCATAGGAAATGGTCTCCAGCATGGCAAAAGAGAATCCCGCGGTTATTCCTATAAAAACCACAATATACAAAGGAAGCAGTCTTTGTTCTTCCGACATCTCATGTTCGTCAAATTGATAAAAAACGGGGAGTATCCAAAAAAGAAGGATTAAAACGAGGAGACGCCCCAGTTCTTCGGTCATAGCATTCCTGATAAAAACCGTGTATATGAGGGCAAGAAAAGTACCGGCATTTGCTGCTGGAAGCGTTATCTGCAAAAGACTTGCCAGCAGCATAGAAAGGCTTCCTGCGGCAAGAGCGGCAATAAAAAGCCAATTGCCAAATTGGGGAACCCTCTTTTTAAGATAGAAAAAGAGAACAATAACCGGTAATGCTGAGATGCCTACTACTAGAACCATGAACAAGGAACTGCTCAATTTTGTGCGACCCCCTTGCCTATTGTAGCAAATCGAATACTCTAGGGTCTATGGAACAAAAAATGGCAGCCCAGGAAAAAAATTTCAAGGGAATAATTCTCGTTGGACCTAAACACTCAGGTAAAACCAGCACCGGTAAAGCTTTGGCCAATTTACTTTCAGGCACCTTTATTGATTTGGATGACGAAATCGCCCTCCATTCAGGACAAACACCCCGAGCGCTCTATCGTCAGAGCGCAGAACTATTCAGAGCTACGGAGCTAGAATCCACACGGAAGCTCGTTGAACGCATCAATGTAGAACATAAAAAAGGTCTTGGAGCATTCTATATCATAGCCACAGGGGGCGGAATCGTAGACAATCCAGAAGCCATAGAATTGTTAAAACAAATCGGCACCCTTGTATTCCTTGACCTGTCTACCAAGACTGCCTGGGACCGCATTGTGAAAGCCGCAGAGCGGACCGGCGAGCTCCCTCCCTTTCTTAAAACCGAAAATCCGGCCGAGACACATCGGTTACTTCATGAACGGAGATCTGCCGCATATAGAAAACTGGCAGACATTATCATTGACGCCGAGATAGATAGCCCAGAGCAGCGGGCAAAAGAAATTGTTCACCTTATAAGCAATAAAATACCTTGACCTATGCCAAGTTTCAGTTATACTTGATTACAATATGGCAAAAGAACGGGTCCTCATTGTTGAAGACGAAAAAATTATTGCCCTCGATCTCCAGCGCCGCCTTGAACGATTCGGTTATACCATCTGCGATACCTGTTCCGAAGGCGTCGATGCCATAGAAAAGGCAAAACTGCACAATCCTGACATCATTTTGATGGATATCATGCTCAATGGCCCCATGGACGGCATTGAGGCGGCAAAAATTATTAAACAGGAACTGCGGCTGCCCGTTGTTTTCTTAACTGCCTATGTGGACGACCGGACCCTGGAACGGGCAAAGACTGCTGAACCATACGGCTATATCCTAAAACCTTTTAAAGAACGGGAACTGTATACTGCAATCGATATTGCCCTATACAAATTTAATGCAGAACTCCAGATAAAAAAACAGGAACGACTCTTTTCCGCCATTTTGCACAGCGTTAACGATGGCCTTATTGCAGTAGACAACGACCTTATGGTCTTATTCCTCAACCCCGTAGCTTCCCACATGATCGGATGGACCGAAGAAGAAAGCAGGGGCAAACCTATTCATCAGATACTGTCCTTAATTGATTCAAAAACCCTGAATCCTATTCTTCCAGATATGTTGCCACAGGGAGACAGCTCTAATAAATTCCGTGATGTGGTCATGAAAGGAAGACTCGGTCAGTCCTATATCCTTGATGGAGCTATTACCAAAATACACCAGGCAGGGAACGAGGTAGAAGGCTATGTAATCGCCTTCCGCGATGTGACAGAACTGAGGAAATTGTCTGCCACGGTGGATTATCAAACCAGTCACGATAAGCTCACCGGCCTTGGCAACCGGGAAGATTTCTCTATAAAACTGCAGGGATTGCTGGAAGAATTGGTTCGCTACGGAGGGTCCCACACCCTGCTGCAGCTTGACGTGGATCGCTTTAAGATAGTTAACGACACCTGCGGGACCATGGCAGGGGACGAATTGCTCAGGCAGGTGGCCACCTATATTCAGACCCTTACCCAGCGCAACGATATTGCTGCCCGGCTCGGGGGAGATGAGTTTGCGGTGGTGCTTAAGGACTGTGTCCTGGAAAACGCCATGCAGGTTGCCCAAAGACTTCAGGAAGCGGTGCAAAACCATAAATTTGTATGGCAGAACAACCTGTTCCCCATCACCCTGAGCATTGGGCTTGTGCCCCTTACCAGCGAAGACTCAGACATTCATATGGTCATGGCTGCCGCCGACGATGCGTGCTATATCGCCAAAGAAGAGGGCGGCAACCGGATCCGGGTCTTCCAGCGAAACGAGGAAAAATACATACTCCGCCGCGGCCAGATGGAATGGGTGAGCAAGATTAACCAAGCCTTGGAGACAAATAAATTTAGGCTCTGGTACCAGCTCATTGAACCATTGCGAGCCCTGCCGGGGATACACCCAAAACTGGAAATCCTTATTCGTATGGAACAGGATGATGGAAGCATTATCAGTCCTGGAGCCTTTATACCATCCGCAGAACGGTACGGCCTCATTTCATTGATCGACCGCTGGGTGTTCGAAAACACCATAAAAGCATGGACCCAGCTCAAGGGCCGGAACCATGAACTAGTGAACCGTCTTTTCTCTGTCAATATCTCAGGCGCCACAATCCTTGATGAGACCTTTATTGACTTTGCCATTCATATTACCAACCAGTACGGGGCAAACCCCGGCAACTTCTGCATTGAAATTACCGAGACATCGGCAATACAAAATCTTTCCTTTGCAACCCGGTTTATAGAAAAACTAAAAAGCCACGGTTTTACCTTCTCCCTCGATGACTTCGGTGCCGGATTTTCTTCTTTTAACTATCTTAAAAGCCTGCCGGTCGATTACCTAAAAATCGACGGGTCCATAGTCCAAAATATTGACGAAAGTCTCATCAATTTCACCATGGTAGAATCTATCAACTCTATGGGGCATGTGATTGGCTTAAAAACAATTGCAGAATTCGTCAGAAATCCCTCTATCATCGAACGGCTCCACCGTATTGGTGTCGATTATGCCCAGGGATATGCAATCGCGGAACCCAAACCATTACCATATAACCGATAGCCGATGTTCGAAGAGCTGCAAATACTTTCGCTAGAACGGCAGTTCATTTCTGAGTTATACAGCTGCACAAAAATTCCAGAAACCCTTGTATGTCTTGAACGGGTTTTACATCAGCTTGTTACGCCAGAGGGCCTTTACATTCGTTATGAACATCCTCTCTCCGGTTTCTATGAAAAATCATCGGGCAGCAAGGCTGATGCAGCAAAAAATGCATTCCTTTCAGGGATGAGACCCGATGGACTCCACCACGTTCTATTTCCTTTCGGAGAAGAAAAAGACAAGCCTGGCATGGTAAGCATTCTAACTAAAAACGATCCTGGTCCGGCTAGACTATGCAGCATGGAGCGCGTGCTTGGCTTTTGTTCCCGGAATATTACTTATTTTGAGCTTCTGCAGAAGCTTGAGCAATATGCCCGAAACCAGGAATTACTGCTCAGGGAATTGCGGCACCGGACCCACAACAATCTGCAGTTTATGCTGGCAACTATACCCTATCTCGTTCCGGAAACGGAGAGCCTTCATATCGATCTGCGCACAACAATAGAACAACGGCTCCATGGACTTATAGTCCTGAGCTCCATATGGGATTCCCAGTCAATCGAGGAAACCGTTTCCGCCCCATCCTATTTCATTTCCGTAGCGAGAACCCTGCGAAAACTTTGGCTCGAAGGCAGGGCCAGCCTTGAACTATCATTAGAGGTTGATGAATCCCTGGTGATATCCAAGGACATAGCCACAACGATTGCGCTGATTGAAAACGAACTTGTTACAAACACGCTCAAACATTGCAGCGCCACATTTCCTGAAATACATATCAACCTAAAACAAGTTAATAATACCCTTATTTTTACGTACCAGGAGTTCGATGACTCTCGCTTGGAAGATAGGGAAATAGTCAAAGAGCTCAAAGCACCCTATGTATCGGAGCATAAAACCCGAGGAGAAGGCCAGGACATTATTTGCGGTTTAGTGCAAAAGGTTGGAGGCATTTTACTGAGCAAACCGGAAACTGAAAATGGCACAGGGTACTATTTCTCCGCTTCTTTTCCCCTCTGAGCTATTTTCAAAAGTCGGTCATTTTTAGAAAAACATCCCAACCTATTCATTACCAAGACAGGTACCGACAGAGCGGGCCGTATCCAGCATATAATGGTCTTCGGGTACTGTTTTTATGCGCCCCGCGGGCTCGCTGAGATCCACCGATCCAACTTCGTTACCCTTGAGACAGACCATTTTGCCATATTCACCCCGGGCAAGGAGTTCCGCCGCGGCGGTGCCAAAGGTCGTTGCCAGAACCCGGTCCCATGCGCTGGGGATACCGCCCCGCTGGAGATAACCCAAAACGGTGACCCTGGTTTCCATTCCCGTTTCTGCTTCGATTTCCCGGGCTACCCGGTACCCAATAGAAGGCTTTGCGGTCTTTTCGCGGTATTTTTTCCGTTCCTTTTTGTCCATCTTGGCTTCTTCTACCGATAATGCGCCCTCAGCCACAACCACGATAGAGAAACTTTTGCCATCCCGGGCCCGCTTAAGAAGATGCCGGCCAATCGCATCGATATCGTAGGGGATTTCCGGTAAAAGGATAATATCTCCGCCCCCCGCAACACCCGCATAGAGGGCCAGCCAGCCGGCCTTGTGGCCCATGAGTTCTATCACCATAACTCGGTTGTGGCTGTGGGCGGTAGAATGGAGCCGGTCTATGGCCTCGGTGGCAATAGAGACTGCGGAATGGAATCCAAAGGTCATATCGGTACCGACGATGTCGTTATCAATGGTTTTCGGAAGACCTATGACATTAAGCCCTTCCTGTGAGAGCAGGTATCCGGTGGTATTGGTACCATTGCCGCCAAGAACCACAAGGCAATCAAGGTTCAGCTTTCTATAGTTTTCTTTGATTATCTCAACCTTATCTTGGCCCACATCAGCGTCGTATTCGCCGTTCCGAGACTTAAAGGGCTTTTCTCTGCTGGTCCCTAAAATGGTCCCACCCCGGGTGAGAATACCAGAAAAATCTTCAGGCTTTAGGAGGCGGGCATCCCCGTCAATGAGCCCCCGGTATCCGTTGGCAATACCAATAATACTCATATTGTAACGGTCGTAGGCAGCCCGGCACACGCCGCGTATTGCAGCATTCAAGCCGGGGCAATCTCCGCCGGAGGTTAGAATCCCGATGGTTTTTGTAACGCTTTTACTTCGCTCTCCCACATAAGCCTCCTCTACTGGTATCAGTATAAAAGCCGAAATACGGTTTGTACAGGCAGCACGCTACACAAAAATAAAGTTTTTAGATATGGTAAGGTTATGAACAAGAAATCCTTTCATCAAAATATTTTGATTATATTTCTTCTTATTTCCGCAGGCTTGCTGCTTCCCGCACAGTCAAGTCAAAAGCTTGTTGCAGCCCGGGATCTAAAACCATTTCAGAGCGTACTTGTGGGAACAACGAAGGGCCTATTTCGGGTTGAAGAAAATACAGCTGCGGTCTCGCTATGGACCGGTGGGATGGTTAAAAAAATTCTAGTCCACCCCCAGGGATATTATCTGCTGACCGATAAGGGCATTTTATTTTCTAAGGACCTCACTAATTGGGAAGAACGCAACCAGGGTTTGCCAGTCAAGGTACTCAAGGAGATTGCGGAAGGCAAAAAGCAATTTGTACGGCAGATCCAGGACCTGAAAGACCTTGAATATAACCCATCTGATCCTTCCATGCTGGTTACTGCCACCAAGGATGGCGTCTATTTGTCCCGGGATGGGGGCCTCTCATGGAAAAACCTTGGTATGCCCCCCGCAAAAACCAATGGATTAAAGGCCGTAGCGGCGGCAAACCTGAACAACAGCGCTGTTGTGTTTGCAACCCATGGCATATATGGGGTCTTTGCCTTGCCCTTGGGCTCTTCCGGTTCAGGTGCAAGCCAAAAGTGGATATCCCTGAACCAGGGACTGGAACTACATGAGACCACCGAAAATCCCGATGAAGTCTCGGACATTCTCGTGGATACCATATCAGGCTCAAATCGAATTTTTGCCCTCCAGAGCTTCCGGGAACGGCTCTATGAACTCGATTGGGATGCGAAACGGTTCAATCTCCTTTATAAGGGCAAACATGAATTTAAAGCCCAGGACGGACTCCAGCGTCTGGGAAATATTATTCTTTACGCACAACAGGGAGGGCTTGCAAGCGTTCCTCTTACTGATAAAAATGGCACTGAAATCAAATCAAACCGGCAAGATATAACTACCGACCTTCTAACAGTGACAATGAAACGGGCTGAATCGCTGGTAGAAGGTAAACTTAACGCAGCGGCTTTTATGGCTTCACCAAATTCTGATAATTCCGGGACCGCTCAACTTAGTCTTTCCGAACTTTGGCTTTTGCAGGAACCCTTTAATGTAGCAGCAGAGAAGCCCTATCTTCAGAGGGCATTAAATCGTGAAGGTTTTTATATGCCCGTTAACCATGGCTTAGACCAAAAAAGCCTTGGCCGGTACGTCCAGATCTTAGATACAAAAAAGCTCAATATGGTCGTTATTGACATGAAAGACGACTACGGCAGGCTCCGGTTTGTTCCCAAAAATCCGGAAATTGCGGCAAAAGGCAGGGTCTTTAATCCTGTGGACCTTGAAACCTTTGTACCCACCATGAAAGCCCATGGAGCATACCTTGTGGCACGGCTTGTGGTTTTTAAGGATCCAGAATTATACAAGAAGGAAGGAGGTAAATACGCCGTTTGGGATTCGGCTACCAACGGTCCCTGGCAGGGGTATTACGAAAACACTGACGGCACCCGGACTGAATACGACGAAAAATGGGTGGATCCCTATTCGGAAGAAGTCTGGGCATATATCACCAATATAGCCAAAGAATTGCATAACCGCGGATTTGATGAAATTCAATTTGATTATATCCGCTTTCCCACCGATGGCATCAACCTGCCCCAGGCAAGCTTCCGGTGGCGGGATGCGGGCATGGACATGGAAAGCGCCATACTTTCCTTTTTGCGCTATGTGCGTAAGAATGTGGATGCCCCGATTTCCATTGACATTTACGGGGCTAACGGATGGTATCGAACCGGGGCCCGCACCGGCCAGGAAGTGGAAGTGCTCTCCCGCTATGTTGATGTAATCTGTCCCATGTACTATCCGAGTCATTTTGAACAAAATTTTCTGGCAAACAACCCACCGGAACTGCGGCCTTACCGAATATATTACTTAGGTACCCTCCGGGCAATGTCCATAGCACGCAACCAAGCTGTAATCCGGCCCTATATGCAGGCCTTTTACATGAATGTCTCTTATGACCGAAAATACTACAACAGCGAATATGTACTCAGGCAGCTTTTGGGTGTCCAAAATGCTGGCAACTATGGGTATACCTATTGGAACAATATAGGCCGCTACGACGAGATTCCCCTTCCAGAGACCAGGCTCACCGCGGGTCCTGCACTTTTATTTATATCCACAAAAATTGATTGACGGGTCCGGGAAACCATGATTTACTTACTTAGTGTAAGTAAATCATGGAGATGTTAATGACCCCTGAATCTTCCCTTTTAGAGCTCATATCCGATACCGAATCATTTGAAATAAATTTTGACGGCAAAAAAATTATAAGCCATTCATGGGCCGAACCCTTTGTATATGCGGGCAGCGGCACAGGCAAATACCGGATGTTCCGGGGAAATTTCCATATCACTGAACATGTAAAGGAACTTGCAGGCCTTACGGACTGGGAAATACTAGAATCTGACACAGGCCGGCTCGTCATCCGCTTTTCCCGTGATGTGGGCCAGGGTACTCAGTACAGAATGGTCTTAACAGCATTGGTTCAAAATGGGCGGCTAGAGCTCTCCTTTTCGGACCAGAGCAGCGTCGGGGCAGCTCTACAGGGAAAGCATAGCAAACGGGGAAAACCGAACCGCTGGCGCTTTCATTTCTCCGCACAACAGGAAGAATTGGTGTACGGCTGCGGCGAACAATTCAGCTATTTTAACCTGCGGGGCCGTTCATTCCCGCTCTGGACCAGCGAACAGGGGGTGGGACGAAACAAAAAATCCTATGTCACCTGGCTGGCCGATGTGGCTGAAGGGGCGGGCGGGGATTATTACTGGACCTTTTTTCCCCAGACAAGTTTTGTAAGCTCCCGACGACTTTGGTATTTTGCCGATTGTCCTGCCTATTCAGTTTTTGATTTTACCCTGCCAGACCACCATGAATTGTATTTCTGGGACCTGCCCTCCCGCATCATTATCGGCAGCAGGAAGAGCATGCTGGAAACAATACAGGACCAGTCAGCCTTTTTTGGCCGCCAGGAAGAGCTCCCAGACTGGGTAATGGAGGGGATTATCCTAGGAATTCAGGGCGGTACCGAAACATGCGAACAAAAACTGAACACAGCCCGCAATGCGGGCGTCCCGGTAGCAGGAATCTGGGCTCAGGATTGGGAAGGAATACGCATTACCCGTTTTGGCCAGCGACTCCGCTGGAACTGGGAGTGGGACCGGGAACGGTACCCGAATTTGGACCAGGCTATTAAAAGGTGGCGCGACCAGGGCGTCCGCTTCCTGGGGTACATCAACCCCTATGTGCTTAAAGACCATGCATTATACGAAGAAGCGGTACGCCGGGATTTCCTTGCTAAAAACAGCGAAGGCCATCTATACCTTGTTGATTTTGGGGAGTTTGATGCTGGAATCATCGATTTTACAAATCCTGCTGCTTACTCCTGGTATAAAGAAATAATTAAGCAAAACTTACTCGACCTTGGACTTTCAGGATGGATGGCCGACTTTGGAGAATACCTTCCGACTGATACGGTGCTGTATTCGGGCCGGTCCGCTGAACTGGCACACAATGAATGGCCAGCCCTCTGGGCCCGCTGTAACAGAGAGGCGGTACAGGAGTGGTACAGCGAACACCCGGAAGCACGGGGGCACATTGTCTACTTTATGCGGGCCGGCGGACCGGGCTCCCAGAAATGGTGCCCACTCATGTGGGCCGGAGACCAAAATGTTGACTGGTCCGAAGATGACGGACTCCCCTCAGTGATTCCGGCGGCCCTGTCCCTCGCTATGTCGGGCCACGGGCTGCATCACAGCGACATCGGCGGTTACACCACTCTCTTTGGAATGAAGCGCACGAAGGAGCTCTTTATGCGCTGGGCGGAGTTTGCAGCCCTAACGCCGGTTATGCGGGGCCACGAAGGTAACAGGCCGCGGGACAACTGGCAATTCGATAGCGATAAAGAAACCCTGGCTCAACTTGCCCGCATGGGGCACTTTCACCGCGAACTACTGCCCTACCAGAGGCACCTTTCGGAAGAAAACGCATCAAAGGGCATTCCGGTCATGCGGCCCCTCCTGCTCCATTATGAGGAGGACCCCGTGGCCTGGCATATTAAGGACCAGTACCTTCTGGGCCCCGATCTCCTTGTGGCCCCGGTGCTGGAATCGCTCTGCAATGAACGGCATCTCCATCTGCCGCCGGGCATCTGGCGGCACCTGTGGAGCGGCGCGGTCTATAAAAGTCCCGCTCCATCCGGAACAGAATGCACCGTCAGGGCTTATCTCGGTGAGCCGCCGGTCTTTTGCCGCGCCGGCTCCCCCTGGGAAGGTCTTTTTGTGGATGCGGCAAAAAACTGCACTTCCTATTACGAAAGCCGCCCCACCAGCGCTGACTATGCCATCACGGTACAGAAAACACAGTAACAAGGATAGACACCCATGAACAAAGAAGACCTACAGGCCCTGAACCCTGAGCTCAGTATCATCACTCCGGAAGAGCGGGCCTTTGGGGTATACGGCGCACAACACCGGCACCCGTTCATCAATATGCTGCTTTCTGAAGCTCCTCCGCTTATTCCTGCTCATCTTACAGAAAACCGGTACATCCCTTCGGTACCAGAATTGGAAGCCCTGCCCGGCAAGGAATTGTACAACCTGGTATTCGGCGACATGGATGTTCAAGTTGGTTATGTGGCAGGTCCCAATATGACCTTGAACGGCCTTGAGTACCATAAGTCCCCTGAGATCCTTATAGCCTTGACCGATCAGGTGCTGCTCCTGGGGAAGTGGGAAGATATTGATGAACCGTGGATGTACGATGCAGACAATGTACAAGCCCTCTACCTTAAAGCGGGTGACTGTATTGAACTATATCCCCGGACACTCCACTTTTCTCCCTGCCGGCTCTCTGACTCGGGCTTTAAGACTCTCATCATCCTGCCAAGGGGAACCAATACTCCCTTGTCTGAAGAAACCATGGCACAGCGCGGGCTCGGTGCCGAAGACTGTTGTCTTTTCATGAAAAACAAGTGGCTTCTTGCCCACCCGGAACGGACAGTCCTGATACAAAAAGGTGCCTATCCGGGCATTCGGGGGAAGAACATAAAGGTTCTGTATCAATGAAGTCTTAAATAAAGCCGTAAAAAAGGAGGGATACACATGGCGGAACAAAAAAGGCGAATTGGCGCAGGGGCTCTGATATCCTATGGGTTGGGGGACCTGTACGGCGGAGGTTCCTTTTTAATTATATCAACACTTTTTATATATTTCCTTACCGATGTGGTTGGCCTTTCGCCGTTTCTTGCGGGCCTGGCAGTTTTTGTCGGCAAAGTGTGGGACGCAGTATCGGACCCGCTCATGGGGCTTTTATCGGATCGAACGAAGAGCCGTTTTGGAAGGCGCCGAGTTTATTTTCTTGCCGGCATAGTTCCGGTCTTTGTCAGTTTTTGGATGCTTTGGATAAACCTTCGGTTTCCGAGCCAAGTAACAACCTTTGTGTATTACCTGGCGAGCTACATTGTATTCTGCACTGTCTATACCATAGTGATGGTACCCTATTCTTCGCTGCCGGCGGAAATGAGCGGCGACTACAAGGAACGGGCCCGGCTTTCCGGTGCGCGGATGCTCTTTTCTCAGCTTTCTGCCTTGATTGCAGGAACCATCCCAGGCTTTTTAGTAAAAAACCTGTATCGGGATAATCCGTCCCAGGGCTTTTTTTTAGTAGGCCTTCTTTTTGGTATACTCTACGCCCTCCCCTGGATTGTTGTGTTCCTGGGGACCTGGGAAGAACCTGTGCCCGATGCTCCAGGGGGAAAGGGACGAAATGGGGCTCAAAATACCGCAGGGCTCCTCCAGTCCTTTAAGGATCTTAAAAGTCTCCTTGCCTGCCGTTCATTCAGGCTCCATATCGGCATGTATCTCTTGGGGTACACTGCCCTGGATATACTTTCCGCTTCCTTTGTCTATTTTGTTACCTACTACATCGGCCGGGGCAGCATCTACAACCTTTGTCTTGGGTCCATGCTGATTGCCCAGCTCATTTCCCTGCCGCTCCATATTATGCTGGCAAACCGGATCGGCAAGGGAAGGTCCTACGCTGTCGGAGCGGGAATCGTATTTCTTGTAGCCCTGTTCTTAATTACCTTAAGGCCCGAAAGTCCTGCCATACTGCTGATTATCGCCTCAGCCATACTCGGCTTGGGGCTGTCTCCGGTGGTAGCCATGCCCTGGGCTATGCTGCCAGAGTCTTCCGATGCGGATGAACTCACGAACCATATTGAACGGGCAGGCAGTGTGGCCGGCGTGTTTACCCTGTGCCGTAAGCTAGTCCAGGCCTTTACGCTGTGGGTCTTTGGGCTTTTGCTGCAGGGAATCGGCTACAGCGCTGGGGCAGCACAGCAGTCATCCGCCGCAATTGAGGGGATTAGACTCATTTTTGTGTTCGGGCCCCTTGTCTTTGTCGGCCTTGGAACCATACTGGCCATTCGCTACCCGATAACCCCACAAACCTTTGCCCTTATGCGGAAGGCTCTGGAGGCAAACCGGCTCGGCCAAGATTTTTCCTGCACCGAGCTGGAAGGGATGAAACTTAAAAAAATAACAGGATAGTCGGCTGTGCACGCAGCTGTGCGGCTGTGCAAGGTTGTGCGCGCGGCTGTGCAAGGTTGTGCGCGCGGCTGTGCAAGGTTGTACGCGCAGCTGTGCGGTTGCGCGCAGCTGTGCGGCTGTGCAAGGTTGTGCGCGTGGCTGTGCGGTTGCGCGCGGCTCCAGGCAATCACAGATTGGCCAAGTTTCCGCTATAATTCATCAATCTGCTCTAGAAGCGCTCAATTTTTTCTGCAGCAACGCTCTCATGGGAATAACGATGATAAGCTGAAATAAGAGAGCATACAGCACCGAAAGAAGGGCAACCGCCAGGTTCGGCCCAATCATGGATTTATCTGCCAGGTATTTCAACATGATAATGATGCCCAAAAAGAATCCGCCGAGTCCTGACATGGTAAAATACCGGCCCATGGCGGTAAAAAACGCGTCAGCCCAGGCCAACTCATCTGTTCCGGCCTTATCTGCAAAGGCCAGAGCAAAGGCCTTGCCCATTTCGCGGAAGGTCCAGCCGGTTCGCAGCAACGCCAAGGTTCCCAAACCGACAATGATGAATGATAGCACATCCAAAAAAATCCAAAGGTTGCCTCCGCTCCCCCATACGCAGAAGGATAGGATCGTAAAAAATACGATTAAACCAACCAGATACCGAATTATATTCATACTCCGCTCCTAAAAAATAAAAATTGAGTCAATTTCAAAAGTCGGTCACAACGCTTCGCGTTTTGAAATTGGCTTTGCAATTGCGCGCGGCTGTACACGATTGTGCAGCCACATGCAGTCGCGCGTAACCGCTGCGCCTAATCGCAGCTTTCAAGGTCTCATTTCTATCCGCCGCTGAGATCTGTTGTTTTCTATGATGAACGTCAATCCATGATCCAGCTCCTGTGATAGTTCAGAAAACATTTCATGGACCCTCTGGAACTCTCCTTCATCCCGTAATTGTTGGGCAAGGGCTCCTGAGGAAGTATTGCCGGTCCAGTAAACGATAAGAAGCGAAGCGGCTACCGCTAAAAGGGCCTGCAGTGCCCCTTCGAGGACTGCCGTTGATTTCTTTCCTTGGTCTTTCACCTCCTTGTGCATGGAAATAGTATCTAATAACATATGCGGTGGAGCCGCTTGAGATGCATCCTGTACAGCCTGACAAAAATAGGCCTTGAGCGCCTCTTCCGCTTTGTTGTTATATGCCGAATTCATCTTGCCACCTCCGCGCAAGTTTTTTGCGAATAGCATGGAGCCGCCATTTAATCGTGCCTTTTGGTAGACTGAAAATACGAGCCAGCTCTTCTATGGGCAGCTCTTCGTAATAAAACAGGTAGGCCAGTTCCCGATCTGGGTCAGATAAGTCTTTTAGAAAGGTCTGAATAAATTCTAGTTCTTCATTTTTTATAAGTTGATGTTCGGGCTTAACATTTTTTAGATCCGGCATCATATCCAATTCTGCGGATAAGGCCCCATCTTTTTTAACATCATGGGATGAGCTTTTGCGCAGCCTATCAATGGCGGTACGGCGGGCAATGGTAAAAACCCAGGCCCTGCAGTCCTGGCCGTCCAAAACCTTGGCCCTATTCTGCCAGACCTTGTACAATGTATCTGCGGCGATTTCTTCCCGGTCTTCATAGTTTAAGGCAGCAAAGGACCGAAGATACACACATATGCGGCCATAATAGCTGTTCCAGACCGCTTCCGGTGTTCGAATAGGCGCTCTATCTAGCACGTTTTTCATACACTAGTATATACGTAAAAAATGAGCGCCGGTTGGAGAAAAAACGAAAAATTATCGCACTATTTCCCAGCCTTCGATGTGGGCTAAAATTTCAAAGGGTTTCACAAAGGTGCCGTATACCACCGATGCATGGTGGGCGATGCCGTTGTTCACCACCGTGGCAAGCACATCTGCTACATTGCGGTCAAAAACGACCTTCATGTAGGTCCCTTTAAGGAGCTTATCCATGGGGACCGCCCGGGCGGTATCCAGAAGCATACGGAATTTGCCGTCACAGGTATCGAGCCTCAGTATGGAGAGGTCCCCGCTTTTCAACACAAAGTCGGCAGTAACGCCCTTGCCCCCTGCAAAATAGGTATCCAAAGAACGTACACAGCGACCGTCCCACAGGTTGCAGGGGGCCACCCCACAGTGCCAAAAGAGGGCAAAATTCTGTTCCAGGTCTATCTGAGAAAAATCAAAGAGGAAGGGCGTCTCGGCCCCCACAGCCCGGTGGGCCAGCATGGAAAGGGCCCCCTCCACATCTCCCTCGCAGGCGAGGATACGGTCCTCAGCCTGGAGGAGACTCATGGCCGCACAGGGGCTAATACCATAGGTGGCGGCAAATTCGGGCCAGCACCGTATAGCCAGGGCCGTAAGCCGCTTTGCAGTAAGGAACGCGTCGAGTTTTGCTGACAGGGCCGCCACCTTATCAAGTTGGGTATCGCTAATGCCTGAGACATCAAATAGACCCTGCAGCTGGGACTTTCGCCGGGCGACTTCTTTATCTGGCACCGGATAACTAAACACCTCATCCAGCTCAAAATGATCGACCAGCACTCCCAGCTGGTTATAAAGAGCCAGGTCTGCGGTGCTCAGATTAAAGAAGCCGTGGGCCCGGTACCCGATAATACCTACCCGGGCGGTCGAAAGGGCCACGCGGACCCGGATAGCATCGAGCCAGTCCTGGTCCATATCGGGCCGGACCACGACCCGGTAATTCCGGATGCCGCCCTTGTACAGGTTCGACGCATTGAGGTTCGCACCGCAGACCGAATTGAGCCTGATTTTACCGCCGTCGTAGGGCAGTTCCGGCAGGGCCCAGAGCAGTATGGGCTTTTTTACCTGTTTGGCGATTAAAAGCGCCAAATGCCCCAAATGGAAGGTGCCGGAAATGATTGCCACCGCATCAACCCGTTTTTCCGCTAAAAGGGCCGCAGCTGCCTCGGCATCTTCCACTTCTATAATTAATTCTTCGGGGGCCACAAGGGTAACCGCTTCCAGCTTTGCAAGCTCCTGCCTGAGCTGTTTCCAGATTTCCCCCGCTGCTTTCCAGTCATAGGTCTTCCGCGCGAGGCAGACCACACCGAGAGTAATATGTTGTTTCATGGTACTACTATCCTTTGACCGCTCCGGCGGTCAGTCCAGAAATAATTCGGTTGTGGAGCATCGTATAGAGGGCGATGCTCGGAATGATCGATATCATAATGGCGGCATACATGGAGGTATAATCCGTCACGAATTGGCTTGTAAAAAAGCGGATACCCAGCTGCAATGTCCGGCTTGAAGATGAACTGGTGAGAAGCAGGGCCATAATAAACTCGTTCCAGGCATAGATAAAACAGAAGGTTCCGGCGGTCACAAGGCCTGTCTGGGCCAGGGGCAGCACAATCTTGGTATAACGCTGCAAAATTGAGCAGCCATCGATCACCGCAGCTTCTTCCATTTCTTTTGGAATGGAGCGCATAAAGGCGGTTACCAGGAACATGGATACGGGTATGTTGATGGAACTATACACGATGATGAGGGCTAAGAGGTTGTCGTAGAGCCTTGCTTTGGTAATGAGGGTAAAATAGGGCACCATAAAGGAGATGATGGGAACCAGAACTCCTGCGGTAAGCACGGTATGGATCGCATCCCTGCCCCGGAACTGTTCCCGGGAAAGCACAAAGCCCGCAAGACTCGTCACAAAAAGGTTCAGGAACACCGCCCCGAAGGCTACATAGATTGAGTGGAGAAACAAAGCCGGCAGGTTTGCCATTTTAAGAGCGTTGCCGTAGTTGCCCCATTGCGGAACCTTTGGCAGGGTAAAGGGCGAAACCTGGAGTTCCAGGTTTGTTTTAAGAGAAGAGATAAAAAGCCAAATAAGCGGAAAGGCTGCGATAAGAAAGAAAAAAACCAGAACAAGGATAACGCCAGCCTTGCCGAGGGCAGTACCGATCATTGTAAGAACCTGAGAGTTCCTGATGCTCTGTTCTTCAGAACTGTGATGTGTTTGCAAGGCCTTCATTGAGCAGCCTCCGACATGGGATCATTTTTAGAGAGAAGTGCCCGGATGGCCACAATAAGCACCGTGCCAAGAAGTATTAAAATTGCACCAATAGCGCTCGCTTCGCCATAGCGGAAGGCGTCCATTTTATTGTAAAGCTGGATACCCATGGTGGTGGTCGCATAGGCTGGCCCTCCTCCGGTCATCAGAAAGGTAGCTTCGAAATGCCGCATCCCGTAGGCCATGGCCAGGGTAATGCTCGTGACCAGGGTCCCCGTAATCATGGGAATCGTAATTTTAAAGGTCTGTTGAATGACTGAAGCCCCGTCGATCTCCGCTGCCTCATAAAGACTGTCTGGGATAGTGGTAATGGCGGCGAGAATGATGATCATAAAGTAGCCGATGTACAGCACCGATTGGGTAATCACCGCGGGCAATGCGGTAGCCGTATCGCCGAGCCAGTTGTGGGGCCCCAGGCCCGCAAGGGCTAAGAGCCCGTTGAGGAGCCCATAAGAGGGGTTATAAATGGCCTTCCAGAGCATTGCCAGGGCTACCGCAGAAATAACGTTAGGAAGGAAATAAAGGGTCCGCAGGAACTTCCAGAAGCGGACCTTGCGGGCCAAAATGAGGGCCACCAGGGTTGCCAGGGGAATTTGAATGAACCCTGAGGCAAAGGCCCAGATAAAGTTGTTTCGGATTCCCAGCTTAAAGGTCGCATCGGAAAAGAGGCGGCCATAGTTTTCTAAGCCCACAAAACGGGCTGATGAAATGCCGTTCCATTCCATCAAACTGGTAAATCCGATAAAAAACAAGGGGTAGATAAAAAAGGCAGCATACAAGACCAGGACGGGAGCGAGAAAAACCACTATTCCCAGTCCGTTGCGGCCTGAAGGACCGCTCCCGCCCCGTCTCATATTACCGTTTCTCCTTTGCAGCGACGGCTTTCATGAATTCTTCGGGAGTAGCCTGGCCCAGAGCCATTTTTGCAAGCTGCTGACCGAACTCGGCAACCACCTCGGCCCCCCGGGCACCTTCCAAATGCATCACATTAAAGGATGATGAATTTGATAGTTCGTAGAACTGCTTCATGAGGGGATCCACCGCATCCGCATCGGTGAGATTAAAGGATACGGCGAACATGGCACCGGATGAAAGGGCAATCCGCTTTACGTTTTCCGGTTTGGTCATCCACTTAAGAAAGGCAATCTGGGCGGCTTTTTTAGCCGGATCCTTGGTGTTGCCCGCGGCAATATTCGCCTGAAGGAAACCGATCATAGCGTTCTTGTTAGGCCCTGCCGCAGGGGCGGGGGCGACCTTTGTATTCGCAAAAACTTCGGGGGCTTCTTTTTTCACCCTGCCGATATACCAGGGGCCGTTGGAAAACAGGGCTGTCCGGCCAGCCAGAAAGTGACCGCCGGAGACACCCGCATCGCCGCCCACCGCATCGGCAGTGGTATAGCCATTTTCGTACATTTTTTTAAGAAGAGCCGCGGCTTTAACAAAGACAGGATCAGTCAGGGGCTTATCCCACACTTTTGGGCCGCCGAGGGAGGCTGCAAAATGGGAGAACCAGAGCATGCTGGTCCAGGCATTGGTACCGCCGGTCATCTGGCTTGCGGGAGTAATGCCAGCAGCCTTTAATTTATCAAAGGCAGCCCACATTTCATCCACCGTCTTAGGATAGCTTACCCCTGCTTTTTTAAGGAGCGCTTCGTTATACCAGATGGGAGTAATGGCTATTTCATAGGGGATAGATTTCATCACACCGTTGATGGTGGCCTGTTCCAGGGTACCGGACTTAAAAGATGCTTTCCAGTCACCGCTAATTTCTTTAGAAAAATCCATGAGCAGGTCAGACTTATAATATTCTGCGGTGGTTGGATTAAGTTTGAGGGTGAATATATCAGGTACTACCCCCGCGGCAATGGATGTTCGAATTTTCTGTTCATAGCCATCGTAGTCAGGCTGGGGTTCAATTTCAACCCGGATCTTGCCCGCATTAGCCGCATTAAATTCGTTAACCAGTTTTTCCACTTCTGCGGCCTTGGAATCCTTGCCGACCCAGATGCAAGGCCACTTAAGCACCACTTCCTTGGAACTCGAGTCTTTCTGTCCCTCTGCCATGGCAA
The DNA here is from genome assembly GCF_029265695.1 of Gracilinema caldarium. Lineage (GTDB taxonomy): Bacteria > Spirochaetota > Spirochaetia > Treponematales > Breznakiellaceae > Gracilinema > Gracilinema caldarium_A. Next base: position 49,702 of record NZ_JAJUHW010000009.1, on the reverse strand, counting down.
AGAAAGAAACAGCCAGCAAAAGGATGCCTATGATTCCTACCGTTCGTTTCATACCGAACCTCCTTTGATTACTTTCACTAAGTAAGTAAAACACGGATATGGCTAGCTGTCAATAAAAAAAGGCCGCCCGGCGGTTTATCCGGGCAGCCTGCCTTTGTTACAGTTCATCAATCTATTAAATATCCTTGCCCGCACCGCTGCTGAGCCTGTTACCCGCCGAATCCCAGGCGTCCACAGCATAGGTACGGCCAAGTTCGTCCTTATACCACCGTATATGAGCAGCACCGGAATAATCATTAATGAGCTTGCCGTCGGGACCATAAAAAAACAGTTCTTCTAAATATCCATTTTTATCATATTTGTACACCTGGCGGTGGATGCCATCCATGCCAAGCACCGGCTTATTTCGTGCGTCAAAATAGGATAGCTCCGCAATATCCCCGCGGTCAGTATAGGACATTTTTCGTTTATGATAGCCCGCAAGACTGTTCACCGCTTTTCCGGCAGCATCGTAAAAGGCATCCGCCACAATCATGCCATTTACAATAGTACTCTGTATCGATGCATACCCAAACAGAGACACGATGGGTTTACCCTCACGATCGAGGTTTTCATAGACAAATAGGTCTTTTCCGAACTTTTTTCTTTGCATCCAGCTATTGTCAAAAATTTTACTGGGCTGGACTTGTGCATTTATATATGATATTTCGACACTATAATTAGAGCCATTCTCGGTATGCTGTTCCAGAGTTCCATGGACACCCAAAAATTGGGAACATGCCGGATTCCCGTCCTTATCAAAATAGCGATACTCGTACCGGTTTATACGATTTTTACTCCCCATAGCAGTACCGGCTGTCTCGGAATACCAGACTTTTGCATAGCCAAAATAATTTTCGCTTAACTGGCCTCGGTCATCATAATAAGAATCTTCGAATCCCTGGGGTGAAATCCTTCGCTCTATACTCCAGGCACCAGAAGAATGAAACACCCTTCTGCCATCCCGGTCATAGAACGTAAAGGTAAGCCTGCGGAGACCTTTTGCTTGTTCATCTTCAGACCCTTGTAAGGTTTCTACTTTCATGAGGGCAAAACCGCTGTCATTGGAGACTAAACGTCCCGATGCATCCTCCCACCGCCATATTTCTGTTCTGCCTTCTCGAATAATGATAATTCGTGCAGCATCCTGCAGGGCATAGCCCACCTGCAGATGCCCTTTATTAAAATACTCAACAGCCATAAGGGATCCATCAGCGCCGTATGAAAACCGGTATGCCGCCGTTGCAAGGGCCTCTTGCTCAGGTAACGGAATATAGCCCCTATATTGGTTACCGGCAAAGGAATCGCATTCACGATACCAGATCGTTTTGACCGCCCCTGGCACAGAAAGCGCTGCGGCAGTCCCTTTTTCTATTTTAGCTGGCTCCGTATAACTGAGCATTGACGGTTCGGGAGCCCAGAATGCATTGCAATCAAGCTGTGCCTGGCGGTGATCGAGAAGTGGCGGCTCCAAATGTTTATAATAGCTCCGAACAAGATCCATTGTTTTATAGGTACTATTAACCAAATTTTGAATTTCCTTGTTATTCGGCGGTATTACCCGGCTGATAACCAATAATATCCACGGATCTGTCATCAGGATGGTCCGTGCAATGATGCCGTCTTCTACCTGTTTTGGAGTCAAAGCAAAGCGGGTAAATAAGCCCTTTTTTATATTATCCACCAAATCCACAGGTATATCATTCATCGTATTGAGCATGCTCATGATCTGTTGGTAGGAAGAAAGTTTGCTAAGAATTGAAAGAAAATGATAGGCGTAGTTCATGGAAAAGCCATACAGATTGCGCGCAATACTAACAAAATTGTCGTTTTTAGCAGAATCAATAAGCCAAGTATGCCAATTATTTGCAATGGGTGAATTGTTATTAAAGAAAACTATTTCATTTAAGTAGATAGATTCAACGAAGTTTCCTGTCATAAGGGCAGAAAATTCGTATAAGACATTTCTGCCGTTAAAGTACAATGTAGGGAATGCAGCTTCTTTCAGATAGTAGAGAGCGGCAACGGCTCTAAGAAATGAAGCTTTGAGCAAAGCCGGTTCTTTGGCTAGATATTCAAGATCGGCGGCGTTAATAACCAGGGCAGACTGAGTGTCATCGATCCTGGCAGGCCAAAAACCGGGGCTGGGGGGCCGAGCTTCTATAATGCGGCATACCAAATTTCCTTTGTTTTTATTTTCTTTGTAATAGTTAAAGAGGTATTCGAATTCCTTATATCGGCCAGCCTCAGTAATATCCTTAGACAGCTCGGTTACGAGCGTTTCAGCATCGAAATTCGACGTGACAGGGACAGATCCCAAGCTGAACCAAGGAACCACCTTATCCCACATTTCTATACTTTGCTGAAGATAGGCAGCTAATTCCGGGCTTGTCTCTGCGGCAGGAAAAGCAGTTACAATAAGCCATAATAAGCACATCAAACCCCATACTTTTCTGTTCATCGATTGTCCCTTTATGAATTAGATTCTAACACCCAGCGGTCAGTATAACAGGAACAGAAAAGGGAACAAGATGGGTATCAGGGTTTTAGAAACTGTTCGATTACTAAATCGGTGGCCCCCCGGCCAATCCGGTGGGAATCATACACATCGGCCACAATTGTAATGGCCTGGTCCGATCCCTGACAGAGGTCCACCAGGCGCCGATTTAGTTCCTCCTGTAAAAGCCGGGCATAACCGGAGAATCGGCTGATGATAAGGTACCGTTCGGGAGAAAAAAGGGTATGAATGTTACGGACCGCGAGTTCAAAGATGTGCAGGGGCTCTTCCAGGGCTGAGCGGATTTTTGGACCTATTTCCGAATCAATAAGCTTGTCCAGTTCGGAAAGAGACTCTATCGGGTATACCCGGCGGATAAAGGGAAGCACCGCATCCTCGGCAATATAGGCTTCTAGGCAGCCCTGACCGCCACAGGTACAGTGGGGGCCCTCGCAATTAAAGGAAAGGTGTCCTACTTCCAGGGCTGTTTTCCCGAGCACCGTAAAGGGTTGGGAACCTTCCAGGTAGGCGCCGCCGACTCCCGAACGGACGAGGAATGCAAAGAGGCTTTTGGCGCCCCGGGCCGCGCCGTACTTTAATTCTGCCAGTGCGGCAAGGCTTGCGTTGTTATGCATATAGACAGGAACGTCATAACGTTTCTGCAAAACCGAAACCAGGGGAAAATTGGCAAGTTTGGCGATCCGCGGATAAGAGAGGATGAGACCCTTTTCCAGGTCTATGCGGCCCGGGGCGCCAATGCCAAAGCCCAGGAGCCGCGACGCATCGATACCACTCTTTTTAAGGGCCCGTTTTATGAGCGTCTGAAGGGCCGTAACAAGGGTGTCTGCATCCAAAGGATCGGGGAATTCAAGTTCATCAATAAAACGGATCTCTCCTGAAAAATCGCTTACCGCGAGGGTAGCCGAACGGGACCAGAAATCAATGCCAATGCTGTACAAGGCATCGGGAACTACTTCGAAATACTGGGGTTTTCGTCCTTTTTTTTCTTCACCGACGAGGGAAGATGAGCTGTTTGGGTCCTTGCGATTTTGAGCCAAGGGCCGGGAATCTTCGGCTTGCACAGGCCGGATAAGACCCTCTTTTTCTAGTTCGGTAAAAATACGGAATACCGTAGGAGCCCGTAATCCCGTTAAGGCCACCACTTCCGACTGGGAGATATACTTGCGGCTTTGGACCAGGGCGAGTATAATTTTGGCATTGCGCTCCCGAATGTCGGCGCTTCGTAAGGGAACTCCACTCATAGTTACTTCCAGTAAATAAGTATAAGCCTATAGTAAATCTCTTTTCGCAAAAAGTACAGCCTTCTAGCCAATTGCAAAAGTCGGTCACTTTTGCAATTGGCTTTGCGATTGCTTGCGGTTGCATGCTATTTCATATAAAAAACATGCAACCGTCGCGATAAATCGCAAACTTCAAGGTAGTTCTTTCAAAACTTCCTGAGTTTTGAAAGAACCTCTTATATAAGCCAATTTCATTGACATATATATATTATGCGCATATATTATATACATCTAGAGCCAAGGGAGTTTGCAATGTCTTTAACGTATAACATTCATGCACCCAAAAAACCAACAAACCTCACCGTTAATAGCGATTTATTAAAACAAGCAAAGGAATACAAAATTAACATATCCGCAATACTTGAATCCGCTCTCGCGGAGGCCCTAAAAGAAAAAAAAAGAGAGCGTTGGAAAGAAGAAAACAAAGAAGCTATAGCCTATTATAATTCTGCACTTGAAAAGTATGGTTTATTTAGTGATGAAATGAGGACCTTTTAATGTCCCAGTATCATATATATGCAAATTTGAATGAAACGTCCAAAAAAATATACCCTTATTTACTTGATGTACAGTCATCAATCTTATCTGACCTGGAAACTAGAATAGTTATTCCGCTGGCAAGTAAAGAGATATTTGAAAAAGGCATCATAAAAAATTTAAATCCAATAATTTTTATTAACAATAAAGAGTTTATACTTTTGACACAACAGATGGCAGGTGTCCCCGTATCACAGTTAGGTTCATCAATCGGGGAGTGCATATCATATCGACAGGATATACTTTCTGCCATAGATTTTTTAATTACAGGCATATGAGCTACCAAACCTTTACCGAGATACAAGGTCCCGGACAACCCAGGAGGCCATGAGGAGGCCTGCAGCAGGGGGCACAAAGGCGGTGCTGCCTGGAAGGTGCCGGCCTGGAGTGCCAGATTCGGTAAAGGCCCGCTCTCCGTTTGCAAGCTGTGCCGGCATCTCCCGGGAATAAACTACCCGGAGGGTCTTGACTCCCCGTTTTTTAAGTTCCCTCCGCATAACCCGGGCCAGAGGACATACACTGGTTTCGTAGATATCAGCCACTTCGAGCCGTGAGGGATCGAGCTTATTGCCGGTCCCCATGGAGCTGATAATTGGGATGCCCAGCGTCTGGGTACGCTGAATAAGATCGAGCTTGGCGCTTACCATATCGATGGCGTCGACCACATAGTCGGGCTTTATATCAAAAAAGGAAGCGCCGTTTTCGGCTGTATACTGTTCATGCCGTATTTCCACCTGGGCGGCGGGATTGATATCGAGGATTCGTTCCCGCATGACCTCCACTTTCGGCTTACTAATAGTAGAATATAGGGCCAGCACTTGCCGGTTAAGGTTCGTTATGGAAACGGCATCACAGTCAACTAAGAGAAAGGAGCCGATGCCTGATCGTGCTAAGGCCTCTGCGGCCATGCTGCCTACCCCGCCGAGGCCGAATATGGCGACACGGCATTTTGATAAAAGTTCTAGTGCATCGGAGCCTAAAATCAATTCGGTGCGTACAAACTGTTCACCCATGGGGCCGATGCTAGGGAAAAAGCAGCGTCCGGTCAATAGTCGCTTTGCAACCGCAAGCAATCGCAGTTTTTAAGTTGGCTCTTTACAAACTCACCAAGCGATGATAGGCTACTTTTACTTACTTACTGTAAGTAATTGAAAAGCGAACATAGCATATCATTGGAGTACCTATATGACACATGAGGAACGGCGGGATCTGGAAGCCTTTGCTCGGAACATCCGCTACCATACAATTAAGTCTATTGGGACACTGGGGGTCGGTCATATTGGCGGTGCCATGTCAATCGTAGAAGTGCTGGCTGTTTTGTACAGCGGGCATTTGAAGCATGATCCAGCAAATCCCACCTGGCGGGAACGGGACCGGCTTGTCCTTTCTAAGGGCCATGCGGGACCCGCCCTCTATGCAGCCCTCGCGCTGAGGGGCTTCTTTCCCCTGGACTGGCTCTTAACACTGAATCAGGGCGGGACCCGCCTTCCAAGCCACTGCGACCGCACGAAAACCCCCGGCGTGGACATGACCACAGGGTCCCTCGGCCAGGGCCTTTCCGCCGCCTGCGGCATTGCCTACGGTAACCGGATGGACCATATCGATGCCTATACCTTTGCCATTATCGGCGACGGCGAAAGCGACGAAGGCCAGAATTGGGAGGCTGCCCTTTTTGCGGCCCACAACAAACTAGACCGGCTCATTGTGTTTACGGATTACAACAAAATGCAAATAGACGGTTATACGGCGGACATCCTCGACCTGGGGGATATAGAAGGCAAATGGCGGAGTTTTGGCTGGCGGGTGCTCCGGGTCGATGGCCACAATGTGGATGCCTTGGATGCGGCCATCACACTGGCTAAGATCGGCAGAGACCAGCCCACCATGATTATCCTCGATACCATCAAAGGCAAGGGATGCAGCTTTGCCGAGGGAAACCTGGGAAATCACAACATGAATGTGAGCAAAGAACAGATGGAAGCCGCCCTGGCAGCCCTCACAGCCATTTCGGACTTCGCAGCCCTTGAAACACCACACGGACCGCAAGGGCTGCAAAACAAGGACGCTCAGGCCGTGACAAGCCAGGAGGGAAAGTAATGGACACAAAAGAAATGCGCACCGTTTTTATTAATACGCTTGTCGAATCTGCGCGAAAGGATGAGCGGATTGTTCTTATTGATGCAGACCTGGGTAAGGCCGGCGCCACGGCATCCTTTGCCCAGACCTTTCCTGAGCGGCACATCAACGTGGGGGTGTCGGAGGCCAATATGATCGGAGTTGCCGCGGGCCTTGCAAGCATGGGAAAAATTCCGGTAGCCCAAACTTTCGGCTGCTTTGCAAGCCGCCGCGTCTTTGATCAGTTTTTTATTTCCGTCTCCTATGCAAAGCTGCCGGTAAAGTTAGTTGGGACAGATCCGGGGATTTCCGCCGCCTTTAACGGCGGCACCCACATGCCCTTTGAGGACCTGGGAACCATGCGGCTCATACCGGGCCTCACCATTGTGGAGCCTTCGGATCCGGTCTCCCTGGCAGCCCTGCTGCCCCAGCTGCTTGATCTTGATACTCCAATCTACCTCCGGCTCTACCGTAAGCCCCTGCCGGCCCTGTACCCGGAGAACGCGCCTTTCCGTATCGGGAAAAGTAAGGTACTGCGCCAGGGAGGTCCGGGCTCCATTCTGATTATCGCCCTGGGAGGCATTATGGTGAACGAGGCCCTTGAGGCTGCCAAAATCCTCGAAGGCCGTGGAATTTCAGCCACGGTTATCGACACCCTGACATTAAAGCCCCTGGACAAGGATGGCCTGCTATCGGCGATGAAAGGCGCCCAGGCAGTGCTGAGCTGCGAAAACCACCAGATTCACGGCGCCCTGGGGAGCGCGGTGGCGGAGCTCATGGCCGAATACCGGATCAGCCTCCCCTTTGCCCGTGTTGGCATTCGGGACGAGTTCGGTCAGGTCGGGACCGAGCAGTGGCTTAAAACCCACTATAAACTGGATAGCGCTTCCATCGCCGAGGCAGCGGCAGAACTACTTAAATAGAAAGAACGGCAGGATCCGTTCATCAATATGGATCATCAATATGGATAAGGAGTACCTACTATGAATGAGAAAATTACCCTGGCCCTTGCAAGCGATCTTTCAGGATTTCCCCTTGCCCGGGAAATCGTAAAGCACCTTACAGAAAACCATCCGGAGATTCACCTTATTGATTATGGCATCATGAGCGCTGACAAGCCTGAACCCTACTTTATCCAGGCCCCCAAGGTTGCCAAGGCAATCCAGCGGGGGGAGGCCCAAAAAGGTATCCTCATCTGCGGCACCGGCCAGGGTATGGCTATTGTGGCAAACAAGCACAAGGGTGTTTATGCTGCGGTGGCGGTGGATATTTTTTCCGGAGAGCGGGCAAAGATTATCAATAATGCAAACGTCCTGACCATGGGGGGCTGGATTACGGCGCCATTCCTGGGCTGCCAGATCGTGGATGCCTGGCTTTCCATGTCCTTTACCCAGAAAATGGAATTTAAAAAGGACTTCCTTACCAACGCTTTTAACCAGGTAGTGGCTCTGGAGGAAGAAAACTTTAAATGATAGGCGCCATTGCTTCCCCGACAAAGATTATTGAGACCCCTTGTTTTTCCGCCGAAGGGCTGGATGAGGCCCTGGTTTACTGTACTGCGAGCGCCGGTTCTGAACCGGTGCTTTGTATCGTAGATCCGCGGCCCTTCCCGCTGCGGGACCGGGCCTTGGCCGACTTAAACCGGCTTTGGAAACTCCAGATTCTGGACCAGGTGGTCCCGAACCCCACCAGCGCTGACATTATGGATATGGCGGCCAAGGCCCGGCGGGAGCGGCCCGCTGCGGTCATCGGTATTGGGGGCGGATCCACCCTGGATTCGGCCAAGGCGGTGGCCATGCTGCTGGACAGCCCTGGCGATCTGGATGAATACCTGGGCCCCGAAGCGCCCCTTAAACCCCAGGAACGGAAGGTGCCGCTGATCCTTATACCAACCACCACCGGCACAGGTTCGGAGGTTACCCGCTTCGGGGTATACACCGCCCGGTCTGGCAGGAAGTACACCCTGAACAGCCCGGTCCTCCAGGCGGAGGCCGCCATCCTTTCGCCTGACCTCGTGGCTGACCTGCCGCCCCCCCTCGTGGCCGCCACGGGCTACGATGCCTTAACCCACGCGCTGGAAACCCTCTGGAACAAAAATGCCACCGCCCTGTCGGACCGGCTCGCTCTCGAAGCCTCCGCGGCGGTGCTTGCAAGCCTGGAACCGGCCTGGCGGGCCAGTGTGGCACGGGAAGCGGAGCGGGAGAGACATAAGGAGCGGCCACAGCCGGAAGCGGGAGGCGGCACAGGAGCAGCGCCGGCATCAAAAGAAGCGTCCGCTTTGGCTGACCTGCAGCGGGCAGCCACCCTGGCGGGCATTGCATTTAACAAAACCGGCACCGCCGCGATCCATGCCCTGTCTTTTATTCTTTCAGAAGAATGGCACCTGAGCCATGGTGCAGCCTGCGCTTTTTTTACCCAGAACATTTTTGACCTCAACATGGGAGATCCGGCGGTACGGGGAAAATTCCTCATCCTGGCTAAACGGGTATACCAAGAAGCGCACCAAGAAGCAAACGCTGGCGGCCGGCCGGAGAGCCCCACATCTCGATTAAGCGACGAAGCGTATATCCAATATCTCAGGGACCGGCTTGTGGAGCTTAAATACCTTATGGGCCTCCCGGATCGGTTCTCAGACATTCCCGGCTTTACAGGCGCCGCAGGGCCAGATGGTTCGGTGGATCGGGAAGCGGTGGCAGCTCTCTTTGATAAGGCTCAGAGCGATTTTAAGCTTAAAAACAACCCCGTGCCCTGTACTCAGGACCTGGTGCGGCAGCTTGTACGGGAGAAGCTTTCATGAGCCCCCTCGTGTTTGCCCTGGTGGGCCTTACGGTACTTATCACCCATGCCCTGGAAGCGATCACCGGCTTTGGCTGCACGGTCCTCGCCCTGCCCTTTGTTACCACCCTCGTGGGGGTCAAAACCGGTGTGCCCATACTTGCAACCCTGGCATGGATACTGGCCCTCTATATTGTCATAACCAAATGGAAGTTCATCAATTTTAAGGAATTTTTTGTCATTGTTTTTTTTGTGGGGCTCGGCCTTCCCTTTGGCATCATGGCCTTTAAGAGCTTTGATCCGCGGCTTCTTAAAAAACTTTTAGCCCTCTTTATCATCGCCAGCGCTGGCTGGCAGGTCTACCGCCGCTTTACTCGGCCAAACCAGGAAAACGAAAACTGCCCCGCTGCCCCGGAAGGAGCCCTTGGGAAAAGGCTCCGGAGCCGTATTACTTACTACCTGCTCCTCTTCGCAGGCGGCATGGTACACGGCGCCTTTGCTTCAGGGGGCCCCTTGGTGGTGCTTTACGCTTCTAAAACGCTCCCCGACAAGGGAAGTTTCCGCGCAACCCTCTGCCTGCTCTGGACCACGCTCAACACGGTGCTGCTTATCAATTACATCCGATCTGGCGTTTTTACAGCCCCAATTTTGAGCGGAACCGCAGGGATGCTCCCCTTTCTCGCAGCGGGCATTTTTATCGGGGAAAAGATTCACCATAAGGTTGATGAAATTCTCTTTGGTAAAATTATTTTTCTCGTGCTTCTTGCCACGGGCTTTTTTATGCTTATTGCATAAAAGCGCTAAATAACCCAGTCACCGTAGCCCGCATAGTGCTGCCCCTCCTGGACAAGATCCTGGAGGGTTAGCCCTTTAAGCGTTGTTTCAAGCCTTCCTGCAACAAGACCCTGCAGGGTCTTAAGAGCATTGGAAAGCACCTCTAAAGAAGCGGAGCCTGAAAGGGCTTCCATCTGAAGGAGTTCCCCTTCGAGGGCAGCCAGGGCCTCGAAGAGGTTGATTTCCTCAGGAGAACGGGAGAGATAGTAGCCCCCCTGGACGCCCCGGCTTGCAAGGACAAGCGGAGAAGCCCGGAGGGTCAGCATAATTTGCCCGATATATTTTTCCGTGGTCCCCGTTACCCTGGCAAGCTCCGCAGCCTGAACCGGCTCGGCCCCATATCGAAGCGCCAGGTAGCACAGTATTTTAAGACCAAATTGGGTACGGGATGAAAGCTTCATGAGGCTTAATACCAGCTATAGGTCTTGGAACAGAACAGTGGAAAGATACCGCTCCCCGGTGTCCGGAAGCAGCACCACCACCCGTTTCCCCGCATATTCAGCCCGCTTTGCCACCTGGGTCGCCGCAAAGGCCGCTGCGCCGCTTGAAATACCCACCAAGACACCCTCGGTTCGGGCCAATTTCCGGGCTGTCCCCACCGCCTCTTCGGTCTTTACCTGGATGATTTCATCTATTATGGAGCGGTTCAGCACCTCGGGGACAAAACCGGCTCCGAGGCCCTGGATCTTGTGAGGCCCCGGCTTGCCTCCTGAAAGGACCGGTGAATCGGCAGGCTCAACCGCAACAATTTTAATTGCCCGATTATGCTGCTTAAGCACTTCCCCAACGCCGGTGATGGTCCCTCCTGTACCGACACCGGCCACAAAAACCGCCAGGTCTCCGTCCGTATCGGCCAGGATTTCCCGAGCGGTGGTTTTCCGGTGGATTGCTGGATTTGCAGGATTGCTGAATTGCTGCAGAATAAGGCTATTGGGCATAGACTTGTGCAGTTCTTCCGCCTTGGCGATGGCCCCTTTCATGCCTTCTGGTCCGGGGGTCAGCACCAGTTCGGCCCCCAGCATCTTAAGGAGGGCCCGCCGCTCGATGCTCATGGTTTCCGGCATGGTCAAAATGAGCCGGTAGCCCCGGGAGGCCGCGACAAAAGCTAAGGCTATACCCGTGTTGCCACTTGTAGGTTCTATCAACACCGTATCCTTTTTCAGGAGCCCCCGCTCCTCCGCATCGGCGATCATGGCATAGCCAATTCGATCCTTAACACAGGACAGGGGATTAAAGGATTCTAGCTTTGCCACAAGCTGGGCCTTAAGACCCTCCTGGGAAGCGTAATTCCCCAGTTCCAATAAGGGGGTATTGCCGATAAGATCCGTCATTTTAGCAGCTATCTTTGCCATGGGCTCCTCCAAAGACTAGTATAGTTATAGTAATACTATTTATTACTATTATTGTCAACAATATTTTTATGCCCCATGAGCCTTGTAATATTCGCATTTTCCATTTTAATTATAGTGGAGCCCATTTCAAAGGCTGTACATCTCAGCAACAGAGGGTAGAACTATGGAAAATGTGTATCAATGGGGATTAGATGTAATTCGATTTGTTCAGCAGATTGAATCTCCGGCTATGACGGTAATCATGAAAACCATTACCAGCCTTGGAGCCGAATTTGCCTATTTGGCGATCCTTCCTTTTATTTTCTGGTGTATTGATGAAAAACGAGGAATCCGGCTGGGGACAGCAGTGCTCCTTTCTGCCTGGTTGAACAGCACCGTTAAGAACCTGCTGCGGCAGCCCCGCCCCTATGCACTGGATCCCTCGGTAGGCCTTGATGTTGAAAACTCCTACGGTATTCCCTCGGGGCATGCCCAAGGCTCAGTTACCCTGTGGGGTATTATTGGCGGCTGGATACGCCAGCCCTGGGGCCTTGTCCTGGCGATCGTCCTGCCCCTCCTCATTAGTTTTAGCAGAATATACCTGGGGGTTCATTTCCCTACCGATGTGTTTGCAGGCTGGCTGCTGGCAGGTCTTGTACTCTTGGTCTACTACTTTGGGGCCTCCAGTATAGAAAAACTCTTTTTGTCCCTTAATATTCGCTTCCGTATTCTTGTGGTAGCCCTCATTGCCTTTGTTATGAATGGCCTTAACCCGGAAGACACCAGCATGGGCGGCGTATTTTTCGGTATGTCCGTTGGCTATATTTTTATGGCCGAATGGTTTACATTTTCGGCATCACGCACTGCCAGCGGGAAGCGGCCTGGATTCCTCGTTCTTTTGGCCCGCTATATACTGGGCATAATCGGCGCCGTCATTATCTATGGGGGACTTAAAATGGTATTTCCCCCGGAAGGGTCTCCCTGGTATGCCCTGGGCCGCTTCAGCCGTTATGCAATTCTGGGGGCCTGGGTTTCCGCCGGTGCTCCCTGGCTGTTTCTGAAACTGAAACTCGCTGGATCCCGGGAAATCGCGGTAGAAGAGTAAGCTGTTTCCAGGGCAGCCATTATGAATATACTTTCCCAATACAACTTGCTGCTCGCAAAATACAAAAAGGTGGCGGCCTATGCCCAGAAAGCCGGCAGGGTTAACCGCCGCCTGTATAATAACTATTTAAAACTCCAACACTATCATAACAGCGTTATCAAAAAAACCACTAACCAGGCAAAATCTATTCTGGAAATCACCATTAAAGAAAAATACCCGCTTATTGTGGACCACCGGAAAAGGGTAATTCACGTTTCGCCTAAGTTATTAAAAGCCATTGAAATGACCAAGGATGAGTTCACCTCATCAATTTATATTGATCTACTCTTTGAAAAATTTCTCCCCCGCAATTTTACAGATACGAAAGATCAGATCATTAAGGATTTCCATTTTCCTATCCTGCTCAAAGAACTGGAAGACAAAACTCAAAATCCCGAACAAAACCAGGCCGAAGATCCCATTCATCTCCACTCGTTCCTGCATCTAGGGATAAGCGGGAAACGGGTCTTTAACCACCGGAAAAAACTCTTCTTGTATCTCCTCTCTGTGAGGGACATTAGTCCCGACATTGAACTCTTGTATTACCAAAAGACCGATTTAATTATCGAAACCCTATCGGCAACAAATCTTCGTTTGCTTCAGGCGCAGAAAACCATCGAAGCCCACAAAATTCTTTTAGTGTCCCTGGTCTGTTCCCTGGTAGAAGAGCATAACCGGGAAACATCTCGGCATCTTCAAAACATCAGAACTATCACAACCTGCATGATAGAAGAAATATACCGGCTCAAATTGCTTAAAAACGCTCCCTACGAGACCTTTCAGTACCTCAAGGACATAGCCTATACATCATTGCTGCACGATATCGGCAAGGTGCATGTTTCTAAGGAACTGATCGGCAAGGGAAACGAGCTTTCAGAAGCAGAATTCAAAAAAGTGCAGAGTCACACAGTTGCAGGCGCGGCGTATATAAAAAAAATCATTATCCTTTTCCAGAATGATCCTACCTTTTCGCGTTATATTGATTTTCTCATGATTCCATACAACATATGCCTCTATCATCACGAACGTTGGGACGGTTCAGGGTACCCAATAGGGCTTTCGGGCTCCCGTATTCCCCTCCCCGCCCGTATTGTGGCTATCGCAGATGCCTATGATGCCATGAGGGCTCCCCGTTCCTACAACATTCCCCAGAGCCATCAGGAAGCGGTGGCAGAAATCAAACGCTGCAGCGGGACCCAGTTTGATCCAGTATTAGTTAAGGTATTTCTTAATATAGAACGACAGTTAGAGGATATTCATTATGATTGATGAACTGCAAAGCGGCCTTATTGCACATCTTATCCAGTTTATAAAGGATTCGCCTACGGCCTATCATGGGGCACAAACGATAGCGAAGGCCCTGAATGCCCAGGGAGCTATTCAGCTTGATGAACGGCAGCCCTGGCAGCTTAAAAGCGGGCAGATTTATTATGTTATCCGAGCAGAGGGGTCTCTCATTGCCTTCCGATGCGGCCTCAAGAGGCCTGCGGAGGCGGGCTTTATGGTAGCCGGAGCCCATACGGACAGCCCCGGACTCAAGGCCCGGCTCGAAAAGAGCCTCACCGGCAAGGGCATGGAACGGGCTGCGGTAGAGCTCTATGGGAGCCCCATTATATCCACCTGGCTCGACCGCCCCCTGGCGCTGGCAGGAAGGGTGTTCATAAAAAATCAGGACGGAAAAGCGGAAAGCCGCCTTATACACAGTACGGAGCCCATCGGAGTAGTCCCAAATCTGGCTATCCACCTAAACCGGGACCTCAATAAGGGATTTGAATACAATGCCCAGAACCACCTGCCGGTGCTGCTTTCCGCTTCGGGAAGCGCGGCCCCAGAGGCAGGGAAAATAGCACTAGACAGCGGAGCGGCAGAAGCTCTTGCCGCAGACCTTTTGCATCGCGTGACTGCCCAGCTTGGCGTTCCCGCTGATGCAATTTTGGGTTCGGACCTGTATTTTGTCGATGCCCAGGGCCCGGTACGCTTCGGCCCCCTGGGCGAACTTATTAACGCCTACCGCCTGGATAATCTATTAGGCTGCCACGCAATCCTGGAAGCCTTCCTGGCCGCACAGAGCGCCGGGCATACCCAGGTGGCATGTTTTTTTAACCATGAAGAAATTGGGTCCCTTTCGCCCGAGGGGGCCGATTCGGCTTTTCTGCGGGACATACTGGGCAGGATTTCTGCCCTTTTGGATAAAAACGCCGAGGACCTGTACCGGGCCCTGGCCGCATCGTTCTCAATCTCGGTGGATGTTGCCCAGGCCTACCACGGTTCATACCCCGAAAAGTTTGATGAAAGTTTTGCGCCGGTCCTGAACGGAGGGCCAGCCCTTAAGGTGAACGCCAACCTGCGCTATGCCACCGATGGCGAAGCGGAGGCCCGTTTCCGGCTCTACTGCGATGCGGCAGGTGTCCCCTGCCAAAAATTCATGAGCCGGGCCGATATTACCCCGGGGACCACCATCGGACCCCTCTCTGCAGCCTTTACGGGCATTAAAACCGTCGATGTGGGAGCCCCCCTCTTATCCATGCATTCCATCCGCGAAACCGCAGGGACCCTGGACCATGAAATGATGGTCCAGGTACTCAAGAAGGGCTTTGAACAATTGAACAATTGAGTTAAGTTGACAAGCCGCGGTTGCTCTTGTGCGGCACAAGCAGGCCCGCGCACCCCGGCGCATCATAACTGCCCCGCACGGGGCGGCCGCCTGCCCTACTCGGACTGGGGGCGAACAAGCCGGAACCCGCTGTTGTAGTAGCTGATAGACGGGCTACTATTGCTCCGGTCAGCGACCCGCGTGCCCGACGCGTCGTAGCCCCAGCCTCCACCCTGAAGAACCCGGCTCGTGCCAGAACTCGGGCCCGCGGGATTCGTTACAGAGCCCGCGCCATAACCCCCATACCAGTCCCAGCACCACTCCCAGACATTCCCCGACATATCATAGAGCCCTAGTTTATTGGGCTTTTTGGTTCCCACGGGGCGGGTGCTTCGTGAATTACTACTATACCACGCAACCTCATCGACAGCGGCGCTCCCCGCATAGGGATAACCCCTACTCAGAGCGCCGCCCCGGGCCGCGTACTCCCATTCCGCCTCCGTGGGGAGCCGATAGCCGTTAGCGCTCCGCTTCCAGTACACCGCGTCTCCCCCGGTATACACCTTTTTATAATCTGCATCGCTATAGTAGGCCGGTTCATAGCCTTCCTTCTGACTGAGCTTATTGCAAAAAAGAACCGCGTCATACCAGCTCACATTTTCTACCGGCCGCATGGGGACATCGCTTCCGCCTGTAAAATTACTTGGGTTTATCCCCATCACCTCCTTGTACTGGGCCTGGGTTACCTCCGTGGCGGACATAAAAAAGGAGGATACCGTTACTCGGTGGACCGGGCGCTCATCGTTTTCTTCATTATTTGAACCCATTTCGAAACTTCCGCCAGCGACGGGGAGCATGAGGGGTAAAGGTTTTACAACACTCCGCGAGACATTTGCACCGATTTCTAAAGCTCCGGAAATGCTCGTTGTTCTGTCGCTCCAGCGAATTTCAAGCCCGTAGGGACCTGCTGGTAAGCTTAGGCTTATGGGGAGGGGGCCCATGTCTACCCCATCCCGGTACAGGCGGCCCCCAGCATCTGGGCTTGTGAGCCTGAGCGTAGCCCGGGCAAGGCTGGGGCTCTGGCGCTTTCCGGGAGTAAAATAGGCAGTTGTAACTTCCCCCTGCCATGCGGCGACGGTCGCGCTCGTGGTTAGGTTTTCCACCGATACCCGCCGTATCACAAGCTCGTACCAGCCCTTGTCCCGGTTCCGCCTCAAGGCCCATTCAATGCGCCCCGCCAGGGCCCCAGCCTTGACCGCCGTGTCCAGGTCCACAATCGCCTTCCGCACATCAGGCGCACTCGCAAGATTCACAACAAAGGTGCGAGGCTCCATTGGAATAGTTGGATCAAAAGAGCTTACCGTAAAGGGCCAGGTGCGCTCATTCCGGTCAAACTCGCCGATTTGTAAACCCACCGACTGCCTCTGGAGCACCCAGGTTTTGCGAGCCAGGAGGGCCAGGGCGTCTTCGTACTGTTTACGCATTGCAGCAGTCTGCTTTACTTGCTCCGCCTCAAGCTCCGCCTTGCGGGAAGCTACGGCCTGTTCCATCTCCCGCTCAAGGCTTGTCCTTTCCTTTTTGATGCGGGCGCTAAACTCCGCATCGGTCTCCCAAAGCTCCGGCTTAGCAGCCGAAAGGGCCACAAACCGGGGCGTGTAGCCCTCCCGGAGCTTTGCCTCGATGCTCTTCCAGGTACTTGCGTATTCCTTAGCCACATCGGCAAGCACCCTATCAAGCCGCTCAATGGTCTCGATAAGCACGTCGGGGTTGTCGCTTTCCGCATCCCGGGCAAGTTTTTCTAGCTCCGCCCGCCGGGAAGACGCAATAGATGCTAAAACCGCCTGCTGCTTGGCCTGCTCTGCAGCAAGCGCAGCCCGCTCCGCCGCAGCCCGGTTTGCCTCCTCGGCAAGTTTCCGCTGCCGTTCCGCTTCCCGGGCGAGCCCCTCTGTCTCTAGCTTTTTTGCCGCCGCCAGGGCCGCCTGGCGCTGCTGCTCCACCTCCAGGGCCTGCTTGGCCTGGGCGTCCCGGGTCGCGTTTATCCTTGCCTGCCGCTCGGCAAGCTCCTTTTCGAGCCGGGCTATTTCTTCCTGGTTCGCCTTAAGGGCTGCCTCGGCCCGGAAAGCCATCTCATCGGGGCTTATAAACCAAAAGGGCTCCTGCATACCAAAGTCGACCCGGGGGTTCTGTTTACCCCCCGTAGCGGCCGCAACATCGGCGCTCACCTTCCGCATAAGCTCCGAAAGCTCCTGGCCGGGAATAGCCACCTGGGCGATAAAGGCCGCAGAAAAGACCCCGTTGCGCCCCGTCCCATCCGCCGCCACCTCCCCCGGGGCTGTGGCGTAGGCGATAAGGCTGTTCCGTGTCTTAGGTGTGGGCACCACCGCAAGGCCCCTATTCGTTGAGCGCGAAGCGCCAGGGAAGGGATTGTCCCGGCAGCTATCCAGGAACACCAAGGCGGTCTTTATGCCGCTCTGTTCCATACGGGCCACGACACTGTCCACCGCCATGGCCCGGAGCTTTACATCCGCCACATTGTCAAGCCGGGGACTCACCGGGATAAGGTAGTTTACCCCCTCAATCTGTACCCCGTGGCCTGCGTAGTAAAAGAGCCCCGTATCCGCCCCGGAAAGTCGGCTTGAAAAATCCTTTACCGCCTTTTCAAAGGTGGTCTGGTCCGCATCTTTAACAACCGTAACCTCAAAGCCTGCGTCCTTAAGGACCTTCGACACGTCGTCCGCATCGTTGGTGGGGTTACGGAGGGGGTTATCCTTATAGGCCCCGTTGCCTATCACCAGGGCCACCCGGCGCCCCGGGGTCGTCGCGGGGGTCGCTACAGTCGCGGGAGCGGTGGTAGTAGGGGCCGTCGTCCCGGTTCCTTTGCTTGTCCCGCTTGCCCCTGTGTTCTGGCCAAAGACGGAACACTGAGCGCAAGGGCAAGATATAAAATCGAAAAAAATCGATTTATGAGTAGTCCTTTTTGTCTAGGCATACGGAGCCTCAATATTATTATTGTAGTTTTAAATTGAGTATAATAAGGACCAAAAAGAACTGTCAATTAAACCAGTTTCAAACCGCTTAGTTTCCCCTTCGTTCGGCCATATAGGCATCCAGGACCTTGCGGAGCGAGGGGACCGTGTCGGCATAGCGCAAAATTGCGTCCAGGTAGCCCTCCGGCTCGCCCGTATCAAGCCGCTGGCCCGAAAGGCGGCGGTACACCACCTTGCCTTCGTTCATAAGCTTGTTGAGGGCGTAAATATGGTAGTATTCGCCCCCCTCATGGCGCTGCCAGCCCTCTTCCAGATAGTTAAAGAACTCAGGCGTATAAAGGTAGCGGCCAATGGAGACCTCATGGCTCGGTTCGGTGCCCCGGCTGGGTTTTTCTACAATGGCCCGGACATGCTTGCCGTCGGCGGCAATATCCAGAACTCCGTAGCGGCTTACATCTCCCGGTTCGTACACGCTGGCCATGACCGAGCAGCCCGTTTCCCGCCAGGCGGCAATAAGCTGGGAAGCCAGTGGCGGTTCCCCTAAATGGAGGTCGTCAGGATAGGCCACCACACAGGCATCGTTACCCACAAGGCCCTTAACCTGTAAAAGGGCGTGGCCCGTACCAAGCATTCGCTGCTGGCGGACAAAGGCAAAACGGACGTTGGCCGGCGGCTGGATCCGCTCAAGCCGGTCTAATTTGCCTTCCTTTTCAAAGACCGATTCAAGCTCTATCTCCCGGTCAAAATAGTCTTCCAGCACCTTTTTACGGCGGGAACTGATAATAATGATGTCCTCGATACCGGACTTTACAAATTCATCAACAATAAAGGCGATAGACGGCACGTTGACCACCGGTAACATTTCCTTAGGAATGGTCTTGGTAACAGGCAAAAAGCGGGTGCCGTAGCCCGCGGCAACAATAATTCCTTTCATGCAGGGTATAGTAGCAAGCCCCGCCAGTCTATGCAAGCTTGATAAGCTCCTTTCCCAGCAAGAGGTCTTAGCCCGGCCAGTCACAACAAGGCCGTATCCTACACACATAAAAGCACAAAAAAAAGCTGCCCGGCACAAGACCGGACAGCCCTTCATCAACGTGTATTAATTACAACTTAAAGGCGATTCCCGCGGCGATTCCGTAGCCGCCGTAGCTCTGGAATGGACCGCCGACACTGCCTGCCACACCAAAGAGGTAATCCATGCCACCGTTCGCAAAGATCCGCATATCCCGGCTGATAAGGTAGCTTACCCCCACATTGAGCTTAATACCGTAATGGGTAAACCAGGGGTCATCGCTTGTAGAATAATTTTCTTCCAGAATCCGCACAATGGCGTTGCTTGCGCCGGCAAAGGCCGCAGTACCGGTCAGGGCGAGGCGGCGGAGGTATATGTTGTACTCCACACCCGCATAGGCGATCACCGGGAGCCACAGGGCGGTATCAAAGTTGATCTGCACACCAACGATTGGCCGCACATCATAGAAGCCGCGGCTCACCGCAGCCTTAGCGCCGATGGCCAGGGCCCCCTTGGTGGGGGTAAGATTGGTAGTCCCCAGATCCCAGCCATAGACATTGTTAAAATAGGTGAGGTAGTAGAGGTAGGGCTCCACATCCACACCGAGCCGGGGTACTTCCCGCAGCTGGGCCCCTTCCTTAAGGGTAGGACCGGCGTAGCGGACCGCGGCGGTGCTGATCTGGGGCCCCACATCCTTTATCACCAGGAGGCCGTCTTCCCGCTCGTCCACGAGGCCGCCGATGGTGCTGCGCTTAACCACCACATATTCATCCCCCACCATAACGCCCATGTCGGTGCCGAACTGCATTTTTACTTCAAAGGCGTTGGCCTGTAGTACCTGGGTCCGCAGGGTAAAGGCGGGGATTTTCCGGACCTCGTAGGTAAGCTGCACCGGAATGGCGTTTATGGCATCCGCCACAGCCTTGGTCTGGGTCTCCTTAGAGGTTCCCGTGGTTTCAATGTTTGCCATGCCAATGGTGGTACCTTCGGCTACGTTCAGAAAGGCCACCGACGTTTTAATCCGGGCCTGATATTCGTTATTAGGCTTTTCGACCTTAAAGTCCACGATGGTAGGAATTACCACCACGAAGGCGCCGTAGAGTTTTTTAAGGAGCCCTTCGGTCAGCTGCACATCGCCGAATTTAACCTCATCCGGAAGCGGCGTGTTGTTTTGCTTAGCGGTCTGAATCAGGTTGATGAAATCCTGCACGTCCTTGGACGAGAACCGCTCGGTTTGGCCCAGTACGTTAAAGCGGCCTAAATTAACAAACACGCCCTGTATTTCCGCGTCCACATTGGCCAGGACCTCAAGCGGAATATTATACCCATAATAACCCAGGGCAAAAACTGCCACATCCTGTTTTTTGCTTATTTCAGCCTGCTGGGCCGTTACGGTCCCCGCCGCAATCAGCAAGGCCAAAAGCGCGAGCACTATTGTACGCAATTTTCCCATAGTATCCTCCTCATGGGGTCTCCATAATTTCATCTTTGCTTGAAGTATACCGCGTCAATTTCGTTCGTCAAGCTCGGCTTGTTTTTTCATAGGATTTTCGCTATGCTCCCAAGATACCTATGATTCGTCCATCCTACGGCAGCAACGATCCCATTGCAGCCCATGCAACTCCCCTGGCAGAAAGCGCCCTCGCGGTCATTCGCAGTTCCGGTCCCGGCTGCATTGACCTTGTGGCAGCCTGCTTTTCCCGGCCAAAAAAGCTTTCAGAAGCTCCGGGCAACACCATAGTCCATGGCTGGATAGTGAACAAAGGGGGCGAAAAGGTTGATGAAGTGTTAGTTTCGGTGTTTCGCGCCCCCCGGAGCTACACCGGCGAAGATGCCGTTGACATATCCTGCCACGGCGGCATTGCCACCGCCCGTTCGGTGCTGCAATGCCTCCTTGATGCGGGCTTCCGCCAGGCCCTGCCCGGCGAGTTCACCTTCCGGGCCTTTATGAACGGTAAAATCGACCTCACCCGTTCCGAATCGGTTGTAGAGTTGATAGAAGCAAAAACCGACGAAAGCCGCCGCCATGCCCTGGACCGGCTTTCAGGCGCCCTGGAAGCAGAAATCCGGGCTATAAAAGAAGACCTTGTTCAAGCCCTGGCTGCCACAGAACTCTTTTTAGATTATTCAGAGGATGACGGTGTATCGGCTATCGCGGAAGACGGCCTCGCACTGGATTGCCAAAACCCGGATCAGATTCCCCTCCCTGCCGCGGAAGCAGCGGGAATCCTGCCGGACCGAAAACGGGTAGAAGAGGCCTTGGAAACCCTGGAAAGACTTGCAGCGTCCTACCGGATCGAAAAACTCTACCGGGACGGGGCTTTGGTGGCCATTGCGGGGCGTCCTAATGCGGGCAAATCGAGCCTCTTTAACCGGCTTTTAAAAGAAGAACGATCTATTGTAACAGATATCCCCGGTACGACCCGGGACTATATAGAGGCCTGGATATCCCTGGAGGGCATTCCGGTCCGGCTTGTAGATACGGCGGGCCTGCGCCGCGCAGAAGATCCGATTGAACAAATCGGAGTAGAACGCAGTAAAAGCATTGTGCAGAGCGCGGACCTTATTCTCTATATTGTAGACGGCAGCCGGGGCTTTGAATCGGAAGACCTACAGCTTCTTGATGAATACCGCCGGAGCGAACTGTGGGAAGGCCGGGATGCGGCTCCCCTCCTTGTGGTCTGGAACAAGGCCGATGTGGCCCCTCATATCAGGCCCCTTCCCGAAACAGAGCCAATTCGCTTACCCATGGTGCTGCCTGTAAGTGCCAAGACAGGGATCGGCATACCAGAGCTTGCCCATGCCATGAAAGAAGCCCTGAGCGGCGGATCAGATTCGGCGCCCCCAGCAGGCAGTCAAAGTAAAGCGGTCGTCGGCATTGCTTCGGAACGGCAGAAAGCCCTGGTGGACCGGGCTATAGAAGCCCTGAAAGAAGCCCTGACTCTGGCGGACCAGCGCGCCCCGCTGGATCTTATCGCCCCGGAACTTCGGGAAGCGGTGGAAGCCCTGGGAGAAATTACCGGCGAAGTATCCACCGCAGAAATACTAGAAACCATGTTCAGCCGCTTCTGTGTCGGCAAATAGGATCACACTATGGATTACGACATTATCGTGGTAGGCGGAGGACACGCGGGAATAGAAGCATCCCTGGCGGGGGCCCGCCTTGGACTTAAAACACTTCTTATTACCCAGAATCCCGATAAAATCGGGGCCCTTTCCTGCAACCCCGCCATCGGCGGGCTTTCCAAGGGAAACCTGGTCCGTGAGGTAGACGCCTTGGGCGGCCAGATGGCCAAACTGATCGATGCGACCCTGATCCAGTACCGGGTACTGAACCGCTCCCGGGGGCCCGCGGTGCAGGCGCCCCGTGCCCAGGCGGATAAGTGGCTGTATCAGGCGGCGGCCCGGTCAGCCGTCGAAGGGCAAAAGAACCTTCATGTGTTCATGGACACCGTGGTAGACCTTATCGTGTCAGAAGACGGCCAGCGGCTCGAAGGGGTGGTGACCGAACGGGGGCACCGGATCGGCTGCCGGGCCGCCATCCTCGCCACCGGTACCTTTATGGAAGGTAAGATTTTTATCGGCGAATACGACGCGCCCATGGGCCGCCTCGGCGAAGGGGCAGCCATCGGGCTCGGCACCAGCCTGCGCCGCCGGGGTTTTCCGGTGGGGCGTCTTAAGACCGGAACCCCCGCCCGCATCGCCGGGGAAACCATTGATTATAGTCGGCTCGAACGGCAGGACGGCGAAGAAGCCCTGCCCTTTACCTTTGATATCGAAGCAGACAGCCGCCTGAGCCGGCCCTCGGTTCCCTGCTGGATAACCTACACTACCGAAAAAACCCACGAGATCATCCAAAGGAACATACACCGGTCTCCCCTCTACGGCGGCAAAATAGTCGGTGTGGGCCCCCGGTACTGTCCCTCACTGGAAGACAAGGTGGTTCGCTTTCCCGACCGGGAGCGGCACCATATTTTTATTGAGCCAGAAAGCCTCGAAACCAATGAAATGTACCTGAACGGCGCTTCCAGTTCCCTCCCCGAAGATGTACAGGTAGCCTTTATCCATAGCCTCCCCGGCCTGGAAGAGGCCCGGGTAGTCCGTCCCGCCTACGCGGTGGAATACGATTACCTGGATCCCCAGGACCTCTACCCCTCTTTGGAATCCAAGCGGCTTTCGGGCCTCTTTGTGGCAGGACAAACCAACGGCAGCTCAGGCTACGAGGAAGCGGCGGCCCAGGGTATCGTGGCGGGCATTAACGCGGCCATGAAAATCCTTGGCAAGGAGCCCCTCATCCTTGAACGCTCCGAAGCCTATATCGGCGTCTTGATAGATGACCTCACGACCCTGGGCACCAAGGAACCCTACCGTATGTTCACCAGCCGGGCCGAACACCGGCTCATGCTCCGCCACGATACGGCAGACTCCCGTCTCACCCCCCGCGGTCGGGCCCTGGGCCTTGTTGATGACCAGCGCTGGGAACGGTTCCAGAAAAAGGTGCAAACTTTGGATGAGATTACGGAGCTCCTCCGTTCCCGGAAAGTCAGTTCCGCACCGCCTGCTCCGCCTAACCAGAGCGGGGAGATCGGGCAGAACCAGGAGAATTTCATCAATCTGGATCCAGTCCTTACTCCCCATATCGGCGAATCTTTGGAACGGGCCCTCACTAATTCCCAGGTTCAACTTGAGCACATTAAGATCTTTGCCCCCGAACTGGACCGGTATCCCCGGGAATGGGTAGAGCGAGTTAGCCTGGACATTAAGTACGCAGGATACATCGAAAAGGAACGGCGGGCAGCTGCCAGGACCGCGAAAATGGAGGCCATGAAACTGCCGCCGGATTTAGATTACAAGACAATTTTGGGTCTTTCCGCAGAAGCCAAAGAAAAACTCATGAAAATAAGGCCCCTCACCATAGGTCAAGCGAGCCGCATTAACGGGGTGCGGCAAGGTGACATCGCGGTCCTCATCATGACCGCCAAACGATACGCGGAAGAAAGCTAAAATCTGGTTGGCTATTTCAATCTTGTCGTTTCGATTCCCCTTGACTATTTTTTATATATATTATATTTTATATGTATAAGAATTGCAATTTAAGAGCATTCAAGGAGGATTGATATGGCTGTTAACGTATATTCCACACAGAGTTGTCCCTACTGCACTATGGTAAAAAACTATCTGCGCCAAAAAGGCGTTCCCTTTACCGATTTTGATGTGGGCCGGGACCAGCGGCGGGCAGAGGAAATGGTCCGCAAGTCCGGTCAGATGGGAGTCCCCGTGGTAGACATCAACGGAAAGATAATTATCGGCTTTAATAAGGCCGAAATCGACCGGGCCTTAAACCGCTAAAACGAAACCCTCAGCCCTGCAGCGACGCGCCAGCCTTCTGCGGCTGGTGCCGTATCCCCTGACCATGTGCGATACAGGGGATACCAAACCCTTCCTTCCACACCGATCCAGGTGTTTCCCAGCTTTACAAAATCGATTCCAAAGCCGGTAAAGGGAAAGAACCAACGGCCATGAGACCAGAAATAGCTAGTAACTTGCGCGGTTTGGGCTGCGGCGTCTTCCAGATCAGCGCCTTCGAGGCCATCTGCGATAAGGCAAAGCCGGGCATCCACACTGAATCCGCTGGAAAACCTAAGCCTGAGCCCAGAGGCTGTCAGGGCCGGAATGTTCATTACATAGGAAGCATAGAACGAAAGGAGGTTACCGAGTACGAAGGTGGACCGGTTTTCTATAGCAACCGGAACAGCCCTACCAAGGGTAGAACTGTATCCGTAATAGGTGGCGTATAAATCATAGGCAGTGCCGAGAGAGAGGTTATAGGGCAAGGAAAACTCAGCGCTGAATCCCGGCATGGGAAGCACCGGCATAGGATCCCCTTCTAAGCCGTTGTCTTCAGGAATAAAAAATATCGAGCCCTTTACCGACCAGTTTATATCCGCAGCATGGAGAACAGGAAGTCTCCCCCACAGAAGGAACAGTGACAGGGTTAGAAAAAAACCTATCCCTGTATAGCAAGGGGACAGGCGTTTATATGTTCCGTTCATACCTTCAGTATAGCCCACTCCTGGAGCGAATTACAGCGGTAAAACAAGAAAACCCGCAGCCCCGACTGCAAAGCTTTCCTGTTCTTCCCAGCTTGCAATCAACCAACGGTTAATTAGTACTACTCCGGTATAGGCAAAGCCCTCAGGCAACGAGGGGAGCTCGAAGGCCTCTATCTTAGATCGCCGTATAACACCCCGGCCATCGGGAAGTATTACGAGGGCCTTTTCAGAATCCGCATAGCCTAAAAATTTTACAATTTCTGTTTCTCCGCCGGAGAGGGGAACTGTATTTTTAGTCTCCGGATCTGCCACAAATGTCTCCAGCCCATAACTGTCTTTTTTAAGGAGCTGCAAGACCGGGTAATGTTTTTTTCTTTGGGAATCGCTAAAGGCTCTCATGAGTGTCTGTACAGCCCGAGGCATATTTCCAAAGGGCTGCGGATAGAGCGCATTCTGATAGTCTCCCCGGCTGATCCGTGTCGCTTCCTTGTTCAAAGCCGGAGCTGCATAATAAAACTTTGAGCTTTCTGAGCCTGCCGAAGCAGCAGCCGGCGAGACAAGACTTGCCGAGGCAGTGCCCGGCGAAACAGAATCTGCCGTAGCTGCACGCGCAGTAGCGTTCGACTGGGCAACCTTCATATACCATCGGCCGTCACTGGACCTGGTCAGGGCTTCTACATTGGCCAGCCCTATGCCAAAGGCTGCAGGCCGTACGGCCTGCGGCCGTATTGCCTGCGGCAATTTGGCCTGGGGTGAGAAATCGGCCCAATCAAGATAAACAAAAGGGTTCTCCGGAACCGAAGGGGATGAAACACCGGAGCCAGCAGTAGTACCGCTGCCGTTCAAGAGATCACCAAAATAAGGATCCCGGGCAACCAGCAGAGCCGGCACAGATCCGGCAGACAAAGACTGTCCAAGATTTTGAGCGGTTCCCAACTCAGCAGAGGGAACCAGCATAAGCGCCAGAGCACAATAGGGCTCTACAAAGGCGCCGCCATCAATCTTATACAGGGCCAGATCTCCCGCTGGGGTTTCTTCGAACACAAGAAAACCTTCCCTGTTTAGTCCTGCAAAAGCGTTAGAGCTTCTTGCCACAAAGCCCACTATACGGCGCGCTGCGGTCCAGGGAGCATAGGGGACCACCTGGGAATTGGCGGGATCTTTAATCGGATTAAGATGCCCAGGAGAGATTTCATACCATTGGCCTTGGTTAGAGTCCTGAGAGTCTTGCCCTTGCTTATAGGTAAAAAGGCGAAACGGTTCGGGCCGAACGCTTTTTGTTTCCCTTGTTTCGATATTTTTTTTTGAACAGCCTAATACCAGAAACAGTATCGGCAGGACATACAAGCAGCGCTGCAGTACAGCCATGGAGTACTCCGTACTAATATGATTAGGGAAAATAGGCAGCCCCATCCCACGAATAGGCTATTATACCATGGGTTGATAAAAAGGTATCCACCGTAGCCCCTGCATTTATCAATATATTTTGCGGTTCATAAAGGTCAGAGAACAGCACCTGAGCTCCAAAGGGCGAACCAGAGACCCAGGGGCCCGGGGGCTTGAAGCGAATCATAATTGGCCGCTCAAGCATAGGCACAAGCCGCCGCCTGTCAAACCCGCTGGCCTTTGTTTTTTTAGCCACGGTAAGCCAATCCACACACCACGGGTCTGCCAGGACCTCTTCAGGGAGGGCTGCTTCATGAAAGAGGGAACGGAACCGGGGCCAGTTAAAATATTCTGGTCCATAACGCGGGTCTCCGAGACTTTGGCGCAGCAAGCTAAAAAAAGCCGCCTCCACACCTCCAAACCAGGTAAGCCTGCAGTGCCTGTCTTTTATATCCAGCGGAACCAGGGCTCCTGCAGGCCGGGCGCGGTATGGAACTATGCCGTACTCTGGCCAATAGGGCCATCCCCAAAAAGCTTCATATTGATGAATGTTTAACCTCACTGAGACCTGGTTTGTGTCCTTTGGAACAGTTACAGCAACCTTGCTACCATCCTGAGCGGCCCATTCCAGTAACCAGCAGGGAGGGCCCAAAACTATGCACCAAGACTCGGGCACTGGAGGCAGTTCAAATACAATATCAACGGTATCTAATCCGGCTGCAACAGAGTCCATATTGCAGGATGACACTATTATTATTACCAATGATAAGAAGAGGACTGAGGCGCTTTTCATAGCCAAATTACAGTTGCCCCTCTGCGGATTGCTTTAATAGAGAAAATGGGGCATACTTATTTAGTAATGAAAGATGCACTCCAGTTTCAAAACGATCTCGCAGAGGCTCTGGAAAAACGAAAGCTCTGGATGGATCGCAATCTGCTGCCCCAGCTAAAGAATGAATTTAACCTCTTTAAAGCAGCATTCGGCAGCCTGTACCAGCTTTTATTACGGAAGGGCCTGGTCCAAGAGGACCCCTACAAAAACGATATCAAAATCGGAGAACTGGAAATTCCCAGCGAAGCTCCTTTTACCGAAAGCGAACGGATGGAGCAGATGAGCATACGGCTTTCCAATTTTGACAGCCAGCTCGATTTTCTCATCACCTTTTATCAATTCAGTGTAGATTTCCTAACCCTGGAACGGATCAAACGGGTTGCGGGATTGGTTAAATACTTTAACTGGCTTCAGTTCACCGTTAACTCCCAGCATATCAACACCCGAGCCCTGGCAGAAATCGTCAATATGGCCAAGGGCGGCAATGACCAGCTTGGGACAGGACTCATCGTCGACTCCCTCCAGCGGCTCGAAGCGTCCACCAAGACTATCGTAAAAATCCTTAAGGACATTACTGACTTTCACCGGCAAAATTACAAACTGGAAGCCCGCCTCCGATTTTTTGATGCCCTTGAATTGGACCGCAATACGGTATTCATGAAAAAAGATGAAACCTTGCAGCTGGTAAAGCGCAAATTTGCCGAATCCATGTCGGACCGGCCTTTTTATCCTGAATTATTCGAAGAGCTGCTCAAAGAAAACTACAGCGCCGAAGGAGAGGGGCTTAAAAACGACCTCATCAAGCGGCTTTCCATACCAGAAGAAACCCAAACTAAAAAGACTGCCGTCGTTTCTTTTCGTCCTGTGCTTGTGGATGCGCTGAAAGGTCTGGGAAACCTGTCTTACATCCTCACAGATACAATCAATAAGCTCGATGACAACAAACTGCTCCTTGACAGCGAGCAAAACGGATTTTGGCAAAAGGTTCGGCAAATTATTCTTAAGATGCTGAACAAAGACTTGGAAGAAGTCTTCTATGACATTGAATACCTGGATCCGGTTCTTGGGACTACCAAATCGGAAAAACTCAATTTTGGAGAGTTTAGGCTGGAATTGGACAAAAAGTCCCGGTATTTTGCATCCCTCAGCAGCCGCAGCTCGAGTGTAATGACTAAAATGGAAAATGCTTCAGAAGAACAGCTTCTGTCCATCCTTTCTAAAAACATAGAGGAATTGCAGCGTTTCCACCGGGTCCTTTCTGCCCTAGACGAGTTCTTTAAGACCGAGATTTCCAAAGAAAATCGAGAAAAAGTCCGGGGCATTAAACCTGAAATTTCTGCTATTAAAAATGCCATAGTCAAGGCAAACCAGAAGCGCCACGAATACATAGCCCAAAAGGAAGAGCAGGAACAACTAAAAAAACTCGGCATCCAGGATGTGGTGTAAAAGACTATTAAGGAGCTATATTGATGAAACGTACCCGGTATGTTTATGTAACCGCATATATTATTCTATTAGCCTCTGCCTGTGTTTCTAACCAGAGCGGACTTCTCGCCCCAGCATCAGCTCCAGAAAATTCTGAAAGCCCAGCCCCATCCAAGGATGCCGAAATTGCAGAACAGCCATCCATTGGAGAGGAAACAAATCCAGAACAGGATCCGGCTCCCTTAGCTCAGAGCAGGCCCGATCCGGCGAACAGGGAAGAGCTGACCATCGTATTCTCATCAAGCTCCCTCCAACTGGATCCCCGAAAATCTTTTTTAGCCTCTGAAGCGCAGCTTTTCACCGGCCTTTATGAGGGTCTTTTTTCTTACAATCCCCTAACCTTGGAACCGATTCCTGCAGCTGCGGAATCTTGGAAATTATCGGAGGATAAGAAAACCTGGACCTTTACCCTGCGCAGCAATGCCCGCTATTGGAACGGCGACAGCCTTAAATCCGAACATTTTAGGGATGCATGGCTTTCCCTCATAGATCCGGCAGGCAACACCCCCTATTCGTCTCTGTTCGATATTATTGCGGGCGCTCGGGAATACCGTACGGGCCAGATGCGGGATCCAAAACAGGTGGGCATTGAATGTCCCGATTCTAAAACCCTCGTGGTGCGCTTAAACGCCCCCGCAGCCTTTTTCCCGAGCATGCTCTGCCACCACTCTTTTAGCCCTATTCACCCGACTATGCTTTCTATAACTGACTGGTCAAAGCAGGCTCCTCTTTCAAATGGCCCCTATTATCTTCTGGAACAAAAGGACAACCAACTCGTACTGGCTAAAAACGAACTATATTGGGACGCAAAACGGGTAAAAATTAAAAAAATCACCATCCGTTTTGCCCAGGACGGTCAGGAAGCGGCAAGCCTTTGGAACTCTGGAGAAGCCCGGTGGATAGCCGGCGATGTGGATCTGGAAGCCATTCAGGACAGGAGCGGCATTGTGATCAATGCAATGTTTGCCACCTATTATTTTTATATTCGATCTTCCCGTGCACCCTGGACAGACAGCAAGGTGCGGCAGGCCCTGAGCCTTGCCTTGCCCTGGGAAACCATCCGGCAGGGTTATTATCTCCCGGCCGATACGCTCATCTATCCTATACCGGGCTATCCTAAGCCCAAGGGCCTTGCGGAAACCAACATAGAAAAGGCTAAAAGCCTGCTTGAAGAAGCGGGATATCCCAACGGCGCAGGGATCCCGACCCTGGTTATAAAAATAAGCCAGTCCAAAGAAGCATATCGGATTGCGAGCCTTATGGGCAATGCATGGGAAGATATTCTTGGGATATCGGTAGAAATAAAGGTAACCCCCTATGATTCTTATATTGAGGATCTCAAAAAGGACGATTATGTGGTTGGATCTTCCACATGGATAGGAGACTTTGCAGATCCCTACACATTCCTGCAAATGTGGCGCTGGGACTCCAATCTGAATGATGCCCGGCTTAACGATCCGGTATACGAAGCGCTCATCAATCAGTCCATGCAGGAAGCGGGGGAACAGCGCTGGCAAACCCTTTCCAAAGCGGAGGAACAGCTGTTACAGGGCGGCACCGTGCTTCCCATCGCCTATACACCGGCACTAAATATTATTGACATGAACGAAATTGACGGGTGGTACCCCAATCCGCTGGATATTCATCCCTTTAAGTACCTGTCCTATGCAGCTTTCCGGGCGCTGCCAGGGGTTGCATGGGGACCTATTCACCAAAAGAATAATTTATGATATATATAGCATAATGAGCGAACAGTTCACTACCTTTCAAATTGACCAGAAAGTGGTCTATCCTAGTCAGGGCGTCGGCAAAATAGTTGCAATCCAGGATAAAAAATTCAAGGATCAGACGGTTCCCTATTATGTTATCTATCTGGAAGTGTCGGACATGACCGTCATGGTTCCCACGATAAAGGCCGAAGAACTCGGTATCCGGGCCATTGTTCCCCAGGAAGAAGCCCAGCGGGCTTTGGATCTTATTGGGGAAACCTTTGAACCCATTCCTTCAGATTGGAAACTGCGATACCAGATGAATCTGGACCTTCTTAAAAAGGGCAGCGTCATCGATATTGCAACTATTGTGCGGTCCCTTTACCACCGCAGCAAAATAAAAGAGCTGCCTATACTAGAACGGAAGCTCTACGATTCAGCCTTAAAGCTTCTGGAAGATGAAATCAGCTTTTCCCTTGGTAAAAACAAAGAGGAAGTGGAAGCCCTCATTTTTGCCAAGCTCGAAGCCAACTAAACCATGGAGGGCAGAACCATTGCGGCAGTAATTACCGCCGCAGGGGCTTCTACCCGCATGGGTGGCCTTAAAAAGGAATACCGTCCCTTAGGGGATGGTATATACGACAGTGCGGGCAAGCCCCTTTCCGTCCTTGGGTCCACAGTTCTTGCCTTCGCAGCCTGTTCCGAAATAGATCTAATCGTCATAACCGTTCCAAATAACAGTGAAACCGGCGAAGCTGCCGCAAGAGCCGTTTTACCAGCTTTTCCCGCACACATAGTAAAAAAACCAAAAATACTCTTTATTCCCGGCTCCAACACCCGCCGTGCCAGCGTGCATCATGCCTTAGCTTTGCTTTCCGCATACCATGTTGATTATGTTCTGATTCATGACGGAGCCCGCCCCTGGGTACAGCCAGCATTGATCCAGCATATAATTCATAAGGTGCAGGAACACAGGGCTGTTATTCCCGTTATGGGCCTTGTGGAGACCCCCAAGGAACTGGATGAACAGGGGTTTATTACCAGGCATCTTAAAAGAACTCGTATCGTGACAGCCCAGACACCTCAGGCATTTGCTTTTACCGATATACTTGCGGCCCATGAAAAGGCCGCTCAGATAGAACTGGAAACGGGAAGGGAATTTACCGACGACGCGGAAGTATGGGGACAATTTATTGGTCCGGTGTATACTATACAGGGGGACATGAAAAATAAAAAAATAACCTTTCCGGAGGATTTACCATGATTCGTATCGGCTTAGGCAAGGATCTGCACCGTCTTGTAGAAGGCCGGCCTTTTATTCTCGGCGGGGTGACTATTCCGGCCGAAAAGGGAGAATTGGGACACTCCGATGGGGATGTACTGTGCCATGCAATTATAGACGCCCTTTTAGGCGCTGCTGGCCTTGGAGATATCGGCGAATTTTTCCCCCCCAGCAGCCCCCAATGGAAAGACGCCTATTCGTTGGAACTCCTTAAACAATCGGCCGAACAGGTATACCAGAAGGGCTGGAAGATCATCAACATAGACTGTGTCATTACCTGTGAAAGTCCGAAGCTGCTCCCCTTCAGGCAGGCTATCAGGGATTCTCTTGCGGGGGCCCTGCAAATCCCTGCGGACCGTATTTTTATAAAGGGTAAAACCAACGAACGGATCGATGCTATCGGCGCTGGTATGGCCGTAGAAGCTCTGGCGGTCTGCCTGCTCGAACATGTCCAACACTGACATTTACTGGGATGCAATCTTTGCCATACTCCAGGAGTGGCACGCACAGCTACGAAGTTCAGGAACAGAACTCCCCTCCGTCAGCACCCTTGCACTGGAGGCGGCCGCAGGCAAGAGTAACAAAGATACAAAGCAGGAGCGAGATGCTGAAAAGTCTCCATCTCAGGCCTGGATTGTATTAGTTTCCACCCTGATAAGCCTCAGGACCAAGGACGAAGTAACCCTGGCGAGCTCTCGGCGACTTCTTGCCCATGCGCCAACACCGGAAGCCCTGCTGGACCTTGAACAAGAAGAAATTGCCCGCCTCATATACCCCGCTGGATTCTACCGAACAAAGGCAGCGAACCTGCTTAAAATTGCGGATATTCTGATTCGGCACTATGAAGGAAGGGTGCCGGACACCATTGAGGCACTCCTGGCCTTACCCGGCATAGGCAGAAAGACCGCAAACCTTGTCTTGTCCGAGGGCTTCGGTAAGGATGCGATCTGTGTAGATATCCATGTACACCGGATTTGTAACCGTGCAGGCTGGGTCGATACTAAAACACCGGAAGAGACTGAAACAGCGCTCCGGGACCAGCTGCCGCTCAAGTATTGGCGACCTATCAACTGGCTTTTAGTTTCCTTTGGCCAGCATGTCTGCCGGCCCCAGAGTCCCTTCTGTTCCCGCTGTCCCCTGGCAGCCTATTGCCTGCGCCGGGGGGTTAGCAAAAACCGCTGATATTAACCTTTAGGAGAAACTTCCAAAATCAGCTCTACTTCGCCCTTTGAAATTTTTACCGTCCGGGCAATCTCATCCACGGTCCAGCCCTGATGGGCCAGCTTTACGACCGTTTCCCGCACTCCTATGGGAGGAGCGCCCCGGTCTTTGGACAGGCCCTTCTTTCCCTCCTCCTTAAGGAGGGTTCCCATAATTTTAACCTGCTCCTGGGCCTGTTTGGACAGTTCTTCGAGCCGGGTTTCTGTCCGCGCAAGCCATTCACGGGCTTTCTGCATCTGGGCAATCCGTTCTTCCAGTTCGGCCATAAACTTGTCCACATCGGAGACCTTTTCGGCCGCTTCTAGAGCCCGGTCCCGGTCTTTAGAAAGGGTATCGATAGCGGGTTTTATGCTTTCCAGGGATTGCTGGAGTTTCTGTAATTCTTCGTTATACCGTTTAAGAGCGGTCTCCATATTCTGCAGAGCTTGGAAATTCCTGTCTATGCCGTCATTAGTAGCATCAAGAATTTGATTTTTCCGCTCAAGCCTCTGGTATTTTTCTTCCCCATCTTTAACTGCGTCCTCGAGGCGCCTCAGCTGGGCTTGCAGGGCTTGCAATGTATCGTCAGAGGCGGTTACCTGAACAAGCTTTTCATCCACTGCCTGGGCGGTCTGTATGAGCCGCTTAAAGTCAGCTTCCATAACTTCGATCCGGTGCCGCTCGGAGAGGAACCGGGTCATTTTGGCGTTTACCTCATCTTCAAGACGTTTAATTTTGATAAATTGGGCTTCCAGTTCGGCGGCCTCGCTGCGCCGCTGATCCAAACTGTCCAGGTCGGAGCGCAGGTCTTCGATCTTCCGCTCCAGAGCGGTCTTCAGCTCCTCGGTTTTTTCGAACAGCTTGGTCTGGGCAATAAATTCCTTGATACGGCGATCCGCCTCTTTGATGGCCATATCCAGATTCTTGGCCTGTTCTTCGGTCCGGGTAAACAGTTCGTTCCGGAAGTTTTCCGCATCCTGATGGGCTTCCTGAATGGCAGTCCTTGTCGCGGCAAGCCGTTCGTCGCTTTCTGCGGCCAGATCCCTGCCCCGCTTCCGGGTTTCTTCCAAGGCGCTTTCCGTTTCCCGCAGCTGCTGGGTAAAGCGGGCCTGCCAGGTTTCCAGGCTTTTCCGCTGGCTTTCCACCAAATCGGTAATTTCCTGTCCCCGGCTTTCCACCTGATCGGTGAGATTTTTAAGGGCCGTCTCGAGCTCCCGCTGGTCCTTTTTAAGCAGCTCTGCCATAGCCAGGGCATGACGGCCGATTTCCGCCTTGGTGGCCGCCGCTGCGGCATTCCTGGCTTCTTCCAGATCCTTGGAAAGCTGTTCCTTAAAGGCCTGCAAGGACTGATCGGCCTGTTCCATTTGCTCCCGGATACCCTCTTCGAATGCACCGGTCTGAATCTTGAGCCGTTCCAGATCCGAACTGAACCGTTCGCTCTGCTCGGCAAGTTTTGTCTTAAAGAGTTCTGTATAGGTCTGTTCAAGCTGCTCCCGCTCGTTGCGGCCCGCTTCTTCGAGGCGGAGCAGCTGGCTGTCCATGGCGGACTTCCATTCCGCAAGCCTGCTGTCGATTTCTTCGCTCCGTTTTGCAAGGTCCGCAAAGAAATCGTCCTCGAAGAGTTTGAGTTTTTCCGATACGTTTTCGTATGCCCTGGTCTTGAGGGCACTGAGTTCGTTTTCGAGATCGGCCATTTCTTTTTTAAGCTGCTGCACCGTTTCGGCAAAGGAAGCAAGCACGGTGTTTCGGCGGTTTTCGCTTTCTTTTTCAAACAGGGCAAAGGCCTGCAATACCCGCTGTTCCGTTTCGTTCATATATGAACGCAGTTCGGCTTCGAGACGGCTGACTTCGTCCGCAGCGTTCTCAAGCCGCTGGAACTGAACCGCCTGGGCAGCGCTGTACTCTTTAAGCCGGCCATCTACAGACTCTATTGTTTTAGTCTCTGTTTCCAGCACCTTCTGCTCAAGGTCCTTCAGTTTTTGCTGCATGGTCTGGCTCAAAGCCTTAAGGCCTGCATCGGTTTGGGACGCAATATCGGTAATCTTTTTCTGCAGGTCCGCTGCGGCCTGATCGGTTTGCTGAGTAATTTTTTCCTGGATTGCCTTTGCTTCCGCAAGGGCTTCGGCCAAATCCTTTTTCCACTCTTCTTTCTGGGACTTGGCAAGACTGTTTAGTTCGCCCACATCCTTTTTCCATTCTTCTTTGTAAGCCCTCTGTTTTGCTTCCAGATCTGCCGCGTCTTGTTTCCATTCATCTTTAAAGGCTTTAACAAGCCCCTGAACTTCGAGCACCTTGGCCTTGGTTGCGTCCTGGAACTGAAGGAGCCGCTCTTCCACCGTGGCTTGAAACTTTCGGGCCCGTTCTACCGCCTGTTCCTTAAGTCTTACAAAAGCCGCATCTTCCAGCTTGTCCGCTTCGCTGCGGGCCTTTTCGAGAGCATCCTTTAGGACAGCCTGCACCTGAGCGAGATCTTGATGCAGGGTTTCTTTTCGTTGTTTTTCGACCGCCACAATCGCATCCCGATGCTCTTCTACCCTCCGTTCTATGGTCTCTGCAGTTGCCTGCAGATCCGAAACGGTAGAACGAATGGCAGCGAGCACCTCTTCTTCTGCCCGTTCCAAAGCCTGGGCATTTTGACGCTCAAAGGTCGTTTCTATATCCGACAGATGCTTCTCCAGCCCCTGCAGCTGGTTTTTAGCCTCCACAACACGTTTCAGGACCGTCTCGGTAAAGGGAGACTCTTCTTTTATCCGGTTAAGGTTTTCCTGTACCAGGGCGGTCATGCGCATCAATTCTTCCAAAGATGCGTCATAGGCCGAGATTCGTTCATCAATTTTAGTGACCGCCGCTGCCTTGGCCGCCAGGTCCTCTTCTGTGATAACAAGCCGCTTAAGGAGCTCCTTAGCTGCCTTCTGCTGGACATCCAGTTCGACCGCATAGTCCTTGACAGCCGCTTCCCGTTCAGCAACAAAGGCTGCCAGGTCTTCTTTAAGCTTATCACCGTATTTACGGACCTTGTCGAGGGAACGATTATTTTTATCCAATTGTCGGAATAATACCAGGGCAATCAGTACAATGCCCAGGGTTATAAGGTTGCCTGCAGTGAATATCATTTGCTTACTAACTTAACACATAACGGCGTAATTGGCGATAGTCTTTGAAAATAAAATCTGCTTCGGGAATATTTCGGGGAATATGAGACCAGGGGTTTCTGATAAGCGCGGTCTTGAATCCGGCGTTTTTTGCCCCCTTTATATCATATTCAACGCTGTTTCCCACATACAGGATGCGCTGCGGCGCTGTTTTAAGGGACTGAGAAAGGGCCATGAATGGCAGCGGGTCCGGTTTGAGCCGCCCCGTCTCTTCGGAACAGAGCACCACATCCCAATAGTCTGCAAGACCTAGATACTCAAGCTTTTTGAGGGGCGGGAAATCAGAGAGGAGCGCCAGCTTTAAGCCTTCAGACTTAAAGTCACTTAAGGTTTCGTGAACATGGGGAAAAAGACGGACCTTCTTAAACAGGGGTTCCCAGCCCCGGTAGATGAGCTGTTCTGTTTTTGTATAAATTTTCTCTGGATCATCTTTGAGAATATCCGCCATAATCCGCGCTTGGATATCGTAAAACCGGCCCTCTTGGGCAGCTGATCTGAGGGTATCCCGGGCGGCGCCCATGGCCCTAAGAAGCCGGTGTTCCCGGATAATAAAGGGAAGAATACGGATATAAAAGCGGTAATTCGGATATAAGGTGCCGTCCAAATCGAAGGCAACCGCGTCTAAGTCTTGTCTCACTGTGTATTTATACTATATTTGAATCTTACCTGTCCATCAGAATTTGAAGAAGAGAAGATCCAGCGGGAAAAAACATAGGTTTTTAGGTATTCTGCAATATCCAGAGGCAGGGGCGGATCAAACTGAATAGAAAGAGCGATGACAGCCCCGCCCTTATCTATACGGAACCGGACGGTTGTTTCAATCAGTGAAGGCTGACCTTCTAAGAGCCGGGCGGGGATAGTCGGCTGGGGTGCTGAGAGGAGCCTTCTCCTGGGCCCGTCACCAAAATCAAAGGCACCGACAGGGCCTTTGCTCCCTGAGGTACTGGCTGCCGCACTTTCCTGGCTCCCGCCAGAACCGGCTGCTGCGGGAGACCGGGAAGCCAGTGTGTCGCTTACATTCTGTATACGCCCCGAAAGAGAATCGGTAGAGCCTGCAGTGCTTTTTTGGTTTTCCGCAGCGCTACTTCTTGAACTTGCAGAGGGACTTTGGGAAGGCGCGGCGGGCAAAGGTTGATTATCTGATGTTGCTGCGGCAAGATCCGCTTCGGAAAGGGGCGCAAAAGGATCCTCACCTCCCCGGCTCTGGTAGGGACTGCTCCTTGAGGGGGCAGCGGGAGACCTTTGCGGTGCAGGACCAGATACAGATGAGGCGGCCGCCGCAGCTGTGGGCGCGGCTGCCTGGGGCGCAGCCTTAGGTGCTGCTGCCTGAGGAGTAACTGCTGACCGGGGCCCCGCGGCAGTAGCAGCTTGCAATGTCGCGGTTTGGGACGCCGATGTTTGCGATGCTGCTTCTGAGGGCTCGCGCACCGGTTCTAGGACCGGTTCTGGTTCCTGCTCTCTCGCAGCGGCGAGCTCAATATAGACCGGATTCATGGTCGGTTCGGCAGGCGGTGTTGAACGAATCGGTACAATAGCCAGAATGCCAAAAAACAAGAGCCAAAAAAGGGATGAAATAAGAAGGCTCTGTTCCAAGCGTTTTTTATCTCCCCGGTATTCTATTGTTCCGTAGGTCATGATTCCGTCCTGGAATGCTTACTGCTCAAGGGTATGCAGGTTAATGCCCCGGAATCCGCTTTTCCGCAGCACATCCAGCACCGAAATGATAAGCCCGTAGGAAATACTCCGATCCGCCTCCAGGGTAACGCTTTTTATTTCCGCCCGCTCGGCTGCGGAAAGCCTCGTAAGCCGTTCCTCCAGTTCTTTAAGGGTTACCCGATCCTTGTTAAGGTAAATCTCGTCCCGATTGATAACCGCCACGGTAAGCCGGGTCATGGCGGTGGGTTCTGCGGTACTAGAAGCGGGCAGCTGCAGGGTAATGCCGGGCAATATGGCAAAGGTGGTAGAAACAAGGAAAAAGAGTATCAGCTGAAATACCACATCGATCATGGGAACGAGGTCAACGACCGATCTGGACTTGAGCCGCCGTTTAAACTGCATGGCTATTTCCCCTCGTTTCGAGCAACCAACAGCAGCACCAGGTCCCCGACGGTGCTTTCCAGATCCACAATAATGCTATTTGCCTTGCTGACAAAATAATTGTAAAACACCGTGGCCGGAATAGATACGATAAGACCCGCAGCGGTAGTAATGAGGGCCTCTGCAATCGCGCCAGCCAGAAGGGCCGGGTTCCCCATGGCGCCCGATGCAGCAAGGACGCCAAAGGCCCGGATATTGCCGGAAACGGTTCCGAGCAGACCCAGCAGGGTAGATATATTTGCAATAGTTCCCAGGGCGCTGATGTACCGCTCCACCCGGGGCACCTGACGGTTTGCAGCATTTAGAACCGCTTCTTTAATGGAAAGTTCATCAAGACTGCGATGTTCAAGGCCTGCGCCAGCAAGATGCGCCAGCGGTGCATCAGTAGATTTGCAGAGAGCCTCAGCCTGCTCAAACTGTCCGGCCTTAAGAAGCTGCCTCAGTCTAGGCAATAGTTCCTTCTGTTTTTTTGCCAAGGAGGCAAAAAAGAGAAAACGCTCGACGATGATAACAGTCGCCCCCATGGCACAGAGGGCGATAACATACATAACAGGTCCGCCTTTTACAAACAAGTCCAGCATCACTCTTACCTCTTATAGTGTAAATTGGAGGCGCAGCCCAGCCTGGAATCCTGTTTCCAGATAGGGCTCCCACATCATCCTGCCCTGCGGTCCCCGAAAGGCCATAAAGATATCCTGGGCATCCGCATTGAGCCTGATTCCGTTTCCAAGATGCAAATAGGCGCTCATATCTAAAGTCGGAATATCTATACCTGCAGCATCAAAGGCTAAGCGAGCAGATCCGGCTGCCCCGAAACGGTTATTGGTATCATGATATTCAAGGGAAGTATAAAATGCCTGTGACCGCTTGTCCCATTTGTCCAGCCACTGGGAAGCGAGTCCCACCGCAGCGTTTACCTGCTGCCCCGTGTGCCGTGCTTCGATACTGGTGTTAAACAAGTTATATGAACGGGTTTCATAACTAAAAAGGCCTCTCGTGCCACTTGCTGCAGCTTCCTGCGGCCATATCCGCCCTGTCCCTCCAAAACTGGACTTCCAATCAGCGGAAAAACGCAAGGTAATAGCCTTCCAGGGATACAGATTGATGACCCCTCCGGCAAACCAGTGGGTGTCCGCTGTTTGTACCGGGCCTATATCCGTATAAGGATTAAGGGTCCACAATTCCCGCAGGGACCTGGTCTCCGATTCTAGCCCGCCTTTTGCTGACACAGAGAGTACATCCCCAAGGCCCGCATCAAACCAGACGGAAAAAGGCACATACCACAAAAGGGAACTATTGGTGCCAATACCAAGGGATGCCCCGGTCTGGAAAGCAGGAGAGATGTCAAAGCTCGATGCAAGTCTGAGTTCTCCTTGCTGCACCAGCCTGTCGGAAACCGCTACGGAGGATGGATTATTGATAAGCCCGTAAAAGATATAAAGGCCTTCGAGGCTAAACTTCATAACCTTTCCAGCCCATTCAATGCCGAGAGAAGGCTGTATTCCCAGTTCCTGGGCGCGGACATCGGTGCTGACCGTACTCTGGCCCCTCTCTAGAGACAGGGCTGCGCTGGAACCTTCTAGCTCGGAATAGACCGTAAAGGCACCCAGGGGAAAACGAAGGGCCGGAATAAAGGAAAGATACCGGTGGGAAATGCCAGAAAAGTCCTGACTTTGTCCCTGCAAACCGTTGAATTGGTCAGCAAAGGCAGCGCTTATGGACCAGCGCGGAGCATTGTCCTTGCCTCCGCGGAAATTGCCCTGTAAAGAGGTTTTCCGCAGAGAAAAACCAGAGCCAGGCTCATGAAAGGCAAAACCGTCCTGGGTTTCATGGGAAAAAATAATACTGAAAGAAGGATCGCTTCCCGGCCTGTACAATGAAAGATGGGCGGTAACACCGTCCCACAAAAAGGCACCGACCATGGCCTCCCCCATGGCTTTGCCAAAGGCGTCATCGGATAGCTGCCGGGAACGAGCATCAAGGGCGCCTGCGGTGGAAAGGGCAGATTCGGGAATCGTTATGGGTTGTTCCGTGGGGAGCGGCGGAGCCGCAGCGG
The DNA here is from genome assembly GCF_029265695.1 of Gracilinema caldarium. Taxonomy (GTDB): domain Bacteria; phylum Spirochaetota; class Spirochaetia; order Treponematales; family Breznakiellaceae; genus Gracilinema; species Gracilinema caldarium_A. The sequence continues at coordinate 9,285 of NZ_JAJUHW010000009.1, read as the reverse complement.
GTACAGGAATAGGGAGCAAATCCGGTACAGGGACGGCCACCGGGGTGTTTTCCACAGCCCTGACATCTTCGGCGACATCCGGCAGCGTAAGCGAGCCCTGTTCTGTTTGCTGGGCCAGTAACATGAGGGGACTAAAAAAGAGTACAATGATAGATATAGCTATGATTCGTTTCATCGATTAGCCTCCAAAAGCCGCTCTGCCTGACGCGTCCAGGGAGAGGCCGGATACTGCTTGGTAAGGGTTGCAACAAGCTGTCGGACATCTTCAGTCCTGCCAAGCCTCTGGGTGCTGCGGGCGGCTTTAAAGAGAGACTCGGGGATTAAGTCCTGCCGGATTTGCCCGCTTCGTATCTGTTCTGGCTTGAGTGTTGCTGCAAGCTCTACCGCCTCTAAGTACGCAGCGAGAGCCTTATCCCAGGCTTCTAGGAGGCCAAAATATTCACCTTTAAGATAGTAAGCCTCAGATGCGGAACCAGGGTCTTCTCCCCGGTATGCAATTATTTGATCCGCCAGAACAGTTCCGGCTTCCCGCTGAGAGGTTTCAAGAATATAGTACCGCGCAAGCTCGAGGGCTGTTTTTCGGCCCCCAGGAGTACTTACTCCCTGCTGTTTAACAAGCTGGACTTGAAGCCGGGCAGCCTTCTCACTCATTCCGGCAATGAGGTAACGCAGCATAGCTACTTCTTCTTCAAGGCCGGAGGACTTTGCCGCTTCGCCGAACTCCACAATGGCATTTGTTGCAATCCGCAGGGCGCTTTCCCAGTCCTTTTTTGTCCAATAGGCTTTTTCCAGAGCAATCATCGCAGGGAGCCTAAAGGAACTGGCGGAATATTCCCGCAAAAGGCGTTCCCATAGCAGTATGGCTCTATCCGGCTGGTCTAGTTCCTGCTGAATAGATCCACTGAAATACAGGGCCCCGTCGACCTTAGCACCCCGGGGGTAGGTATTGCGGTAGGCATCAAACCTATCCAAGGCTTCTTTCCACTGTTTGGCACCGTAATAAAGCTCTCCCCGGCGGTAAGCCGCTTCTTCAGCCAGGGGGTCCTGGCCAAAATTGCGCTGCACTAGAGCAAAAGCTGCATCGGCTTCGCGAATATTCCCCATACGGAAATAAATGTTTCCCTTTTCAAAGGCTGCCCGTGCGGCATAGGATAGATGGGCTGTTCCAGCCTGATCCATGGCTTTCAGGGCCCCAGACCAGTCTCCGGACAGGCTCCGCAACAGGCCTTCTAAATACCGGGCCCGGGCCGCTGCGTCGGGAGCAGTGTTTAATTCAGCTGCCCGTTGGGCCAGCCTGGCCCCATTGGCGTATTGCCCCAGCCGGGCATAACTCCAGGCGCCTAGGTAGGCTGCAGCGTAGGTCTGGCCATGGGCCGGGAAACGGCTCACAAGAGAGTTAAACTGCGCGGCAGCTTCGGCAAAGCGCCCTGCACGGTACAAAGCCCAAGCACTATAATACATTGCCCAGGGCAGGGCGCTTTCGCCCGCTGGGGCAAGCTCACTGGCCCGAGCAAGCAGCTCCGCAGCGGCCCGGTAGGCCTCAGGAGCGCTTGCAGTCTGCGCCATGGCAATCCCTTTCATATACATAAAACCAAAGCGGTAGGGAACGCTCAGTTTCGATAGATCAGTTTTTGATTCGATTTCCTGGCTTGAAGATAGAACCTGCGTATATTGGGCCTTTTCAAAAAGGAGGCTCATCCGTTCAATCGCCAATTCAGGATTATTGGGCACCTGTTGTAAAAGCACATTATAACTTTCCAGGGATGCAAGGGGTTGACCCGTTTTCTGCAGCAGCCTGCTCTGGAGCCGTTTTGCCAGGTCCTTCGGGCCCGGAGGAACCGTATCGGTACCGAGAGTTTCCAGGGCTTCTGTAAACTGGCCTTTCCGGTACAAACCATAAGCAATATAAGCCCGTACCATAGCGGCTATGTCATCCCGTTTTTCCCGCTCAGCCTGTACCAGTGCCGTTTGCCCGTACAGTACCGCATTATCCCAATCCTCTCCCTGCAGGGCATACCACTGGAGCCTGCTCAGAAGCAGGGCCTTGTCGCCCTTGATAAAAGGTTCCGCATCCAACAGCGTTTTAAGAGCCTGTTGAGCATCCCCTTGGCGCCAGCTTATTTCCGCCAGATATATGGGAACATCCTGGTCTATATCACGGGTACCCAATATGACCTGAGCTCTCAGCAGGTATGAGCGGGCTAATTCCAGTTTTCCTTCGTAAAAAGTAGCCGATCCTACTTTTGTCCAAAAGGAAGCCAGCGCTTGGGGATCGGTTCGGAGGAGGTTTTCCGCCTTAATGATGACCGAAGCAACCCCCGCATCATTTTCCCTTTTTTGTTCGTAGCTGAGTAAATACTGCAGTGCCTTGCCGGCAATTTCGCGGTTAGACGACGTGCTGAGACTTTCCAAAAGGGGAAGAGCCTTATCATTGTTCTGGAGTGCCAGGTAGGCTTCTGCAGCGCGAAGGGCGAGCGGCTCCCGAATATCCTGCCGTAACGCGTCTTTGGAAAGGGACTCCCAGAGCTGACTCTGCTCCTTTTGTTTTCCTAGCCGGCTGTATAGGTCTGAAAGGTAGATAAGCACCGCCCCTTGAGTTTCTGCCTGGAGGGGAACCCGTGCCAATTCCTGGTAGAGGGATTCGAAGGCCTGTAAAGCCTGGTCAGTGTCTTCCAATGCGAGGGCAGACTTTCCCTTGTAAAGCAATACCTGTTGAGCCGTCCATTCATCAAGTTTTTTATTAGATAAAGCGGACAGCCGTTGGAAAGCTTTGCGGTAATCACCCCTGTCATATTCAATAAGTGCTTTCCAGAAAGGTATATAATCAAGAAATTTGGTAGATCGGTAGCGGCGTTCAATGGTTTCAAAGGCAAGATATGCTTCTTGGGTCTTCCCCATCCGGTAAAGGATCACTGCCTTTCTAAACCGTGCATCCGCATTATAAGAAGATTGGGGCCATTTACGGATCAGTTCCTCATATTGTTCAAGAGCAAGAGCGTAGTTGCCACTTTGGAACCGGGCTTCCGCGTCCAGAAATAAATCCCTGTCGGAATTTTGTGCATAAAGGCTGCCGTTTATCAGAAATAAAAGGGCTGCCAATAAAACGACAATAGGTCTATCGTATGCTTTCATATACATTAACAATATCTCGCCCACCAAAAAGTTACAAAGTGAGCTAATTTACTGCTGGAGGATCGAAGGTACCTTGGAAGGGGATGCGGACTAAATGAACCTGGTATCCTGGATAACGGCGTACAAAGGCATCGAAAGACGTCTCTGCTGCACTCTCAAAGACACTGACCTTAAAAACCCCGTCTTCGGTAAAATAGGGAATGAGGACTGCCACATGAAAATGGCGGCGTATCCCTGATCCTGCACTAAAGGGAAGCGGTGCATTTGTTGGATATTGTCTGAGTACCGCAGCTTTATCGGTATTTACAGACACAAGATAGAACCATGAGGGATAACGAACCGCAAGACTATACATTATTGAGGGAAGCCCTTCTATATTAAAACCGGCGTTCTTCATATATGCAGGGAAAGAAATAATTTGACTTTTATTATCCCTTTTTACGATAAGCTGAGAAACCGGCACATCGACGATGTCTATTTCATCCAAGGATGTATAACTGGGGGATCGCAGTATACGGTTTACCGCCAGGGCAAGATTTCGTGTCCAATCAAGGCCAAAAAAGGGATCCAGTTTACTTTCCACCGGTTCGGTAAAACTGGAACCTCGGTTGCCAATAGGTGTTTTAAGCGGCTCTATGGGGAGGCTGGTTCCGGTCATGGGCCGTACGAGTCCATCGACAACCCATTTTGCAAAACCAGAGCAATTTAAGCCCCAGGGCTGCTTTTGGTTCATCAAACTGGCTATATACACCGGCCGGCCCTGTTCGTCCAAAGCGCCGTCATCCGCATAGGATAAGGCGGGAACAGAAGCTTTAAGACGGGAAATAAAAAAACGCAAGTCCCCGTACATCCGGGGATCCACATCAAAATACTCTTTTGGAAATACATTGCCCAGGGCTGTGAGCACCTGGTTTGTTGAAGACGAATAAAGGTTCTGAAAAGCCAAAGGAACCGGCCGGGAATAAACCACATAACCACTGTAGGCTACCACATCAAAAACACTTTTATTGGATCCGGCAGGACGGAATTCTACATACACATAGGGATCGGACCGTAAATAAATGCGGATTTTTTTAGGGGATCCGTCATTCAGGCTTCGGTAGAGGATCCAGGAACCTTGCACCCAGCCGGGGTAGAGCCCCTGCCGCTCGCGGGCAAGGACAACGAGGACATCGGAGACCCCCTTCTCTATCCGGACTTCTACCAGTTCTCCCGTATCCAAGGTAAATCGGGCTGACTGCTTTTTAAGCAGCTGTGAAACCGGAAGAGTGAAATAGGATTCTATAAGGCTGCGCCTGAGGGCTGCATCGTCGCTGATCCGTGAATAGGGGCGGTCTTCTGCGCTATAGGCTGCGGCATGAACAAGGGGAGTAATAGAGACGCAGAGTATAAGGACGCAAAAAGCAAAAATCTTAAGTAGTTGAGTCATTTCACTACAGATATCGGCAAAATGGGAGCTTTAATCAAGCGATACAGGGGCTACCGAAGCGCCTATTTGGAGCTCAACCGGCAAGACCAGGTCTTGTCCAGACAGCCCCCGCATAAGGTTAACCACCAGGGACGCGGCAGCCTGCCCTTTTTCATATCCGGGCTGGCTTAGGGTGGTCAGGGCCGGTTCAAGAAGCTTTCCGAAGAATATGCCGTCAAAACCAGCGACGGATATATCCTTTGGAATAGAAAGATGAAGATCGTGGCAGACCTGATAGACACCCAGGGCAGCCACATCGCTTAAGCATACAATCGCCGTGGGACGATTTGCTTCGGACAAAAGAGGAGTCACCGCTTCAACGGTGGATTCCACGCTGGCATCCACGGGATACACCCGTATTTGTCCCGATTGCTTCGGGATTCCCCGTTCAGCAAGGGCACGGTACACACCCTGCAGCCGGAGCTCGATAATTCGGGAACGTATGCCGTCGGGGGAATCGATTAAGACCTGGTGCAGGTTTTTAAGACTGATAATGCTGATATCCCGGTGTCCCATTTCTAGAACATAGGACATAAGCTCAAAAGCAGCAGCCTCATCATCGATGCCTACATTCACCGAACCGACAAGCCCTGCGCCGTCTACGGTTACAAAGGGTATTTGCCGCTTTCTGATAAGAGATAGTATTTCGTTATCGGGCTCAATCCCGATAGTAATGATACCGTCTACCAATGCGGTACGGACCGTATGGGAGAGGAGCCCCTTAACGGGGGGCAATATGGTGAGGGAGAGATCCTCTCCATGACAGACCGTACCGATACCCTGGAGTACTTCGAACATATAGGGGTTCTTAAAGGCTTCCTGAATAGGATCCGGAAGGAGCAGCCCAATAGAGCCAACCCGTTTTGTGGCCAGCGTTCTTGCAAGGGGATCGGGAATAAAGTCCAGCTCTTCCGCGACCTGCATGACCCGGGCTCGGGTTTCTTCAGAAATTTTCCAAGGCGCATTAAATGCAAAGGATACGGTAGCTTTGGAAACCTGCGCCTTTTCGGCAATATCCTTTATGGTAATGCGCCTGGATTGTTTATTCATGATTCAGTATCCATAGCAGTTCACAGGCCTTAAGTTCAAGTGCTTCCTGGGCTAAGATAAGCCGTTCTGACAAAAGATCCTGGCCATTTCGAGCCGCAAGCAGGTTGTTTATCCGTTCTGAACTCAGTATTACCGGCTCTTCAGCAAAGTTACCAATAACCGTAAGAAACTGTCCCGGGGCCTGTTTATGAAACACCAGTACCGAAGGATGGCCTGAATCGGCCACCGAAAGGCTCTGGGTGCCAAACACGGGATAAGCTTTCCGCTGGGAGGCAAGCCGCTGCATGGCGGTGAAGACCCGGCCTTCTACGGTTGAAAGATCATGGCGTTTCTTAAAGGCATCCTCCGACCACAGAGGCCGATGGACCCAGCGGCTGTCCTTTGCCTGTGCGGGATCCTCCGCATACTCGTAGCGGTTCAGCGCAGCAACCTCGTCGCTGAGGTAAATAAGCGGTATACCCCCTGCGGCAAATGCAATGCCATAGAGTAACACCAGTCTCCGAATGGCCCGATCCAGATCTTTTCCAGTCCCCTCATCCATGGCCTGTTCTATGCCAGCAAGTGATGCGGCAGTACCGCAGATCCTGCGGTCCCCCGTGCTGGGATTATATTGAAAGCTCACTCCTCTGCTAAATGAACAGGGGAATTCGCCCATATAAAAGGCATTTAAGAAATCTCGGTGATCCTTGCCTTTAATACCCAGTTCTGCCGCATCTTCGTCGGCAAAGGTCCAGCCAATGTCATCATGGCAGCGTACGTAGTTGACCCAGGCGCAGCCCTGGGGCAGATGGTGCCGCTTCCTGAGTGAATGGGCCAGGAGGCGGACCTCTTTGGTAGCCGAGGCTTCCCACAATTCTGCCATAAGAAGCGGGTTGTAGGATATCTGGCACTCCCGTAAATCAATATATTTTTCTATATCATCGGGATGTACAATTGCTTCCGATTTAAACAAAAGCGAAGGGGCTGCAAGCCGGCTCGCCGCCTGAAAGGCTTTTATAAGCACATGAGCCTCATCGAGGTTTTCACAATTGGTGCCCTCCTTTTTCCAGGTAAAGGCAACGGCGTCGAGCCTCAAGATGGAGATACCCGCATTAGCGAGAAAGAGCATCTCCTGAACCATGGCGTTAAAGACCTCAGGGTTTCGGTAATTAAGGTCCCACTGGTAAGAATGAAAGGTAGTCCATACCCATTTCTGCAGCTCTTCATTAAAGGTAAAGGACCCACGGCGGACTTCGGGGAAAATGTCCCGGAGATATGCCTGGTATTTTTGGGCTTCGCCATAGTCAGAAAAAAGCCAATAAAAGTCCTGGTATTTTTTATCCCCCGCTTTAGCCCTCTGAGCCCATTCGTGTTCGTCCGAGGTGTGGTTAAAGATAAAGTCTGCTACCAGGGCAATCCCCTCTTCGGAAAAGTCCCTGGCCAGTTTGGAAAGCTCTTCCATGGTACCAAGCTTCGGATCGGTCTCCCGATAACTCGATACCGCATAGCCCCCGTCATTTTCCGGCTGGGGAGCCCGGAAAAAAGGCATGAGGTGCAGGTAGGTAATGCCCAGTTCCTTTAAGTAGGGGAGCCGATCTCGGAGACCAGCAAAGGTGCCCGCAAAGCGGTCCACATAGGCCACCGCTCCAACCTGTTCCTGGGAAAGGAACCAGCCCGATTCTGGGGGAAATTGGCGGTCCCTTTCTTTAAGATAGTCGCTCCTGCTTTGATAGGCGAAGAACAGATTTGCAATAATGGTCTCTACTTGATAGGCAAAATCTGGCCGGGACCCATAGAGGCGCCACAATAGTTCAGCAAAACGTTGAAATTCCTTTTCCAGCCGTTCGTTAAATTCAGCCCAGCCAGCCTGGCTTGTTAAACCACGGCTGGCCCACCGCTCCTGGCACTGGAGAAAGAGGGCCTTCCATAATTTTTCCATTTTAAACTTCCTGTCTCCGCTATTTTATAGAACCAGCGACCATTCCTTTTACTATGTACTTCTGGGCAAAAAGGAAGAAAACAATGACCGGAATCATGGCAAGCAAAATTGCAGTAAGAATCAGGTCCCATTGTTTTACGAAGGCCCCTGCAAAGTTGGAGACCGCCAAAGGCAGGGTCATAATAGCGTTCCCTTTGCCAAGAACCAAAAGGGGCAACAGGTAGTCGTTCCAGATCCATATACCATTAAGCACCAGCACGGTTGCCTGAATGGGGGTTAAAATCGGGAAAATAATTTCATAGAAAATCTGAGCCCGGTGACACCCATCAATAGTTGCAGCCTCTTCGAGTTCCAGTGGAATACTCTTAATAAACCCATGAAACATAAAGATGGACAGGGACGCCCCGAACCCAATATAGGCAAGCACAATACCCTGATAGGTCCGTAAAAGCGGAATACCCGTCGCCACCGTTGTCATCCTGAACCAGCTTAAAAGGGGGAACATAACTATCTGGAACGGAATAACCATAGCTGCTACAAAGATAAAAAAGATAATGTTACTGACGAGGTTTTTAGTACGAACGAGGACCCAACCAGCTTGAGCAGAGAGCAGATTGATGAGCACCAGTGATAGGGCTGTAACAATTGCAGAAGCTACCAGAGAACTGGGGTAGCGCACCGCTTCGCTGGTCCATATTTTTACAATATTGTCGATCAGATTTCCCCAACGGTCTGGCCATGCAAGGGGATACTGGGTTACCTCAAAGGCGGTCTTGGCCGAGTTGATAATTACGAGATTAAAGGGAAACATGAAGAGTATAAAGGCAACCGCCGTTATGAGTTCGGCAATAAATATTCCAATTCTTCGGTTGTTCATAATTCAATTTCCTTCTTTTTATTCACATACACCTGGATAATCGAAATGATTGCCAGTACCAGGAAGAACACCACAGCCCGGGCCTGGCCCTGGGCAAGGTTGTTAGAAATAAAGGCCGTATTGTAAATATTAAGGGCGATAAGTTCAGTTCCCAGAATTGGTTTCCCGAACAGCATGGTAGAAGGGCCGCCAGAGGTGAGCGAAACATTCACATCAAATTGTTTAAAAGAGTTAACCAAAGTGAGGAACATGGTCACCGTGAAGGCCTGAGCCGCCATAGGAATGGTGATTGCCTTGAGCCTCATCCATGGCGTAGCACCATCTATCTTTGCAGCCTCATGCAGTTCCTGAGGAACGTTTTCGATAGCCGCGATATATATCATCATTATGTACCCTGCATATTGCCAGGTCCCTACGATGACCATGGCAATGAGGGCCGATGTATTTTTTCCGAGCATTAAGTTATTAGGATCTGCAAGAAATTTGAGCGAAGGAATCAGAGACCCCAGAGAAGGGATTGCGTTATTAAATATAAACTGCCAGATATAGCCAAGAATAAGACCGCCGATAAGATTCGGTACAAAAAAACCAACCCGGTACAGGTGTTTAAACCGCAGCTCGCTTGTGACAAGCAAGGCTAAAGAGAAGGCGACCAAATTGATGAACAGCATATTCAAAATGGTATACACAAAGGTTATACCAAAGGCATATAGGAAGGATGGATCCTGAAAACTTTTAATAAAATTCTCAAAACCGACAATACGGAATCCACCGTCAAGTTTTGCAGAACTTGACCAGTTGGTAAACGCGTAAAAGGTCCCCATAAAGAAGGGTATTACC
>NZ_JAJUHW010000066.1 GCF_029265695.1 Gracilinema caldarium | reverse complement strand
GGTTCGAATCCTCTCAGCCTCAGGCTTATTGGAGAGATGCGAGAGCGGTTGAATCGGACGGTCTCGAAAACCGTTGAACTCGTAAGGGTTCCGAGGGTTCGAATCCCTCTCTCTCCGCTAGAATGTAACGTTGGAGATGAAAGCGAGGGGTTCGAATAATAAGGCGCAACTAGCGCCTTATACGCCTTCGCCGACCAACGGGAGGAAAAGGCAGCAGGATGCTGCCGGCAGAAGGCGGAGGCGGATTGGAAGCCGCGTACAGGATGTACGGGGCGGCAGACCGAATTCCTCTCTCTCCGCTGGAATGTAACGTTGAATGCCTTGGGCATATAACGGTGCATGAATGTAAAAATTTTATGAATGTCTACTTGGAGAGATGACCGAGCGGCCGAAGGTGCACGATTGGAAGTCGTGTGTACCCCTAAAGGGTACCGAGGGTTCAAATCCCTCTCTCTCCGTATTCCCCGTCATCAGGAATCATGCGAAAAAGCGCTGCCCAACCCCGCCAGGTCCGGAAGGAAGCAACGGTAAGCAGTTGCTTTTTGCGCCGTGACCATCCTGGCGGCGGGGTTTTTTTTCGCCCCCTTTCCATGTATACTAACCGCTATGGCTTATGAAGTAACCGCTACAAGAAGACGACCAAAAACGTTTGACGAAATGGCGGGCCAGGAATTCGTCGTTGCAACCCTCAAGAGTTCTATTGAGACAGGACGCATTGCCCATGCCTACCTGTTTTCCGGACCCCGGGGCTGCGGTAAAACCAGTGCGGCCCGAATTCTCGCCCGATCCTTGAACTGTGAAAAGGGCCCTACCGCCACTCCCTGCGGAGTATGTACAAACTGTATTGAAATCGCCCGCGGCGCCAGTCTTGATGTTATTGAAATAGACGGAGCCAGCAATACCAGCGTTAACGATGTCCGGCAGATCAAGGACGAGGTGCTCTTTCCGCCCAATTCAGGCCGATACAAGGTTTACATTATCGACGAAGTGCACATGCTCTCGAACAGCGCATTTAACGCCCTGCTTAAAACGATTGAAGAACCGCCGCCCTATATCGTCTTTATTTTTGCCACTACGGAACTTCACAAGGTTCCTGCTACGATTAAAAGCCGGTGCCAGCAGTTTGCCTTTAGGCTCATCCCCATCGATACTATTAAAAATATCCTCGCCGATGCATGCCGGGAAATGAATATTACTGCGGAAGATGAAGCCCTCTTCTGGATTGCAAAGGAATCTACCGGCAGCCTCCGAGACGCATACACTCTTTTTGATCAGGTAGTGGCCTTTTCGGATGGACACATTCGGACAGAGCTTATCAGGGAAAAGCTCGGCCTTGTGGGGCTTGATGCCATAAACAGCTTGGCGGAATCCTGCGTACAGGAGAAAGCCGCCGAAGCGCTTCTTCAGTTGGATGCCATTCTTGAACAGGGGGTTTCCATAGAACAGCTTGTTATCGATATGGCAGAATATTTTAGAAGCATCTTGCTCCTTAAACAGGGTATCAGACGGGAAGCACTTTTAGGCTACAGCGCCGAGCGGTTTTCATCAACAGTAGTAGAATCCTTATCGGCACCTCAGATCGAACAGGCCTTGAGCATACTCCTGGGAGTGTATCGGGATATTCGGTATTCCCTGTCGCCCCGTTTTGAGCTTGAGGCTGCGATTTCTAAATTATGCTGGCTCAAGCGATGGATAGCAACGGCAGAACTTAAAGACATGGTGGAAAACCTCAGGAGTAACCTGCTAAACCCTCATAATGGTGTCTCCCCTCAACCTGCAGCAGCCAAGATTGCCCCAGCTGCTGCAGTTCGGGAGGCACCGGAGCCACAGATAAAAAAAAACCTTGCTGAAGAAGGATCTGGGCAGTCTCTGACCGAAGGATTTAAGCAGTTTTTAGCGGCTAAGGCGAATGAGCAGAAGAAAGAGGAACCTCAGCAACAAGACAAAAAGCAGACACCGCCAATTTCCCGCCATGGGCTTGAGGAAAAGGAGAATGGTCCCCTCAATCAGCAGAAAACAGCCCGGCCTTTGGAAGCGGGTCAACTCGAAGAAATCCGACGAGAACTGATAGGACAGCTAAAAAAGGAGCGGGGAATGCTCGCATCGGGGCTCGAAAAAACTGCGGATTGGAAATTGGAAACCCAGGAGGGATTAGATCCGCAGCTTATCATCCCAGCCAGAGACTCTTTAACAGGAGATTTGCTGAAAAAGGAAAAGCACAGTATTAGCGGCGCTTTACACCGAATGGGATATACGAATCTTCAGATTGATATACAATTGATGGTATCCAAAGAAACATCGGCGGGAGTGCAGGGTGATGAAAACCAAGTCCCTGCCGAAGTGGAACTGGTTCGCAAACTGTTCCGCGGTACCATCGTACGCATAAAATAAGCAACAGGAGTTTATAACATGAACATTAATCCCTTTGATATCCTTAAAAATGCACAGAAAATCCAGGAACAGATGGCCTCTATGCAGGAACGGATCGGTTCGATTGTGGTAACCGGTTCTGCCGGGGGCGGTATGGCACAGGTCGATATGAACGGCAGAATGGAAGTGCTCGCAGTCCGGATAGCCCCGGAAGCAGTAAACAGCGAAGACATTCCGCTCCTTCAGGATCTTATAAAAGCCGCTTTTACAGATGCGATGGACAAGGTTAAAGAAAGACTGCAAAGCGAATTTGGAGCCATGGCTGGCGGGCTGGGTATTAACCCGGGGATGCTGGGGTTCTAATGAATGCCCTTGACCGGCTGGTGGGCCATTTAACCAAGCTGCCCGGTATTGGGAAAAAGACTGCAGGGCGGCTTGCGTATTATATTTTGGATGCAGACCCGACCTATGCTCAGCAGCTGGCTGAGGAACTGCAGCAGCTTCACGAACGAATTCACCGTTGTTCGGTCTGCGGCAGTTTTACCGAAACAGATCCCTGTGCCATTTGCAGTGATCCCAGCCGGGATACCCAGCTTTTATGCGTGGTAGAGCGGGCCCAGGATGTACGGGTGATCGAAGAGGGCCGCGAATTCCGCGGCCGCTATCATGTGCTCGGAGGGCTTATCGCACCCTTGGAGGGTATAGGCCCAGAGAAACTCGCTATCGGCCAATTACTTAACCGCATACGGCGAAACGGCATTAGCGAGGTTATTCTTGCCTTAAACCCGACCGTAGAAGGAGATACCACGGCCCTATATCTCCATAAAATTCTAAAAGATACGGGGGTTACGGTTTCACGGCTTGCTTCAGGGCTCCCAGTTGGCGGCGATTTGGAATATGCGGACCGGCTTACCCTGTCACGCAGTTTCCGCGGCCGCATTCCCATGTAAGGTGTACATAAGCTACCGGTTTAATTCTTACCCATAAGGCGGTAACATTCATCAATAATGGGTTCTATGGCCGGTATGGAAAATCCAAGCTGTTCAAGCTGTTTCCGTTCCTGGCTCTGCTCCCAATTCATATAGGGGTTGCTGTAATTGCGTTTTAAGAAATCATAGACCAGATCTTCTGCTTCCTGGGGAAGAGAGAAAAAGATACCCCGCCCTTTTCCAAGAACCCGGCGTATGGCACTGCGGACATGGGTCATAAAAAGATCCTGGTAGACATCATAGGATCGGCCGGATAGATGCATAAGCCGTTCAGAAACAGAATTCCGCCGAACCGGATTTTCCCGTAATTTTGATTCCCCAGAAGACCCAGACTTTTTCTGTTTGTTCAGATCTGAAACATGCTTTGCTTTTTCTTGAACGACCGCAGCGCTTACAGATTTATTGTGAGTCTCGCTGGCGTTTAGTACGCCGGTGAGCCGAGGCTGGGCTGTAAGCCTGCCGGCACTCCTCGCATTGCCCCCGGCAGTACCGCTAGCGGCAATACTGCCGCCCCTGGCGGTGCCGCCGATCCCGGCGGTACGACTGCCCCCGGCGTTACTTGTACGTGTTCGGCGCCTGGGGGGTGTCCTTCTTTTGGCGATTTCAGGACCGGCTTTTTCATTACCTTCCAGTTTTGCTTTTAACAAAGCCCACTGCTGCTGCAGATAGCGGTCACCCTGAATAGAATAGTAGTACCCCGTTATCAGAATGCTCATGACTGAGGAAAGGATTTCTTCGTCCCGTTTACCCCCCAGGCGCCCCCGTTGTATGGCAGAAAAAACCTCGTAATGCTTGGTTTTATATTTTCGGGAATAGAGAAAGAGGATTCGCTCAAAGGCCGAATCATGCACCAAATTCCAGTACTTAAAACAAAAAGCAAGGGTTTTATCTTCAATACGGCTCAGCGTGGGAGGTATTTGTATCCGGGCTATATCGGCGGCGGAAAAACGGATCGCATTCAAATCAATATGTACCTGCGGCGGCGGCGACTCAGCACGATGCTTTCCGAGCGCCCCCTGCTGCTTAGCTTCCTGCAGTTCCCGCTGATGTCTTTGTTTTTCCGCAAGGCTCCGCTGCTTAAGCAGTTCTGCCTTATCCTGGGCAACAAGCCGCCTGCGCTCTTCTGCCTGGGCTTGTTCCTGCAACGCTTTGCGGCGCTGCCGTTCCTCTTCTACAATCGAGAGCGATTCGGTAACGTAGGCACGGATAAGGGCTTCCGCCTTGGCCATAGATTTTTCGCAATAATGCAAACGCTGCGCATAGCGATGGAGCCGTTCCATAGCCATGACGGCCTCAAAACGTTCCCGGGGCAGCAAAGCTAAAATTGCGTCTGCTGTTTTAATAGTAGAGTACACATCGGTCTCATCAAATGAATCAGCCTTTACAGCAATATATTTGATGAGCTTCTTGGTACGTTCCAGAACCCTTTGGCCTAAAGCCAGGTAGGCTTGCTTGAGCAATGCTGTATAGCGGGGCGAACGGGTTCGATAGGCCCGCAGTATTTCGGTTCTGAATTGATCATCGGGATATCGGGGGACAAGCCGGCTTTGGTACAGCACCAGCGCATCGGATGAACGACCGAGGGCACGCAGATCATAATAACGTTCAATATCCGGATCATGATCGGAAGAAAGAAATGGATATTCTGTTTGTAGTAATTCTGTCTGCAGATCCAGGACGCTCATTGGGAGCATTGTATCTATTGTAAGGGGTTTTATCCAGTACTTTTTTACCACAGGTTTTGTGCAATCGATGGTATACTGATGGCTGGAGGTAAACCCTATGGCCGCTACGCAGCAATATATTCTTGCCCTGGACCAGGGAACCACTACATCCCGGGCAATACTGTTTAACCACTCAGGGGCTGTTATTGCCCTTTCCCAAAAGCCATTCCGCCAAATATATCCTCAAGGGGGATGGGTGGAGCATGATCCAGAGGAAATCTGGAAAACCCAGTACGAGGCAGCTACGGAGGCGGTCGCCCAGGCCCAAATTACGGCGGATCAGATTGCAGCCATCGGTATTACAAACCAACGGGAAACAACCCTGTTATGGGAAAGAAAAACAGGAAAACCGGTCTACAATGCAATTGTTTGGCAATGCAGGCGGAGCGCCGATATTTGCCGGGAACTCAAAGCTCTGGGTCATTCGGATATGATCCGTGAAAAAACAGGCCTTGTTTTGGACCCCTATTTTTCGGCCAGCAAATTGATGTGGCTCTTCCAGGAAATACCGGGCTTAAAAAGCCGGGCTGAAGCAGGGGAGCTTTGTTTTGGCACCATCGATTCCTGGCTAATTTTTAAGCTGACCGGGAAACACCTTACGGATGTTACCAACGCATCGCGTACATTGCTTTTCAATATTAAGACCCTGCAGTGGGATGATGAACTCCTTAAAATATTCGGCGTTCCTCGGGCCATATTGCCTGAAGTCCTACCTTCTTCGGGTTTCTTCGCCCAAACCTTGCCTGAACTATTCGGTAAAAGCATTCCCGTAACCGGTGTCGCCGGAGACCAACAGGCAGCACTGTTCGGACACGCCTGTTTTTATCCCGGATCAGTTAAAAACACCTATGGAACCGGCTGTTTTACCCTTCTTAATACGGGTAATAAACCTATCATCTCAAAAAACAACCTCCTTACCACCGTTGCTTGGAAAATCGGCGGCGAAACGACCTACGCCCTTGAAGGGAGCGTATTTATAGGAGGTGCCGTAGTACAGTGGCTCAGGGATGAACTACATCTTATCGAAAATTCGGCAGAATCAGAAGCATTGGCAAAATCGGTTGAATCATCAGGGGGTGTCTTTATCGTCCCTGCTTTTGTCGGTATGGGTGCGCCCTATTGGGATCCGGATGTCCGGGGAACCATAGTTGGCCTGACCCGGGGCAGCAACCGGGCCCATATAGTTCGTGCAGCCCTGGAAAGCATCGCCTTTCAGTCTCGAGACTTGATTGACTGCATGGAAAGCGATTACGGGCAGGCTATACAGGAGCTCAAGGCGGATGGCGGGGCAGCGGCGAACTCTTTCCTTATGCAGTATCAATCGGATATACTGGGCAAGGCGGTTGTACTTCCGGAAGTTATGGAAATAACAGCCCTAGGAGCTGCGTATCTTGCGGGACTTGAAGTAGGTTATTGGGACAGCCTGCGGGACATTGAAGTAAACTGGCGTATGCGGCGCCGGTTTCAGCCGGGAATGACCAAAGATACCCGAAAGCAGTTGCTCGACCAATGGCATCGGGCTATCGATGCAGCCCGAAGTTACCGTCATTTATAATCCAGGGGGTAACATACCAACATGCCAGAACTCAGGGTACTTATCATTTTGGACGATGCTGGGGTACAGGATGAATTCCAACACCATCTAGAAAAGAATGAGTTTAAGCATTCCTACCATTTAGTGCCCTCAGTTTTGGAGGCCTTTCATGTGCTCCATCAGGAGGCCATCGATATGGTTCTGGCTCAGGCAAACCTCGCACTAGAGGATTTGCTTCGCCAATATCCCTTTGTTCCCTGTATCGTGCTTGGCAAACGGTCAGAACAGGCCCGGCTTGATGGACTACTCGCCCAGGGAGCCAGTGACTACATCTATATAGACAATCCAGATTGGTATTCCATGCTGGATACTACCCTGAATAAAATCTGGAACATTCGAAACAGCCTGCAGCAGGAACTTATCTTCGCTTCTCAGCGATATCATAACCTTGTAGAAGCCCTTCCCGACGTGGTATATGAGCTTGACCCACAGGGCCATTTTACTTTTGTAAATCAAGCGGTCCGATCATTAGGCTATGAGCCAGAAGAACTATTGGGTCAGCACTTCAGTACCATCCTTTTCGAAGAAGACGTTCCCCAGGTAAGCCGGGATTCTATTCTTAAACTGTATAAAAACAACAACACCGGCAACCGTTTTGCTCCCAAGCTTTTTGATGAACGGCGGAGCGTGGACCGAAAGACCGAAAACCTGGAACTGAGAATTAAGCGCAAGACAAGCCGTTTTGGAAAAAATGAAGAAATGTACGCCACCATAATTTCCTACGGCGAAGTTTCATCTGCCGGAGCCTACCAACCCGTAGGAGGATCGGACCAGCGGGTATTCGTAGGTACCGTAGGCATTATTAGGGATATTACCTTGCGGAGAAAATCCGAAGAAATGCTCCGCAAAATGTATCAGGCAGTCGATCAAAGCCCCGTGGCAATATCCATCATCAATCAGGATTTTATCATAGAATATGTCAACCCAGCCTTTTTTAGCATGACCGGAGCAGGTCCGGAAGCTGCCATAGGAAGCAAATTCCAAGAATACCTGGTAAACACCGCAGACCAGACAACTTATGAGGATCTCTTAAGCTCGATCCGTGCAGGCATTGACTGGAAAGGGGAAATTCGCTGCAACAGGATAAACGGAGACCCCTTTTGGAGCTCCCTTTCCGTTTCAGCTATCCGGGACCCCAAAGGCGCCATAAGCCATTATCTATGCATCATGGAAGATATCACTAGGCGCCGGACCCTGGACGAGATGCTTAAAAATGCCAAAGAAGCAGCCGAGGCAGCCAACAAGGCAAAGAGCGAGTTTTTAGCCAACATGGGACACGAAATTCGCACCCCCCTGGCGGGGATTATTTCTCTTTCTGAAGTGCTGCTGACCGACAACCCACGGCAGGATCAGTATGACCGGATCAAAGCGATTCAGGCATCCAGCCAGACACTTTTAGCTATCCTGAACGATCTCCTGGACCTATCCAAAATAGAAGCCCGGGCCATCGAACTCTACCTGGAAAACTTTTCGCTAGAGGAAACCATAGAAGCCCTGCTTTTACCTTTCAAAGCCCAGGCAGAAGAAAAGGGCCTCAGTTTCCATTATTCTGTAGATAATGGCGGATTTCCGATAATAAACGGAGACCGGCTTAAAATAAACCGCATTATTTCCAACCTTGTATCCAACGCAATCAAATTTACCGAGAATGGCACGGTAGAAGTTCATTGTGCCATCCGTGCTAAAGATAATATGCCGGGGCTCTTTGTTTCGGTCCGCGATACGGGCATCGGCATTTCGGGAGTGGACCAGCAGAAACTCTTCCGCCATTTTACCCAATTAAGCAGCAGCCTCAATAAAAAATACCAGGGAACCGGTTTAGGCTTAGCGATCTCAAAGGAACTAGCGGTCAAAATGGGCGGGGATATAACTTTTGAAAGTATCCCCGGCCAGGGAAGCACCTTTTACTTTTATACACCGGTAAATACAGCGACGGGAAACCCCGTACAGTCTGATGAGTTCACCTATATAGCCCGAAAACGGCTCTCCATACTTATTGCAGAAGACAATCCGGTAAACAGGGACTACCTCCATTATTTCCTTAAAAAAGCGGGTCATCAGGTCGAAGTAGCAGAGGACGGACTTACGGCAATCCAAAAACTGGAAAAGGGTGATTTTGATCTTATATTGATGGACCTCCAAATGCCTGGCATGGACGGTATTACCGCTGCGTCTACCATACGGTCCTACCGGGGTCTTAATTATGACCCCCGCATTTCCATTATTGCACTCACAGCCTATACCGAATCCGAGCTGGGACATAAAGAGTCCCTCGCCGATTTTGATGCCTATGTGTCAAAACCGGTCAATGCTATGACACTGCTCAATCTTATCGATTCGGTAATGACTAAAAAAGAATATTTTGATATTAACAGTCTTAAGCGTCACTATATGTCATCTCAGGATGAATTCCGGCGGCTCCTTTTAATCGCTTCCCAGGATCTGCCCAAGCATATGGATCAATTTAAAGCGTACTATGAAGCATCACAGTACAATGATGCTGCTGAAGTGCTGCATAGCGTGGTCAGTATACTATCCGCCCTGGAAAGCATTCGGGGACTTCAGCTCGTAAAACGCTACCGAAAGGCAGTTCAGGAACAGCATTGGGAAGTATTAAAAGAAGACGCAGAGGATTTGCTCCGGGAAACCTTAGGCATACGACGCCAAATACAACACGCATTGGGAGAACTGTAAACATGAAAGATCGTATGGGGATAAACCTCGGAACAGGCCTCGGCAAAGTGTTTCTATTTTTACTGGCAAGCACGGCCTGCGCGGGGCCTTCAGACGCCAGCCTGGGGGATGGACTTTTTGCCCGAATCAGCACCGATAAGGGAGACATTATCGTTCGGCTGGAATATAAAAAAACGCCCCTCACGGTGTGCAATTTTACCGGCCTTGCGGAAGGCAAGCTGAACGCCGCAGGCGGGAAACCCTTCTACAATGGATTAACCTTTCATCGGGTTATCAATGACTTTATGATCCAGGGCGGAGACCCCCTTGGAAACGGGACCGGCGGGCCGGGTTATAAATTCCCCGATGAGATTGTAGATGACCTTAAACACGACAGCCCTGGCGTACTTTCCATGGCAAATGCAGGGCCTGGAACCAATGGCAGTCAGTTTTTTATTACCCACAAGGCAACTCCCTGGCTCGACGGAAAGCATACCGTCTTTGGACGCGTGGTAGAAGGCCAGGATGTGGTAAATGCCATCCAGCAGGGCGATAGAATTAAGAGTATTACCATCATTCGAAACGGCAATGACGCGAAGGCCTTTAAGAACGATCAGGCCGCCTTTGACAGTCTGCTTAAAAATGCTGCAAGTGCCGCGGCTGAGCGTGTTGCAGCTAAACGGCAGAACGACTTGGCATTAATTGCAACCAAATATCCAGGGGCCCAGACAACTCCCAATGGAATCCGTTATGTGATACTAAAAGAAGGAACAGGTACAAAAGTACAAGCAGGTAATACTGTCTCGGTGAATTATAAGGGGATGTTCCTGAACGGTGAGGTCTTCGATGCCTCAGACTTTCATGGCGGCCCCTTCCAGTTTCAGGCCGGTGCAGGCCGGGTTATACC
>NZ_JAJUHW010000026.1 GCF_029265695.1 Gracilinema caldarium | reverse complement strand
CTAAGTGGGATCCTATGAGCGAATCGAGGGCATAATTGCCCCGTTCTGGATCCTGAATCCAGGCAGCTACCATAGTATCCCAGATGCGTGCAGACCAGGGCGCTATACCCCAATGACGGGATACGGCATAATCGTACTTTGCATTATGGGCAACGATGGTCATGACAGGATCTAAAAGGATTTCTTCCAGCGCTTGTTTTGCCGCTGAGCCATCAATATGAGGGGCTATCCCCTGGTGGGCCATGACCGGAACATACCAGGCTGTTCCTGCTTGGATGGCAAGGGAAAAGCCCACCACCCGGGCATCCCATGGTTCAAGAGAATCGGTTTCGAAATCGAGGGCCAGCAGCTTCTGCTTGCGGGCCTGGTCCAGAATGTGGCGCAGCTCTGACAATTCGAGTACCGTTTTGTAACGGCCAGGGGCTTTCATTTCAGGAGCATTGAGAGATTCTACTTTAGTCTCGCCCTTGTCTCTATTTTCAGAGCTCAGTTCAGCGCTCATTTCGGCGCCTGCCTTCCCGCTGTGGGGGGCAGCAGTGGTCCCGGTAATGGTGCTTGTTTCTTGCGAAAGAGCGGAGCCAGTGTTGGCCGCCCCGTGAGCCGCTGCATTGGGATCCAGGCTGAGCGCTGCTTGCCGTATACCCTGGTCTAACAAGAAACGGGCCGCTGACCGGGTATCCAGCTTATGCAGGGAAAGGTCCTCCAGTGTATTGATGGGAAGAGGAACAGTACTGCACAGCTCTATGAGTGAACGGGAAAAAAAGGCCATTTCCCGTCCTTCCGCAAGTTTTTTCCCCACAGAGCCTTCGATGCTGGCGATATTTTTGTAAATTTCATCCAGCGAACCATAGCGAGCCATGAGTTTTTCCGCAGTTTTTTCCCCAATTCCTTTAACACCGGGGATGTTGTCTGAGCTGTCTCCTATGAGGGCAAGGATGTCCAACACTTTTGCGGGCGGGACACCCCATTCGGCCTTAACTTCGTCAGGTCCCACGAGTTCAAGGGAAATACCCTCCTGGGGGAGACTGTTCTTTCCAGGTCTGAGCTGATAAATCCCATTCCCAACAAGCTGGAGCAAATCTTTGTCAGACGAAATAGTGTAGCAGGCTCTGCCTTCCCGGCGGCACTGTTCCGCTATGGTGGCGATAATATCATCCGCTTCGTAGCCGGGAACCTGCAGGATCGGAACGTTAAGGAGTTCCAGAAATTGCTTTACCAGGGGAACCTGGGCATGGAGATCATCAGGGGCTTTCTGCCGTGTCGCCTTGTAGGCTTCGAACTTTTCGTGCCGGAAGGTAGGTCCCGGGGCGTCAAAGGCTACTGCAAGATGACTGGGCTTTACCCGATTGGGGCATACTTTGCCCTCCGTGTCTGCCAGGGGGGCTCCGTCATTGAGCAGACTGCTCATGGTCCGGGCAAAGCCGAATAGGGCAGATACATTTTCTCCCCTGCTGTTTCGCAGAGGCCGGCTTATAAAGGCAAAGTAAAACCGGTATATGAGTCCGTAGGCGTCAATGAGATAAATGGGCGATTTGTGATTGTTCATCCCTTAATGTCAACTAGCGAAGCGGCTCCGGAATTGTCATAAACGGAGCGCCGGGCGGCAAACGGGTTGTTTCTGAGGGTCTTAATTTCGCTGCGCAGCTTATCCATTCGTTCTGAAAGGAGATTCCGGTTCCGCTGGGATCGCTGTACAGCTTCGTTCTTTAACTCTTCCAGGGCCGCCTTTAGTTTTGGGACCTCTGTTTCCCGCTCAGGATAGCTGGCCCTATAGAGGTCTTCCAGTGGGTCTATTACTTTCTGTATTGCAAAAATATCGGAAACGATCTTTTCTTCCAGTTCAACATGGGAAAGGAGGGCATCCGTATCACCCTTTTCGATGACTTCCTTTTGCTTGTCCAGGACTACCAGGTATTCCTGGAAACGGTTCCGTTGTTCTACCAATAACTCCCGGAACCGTTTAAGAACCGCAACCCGATGGGCAAGTTCCTCCTCTGTTAACGTAAGTTGTTTCTGTCCAGATTCGGTGCTTGCCATCGGTATACCTCACCCTGCGATGTTGATTCCGGAAGAAGGATTTCCCCGGTGTTCTGCGGCGGTTTTTGCGACCACTTCCTGCCATGCTCCCCGCAATTCGTTCATCATGGTGCGGACAGCCTTAATGCGTTCCACGTCTTTTGCTAGGTTTGCCTCGAGCAGTTCACGGTTAAACCATGTGTACAGGGAGAACAGGTTCTTGGCAATGTCGCCGCCCTGTTCAAAGTCCAGAGAAACCATCAATTCGGTAATAATTTCCTGGGCTTTTACCAGAGCTTTGTTTATTGGTTCGATCCGGGATGGATCGGGTTTGCCCTTTTTATTTTGAGTTAAAAGTTCTATGCTGTGATCCATCTGTTTGACTGCTTCATCATAGAGCATAATGATGAGCTGTCCTTGGCTGGCGGTGCGAACCCTCGTTTCTCGGTAAGCAGATAGTGCATTAGGATAAGCCAAAGCGTTTCCCCTCCAAATATACACGGTGCTTCAAGCCTTTGCGTATTCTGTTGTCTTTCAAAGGTCTGATAGTTCTAGTATCGACCCTATAATACCCGAAGTAAATGCTTTTTTTAAGAGCTTGAGCCGCGAAAGCCAGCGGCTTTGATCTCAGCCGCCGAAAAAGTTGCTTTGTTGGACCGCGATTAGTATCAGCGATTGCATGCGGTTTTATTGAAATCGCGCACAACCGCAAGCAATTGTACTTTGTTAGTCAAAATGAAGCTCTGCAGCCCCTACGGGCCGAATGCGCAGCTGGGTAACTGCTTTCTCGCCGAAGGTCCCGGCCATCCACTCACGGTACAGGCCGACCGATTCTGTCGGGATATACACTTGGATAGTGCCGGCAAATCCGCCGCCGTGCACCCGGCATGCGCCGCGGCCCAGGCTCTGTATAAAGTCTCGGGTCATGGCTAACGCAAGGGCGGGGCCCTGTTCCCCTACGGACTTTACGGAAGTAACATTCTGCAAAAGTTCCCAGGATGAATTGCCAGACTCGTTCACAAGGCTGAGGAAGGTTTCCATAGCCTGCTGCCGCTCAGAAGTGTTCTGTGCTTCGTGATGGGCCTGTACTGCCCGAAGCATGGCATCCACCCGATCGTTTTCAGCAAAAAAATGCAGGGCCCGCAGTACGGCTCGGTCTCCGGCCTTTTGCCGCAGGGCGGGTATGGCCCCATAAAAGTCCTTTTTATCAACATCACGGAGGACCGCTTTGTCGAAGTGGGCTGCCACGGCCTTCATTTCGGCGGGAACCGCAGCGTATTCATCGGTCAGGTCAGCGTGGCTCCCGCCCGTATCGACCACACAGAGGGCATAGCCAGAGAGGCCTGGGTCAAAGGGAACCTGGGTTACGAGCGGGCGGGCCGGATCCTTAAAGTCGATGGCCACTGCGCCTCCTGAGGCGCAGGCAACCTGGTCCATGAGCCCGCAGGGCTTGCCAAAGTAAACATTTTCGGCACGCTGACCGATTTGGGCAATTTCTACGGCGCTGCGGTTCCCGCCGCCGTAGAGCCGGTCAAATATGGTGCCGAAGAGGACCTCTACTGCCGCGGAGGACGAAAGGCCCGAGCCGGACAGCACCGTGGAGGCCGCATTGGCGGTAAATCCGCGGATTGGCACCCCTCGGTTTTTAAATTCTGCGGCAATTCCCCGGACGAGGGCCTCTGTCGTGCCCTTTTCCTGCTCCTTTGGTTCGGTATCAGAGATATCTACCACCACATCGCTGTAGCCGGTGGACCTGAAAATAACCTTGTTGTCCTGTCGGGGGCTCACAAAGGCCAGGGCATCGAGCTGAATAGATGCGGCAAGTACTTTTCCATGGTTATGGTCCGTATGGTTGCCCCCCAGTTCGGTTCGGCCGGCGGCGGTAAATACATGGATGTTTCCTTCTGTTTCGGGAAAGGCCTGCAGCGTAGCTTCGAGCAATGTTCGGTAACGCCGCTGGGCTTCATCAACCTGGGATACTCCGTACAGTTCTGCAAGGCGGTCCCGGCTGCTTGCTTTGGAAAGACGCTGAAGCAGTTCGTGGCCTGTCATTGCTGCTGCTCCATATAGTGGACTTCTGAAAGGGAGCGCAGCCGTTCTGCGGCAGATTCGGGGGTAATATCCCGCTGGGGCATGGCGAGCAGTTCAAAGCCGACCATGAATTTCCGCACCGTGGCGCTTCGCAGGAGGGGCGGGAAATAATGAACATGGAAGTGCCATGCTGTATCCGCTTCGGTGTCCTGCACTGGTTTTGTGGGTTTCTGGTGGAAGCCCATGGAGTAGGGGAAGGAAGTAAGGAATAGGTTGTCGAAGCGGGTCCCCATCCGTTTCAGGGCATCCGCAAAATCGCTGACTTCCTTGTCGGTCATCTGGTCAATGGATGCAAAATGCCGCTTAGGCAGTACCATGACCTCATAGGGCCATACAGCCCAGAAGGGAACCAGGGCAACAAAGGAATCATTCTGGAAGATAATCCGTTCGTTCTTTTTAAGTTCTTGCTGTACATAATCGCAGAGGAGGCAGCTTCCATGCTCCTGTTTGTAAAGCCGCTGGCGGCTGTCTTCTTTGGCAGGCAGGTCAGGCAGGTGTTCGGTAGCCCAGATCTGACCGTGGGGGTGGGGGTTGGAGCAGCCCATGACGGACCCGCGGTTTTCAAATATTTGCACATAGGAGATGTGGGGATCCGAGCCGAGGGTTTTATATTTTTCCTGCCATACGCGGACTACCTTTTCTATCGAAGCAAGGTCCATGCGGGGCAGGGTCAGGTCATGCCGAGGAGAAAAACAAAGTACCTCGCAGCGGCCCCGTTCTGTTACGGCTTGGAATAGGCCATTGGCTTCGTTCATTGATTCTTGCGGAGCTTCGGGAAGCAGAGCGGCAAAATCGTTGGGAAAAGTAAAGACTCCGTCATATTTTGGATTTTTTACGCCCCCGGCCCGTTCGTTTCCGGGGCATAGATAGCAGGTTTCATCATATTCAGGCAGCTTATCAATGGTTGGTTTTTCTACCTGTCCCTGCCAGGGCCGTTTTGTACGGTGGGGCGAAACCAAAACCCATTCGCCTGCCAAGGGATTGTAACGACGTTGTGGATAGTCCGCTAAGTGCATCATAATATGCTCCATTAAAAGGGTTTGAAAAGGTACCTCGATGGTACCATAGATTTGTGATGGAATGAAGATCACTTCGCAAGTGACAAGAATACTGATTTTTCTTTATAATTAACAGCATGTGGGATTATTTTGCACCTCAGGAAATAACCTGGTATGAGTGGCGGCTCGATGGGGGCCGCGCCTTTTTGCGTAAGAACGGTGAAGAATGGCGGCTTGCCTTTCTTTCTGGATCCTTTCTTGATCTAAACCCTGACGCGGGAGGGCCTGAACCGGTGGAACACCCTGGACAGTCTCCGGTGTCTTTTGCGGTCAGCAGAGGTGAAAAAGTAGCCCTCAGGCCCTATTATGCAAACCGGCCGTATCTTATTACAGTCCGGAACGAAATTAAACTGCTCCCAGGGGCAGAGGCTCGTTTTTCTGTAGCTCTACCACCACTTCTCCGGTTTGAGTTGGAAGATGGAACCGTATTAGCGGAAAAACAGCATTTTAATCTTTCGCCAACCTGGTTTGGGGACAAGACATCGGGAGACCTCTGCCTTTCCTTGCCGCTGATGCTGGATCCCCAATGCAAGGGAGAAGTCCCTACCAAAGAAGGTTCCGATGGCAATACGGGGATTGATATAAAATCCGCTGCATCGGCATGTAAATCCCTTATCCATTGCGACATCATCGTCCGTAATGTCTCCAAGAACGAACTGGATCTTAAACGATTTGCTATCTATACAGACCTGATGAACATTTATGAGCAGGATGGCTTCCTGACCGGTGATACGGTACTGATCGATACAACCGCTGATGGGGGCTTGAGAATGAGTGTAGATTCAGGCGCTCATCGTAATAGAAAAAAGGTCCATACGGGGAACCGGTCGGGTTTGAGTGAACTGTTAGTCCGGCGGGGCATGAATTTTCTGAAATCTATTACCGGCATGTAGGAGCCATGTATGAATACGGAACTTGTTTTTTCTAATATTTTACATTTTCTATCTCAATTTACCTCGGCGGATTTTTACAATAAGGTTCTCGGTACCAGCATCGCTATTGTTCTCGTATTGCTGGTTTTTAGTATTACGCGCAGGGTTGTTGGCAAAATGATTTCCTCCGCTGTATCAGAACAGCGTGTTTTTGTGATTAAAAAGATTATCCGGTATACGGGCTATGTCGTCGCGGTAATGACCCTCTTTAATGCCCTGGGCGTAGACTTGAGCGCTCTTTTAGGCGCTGCAGGTATTGCGGGTATCGCGGTCGGTTTTGCGGCTCAAACCTCGGTATCTAATGTCATTTCCGGCCTGTTTTTAATTTCAGAAAAACCATTTCTGGTTGGAGATGTTATTGAAGTAGGAAATGTGAGTGGTGTGGTTCAATCTATTGATTTTCTTTCTGTAAAAATACAAACCTTCGACAACCGGTATATTCGTATACCGAACGAAACGCTCATCAAAACAAACGTGACCAATATTACCCGCTTTCCTATTCGGCGGCTCGATATATGGGTAACTGTGGGCTATACAGCTGACTTAGAGCATGTACGCACCATTTTGCTGGATGTGGCTGCTAAAAATCCCTATGTTCTGGATAATCCCGAACCTCTTATCGTCTTTGATAAATTTGACAGTTCTGGTATCAACATTTTGGTCGGCTTATGGTTCGAGAAATCTGAATTCCTCAACTTAAAAAACTCCATTATGATCGATATTCACCGTCGTTTTGTCCAGGAAGGAATTGAAATTCCCTATCCCAAGCTGGATGTGTATATGAAACAGCCCATAGCATAAGGGAAGAGTAATAACTGCAGTACTTAAGAACGTGTAAAAGCTGTTTTTTATCATTCAAGATAGCCTCCGGAGGGAAAAAGAGGTATTTTAATACAAGGAGTGTTGTATTAATGAATAATGAGCAGAAACGCAAAACGGTGAGACGGCCCAAAAAGGGGTCCCCTAAAAAGAACTTTAATTTCCCCTTCGGAGGCAGCCCCGATCCGGTGCCGGGCAATAGCCCCTTTGGCAATTGGCAGTGGCGTTTTTCTTTAGGTTATGTGGTCGTGCTCATTGTATTGATGAGCCTCTTTAATTATGTATTCCTTAATAATGTAAATCCAACCATAGATTTTTCTGAGTTTAAAGCAAAAATCGCCTCCGGTGAAATTAAGCGGGTAGAGTTGGATTCTAACTATTACACGGGCTACACCAGCGAAAAAAAACAGTCTCCGGATCTACTTACCAGAAAGTATGCTCCGCCAGAAGCGGCATACCGGACTGTGCCTATTTACGATCCGGAACTGATTAAATTGATGGACGAAAAAAAGGTCAGCTACTATGCGGTCTCTAAGGAAGGCACCGCCGTTCTGGATTTTATTTTTAGCTGGGTTCTTCCCTTCGCGTTTTTCTTCTTTATCTGGCGGCTTCTTATCCGCCGGATGGGCAACATGGGAAACAACGTCCTGTCTATTGGCCAAAACCGAGCGGTCATTGTAGCCGAAGGAGACGTAGTTACCCGCTTTTCTGATGTGGCCGGTGTGGACGAGGCCAAGGAAGAGCTGGTCGAAGTGGTAGACTTCCTGAAAAACCCACGGAAGTATACGGAAATTGGGGGTAAAATACCCAAGGGCGTGCTTCTAGTCGGTCCTCCGGGGACCGGCAAGACCCTGCTTGCCCGGGCAGTGGCCGGAGAAGCGGGGGTTCCCTTCTTTAAGATGAGCGGCGCTGATTTTGTGGAGATGTTTGTCGGCGTGGGCGCTGCACGGGTGCGGGATCTCTTTAAGCAGGCCCGGGAAAAAGCTCCCTGTATTATTTTTATTGATGAACTTGATGCGATAGGCAAAAGCCGTATCACCGGTGCTATCGGCGGCAATGACGAGCGGGAGCAGACCCTAAACCAGCTCCTTGTGGAAATGGACGGCTTTGATGCCACAAGCGGGCTCATAATACTGGCGGCCACCAACCGGCCCGATGTATTGGATCCGGCCCTGCTCCGGCCCGGACGGTTTGACCGGCAGGTATTGGTGGACCGGCCCGACCTGGCAGGGCGGGAAGCGATTCTTAAAATCCATGCGCGGACGGTAAAGCTTTCTCCCGAAGTGGATTTAAGCAAGGTGGCCCGCAAAACATCAGGCTTTGCCGGTGCGGATTTAGCGAATATAGTAAACGAGGCCGCCCTGCTTGCGGTGCGGGCCGGTCGAAAAATGGTTGAACAGCAGGATTTTGATGAAGCCATTGAAAAAACCGTAGCGGGCCTCCAGAAAAAGAACCGAGCTATTAATGAAGAGGAACGGACTATTGTGGCCTACCACGAAACGGGCCATGCGTTGGTGGCCGCCTTCACAAAGGGTTCCGATCCGGTTCAGAAAATTTCTATTGTCCCCCGCGGTTTTGGGGCCCTTGGCTATACCCTTCAGATGCCTGTAGAAGACCGGTATCTGATGACCGAAGAAGAACTGTTAGGTAAAATTGATGTGCTTCTTGGGGGCCGGGCTGCTGAGGATGTGGTGTTCGGTAAAATTTCTACTGGAGCAGCCAATGACCTTACCAAGGCGACCGACATTGCCCGCAGGATGATTACCGACTATGGTATGAGTCCCCGGTTCCGTCATGTGGCGCTGACCCAGCGGGGAGCTTCCATGCTTGGTCCTTCTGCCGCCGATCCGGTCATGCACCGGGAATATTCTGAGTCGACTCAGCAGTATATAGATGAGGAAATTGCCCGGATAGTAAACGAGCGCTACCTTAAGGTGAAGACCTTACTTGCAGAAAAAAGGCCCTTGCTGGAAACCATTTCCCAGCATCTTTTGGAAAAGGAAACCTTGGAAGAACAGGAATTCAAGGCCCTCTTGTCGGCTAGTTGACGGAAAAGGCGGCTCGTCCTATGCTTAACCTATGGTATTAAATAGAGCCGCCCGGAAGGAGGCGGAACTCCGCTTAGGCCAGATCCGCCGGTCCGTCAGTATCCATGTTTTTACCCATCGGTTCGAAGACAGCCTGTCCCGAGAAGTGAGGCAGCTGGCGGAGGAATTGGCTGAGCTTTCCAGCCGGGTCTCCGTAGAAATCAGCGATGCCACAGAAAGCGGCGATTTGCTCCGAAAATTCAGACTGGATACGATTCCAGCCCTGGTGCTGACTACCAAAGATGCCCCCGAGGTGCGCCTATATGGGCTCCCTTTGGTCTACAGCTTTGATATTTTACTGGATATAGTAACTGGTCTCGGATCACTGGCAGAAGCAAAACCGGAACTCCTTTCCTATATGCAGAACCATGCAGGCCAGGCTTCGCGTTCTCTGGTTACTATCGATCTCCTCGTATCACGCTATCAGAATACCTCTATAGAAGCTGCTGCCGCCCTCTGGCGGATCATTAAGGCCGAAAAGGCTGGTCTTGGTACGGAGCATATTATCGGTTCAATCAGGATCGTCGAAGATTTTCCCAACTGGGTGCATCGTTCAGATGCACGGCAGCTGCCTTGCCTATTTATTGATTCGAGTATCACAATCCCCTGGCCCTTTACCGACGAGCTTATTGCAGAAAAAGCCCTCTTCGGTCATAAATAAGGCCGGAGGAATACATGTTAAACAGCAAACAACGGAGCTATCTTTCCGGCCTTGCATCTACCCTACAGCCCACCGTTATGATTGGAAAAGAAGGCCTTTCCGAAGGTGTGGTGCGAGCTGTGGAGGCGGAACTCCAGAATAGGGAGCTGGTAAAACTAAGATTTATTGCATCCAAAGAAGACCGCCGCGCATTGTCTGAGCATATTGCTGAAGCCCTCGGTGCTGAACTGGTGCGGGTTATCGGTAATGTGGCAATATTTTATAAACAGTCCGATGATCCTGAAAAAAAGTCCATCAATCTGCCCTTATAGCCGCTGATACCAAGGCCCTGCCTTTAGTCTCTTGCGCTTTGAAGCCCTAACGGATACTATGTAAGCCTACATTATTCAAACGAGGTACAAGCTGTGAGACGAGTGTCCACCTTTGTGTTTGCGGTATTTGTGGGATTGGTGAGTGTATTTGCCGTCCATGGTCAGGAAATTTTAACAGCTGATAAATATTTGTCTCTGGTTGCTGAAGTGTATGGCACAGTCAAGGATTACAGCGCCAAAATTGTGGTAAGCGCCGGAAAGACCGATATGTTCGGCACCATCATTTATAAAAATCCCAATCTTGTCAGAATAGATTTCACAAAGCCTGAGGAACAGGTTATTGCTTATAATGGAGACACGCTGACCGTATACCTCCCCGAATATCGGGCCGTATTAAGCCAGACAACCTCCAAAAATAACAGCGCCTCCGGGGCTGCCCTTGCTTCGGCCCAGGGACTTGGATTGCTCCGCAAAAACTACAATAGTGCATACACTATCGGGCCGGATCCGGTACCGCTGGATCAGGGCTCTGCGGAGCTGGTGATAAAGCTTACTCTTACCCGCCGCAGTGTCTCGGAAGGTTTTAGGGAACTTAAACTCAGCATCGATCCGGAAACAAAATTGATTCGCCGCATCGAAGGAACCACCCTTGCCGGCGACTTAATCGTTTTTAATTTTACGGAAATAAAACTGAACCAGGGTATCGGCGAATCCCGTTTCGCCTATGATTCTCCTGCTTCGGCAAACGTATATAATAATTTTCTTTTTAAGGATGCGGAATAATAGGGGAGGCGTCTGTGGAATCGATTGGAGAAAAATTACGGTCTGCTCGAGAAGCAAAGGGCATAACCTTTGATCAAATATATAGAGATACAAACATTCCTAAAAAATACCTGGAAGCTTTGGAAGCTGAAGACTTTGCCCAATTCCCTGGAGATACCTACTTGTTAGGTTTTATGAGAAGTTATGGTGATTACCTGGGGCTCGATACTAAAGAACTCGTTGCCATGTACAAGGCAATTCAGATTCAGGAGCAGCCGGTTCCCATGGAGCAATTGCTGCGGGATCCAAAGCCCACAAATCGCTGGCTCCTGTTTGCTGGAGCTGGCGCGGCGGTGGTAGTTATTGGAGTGGTGCTCTTCTTTGTTTTAAGACCCAAGCCAGGTGTAACCGCAACGGAACAGAATGTACGTAAACCTGTAGAATATGTGCTTTCCTCTGGAACACTGGAAAAACGCTATTATCTATCAGATGTGGCAATTGTGCAGCTTGGTGCTCAAAAATATAGGATAGAAGTGAGCCAGATTACCGACCGGGTTATTCTGACTAGTCCTGCAGGAGAAAGCTCGGTAGAACTTGGTCAGGAAATTCCCCTGGATGTCAATGCCGACGGCCGCGCGGATGTTAAAATATTTGTAGCTGACCTTGTAAAAAATAAGAGCGACAAGGGGGTCTTGTTGCGGATGTCCTTGGAGGCAGCAGCAGTTGCGTCGGCTGCTAGCACTGGTACCGCTGCGGCGAATGAGCAGTCTGCTGCGGCAAGCCCTGCAAGCGCCGCGGGTGCGGCGGGCGCTGCGGGCGCTGCGGGCGCTGCAGGCGCTGTGGCTACCCCAATTGCGGAGCCCACTGCGGCAAATCCGGCCCCTGCCAATGCGCCGGTTCTTCTGTCTTCTCCCAACCCCTATCCCTTTACCCTGCAAGCTACCTTTAAGGGCAATTGCCTCCTGCGCTGGGAAAGCGATCGGAAAGACCGGGATGAACGATATTTCCAGAAGGCCGATATTTTAAATGTGCAAGCCCAGAACGGCATACGGCTCTGGCTCTCCAACGCCAGCGCTGTCAAATTCCAGGTCATTGGCGGCGGGAAAACCGTGGATGTAGAAATAGGATCTCCCGGCGAAGTCGTGGTCACGGATCTCAAATGGGTCAAGGATGATGATGGTCGTTATAAACTAACCACGGTACGGCTCGATTGATGAAGCGACGGTTTTATCTAGACCCCCACGGATGTGCGAAAAATCAAGTCGACGGTGAAGTTATTATGTCGGTGCTGGAGCATGCCGGCTGGGAGTCCAGCGCTGATTCGGATACGGCGGATCTCATTATCGTTAATTCTTGCGGTTTTATAGAAAGCGCTAAAAAGGAATCGATAGAGGCGGTCCTTTCGTACCGCCAGCTCTATCCAGGCAAAAGAATACTGCTTGCCGGCTGTCTAGCCCAGCGATATGCTGAAGAGCTTGCGGCGGAACTAAAGGAAGCGGATGCCCTCTTTGGCAACACCGATTTGTCCCGCATTACTGAAGCAGCGGATCTGGCCATGGCCGCAGCCCATACCGCCCTGGTTCCTCCTTTGGACCCCACGGGCAAAACCGATTTTGCCCGCTGTTCCGACGACCGTCCCCTGCTTTCTCTTCCTGGTTCTGCCTATGTAAAGATAACCGAAGGCTGCGATAACCGCTGCACCTATTGCGCTATACCCCTTATCCGGGGCAACCTGCGGAGCCGGAGCATCGATTCGATCGTGGCTGAATGTTCTGGCCTTATTCAGCGGGGTGTGAAAGAACTTTGTCTTATTGGTCAGGATCTTGGCTCCTATGGAAAAGATGGCGCCGCAGGATCCTTTGATGCAGGCCATTGCAGGCTTTCAGAACTTTTAGCTGCCCTTTCAGAGCTTCCGGGGAACTTTTGGATTCGGCTCCTGTACATTCACCCAGACCATTTCCCCTATAACATTCTCCCCCTCATGCAGCGCGACCCCCGCATCCTTCCTTATTTTGATCTTCCCTTCCAGCATGCTTCAGCGAAGATCCTCAGATTGATGAACCGACGGGGGGATAGTGAAACCTATTTTGCCTTGCTTGCGGCCATCCGAGATGCACTGCCTGAGGCAACTATACGTTCCACCTTTTTGGTCGGTTTTCCCGGAGAAACCGATGAAGATATGGAAACTCTTTTGAACTTCCAGCAGAAAGCCCAGCTTGATTGGCTTGGTGTGTTTACCTATTCACGGGAAGAAAACACCCCTGCCTATGACATGAAGGGGCGGCCCTCCAAAAAAGTAGCCGAGTCCCGGAAGCAACGAATAGAGGCCGCCCAGATCCCGATAACCGAGGCCAAAATGGACCGCTTTGTCGGTAAAACCCTGCCGGTCCTTGTGGAAGAGCGAATTGAAAATGAAGAGGGCCTCTACCTGGGCCGTACGGTCTGCCAGGCTCCAGAAGTAGATGGGGCCACGGTGCTTAGTTCTGATACGGATCTGAAACTCGGTTCTATTGTGTTTGCTAAAATATTTTCACGGGCAGGTTTTGACCTGGACGCAGCGTATCGACATACTCTGTAAGAGGATTCTGTATGGAAAACTACCTTTCCGTCCTAAATCCTGAACAACGGCAGTCTGTGTTGCATTGGGGAAACCCCCTGCTTATCCTTGCCGGTGCGGGCTCGGGAAAAACCAGGGTCATTACCACTAAGATTGCCTATCTTGTGCGGGAACGGGGCGTTGACCCCCGGTCAATCCTCGCGGTTACCTTTACCAACAAGGCAGCCCGCGAAATGGCCGAACGAGCCCAGGCCATCGATGGCCGGGCTGCCGATGCGATGATACGGACCTTCCACTCATTTGGAGCCTGGTTCCTGAGGCGGAACGGATCCCTCCTTGGTTTGGAAAGCAACTTTGTTATTTACGATGATGATGATACGGTGACCCTGCTTGCGAGCCTAATGCCCGAAAAACCAAGATCAGAAGCCGCAAAGGCAGCCCATCTTATAGCTCGGGCAAAGGATTATTTTCTTAGCCCCGAAGACCCAGAACTTGACCTTATAGATCACCGGCCGCAGTTCAGAAAACTATATAGCCAGTATGAAGCAAAACTTCGTTCAATTGGAAATGTAGATTTTGGAGACCTGATTAAAAAACCGGTGGAAATTCTCCGCACTTTCCCGGAGGTAAAAAAAAGGTTTCAGGAACGGTTCCAGGTCATTCTGGTTGATGAATATCAGGATTCCAATGTGGCCCAGTTTGAGCTGCTTAAGGAGCTTTTTACCCCAGAGACTTATCTCTGTGTGGTTGGGGACGATGACCAGTCAATTTATCGGTTCCGCGGAGCGGAGGTCCGCAATATTTTAGAGTTTCCCGACCGTTTTGCCGGCACCGATATCATACGGCTGGAACGAAATTATCGTTCTACAGCGCCCATATTGGCTGTGGCAGGCACGGTGGTGGACAATAACCGGGGCCGACTCGGAAAGAAGCTGCAGGCTGAACGGGGAGACGGCAAGCCGCCAACCCTGGTGTTCCTGCCTGACCAGGAGACGGAAGCTTCGTTTTGTGCAGAACTGATACAAAAATCTATGCAAAAACAAGGCGGCTCCTATGCCGATTGGGCCATCCTGTATCGGACCAACGCCCAATCACTGACCTTTGAAACCGAATTTTTACGCCGGCATATTCCCTATAAAGTCGTTGGTTCCTTAAAATTCTACGAACGGGAAGAGGTTAAGGATGCTCTGGCCTTATTATCTTTTATGGTTAATCCCCGGGACGAGATTGCCTTTAAGCGGGTTGTTAATAAGCCAAGCCGGGGGCTTGGAGAGGCAAGCGTAGATAAAATATTGCAAGAATCGGCCAGAGGCTCAGCTTTACAGCGCGGAAATCTTGTGGCTGCCTCCCAGTTGGTGCTGCCAGAACTGTCCAAAAAAGCTCAGACTGGCTTAAAAAACTTTTTATCCATACTGGAACAGGGAACACAGCTGCTCTCCCCAGAACAGCCACGGCCGCTATCAAATACTGTATCCGGCAATCGGCTGCGCGCCGGCGATGGCCTTTCTGTCCTGATAGTGTATCTCATGGAAGCAAGCGGCCTTGCAGAATACCACGCCACCGAGGATGAAATCGCCGGCACCCAACGGCTTTCTAACCTTCAGGAACTAGCCAACGCAGCGAGCCTGTATCCCTCTACCGCAGAAGGGCTTGCCGAATTCCTTGAACATATCGAACTGGACCGTTCTATGGAAAGCGGCGAGGATTTAAGCGATGCAGTGACCCTGATCACCGTTCACAACACTAAGGGCCTAGAATTCCGAAAGGTTATCATTACCGGTCTGGAACAGGGTGTTTTCCCCCGGGAAGATAAGGAAGATGAGGACCTGGAAGAAGAACGGCGGCTCTTTTATGTGGGGGTAACCCGGGCCATGGACGAACTCTATCTAACAACTTGCGCCATGCGCCGAATGTACGGGCGAACGAATATGAATCAGCCCTCCCGTTTTTTATTAGAAGTCCCTTTGGAGTATGTTAAAACCCTGGGAACAGTCCCGCGAACCTTTGTTCAAAGGCAGCCTCTGGGAGGGACCCCTGCCGCGAGATCCGCTTCGCTTGCCAGAAACAGAGACCGAGTATCCCGCACTTCCAGCGATGGCCGCTGGCAGCTCGGTTCCGCCCTTTTTCACGACGATTATGGGTACGGACAGGTGGTCGGTATTTCGGAAGGTCCTGAGGGCCCCCTTATCGAAGCCAGGTTTGAAACTGGAAAACAGGTCCGTTTCTTAAGCAAGTATCAAAGTGAACGTTTTATGAGGATAGATCGGGATGGACTATGAACTGCTCAAGTTAGTCGAACCAATTCGCAGGGCCCGGGGGGACTTTTTATATACCTATCGTGGAACCAGGCTCGTTGATCTTTGGAAGCAGGGCGGGCGAGCCATATTAGGCCACGGTAAAAGCCAGGAGCTTACCTGTCTTAAAAACACCCTTTCTCGAGGGGT
Organism: Gracilinema caldarium; assembly: GCF_029265695.1. Taxonomy (GTDB): domain Bacteria; phylum Spirochaetota; class Spirochaetia; order Treponematales; family Breznakiellaceae; genus Gracilinema; species Gracilinema caldarium_A. Next base: position 26,222 of record NZ_JAJUHW010000026.1, on the reverse strand, counting down.
GTGGATGCCCGCCCCTCACCCGGGGATGCGGCACCTGGAAAAAGCCATCGGTGCGCTTTTCCCGGGGAAAACTGTTCGGGTTTACCGGGGCTTACATCGGGCTTTGCATCATATAGGTTGTGAGCTTAAGCAGCCGGTACGGCGAGAAGATATTGGCGATCCTGCCAATCCCTGGCTTTTTTCAAATTCTGGGAATCCAGCCGCTGACCGGTCCTCACCGCTTGTACTCTGGCGGCCCTGGGGTCTAGCTATTCATCAATATGAAACAGAAATAATTGTACCCTTACTCCCTGTTGCCTGGCCAGAGGAAATTGCGGCGGTTCTGCTCCCCGATTCTGCAGACCCGTATTTCCCGCCTAGTGAACTTGTTTCGCCGGTACTCGCCGAATATGCCCAACGGGCGCTGTACGACCTTAAGAGGGCCTTAGAAACCTTGGCGCTCCCTCAGCTGCCTAAAACGATGAGGGCCCTTGAGAAGTCTTCAATCTGGAAGGGCTCGGGCCTCTATTGGTTTCTCCGTCCGGATCTCGGTGGCGATGCCTACAAGCAGCTTTTTCTGCAGTTCCTCGAAGCTGGCTTTCTGCTGCCTCCCGATTTGTCGGATCCGCTGATACTGCCCTGGCAGCTCAGTCCGGGGCTCGATGTAAAACTCGGCAAGCTCTTGTCTTTTGCCGGTGAAGCATAGATACTATAACTATGGATACGGGCCAGCTTATTTTTATCGTGAGCCGTCTTTTCTTGGGTGCCCTGGCATCGTTTTTTGCGATCATGCTGTGGTCTAAAATCCGGGATATTCCGTGGATGCTTATGGTTATTGGAACCATTGCTGCCTATGCGGAGACGGTATATTCAATTTTAAAGAATCTGGGAATTACCGAAGGTTTTGAGCCAAAAATTGGTTCCGTACCAGTTGCGGCCATCATATTGCCAAACCTGCCTACAATCTTTTATAGTATAGCGTTCCTTATTATGATCATCAGAAAGACACGGCGCCGATAGGATGCCGGATTAAAAAGCTGGAGGTTACCGTATGATAGCATTAATCGTAGGTCTTGTCGCAATTGCCTTTGCTGTAGTGGCGGTCATTCCTGTGGGCTTGAATTGGTGGCAGGATGTACTCTTATTTTTGCGCGGTTCTGTTCCCGTCATGGCTGTCCTCATTGGACTTTTAGCTGTTTTTATCGGTATTGCGGATATTAAGGACCAAATAGAGGCTAAAAAGGAAGAAGCTGAAGAAAAGGCTAAAAACGCTTCCTCTGAAGAATCTAAGTAAGAGACACTCATAGAAGCGCGGCTTGGTTTTGCTTATCTTGACATAGATTCCATATTATGGGATTATTCGACATTGCCCCGTATACAGGACTATCCGCACGATGCCCAAGCTGGGTAGTCTTATAAATCCGTGGTTGGAAAACCCTTTTTAAAGGTATGATATGAAGACTGTGTTCGTAAAACCCGCTGAGGCGGAACGCAAATGGTATGTAATCGATGCGGAAGGCAAGGTACTTGGCCGTGTAGCTGCCAAGGTTGCATCGATTCTCCGAGGTAAAGAAAAAGCAATATATGCACCTCATCAAGAAGTTGGTGATTATGTGGTTGTTATCAATGCCGATAAGATCGTCGTAACCGGCAGGAAGGCAACTCAGAAGATGTATTACCGTCACACCGGTTATGTGGGCGGTATGAAGTCCACCAACTTTGAAAGTCTTATTGCAAAGCATCCCGCTGATCCGCTGGAGCTGGCAATAAAGGGTATGCTTCCTAAGGGTCCTCTGGGACGGAAGTTGTTTAAGAATGTAAAGGTTTATGCGGGTGCCAATCATCCCCATGCGGCCCAGAATCCGCAGGTTATTGAACTGTAAGCGAGAGGTAGCAAGGTGATTAAGAATCTCGGTATTGGAACCGGAAGAAGAAAGACTGCCGTAGCCCGGGTTTTTGTTCGGGACGGAAGCGGAAAAATTGTGGTTAACGGCAAAGAACTGAACCAGTATTTTACCCTTAACGAACACGCCATGATGGTTCGTCAGCCGCTTATGGTTACTTCGAGCGAAAACAAGTTCGACATACTGATCAACGTGTACGGCGGCGGCCCGAACGGACAGGCTGGTGCCTGCCGGCATGGTCTTGCCCGGGCTTTGTGCCAGGTCGATCATACCAACTATACCGCATTGCGGGCTAATGGATACCTTACCCGGGATCCGAGAATGGTCGAACGCAAAAAGTATGGTCAGGCTGGTGCTCGCCGGCGCTTCCAGTTCTCCAAGCGTTAATTTTACTTTTGCAGCATGACGGTACTTTCCGTCAAGACAGGAGCCGATTCGGATATACTCAAAATTGGGTTGTCCGACGGCTCTTTGTTTTTTATACGCCTCAGCTATTTACCTGCAGTCTTGGCATCTAAAATAGCCTCTTGGATCTCTTTGTCTGCCAACATCCCTATCGAGATTTCGGAAGAAGAATATCAGGCGTTAGAGAGCTCTGCAGAATGTCTCAGGGCTGAACGAAAGGCCCTCCAACTCATTGGCCGGGCAGAACAATCCCATCAGGGGCTTATGCTAAAATTAGAACAACGAGGTCATTCTGAACCGGTTGTTCGCAGGGTCCTTGACCGTCTTACAGACTTGGACCTAATTAATGATCGCCGTTTCGCAGAGGCCTGGATACATACCCAGCTTGGTATATCCAGCACTAAAAGTAACATGCAGCTTGTTTCTGGGCTCGTTAAAAGGGGCCTCGATGCCCGAACCGCTAGTTCTGTGGTAAATGAATTGTATCCAGCCAACTGTGAAGCCACGGCAATTCCCCGTTATATAAAGAAAAAACGCCTTGACCTCGGCAGTATGGATCGATTTGAAATCATGCAGACCTTACGAAAAGCAGGCTTTTCTCAACAGGCTATTCGACAGTATCTAGAAAAAGACATATACAAATAGGACAAAATATGGTAAAATTTAATATCTATAACATTGACTATATGGATTTTATAGATATAATTTAGAAATTGAAGCTATTTTAAAACTTAGGTAGTTTTAAAATAGCTTCTTTAAAATACGCGATTAGGCGCAGTGGTTGCAACGCAACCGCAAGCAATCGCAAAGCCAATTTCAAAACCTGAAGAGTAGTTATAGACTTTTGAAATTGGCACAATTGGATGTAATGGAGTGCTTTTGTAAGAGCAACCTTGAAATCCGCGATTAGGCGCAGCGGCAGCGATAAATCTGCCCGCAATAATCGAACGAGGAAGCTGTTATGGCAAAAAATGGTCGTAAAATCCGCATATTTTCCGCTCTTGAAGTTGCCAATATCTGCGGTGTAGTTAATCAGACTGCAATTAATTGGATTCGCAATGGGTATCTTAAGGCCTTTACCACCCCGGGTGGTCAATATAGGGTTTATGCAGAGGATTTAAAAACCTTTCTGGAAGAACGGGGTATGCGGATTCCTGATGAGTTAAATGAACTTATGCAGGATGAAGTAGAATGGAAGGCCATTCTTATTGTGGATGATGATAAGGATCTTAATGATTTATTAAGAAGATACTTGGAAAAGAAGCTTCCAGACTACACGGTACACCAAGCCTATGACGGTTTCGAAGCGGGAAAGGCCCTTTCTGACATTCGACCCGGTTTTATTTTCCTCGATATCGATCTCCCCGGGGTTGATGGACATAAATTGTGCAAAAAAATTAAAGAAGATCCGGCCTTTGGTAAGCCTTTTATCATCGCCATGACAGGCCTGGATATTCCCGAAGAAAAGCGGGCAATTTTAGACGAAGGGGCCGATGCCTTTTTTGGAAAACCCCTCGATTTTGAATCGATTATCAATACGGTAAAGGATCTTTTATCCAAGATCTCTGTAGGTATCCATGAGTAATTCTGATTTTATCGTACTTTTAGTTGAAGATGATGATGACATTCGTCTGTCCCTGAGGGATTATCTCAAAGCCAAGGGCTTTACGGTGCTCGTATCCTCCGATGGAGTTGGGGCTATTAAAATACTATTGGATACAAAGGTTGATGTCATTGTATCGGACTACCGGATGGATATATTTGGCGGTGATTACTGGATCCGATTCTTAAATACCTTTTGTTCTAACCTTGATGTTATTATTACCTCTGGTTACTTAAAGCCCGATTTTAAAATAACTTACCCGGTGGTGTACAAACCCTTTGATTATGCCGAAATGGCTGCCATGCTTGCAGAAATAAGGGATAAAAAGCAGCGAGGCTAGTTCTATGCCTTCTGAAGCGGTTGAATGCCAGATTTTTGGTATTGTTCAAGGCGTTGGATTTCGGTATTCCGCTCAAGCTCAGGCTGGCCGGTTTGGACTAGTAGGGTGGGTAAAAAACTGCGCTGATGGCTCAGTAGAGCTTTATGCAGAAGGGGAGCCCGCTCAATTACAGCAATTTGTGCAATGGCTGCATAAGGGACCTCCTGGTGCCCGTGTTGAGCGTGTACACGTGCGAAAGGTTATGCCACAAGGCTCCTTTCGGCGTTTTGCGATAGAACGGGATTTTTAGAGTTTTGAAAGTGCCTCAGTATTGACAGAAAAATGGTTTTTTAGGTATAGTGCTGCTACATTCTGCCCCCTGGAGCGGCCGTCGTATAACGGTATTACCCGAGCTTCCCAAGCTCGTGACGCGGGTTCGACTCCCGTCGGCCGCTCCAGGGGGCAGCGTTTTATGACGGGTACTCCAGGTTCTCCGTGAGGGGCTTTTTGAGCACATCCAGAAAGCGGAGCGCCTCATACCGTGCCATATCCAGGTTATGATCCCGCCAGTTCCCGCATTCCGCCGCCTGAGCACCCGGAATTTCATCAATATAAGAAGCAATCCACTCGTACATTTCGGTGATAAGGCTCAGTATATCTAAAGACGATAGGTTTCCTTCGAAGAGGGCATAAAAACCGGTTCTGCAGCCCATGGGGCCGAAGTAGACGACCCGGTTTCCCCACTGGGGATGGGACCGGAGGAAGGTTGCCCCCAGGTGCTCAATGGTGTGAGATGCGGGTACGTCGAGTACGGGCTCCCGGTTGGGTTCTTTCATGCGGATGTCGATGGTGGTGATAATCGTGTCGCCAAAACGGTCTTTGCGGGACACAAAGACGCCCCGCTTCATTTTAGTGTGGTCCACGGTAAAACTGGCAATTTTTTCCATTGCGGGTCTCCTTATGCTAAAGCTGAAGCATGAGCTCCATGACGATTTCGCTTGAATGGCGGGAAGCTATGGGAAGAAATTCATCAAACTTAAGTGGTGATTCTTCCCCGGCGATGTCCGAGAGGGCCCTGAGTACCAAAAAGGGTGTAGAAAAAAGGGTGCAGCAGTGGGCTATGGCTGCTCCTTCCATTTCGACGGCCTTTACCTGGGGGAAGGTTTTCCGGAGCTGTATAATCTTTTCTGGCTCATGCATAAAGATGTCTCCTGATGCGATGATTCCCTTTTGGTAACTGAGGCTATCGGGCAGGCGGCCCCGTTCTTTAAGGGTTTGTAACGCCTGTTCTGCCTTGCTTTGCAGGCCGCCGTCGGCTGCGAAAATTTGGGGGTGTCCGGGGAGCTGCCCCGGGAGATAGCCGAAGGCGGTCACATCCACGTCGTGATAGAGGAGCCCCTCTGAAATGACCACATCGCCGAAGTGCAGGCCCGCTGCGATACCCCCTGCGGACCCCGTGTTGATAATACATTGGGGCTTAAAATGCTGCAGCAAGAGGGCGCAGCCGACGGCGGCCTGTACCTTACCGATACCGCATTGGAGCAGGACCGTTTCTTTATCCTGTATGCGGCCTGTATAAAATGTAAAAGACCCGATACGTGTCTCTCTGAGGTCCTTCATGGCAGAACGCAGAAGCTCTACCTCCGCTTCCATTGCTCCTATAATTCCTATCACGCTGGGCTCCTTTCTGGCTGTCATTGTAGCAAAAAAACAGGCTCCCTGGCGAGGGGTTGCGTTACGAATGGCCGTGTGGCGAGGGGGAGCCCCTGATGAGGTGATTTATCTGAGAAATGCCACCGCGTGATGAAGTGAGGCCCCCTCTGAACCGGGGGCTTTATTGATGGGTGATGCCTGATCCGTTAGTGAACCAGCGAACGACGCCGACTTTATTTTTCTTTGTATTGTATATCATGCCGCCGTTCCAATATTCCAGGGCTGCAATAAGGCTGTTACCGCCGTCATCCGCCTCACTGTGGGGACCGCGGTAGCTTGCCATACTGAGAAAGGTATCGAAGTCTTCGCGGTACAGGGCTTCCTGCCGTTTACGGTAATATTCGTTCCACTCTTCAAGGTTAGTAAATCCTTCGCCTTCATCTTCTACAATGAAGCGGACCCGTTTGCGAAGGTCGTACCACACCTTGAGCTTTTTTGTTGGATCCTTTTTGTTCCCGTGTTTTATTCCGTTTTTAATAATTTCAGAAAGCTGCTGTTCCAAGAGGTTCCCTTCCATGAATTCTTCGGGACAGTCTTTAAGAACGAGAGCAGTATATTCCCGGATCCGTTGGTAGTCACTGGGGAATTCAATATACCGCATGCCCTGGGCATCGAAGAGCTCGTTATGTTCATCAACAATGAGCTTCCGTACTATAAGCTGTTTCATGAACGGGTCTCCTGTTTCTGATGCGGCGGGGCCGCTTCCGTGATGATGGGCAGAATGTTTGCCATGGAAAGGACCCTTCGCGGAGTTCCCTGGATACCCGAAAAGGTTATTTTAATGCCCTTTGTTTTAGCGGCCTGCATGGTTCGAATAATGGTGCCCACTCCAGAACTATCGAGGTAATTGACTCGGGAGCAGTCAATATGCAGGTGCGAAATATTCTGCTGCAGAATTTCCTGAGTCTTTTTAAGTAAATCCGCCGCGGAATAGAGATCCACGTCTCCGCTGATCGCCAGTGAATACCAGCCATGGTTCTTGTCTATCATATCCATAGTTTCCATGGCTGTAATTAAAAGTACTACTGTCAAAAAACTATCAAAGAAATGTGAGAAAACCGTAAAAAAAGATAAGTCTAATATTCTTTTAACAATGATATGCGAATCTGGTTATGCTATGAAAACTTTAGAAGCTAGGGAAACAATTCTTTCCCAAACCAATCCACAGAGACGCTACTCCAACTCAATTTTAAATATTGCAAAATATCTGTGGTATGCGCCGGCATCGGTCAAGGTCCTTGATCTGACTGATGAATTGCAGCTACACCCAGAGATTGCGGTCTTCGCGGTGGTAGACAGGGCAGGACGGTACCTTGGAATTGTTGAACGGGAGGCCCTATTTTCTTTGGTTGGTAAGCCCTTCGGCCGGGAAGTTCTGCAGCGGAGTCTAATAAAAGAATTGCTTACCCATGTCTCACCCTTTGACGGACGGCAAAATTCTTTAACCGTAGCCCAGCAGATTCACCGAAAGGACGAAGAGAATTCTAAAGTTACAAGCGATACGGGAGAGATAGGAAAACCCAATAAATATTATCCCCTTGTTGATGAAAACGGTATTTTTCAGGGGATATTTTCCCTGTATGATTTGAACGAATATCTTGCTACCATTACCAGAAATGATATAGAGCTGGCCGGCAGGATACAGGAACGGCTTTTGTCCACCACAAAGATTGAGGGAAGCCGTTATTCTGTTGTTGGCTGGTCCCGATCCGCAAAAGGGGTGGGCGGGGATTTTTATTTTATGCAGGAAATTCAAAATGGAATGCTCTTTGCTACCCTCTGTGATGTTTCGGGAAAGGGCGTTTCTGCATCCCTCATTGTTTCTATGCTTTGGGGTATGCTGCGGACCTATGATTTTAGGCGGGGCCTGAGGGACCTTATTGTGACCATTAATAAAGCTATTGTATCGACCTTCCATATGGAAAAATACCTCACCGGCTTTTTTATGATCTTTGATCCAGAGCATTCAAAATTGCTGTGCGCCGATATGGGGCATTCCCATGTGTATTTAATCCGGAATAGGCATATACGGCCTATTAAGGGCCGTTTGCTCAATATACCTATCGGAATAGAAGGAGATGTGTCGCCCTCTCTTATGGGACTTCAGCTGCAGCAGGGAGACCGGCTTTTTGTGTATACCGACGGTATTACTGAGCAGATTAATGGGGTGGGGGAAGAATTCGGAGAAGAACGGCTTAAGAAACTGCTGCTATCCTTGTCGGGAGATGGCCAACTGCTTACTGAGCGTTTAGCTGAGCAGATCGATCTGTTTAGAGAAGGGGTGCCACAACAGGACGATATGTCGTTTTTATTATTTAATTTTGAGATTTGATTTAAGCTGCTGGGTCTTATAGAGGAGTCCTGCTCCCCATACGGTTGTGCGGTTGCGTCCCCGTGCTTTTGACTGGTACAGTGCTTCATCGGCCCGTTTTACCAGTTCTTCCGGTTCGAGTTGTTCTGTCCCGTCAAACAGTGCAACTCCGAGACTAATGGTTACCTGTGGCAGCGGCTGATCCCAATGAACATGCATTGCTTGAGCCGCATTCCTTAGCCGTTCAGCTACCACCCAGGCTGAGGCTCGGTTTGTTTCGGGTAATAATACGGTAAATTCTTCCCCGCCGAAACGGGAAGGAATATCCTGGCTCCGCAGGTTTTTCTGGATTGTCCGGGCCAGTTCTTCCAGCACCGCGTCTCCTGCAAGATGCCCGTAGGTATCGTTAAATGCTTTAAATTTATCCACATCGATAATGATAAGCGCAAATTGCTGATTGATACGGTAAGAACGGGCTATTTCTTCCCTGAGCCGAATCATAAAAAAACCATGATTAAAGAGGCTTGTTTTTCCGTCCCGTACCGAATATTGATAGTGGATAAAATTCTGAATAGCCAGGCTGGTAAATGACATGAGTTTATCAAGGAAGGACAGTTCCTGCAGCGAATATTGTTCTTCCAGCAGCTTGGAACCCACGAGGATCATTCCGTAGAGTCCCGAAGGCCCAAGTATTGGAATTACCACCTCGGGGCTGTATTCTTTCATGTCATCGGTTAGCTGCGGATTGTTGAGCTGGTATTCAAGCAAATCAAAGCTGATAGGCTGGGAATATTGTTTAAAAAAGGCCTCGAAGGGGCATAAATCTTCAATTTTTAAATTAAGATCAAAATTCTTAAAATTTTTATACCCCCGGACTACTACATCCTTATGGGTACTCGACGGCTTCCAAAGGAAAATAAGAAAAGAGGGGAGAAAGCGGTCTGAAATCTCTTTTACTGTACTCTCTAAAATATCATCGATAGATGTACAATGCAGTATTTTTTTTGCCGAACTGATGAGGGCTTCGCCGTTTCGGATCTGTGTTTTCAGGGTGTCGATGTACTGGAAAACCCCGAGCTCCTGGAGGAGATTGTACTGGCTTAATACCTTGGGGTTGCTCAGGAATTCATCTGTATCCTGCATAACGGCCTTCCTTGCAGGGTAAACCCCTTTAGGTCTGCGAAAAATTATCAGCCACAGTCCTGCGCCAGGGGGCTCTTTTTTCTTTATCTTCCCACTGAATCACCCGTTTTATAACAAAATGGGTTGTGTCCTGCGGATTGGGGAACTGAATGATCCCGAAACGGCCGCCGCCGATGTAGGTGAGACTCTCACCTTCCTGCAGATTTTCCCGGTCGCTGATTCGTCTCAGGGCGCAATCGAAATGCACCGGGGCAAGTGAAACCGGATCTGTTAACGCACTCGACAGGTCATTAAGGGGTTTCCCGCAATAGGGGCATTCGGACCGGGGAAGCTGATTTTGGCCAAGTTTGGGCGGCACCCATTGGGGCCGGTCGATGAGCGTTCCCTTTTGTTTATCAAACCGGGGTTTATCTACAGGTTTCTGTGCTGCCTTTTGCGGTGCTTTATCTTTGTTTTGCTGCCGGTCCCGATCTTTATATTTATTTCGCCGGCGGTTATATCCATCTCTGCCGTTTTCTGCCATGTATAGCTCCTGATTTTGGTCCTTCCAACAACTCTTCACTGAGAACCTGGGCAATTCTCTGTATCGCCCCTGCCAGATACAGATCGTCATTGATAAGCCGTTTTAGTTCTTCCAGTTTGTGGTTGTTCTGGTGGTTCTCTGTTTGAACCATCATAATACACGCTCCATAAAGGCTGAGGCAAGATGGTGAATGCTTTCTTTTCCGATAAATAGTACATCAAATCTCAAAGCCATACTGTTATATTCTCGATGGGTTGCAAGAAAAAACTTAGCCGTTTTAATGATTCTGGCTTGTTTTTGGTTGTTAAGAGCGTATTCCAAATTTTCTATACCAAAGGATGTCCAGGCTTTTACTTCGATGAATACAAGGGTATCATCGTGCTGGGCGATAATATCAATTTCGCCCCCTGTAAAACGGAAATTGCGGGCTATTATCCTAAAGCCCTGGGATTCTAGGTAGGCTGCAGCGCGTTCTTCGCCATCGAACCCTTTATTTCGTCTATTCACGGCCCTTAGTGAGTTCCTTGGGGTCAATCGCCCGGGCAATAAACATGCTCTTTTCTTGCAGCAGATTGATGATTTCCCCGTCGTCGTTGTTAAAGGCATTGCCAAACTCGTCTACGAGAATGCGTATCTTGGGCCGTAAGGGGGCATCACTGTGACCTTCGATAACCCTGGCTATGGCTCCGGTATTAAGAAGCACGATGGATCCAATAGGATAAATACCCATGGTCTTAATGAAGGCCTTGAGCACCTCCGGATCGAAACGCCGGGCATTGTCAGAAAGAAGATTTTTCATAGCCTGGTAGCCAATCATGGAGTTCCGATAGGGTTTTTCGCATACCATGGCTTCGAATGCGTCGGCCACACTGACAATCCGGGCTCCGAGAGCTATGGCTTCACCTGCAAGGCGCCGGGGATAGCCTTCCCCGTCCCACCGCTCGTGGTGCTGCAGGGCAATGACCCCTACATCTTCGGGGTACAGGAGTTCCTTGCAGATCATTTTATAGGCATATAAGGGGTGGGCCTGGATGCGGGACAGTTCTGTTTCAGAAAGACCGCCTTTTTTTTCCACAATATCCTTGGGTAGTTTCAGCATTCCGATGTCATGGAGCAAGGCACCGGTGGTAATCTGCAGTATTTTGTGGTTCGGAATCCGCAGTTCCATGGCAATAAGGGTGGAAAGAATAGCCGTATTTACTGAACTTTTGGCAAGAAGATTGCTGGTAACCTCGCCGCCTAATATATAGCCGACTATTTGGTCCCGGTGTTCCCGGACAGCCTGCAGAAGCCTTCCTGCGATACCGTCGATGCTGCGGCTTTCTACCGATAAACCTTCGGCTATATTTTGGAAAAGAGATCCGAGTTTTGCAATGAGATCTGTATAGGTTCGATAACTAGGAGCGTTATCCATGACCGATGGCAGGGAGAGTAGACTGACCGGGGCCTCTTGTTTTTTGTCGCCTATGGAAGGGCTGCTTTTGCTTTCTGCGGCTGCTTTCCCTGAATCGGCGGTATCGGACACAACAGTCCCGTTGGTTAAAACGTTGTCTATGCCCCATTTTATAAGACGGTCAATGTCCTTTTTTTTCACCGGAATCCCCGCGGGGACAAAGAGATTGTTATCCTGGATGTATACCGGTTCTGTAAAAATCTGCCCTTCCCGCAATGCATTGACTGGTATCTTTCTCACAATGTTTCCTCGTTTTTAATAATCGAAAATACTTTTGCTACAAGCTCCCAACACCAGGGAGGAACATAATCGCCAACAGAAAGTTCTTCCGTAAGTACGGTTGCAAGGTTTGCATCTTCAATTATAGTAATTCCTGATTTTTCAGCAAGTTCTATAATGTGTTCTGCCGCTTTGCCGGTCCCTGAGGCAACCACCTGAGGTGCGTAATCTCCCATTGTGTATTTAAGGGCGCTGGCTCGCTTTATCTTCATAAGTATAGCACTCTATATGTGAAATTCAAAGCTTGTATAGTTTTGTTCTTTGAATTCCTGAAATGATTCGGGCTTGTCGAACCTTACCTGTACAGTATCGGAAATTGTGGACAGGGATTTTATAATAGATTCCTTAGCCATGCTGCTTGCCGGCGGGGGAAATATCCACATGGTAACATTGGGTTTTTTCCCATTATTGCCAGCAGCTTGTACATACCAGCGGCGCTTTTCGGTTGCCGCGTCCAGAACAAGACTTTGGACTTCCAGTATACCCTGCGGATTATCGGTGCAGAGAAGGCGGAGCGTTCCTTTGAGCGTGTAGGTTTTCTCTGAAAATTGAAATGGTAAAATCAAAAGCCGCTGTTTATGATGATGCGGGAACCGGTTCAATAGATTGATGAGTGCATGCTGCTTGGCGCCGTCGCTGCAATAGTGGGCAGCCAAGGCCGGATCGGTGGGTGTTTCTGCGGCTTCCCTGTCTGCGGCTTCTTTATCGGGCTCTTCATCTGGATTGGCTGAACCATTTTCATGAACCGAACTTTTTAGCGGTGCTTTTTCTCCCTTTTGGTGAACCTTCGTGTGCTGAGCCCTTTCGGAGTAGGCGGAAAGCAGGGCAGCTAGTTCTTCAAGAGCGGGTTTAGAAAGACCTAACCCCTTGGTACGGGCGATTAAAGATGCCACAAGTCCCGCTTCTTTGAGATCCTCTGCAAGCAGGCTTGTTTGAGCTATAAGCCCCTCTATAGCTTCCTTTTTAAGCGGGATCCCGAAATGAAGGGCAAAACTAATTGCGGACCGAATTAGCGGTGTAGGAGAAAGGGATAGCCTTTTGGCAATTACATCAGAAGAAAGAGAAGCCTTTTGTGGATATCCAGAGAAGATCTGTTCTTGTACAGGACGAGAATGATATTCTTTACGAGGGTTGTCTTTTTTTTGTATCGAATCTGATGGCAATAAGCGCGGATATGCAGGCTTATTGCCGTCAGATTTTTCGCTTTTCATAGCCCCTGTTAGGCCTGGGCGCTTTCCTGACTTGCAGCAGCTTCGTGGGGCTTCTTGGAAATAAGCTCCTTAATCTTGGCAGCCTTTCCAATCTTGTCACGAATGTAATACAGTTTAGCCCGCCGAACCTTACCGGGCCGCATAACTTCGACCTTTACAACCCGGGGCGAATGCATGGGGAATACCCGTTCTACGCCAACACCGTAGGAGTTTTTGCGTACCGTGAAGGTTTTACCGATCTTTGAGTTTTTCATACAGATTACAAGCCCTTCGTAGGCCTGGATCCGTTCGGTTTTCCCTTCCACAATCTTAAAGTGGACCTTTACTGTATCACCCACTTTGAATGAATCCAGCTCGCTTTTCATCTGAGCCGCTTCGATAGCCTTAATTTCGTTCATCCGTATCCCCTTCGAACTCTGCAGCACCTTGCCCGCCACTGGACTGTATCTGCAGTTCTTGAATAAGTTTTCGTGTTTCAGCAGAAAACCGGCCTGCCGCCAGCCCCTTTGCTATCAAGTCTGGTCGAACCAGAAGGGTTTTTTCAACCCGTTTCCGCAGGCGCCATCGCCGAATCTGCTCGTGATGTCCGGAAAGCAACACCTCCGGGACCCGTAGCATATCATAAATCTCCGGTCTTGTATACTGGGGATATTCGAGAAGTCCATCGGAAAAACTTTCTTCTTCCAAGGATTCCGCTGAAATGACCCCTTCTACCAGCCGGTAGGTTGCATCAATAAGTACCAGGGCTCCAACTTCGCCCGAAGAGAGGACATAATCTCCAATGGAGATTTCATCATCCACATAGGAATCGATAATCCGCTGATCGATTCCTTCGTAGCGGCCGCACAGCAGGATGAGTTCCTGCTCCGTGGCGAGTTCCCTGGCCAGATCCTGGTCAAAGAGACGGCCCGAAGGGGATAGATACACCACCCGGGCTCTCTTGTTGTGTCGATTGGGGGCTTCCTGTGCTTCTGCTTGCATCAGTTTTTTTTGCGCCCCCGCATATTCCAGTGCCCTTCCTAAGGGCTCCGGTAGCATGAGCATCCCCGCGCCGCCGCCGTAGGGTGCATCATCGCATTTATGGTGCTTGTCGGTTGCAAAGTCCCGAATGTTTATGGAACGGTACCCAATAACTCCCCGGTGGATCGCCTTGGCCATTATAGAAGTCGCAAAAAAGGCATCCACAATTTCCGGAAAGAGGGTAAGAACGGTGTAGTTCACTCCAGAATCCACCCTTCTTTGAGCACCACGGTTCCACCTCTGATATCTATATCTCCGATAAATTCGTTTCTAAACGGGACAAGCCGGCGTTCGTTGTTGGCGGTTTCAATTTCCATAAGCTGTCCACCGCCGCCTTCCACCACGTCAGTTACCGTACCGACCTTGGGGCCGGACGCAAGTCCCAGATGAACGGCCAGGCCCCGAAGGTCTTCTATATAGTATTCGTCTTCGTCCAGCGGGGCTGCTTTCGTCCGGTCTACCAAGATTTCGCCGCCCTGCAAAGCCTTTGCCGATTCCGGACTGTCATAGCCTTTAAATTTGACGATAAACGAAGTCGGCCCATTGCCGATATTTTCTATTATGAGCGTCTTTTCCTGAGAGCCGAACCGTACCGTTACCTGATCAAGCTGTTCAAAATGGCTGCAGTCACCAGAAGGCAGCCTCACTTTGACATACCCTTTGACCCCAAAGGGCTGTCCTATGATGCCGGTAATGAAACGTTCGGTCACACCTGTAGTCCGTTAGTCGAGAATTTCCAGAACCGTCCGTTTTCCGGTTGTAACCGTGGCTGCCTGCAGGATGGTCCGTATTGCTTTGGCGATACGGCCCTGTTTACCGATAACCTTACCGATATCGTCCGGTGCTACTCGGAGTTCCAGGATGGTACTCTTTTCGCCTTCAATGACATTTACCTGCACTGCGGAAGGATCATCAACAAGACTTTTGGCGATATATTCAACAAGATCCTTTTCCATAGAGGCTCCTTGCTATAACTTAGAAGGTGAAATTGCTGTTGTTCAGGATCTTGCGGACCGTATCGGTGGGAGTCGCACCCTTGCTGAGCCAGGATTTTACTTTTTCTGCGTCAAAAGAAACCTGGGAACCCTCAGCTGCAATGGGGTGATAGATTCCTACTTCGTCGATGGTTTTGCCATCCCGGGGCGCTCGGGAATCCATAATGACAATCCGGTAATAGGGCCGTTTTTTGGTTCCGAACTTCTTAAGTCGAATGCGTGCACTCAAAGGTATCCTCCTCAATCTCTTCCCCATCTGGGGAAGGCCCGTCTTTAGTACTTATGCGTTGGCAGGGCTGCGGGCTATCAAAACCTGCCAGCGCGGTTATGCTGCGCGATTGCGCTGCGCAGTTGCGCTAGGTTGGGCGCGTAAGCCTTATATGTATCCGAAAATCGGGCTTTAGTCAACGGCCGCCCATACCGCCCATGCGGCTCATCATTGCCTGGGCTGCCTGGGGATTTTTACCCAGTTTTGCAACCTTTTTCATCATGGTTCGCATTTTTTCGAATTTTTTGATGAGCCGAGCAACCTCGGCTACGGATGTCCCGGAACCCCGGGCGATGCGGGCCCTGCGGGATGGGCCAATTATAAGATAATTCTGCCGTTCCTTTTTGGTCATGGAACAGATAATGGCTTCCTGGGTTTTCAGGTCCGCCTTGTTAAGGTCCTCTTCGGAAATTTGGCCTGCCATGCCGGGCAGCATTTCCAGCATAGACTGGAGGGAGCCCATTTTCTTAACAGACCGGATTTGATCGAGCCAGTCCTGGAGAGTGAAATCCTCGGAGAGCATCTTTTTCTGCAGAGCTGCGGCTTCTTCCTGGTTCACCACCTGCTGGGCCTTTTCCACAAGGCTCACAATGTCGCCCATGCCAAGAATACGGCTTGCGATACGGTCAGGGTAGAAGGGTTCAAAGTCCTCAGGTTTTTCGCCGACACCGACAAATTTGAGGGGTTTGCCCGTCACGGTTTTGAGGGAGAGGGCCGCACCGCCCCGGGTGTCGGAGTCGAATTTGGTCAGGATAACACCGCTCAGGCCTATTTGTTCATCAAAGGCCTTAGCGATATCCACCGCTGACTGGCCGGTCATGGCATCGGCCACGAGGAGCAGTTCGTCGGGCTTAGCGGCATCCCGCAGACGGACCAATTCGGCCATCATTTCCTGGTCTATTTGTAGCCGGCCCGTGGTGTCCACGATAAGGGTGTCGTAAAGGTTTTTCCGGGCTGTGTCCAGGGCAGCCTTATACACCTTAACAGGGTCCTTAGCTCCTTCTTCTTTGTAGACCGGCACCCCGATCTGGGACCCAAGGACCGAAAGCTGTTCCATGGCCGCGGGCCGGACCAGGTCGCAGGCCACGAGAAGTACCTTGCGGCCCTCTTTTTTAAGCCGCAGAGCGAGCTTGGCGGAGCTTGTGGTTTTTCCCGAACCCTGGAGGCCCAGCATAAGAATAATCGACTGGGTGTCAGGGCCTTTCAGGACCAGATCTTGTTTGGTATCCCCAAGGAAGGCCACGAGCTTGTCGTGGACGATTTTTACAAACTGTTGTCCTGGGTCTACCGAACGGAGCACCCGTTCACCCTTGGCTTCCTCTATGGTGGCATTTACAAAGCGCCGCACGACCCTAAGGTTTACATCCGCTTCAAGGAGGGCCATTTTGATGGCTTCCACGGCGTCTTCGATATTTTTTTCTGTTATGGTTGCCTTGCCGCTAATGGTCCGCAGGGCATCCTGGATTTTTCCGGTCAGTTTTTCGAGCATAATCCTATCCTAAGTCTTTGATAAAGCCGTGCAGAAATTCGATCGGTGTCAGTTCCCGGTTTAAAATACGGTACAAACCGAGAGAAATCGGCATTTTAAGGTTGTGCTGTTCCGCAAGCATTTTAACATATTTGGCCGCCACGACACCTTCAGGCAGGTACCCCACTTCTCCGATCCGGGTGATAAGGTCTTCCAGGTTCGCAAAGGGCTTTAAAATATCCTTTTCGATAATTTCCCGGCCAAAGCGGCGGTTCCGGCCGAATATAGACCGGCAGGTTACGTCCAGGTCGCCCACCCCGGATATGGAGGTAAAGGTTTCCGGGTGGGTGGCTCCCAGGGCCCGGCCCAGGGTTTGGATTTCATTGAGTCCCGCCGCAAGGAGGAGCGATTCGGTGCCGTCGCCAAAAATGTCTTCCAGGCCCCGTTCAGCCGCAGTGGTTTTAAGGGCATCCAGCATACCGAAGGCGATGGCTATAACGTTTTTGGAGGCCGCCGCAACCTGGACCCCCCGTACATCAAAAGAAGAGAATACAAGGAGCCTGTTGGTTTTAAGAAGGTCCCGGAATCGGATGGACTGTTTTGCGTTTTCGCTCGCGGCGATAAGGCCCGTTATTTTGCCCCGGGAAACTTCTTCCGCATGGCTCGGGCCCGCGATATACACCAGGGACTGGCGGTAAAAACCCGGAAGGTAATCTTCCAGGGTTTCCAGGATGAGCCGGGGGCCCTTGGCGGTAGGAATGAAACCTTTGGTAATGACCCCAATAGCGGTCTCCCCTTCCCGGATGGAAGGAACGGAAAGTATTTTTTTGACCGAATCCAGCAAGTACAGGGAGGGGCTTGCCAGGATAAGAAATTCCTTACCGTCCGCAGTGGCCGCCGGATCGGTATAGGCCTTAAGGTTTTCTGGTAGTTTTACATCCGGTAAATACCGGTAATTTTCGTGCCGGAGGTTAATATCCTCCGCCGTAGAGGCTTCGTGGCTCCAGATATCAACATCGATACCCTTTTCCGCTATAACTTTTGCGACCGCGGTTCCCCAGGCTCCCGCGCCCAGTACTCCTACCTTTGCACTCATTTTTTCTCTTCCTCCAGAGTGTTCAAGAGTGATTCTAGTTCAATAACCCGCTCCTGTATCAGGTTGATGCCATTCTGCCAGAAGCTGGGGCCTTCCAGATCAAAGCCCGCCGCTTTGCCCACATCCTCCGCACTGGCTCGGCCAGTGAGCCTGAGGATTTCCTTGTAGGTTTCTGCAAAGGCCGGCCCCTTTTCACGGGCCTGAGCGTATAGGCCGTAGGCGAAGAGCTGGCCGAATGCATAGGGGAAGTTATAAAAGGCGAGGGCCGGACTGTAGTAATGGCTTTTTACGGCCCACATATAGGGATGCAGCAGTTCCGGATCCAAACCATCGCCATAGGTGGCAAGCTGGGCTTCTTTCATCAAGCTGCAGAATTCTTCCGGCGAAAGCTCACCCTGTTCGCGTTTTTCAAAGACTGCCCGTTCAAAATAGAAGCGGGATAAAATGTCAACGATAATTTGGCAGGCATCTTTAAGGTTTCCCTCAATTAAACTGAGCCGTTCCTCTCTGCTCGCCGTTTTAAGGGCCTCTTCCAGAATGATGGTTTCCGCAAAGGTGCTTGCTGTTTCTGCCAGAGTCATGGGATAGGCCGCCAGGGTTCCCGGCAGGTCCTTTAGGACCTCGTGGTGCCAGGCATGACCCAGTTCATGGGCCACGGTGGTGACCGAGTCAAAGGAGCCTTCGAAGTTGCAGAGAATGCGGGACTCCTTGGCCAGCGGAAAGTCGGTGCAGTAGGCGCCGCCAATCTTGCCTTCCCGGCCTTCCGCATCGATCCAGGAAAAGGTAAAGGCGTGGCGGGCAAAGTTCCCCATGCCGGGATCAAAGGCACTGAATTTATCGATGATAAAGTCCCGGCTTTCTTCCCAGGTCCAGGTGCGGCTCGCTGTGCCGACGGGGGCAAAGAGGTCGTAAAAGGCGCATCGGTCTACGCCGAGGATCCGGGCTTTGGCTTTGAGGTACCGGCGGAACAGGGGGAGGGAGCCTTCCATGACGGAAATGAGGGCGTCCAGGGTTTTCCGACTGATCCGGGATTGATAGGCCGCCTTATCCAGGGCGGACTGCCAGCCCCGGCGCTTATCGACCGTAATGGCAAAGCCTTTAACGCCGTTCAATGAGGCAGCCAAGGGGATTTTCATGGAGTCCCAGGCGGTGAGTTCTGCCTTATAGGCCCGTTCCCGGATTGTCCGGTCTCGATTGTGGGCCAGGTCTCGCAGGGCGATAACGGTCTTTTTTTCGCCTGTGGCGGGGTCCCAGAGGGCGCTTACGGTTGATGAAATTGCCTCCTGGAGCCGACTCCAGGCGTCGCCGCCGCTCCGGTTCAGGTCATTTGCCAGGTCTTCCAGTTCCGGGGCCATCTGGTATTTGGCTCGGGTGAGCGCATCGGAGAGGAAAAACTTGTATGCTTTAAGCTGTTCGTTTGTTTCCGCCAGGTTCAGTACCAGGTCCGCCCGCTCGGCGAGCCGGGTCCTTAAGATAACTGCGGCTTTCCCCAGGGGGAGGGCGAGGGTTTCCAGGCTGTTAATTTCGTTTAATGCACGGGAATTACGGGTGTCCGTGGTATAGATAGCCGAAGCGTAGGCTTCGAGGTTTTCGGCCAGGTCAGAGGCATCTTCGTAGCTGTGAATCCAGGTCAGCACCAGACGTGCAGACTGGTCCTTATCTTCGGGCCAGGGCTGCTGGAGCAGGTCCAGGAGTTTTTGGGCCTGTTCGGCCAAAAGGTCCTTGTCCCGCAGATATTCAGGGGCATCAAAGGAACTATAGATACTGGATAGGTTCCAGCGGGGAAGTTTAGAACCAGCGTTCATTGCCGTCCTCCCAATCGATGATTTCCGATTCCTTAAAAAATAGGCCTATTTCCCGCTCTGCGCTGGCAGGGGAATCGGAGGCGTGTACAATGTTCAGCCTTGTTTGATAGGCAAAGTCGCCGCGGATGGTACCGGGCGGGGCATTAGTAACGTCTGTGGGACCCACGAGGCGGCGCACTGTGGCGATAACCCCGTCACCCTCCAAAACCATGGCGACCACAGGTCCGGAAAGGGTGTAGGCCACCAGTTTATCGTAAAAATCCTTGCCCACATGTTCACGGTAATGGGCTTCCACAAGGGAGCGGTCCATTTGCATCAATTTTAATCCAACGATTTTAAGGCCCTTCCGTTCAAAACGGGAAAGCACTTCTCCAACAATGCGGCGCTGTAAAACGCCGGGTTTCAGCATGGCAAAGGTGCGTTCTTTCATAGGGGTACTATATCAACTATGGGCTGGCTCGGCTACTATTCGTATGATACGGACATAAGGCAGAGACCCCGTGCCGGGGCCGGTTCGGGAGCCCGTGAACGGTCCTGGGCGTGTAGCAGGGCAGAAATGTCCTGTGGCTGCAGCTTGCCAAGGCCTGCCTGGACTAGAACCATGGTCATAATGCGGACCTGGTTCCAAAGAAAGCTGTCGGCGGTAAAAAAAATGTCGAGCTGAGGGCCCTTTTGTTTAATGCCGATGCGGTGAATAGTCCTGACCCGGTTTGTTTTGGATTTATCCGCCGTAAGGCTGGTAAAGTCATGGGTGCCTTCAAGAACTTTCGCTGCGGCCTCCATGGCTGCAATGTCTAACTGGTCCCGGATATGCCAGGAGTAGGCTGCCCGAAAGGGGTCTCCAGCGGGCCCCGTTATAATACTGTAGCGGTAGGTCCGTGTTTTTGCGTGGTACCGGGCGTGGAAGCGCTCCGGGGCGGGCTCGATGAAGCGCACCGCTACGTCGGCGGGCAGCTCCTCGTTGACCGTCCGGAAGAGTTTTTCCAGGTCTGCTTTGACGGGAACCACCGCACTTGCCACCTGGCCCGCTGCGTGGACCCCCGCGTCGGTGCGGCCTGCCCCCACAAGGTGCAGTGCCTCCGCAGTGTAGCTCCCCGGCGCTACCGCGCCCCCCGAAGCGCGGGGCAGGGCCGCAAGGAGGGCCGCTTCCAGTACCGCCTGGACGGTTCTGCCGTTACCCTTTTGCCAGCCCTTAAAGCGGCTCCCATCGTAGGCTACCACTAATTTGATGGACCGGAGGTTCATCAATAGTCGATTCCGATAGCCTTGCGAAGCCGAGCGATGGTGCGGCTCGCAATGCTGCGGGCCTTTTCTGCCCCCTCTTTTAGGGTCTTATCCAGGCCCGCAGGGTCTGCAATGAGGGCCTCAAAGCGTTCCCGCATGGGGGTAAGTTCCCGGTTCACCACCTGGAACAGGGCTTCCTTTGCCTCGCCCCAGCCCATGCCCCCTGCACGGTACCGGGCAGCCAGGGCTTCCTGTTCTTCCTTGTTAGCAAACAGCTTGTAGAGGGCAAAAATCTGGCAGGTATCGGGATCCTTGGGCTCCTCCACTGTTTGTGAATTGGTAACAATCCGCATGATAAGCTTGCGGAGCTGTTTTTCAGGCGCAAAGAGGGGAATATAGTTATTGTAGCTTTTGCTCATTTTACGGCCGTCCAGGCCGGGGATTACCGCCACGGATTCCTGTATTAAGGCCTGGGGAATAACGAGCAGGTCCTTTTTATAGTTAAAATTGATGGCCCCCGCAATGTCCTGGGCCATTTCTACATGCTGGACCTGGTCCTTTCCCACGGGAACCACGTCGGTGTCGAAGAGGAGTATATCCGCCGCCATGAGGACCGGGTAGGTATAGAGCCCCATGTTTATCCCCGCATCGGGGTCTTCGCCCTTTTCATTGTTCGCCTGGACTGCTGCCTTGTACGCATGGGCCCGGTTCATGAGCCCCTTGGCGGTAAAGGCCATCAATATGGTAGAGAGTTCAAAGGTTTCGGGGACCGAGCTTTGGCGGTAAAAGACCACCTTTTCTGGATCCAGCCCTGCGGCGAGCCATCCCGCGGCAACCTCTCTGATATAGGTCGTGAGCTCCTTGCTGTCCTTTACTGAGTTCAGGGCATGGTAGTCGGCTATAAAATACCGGGCTTCGTAATCCCGAGCCAGTTCCAGGGCCGGTTTGATGGCCCCAAAATAGTTGCCGATATGTAAAGAACCGGTTGGCTTAATGCCGGTAAGCGATATTTTGCGCATGGGTATACTCCTTGGAATTGGTTCGCATTATACTGATTTTTGCCAAGCCGGGGCAAGGCGATGGGGAAAATTAGATTGACGACCCTCCTTTTTGGTATTATTATGCATGTATAATGCATGCGAGGTGGTGAATGCCGACGCTTCAAGTAAGAGATTTGCCGCAAGAATTATACAATCAGTTAAGTTTTCTCGCTGAAAAAGAACATCGTAGCTTAGCGCAAGAGACCATTGTTCTTTTGAAAGAAGGAATTGAAAATAGATTAAATAATCGTGAAAGAAGAAAAAAACTTCTTGAATCCTTTCAAGGCCTCGGTATTGATACAAAAAATTTACCGAGCCCAGAACAAATGGTAAGAGAAGATCGGGATTCGCGATGAGAGTAGTGCTTGATGCGAGCGCAGCCATAGAAATTGCTCTCGAAAGAGAACACTCTAAAATTTTTTTAGAAAAAGTTAAAAACTCATCAGTAGTATTAGCTCCCGATACATTTGTTTCTGAGGTTACTAATGTATTTTGGAAATATAAAAAATTCCAACAATTTACTGATGACGTGTGTATTGCTGGGATTGAGTTTTGTATCAATTTAGTGGATATATTCGTGGATTCAAAAGAACTATGGCGCGAGGCATATTTAGAAGGAATTAAGAACAATTCATCTCCATATGATATGTTTTATCTTGTCGTGGCAAGAAGAAACGTAGCCAAAATATTGTCATGCGACAAAAAATTATTTGAAATAGCTCAAGCAGAAAAATTAACCTAAAATAGGTACGGTTATGAAAAGAACATTAATTTTCATCAATTTATTGAGCATTCTTACTGTATTACTGCCGGCAGCCCCGAACACTCGTTTATCCACATTGATGGACATGCTTGCCTCTTCTTACTACGAAGATCATCTGCAAGTAGCCTTTGGGTCCTTTACCTATGAGTATTCTGGAATCGCGACTCCCTTTTCGCGGTGGCTGGAAGACGAATTAACCCGGGCAGCGCCGAGCTCCAAACGAGTGCGGCTTTTTAACCGAGCGGCGGTGTTTGCCATGGATCCCGCATTCCGGGCCCAATATGCTGATTTTTTTGCCACCAATCAGGTGGATGCCATGCTTTCGGGCAAGTTTTTTAAGGAACAGGACCGCGTCCGGGTGCAATTTGACCTGACAAGTTTAAGAAATGGTAATCTCATTGGCTCTGAAGAAGTAAGCTTTCTGCTTAAGGATCTCCCAAAAAATATAGCCATTGTACCGGATAAGGAGACCGTGGACCGGGCCCAGCTCCTTTCTAACTTTATCAGTACCGATGTAAATGACCCCTCGAGCCAGCGTACAATTCTTACCGTATCTGTTGCAACCGATCGGGGGGCTGGCGGGGTGTACCGTGACGGGGATAGCTTAAAAATCTATGTATATGTAAACCAGGACGCCTATGTGAGGTTGTATCATATTGATGTATCGGGCGCCGCAACGCTCATTTGGCCCAATTCGTATGGCGGTAAAGATGGCCGTATTTTAGCCAATACCCTGCTCACCATCCCCGGCCCACATGATCCCTTTGCATTCAAGCTCGGCGCTCCCTATGGCACTGAGTTTATTAAAGTCCTTGCTTCCACTGAACCATTTATAAACCTCGAGGCTGACTTCCAGCAGCCAAGCGCCAATGTGCGGGAGTCTATTGCCCGGGGCTTAGAGATGGCAACAAAAAGGAGCAGCAAAAACGCACAGTTTGCCGAGGCTCTGGCTAATTATATAATTACTCCATGAGGTGCGGAGGGCCTGTGCCCGCTTGTGGCGCTATCCCTCCGGATGGCGGGGCACAACAGGTGACCGGGTGTGGCTCAGCGGCCTTATTCCTTTGCGCATTCGTTCAAAACGGCTCTTTTGTATTGACTCTTTCAGGATTCACCTATACCCGATAAAAAACAATTAAGGGAATTATTTCATGAAATTGGAATCTTCAGCATTATCTTCATTAATCTGTCCCAGTCTGGCTCAGGGAGGTCTGTGGGGTAAAGCTTATCAATCCGGATCATGGTAAGGCCATGTATGTAAGCCCAGGCTGCGGTGGTAATGTCCAAATCTATGGATTCCGTTTCGCCTGCATCTGGTGTGTGTGGTGCAGCGCCATTTCCGGCTGCAAGGGTTTGCGCAAGCAGCTGGAGGGATTTGCGTGCCCATCCTGTATACTCATTAGGCATGACACATATCAGAGAAGAGTTCATCAACCTGTAAAGAGCAGGTCGTGCGACCGCAAATTCCATATATGTTCTGCCCATAAGGCTGAGTGGACTTTCATCGACTGTTTTATCTTTTTGTGTTTCAAGGGAAACCGCTAAAGCTTCATACAGGAGCCTGTATCCTTCGTCGGCGAGGGCTCCCAGGAAAAGGTCTTTGTTTTTAAAATGCCGGTACGGGGCTGTCTTGGAAACCCCAGCTGCTTCTGCAAGGGCACGCAGACTCAGAGCTTCGACCCCTTCGCGTTCCAGAGCATCTAAGCCTCTTCTAATAAGCTCTTCCCGCAGGCGGCCATGATGATAGGTTTCTTTTTTTGTTTGCTGTTTATTCATGCTATGCTTCCTCATTTTACTCTTTCATTGATTGTTTCGTCAAAGGGAATCTATGCTGTATTATAAGATGTTGACACTGCCAACACTAAACTGTATAATGTTGGAAGTGTCAACATTAAAAGGTTTGGCACGGAGGAAACACAATGGTTAGGAATATGAGAAGTAATGCGGGCACAATTGTCCTTTTTATTCTGGTGAGTATGTTTGCGGTGGCTTGCTCAAGCGAACCAGAAAATCGGCCTGCTCCAAAAACGGGAATTGTCTCAGGGCCCCGTTTAGAACTGCATCTGGAACCGGGCCCCTTTTACGCAAAGGATATGCGCATGCTGTGGATCCGCTATACCGTATGGCCTCAGGTGGCTGCATGGATTGAAACCCCTGACGGTCGTTACCTTGATACCATCTATGTTACCGAACTTGCGGTTACGGGAAAGTATCGAGCTGCACCCCAAAAGGGGCGTCCTGAAGCCTTGCCTGTTTGGACTGCGAGGAAGTCCGGTAAAGTAGACGCGGTTTCTTCTCCGACCACGGTTGGAAAAGATGTGGTGTATGGCAATAACATTGTTTCCCGTATTCCTGCGGGGCCTTATGTGGTAATGCTGGAGACAAACCGATCCTACGATTGGAACGGGACATACACAAAGAAGAATGCGGGGGTGAACGGTCAACCTTCGGTTGTTTACCGGGCGGAGATCGATATTGGATCTGGACCCCGAGAGGCTCGGTTTGAACCGATTGGTGTGGGATCTGTTGATGGATCGGATGGCGAAATCCGGCCGAGTCTCGCGGGAATTGATACAGCTCTATGGCTGTTTTCATCAATGACGGTGCGGTATATCGATAAATAAGGCCGCCGCTTCGCCGCATCTACCCTTGTTTTGTTAAGTCTTCTTTCCAGGTTTTAGTAACCTGTTTATGAATAAGATAAATATAGGGCATCCCCAAGTTTGTTTCGATTAACGAATTGATAACGAGGGGCTGCCATAAGGGCGGGCGGATGCCGCTTATAAGCAGTGACCATTCAACCCCATGCCCATCCCGATCTAAGAGGAGCCAAATCCACGCAAAATTGGTGAACCCATAGCTCATGCTGAGCCATAAAAGAAACCAAAATGGATCTGCCCAGATCCTACAGTTCCAGTTCCCGTACCGCAAGGCGCCCTAAGGTGCCTGGGACAAGATGCCAGAACCGGACGATAAACCATTGGTCCGCGGGGACGGTGAGGGTCGCAAAGGTTGGCCCCTGGGGATTCCGGGGCTTACCGAGACTGCCTGGATTAAGGACGAGCCGGCCCTCTATCTCTTCCCAATAGGGTCTATGGGTATGACCGAATATAATACCATCCGCCTCATCCGCGGTGCTAAGGCGGAGCAGGGTGTCAAGGCTATCGTGAACTCCCTGAATATGACCGTGGGTAAGATAAAACCGCTTCCCTGAAAATTCTACTATACGGGTTGGTGGATATTGATGATCAAAGTCTCCGTTTCCCCGCACCAGTGCCCATTCGGGGCGGTAACCGGTCCGTTCAGCCACGAGGGGGAGGTCCGCGATGCCGTCTCCTAAAAACCAGAGCTGTTCAATGCCCCGGCAGCCCTTGGCCCAGTCCAGAACCGCCGCCAGGTTCTGCAGAACCCCGTGGGTATCGGAAAGCACCAGTGCTGTAGGGAAGTTAAAACGTTCAGCCATGGTCAGATTATACCGGCCCCAAGCCGTTCATGCAATTGTAGAGGAGCTACAGCGGGCAGGCAAACGAAAGAGTGCAACACGGTTGAAGCAAGAATTAGAGCTACCGGTAAGTGTAACGACGGTACTAAAAATACTCCGGGCCGAAGGATTATTACGGCCGCAGCGAAAAGTGGTGGAGAAGAAACGAGACTTACGGCTGGTGAAGCAGCGGCTGAAAGCCATGGAGAAGCTCCAGGT
>NZ_JAJUHW010000055.1 GCF_029265695.1 Gracilinema caldarium | reverse complement strand
TTCACTACAACCATCCGTTGCAGCTCCGCACCACTATTCGCTAGCAACTTTCATGCCAGCTCCCTGTCTGCCTCGCGGCGACAGGCGCGAATCTATCATATCTCGCTTTTCTTTGTCAAGCAGCTTTCTGCTTTTTTTTCTATTCGTTGCTTATCGGCATCCTTTACACCAAAAAACCTTTTATTAAATCGGCTAACCGCCACGGATGCTTTAGCACAATTTTCATCTATTTGACAACATAACGCACATTTTGCAACTGTTAATTACAAGTGCTATGCGATGGCGAGGTTTAAGTTACTACAAAGCACACTTTCATGTCAATAGGTTTTATTTATTTTTTGCATTTTTATAAACCCGGTAATAATCGATAAACGAACCTAAAGAAATTATAACAGAGATTGCAAAAATAATGATTGCAGCTGTTTTAGTTAGGTCATAGAGAGCTGCATTATGCCAAACCCGGCGGAGAGATGCTGCTATTAACGCGAGAATACCAGCAATCATATAAGCAACAGCTTTTAATTTTCCTCCCGACCGGGCCCCCATGGCAATTCCCAGTTTCATCATCAGGGTGCGTAAGAAAAGAATACCAAATTCTCGGTACAACACAATCATAAGCAACAGTGCTGGAAGGATGCCATCAACCACAAAACATAAAAAGTAAGTAATACGCACAAGGGTATCCGCGAAGGGGTCAAAGAGCTTGCCAAAATCGCTCACTTCGTTCATGCTTCGGGCTACCAGTCCATCAAATAAATCAGTAAGTTCCGCAATGATAAACAATACCCATAAGACCGGAACGGTCCATAGTGCCCCTAAGGCAGGGAACCAAACAGGAATAAAATATACAATAAAAAAAACCGGAGCAAGAATGAGTCGTATCGAGGTAATTTTATCCGCAGATGTCATGATACCACAGTATGGGGTTTGACAGAGCCTCTGTCAAGTAATAGTATGCATTGTTGTACATGGAGTAAAAATGGAAAAAGAGTTATGGTATAGGCTACGCAATTCCATTTTAATAACCCTGAGCGTTTATTGCGGTTTTGAATGGGTTGTTTTCCATATCATTTCGCAGGCTTATCAATTTAGTGTTTTATTTTATTTTGTATTTGTCACAATTCAGATTCTCTTTCATATAGGCATTTATATTTTTTTAAGTATCAGTAAAAACTTTTTCTATCTTGTAGATACAAAAGAAACGCTAAATAAGGTTAATTTGGCAAATAAGATCACTTTACTCAGGATAAGCATGCTGCCCAGTCTAGTTTTTTTAATTATTGCGATAAAGCAGTATCCTGTAGGATCGGTGCTGCTTTCAGCCATAGGACTCACCTTTATCACAGACCTTATTGATGGCAGAATTTCCCGCTCGTTTCATCAGGTTACCTTTATTGGGAAGGTTCTTGATTCGGTCAGCGATTATTCCTTGTTGCTCGTTATCGGCATTGCCTACTTCATCTACGAGTTAATTCCATTATGGCTTTTCACGGCTATCCTGGTGAGGCTGCTTTTTCAAGCCTTTGGTATGCTCGTTTTGCTGATTAAACATAAATCGGTAGAACCGAAACCAACGATTGTTGGCAAAATAACCGTTGCTTCTATTATGATTATATTCGCCCTTGAACCCTTAAAGCTTGTTTTTGCTCAAAATGTGAAAGCGACCCTTGGGATAATAGAACTGCTGGTTTGCATTATTGTATATCTTTCCTTGCTCGACAAAGCCTGGTATTTCTATAAGCAAGGGATCTTAAAAAGAGCCCAATAAAACAGTTTACCAAGGGATAAAATTGATTGGTTCTCTTTCTTCGGGGCGCCACTCGATATGATGTTTAACATTCTTTTCTATGTTTTCTAACCTTATTACACTCTGCTGCTGCGACAGGCGAAAACCGAACAGGGTTTTCAAGAATTGAACGCCGGGCGTATCCATAACAAACACTATACTATTACTCTGCAAG
The DNA here is from genome assembly GCF_029265695.1 of Gracilinema caldarium. Taxonomy (GTDB): domain Bacteria; phylum Spirochaetota; class Spirochaetia; order Treponematales; family Breznakiellaceae; genus Gracilinema; species Gracilinema caldarium_A. Next base: position 12,222 of record NZ_JAJUHW010000055.1, on the reverse strand, counting down.
AAATTATATTTTTGACTATCCACAACGCAGGACTTTAGGATAAGCCAGGACCTGCCCCCATAGAGGGGACAAAAGAATTCACTTGTAATTATAAGAAAATCGAGGCGAATTTCGCCTTTCGCAGATAGATTAATTTTTTCTATACGCTTTTCTGGCAGCAGTTGAAATTGAGCAGTCTGCTGCGCCCCGGCATCCGCTTGCATTATGAAGGTTCCCAAAATGCTTGTCGGGGAACGTACCAGAGGGAACCGAAATATTTGAATAGCTAAAAAGACAAGCAATACACCTGTACAGATAATAAATGGGAAACCCAGCCAGAGGGGCAAAAACAAACATAAGAGTGTCAGGCAGATAATACAGGCACCAACAATCAGAACAGGTTGATCCTGCACTATCTTTAACTGTGACACAATTAAGCTCAATGAGAAAAACAGTATGGCCGCAGAAAGTGAGCTAAGAGCTAAGGAGAATAACCTATTTCTGTTCCTGTGCAGAAAACCAGCCAGCGCGGCACCAACAAATACACTGGATAGATATAAGAGGTCCCGCGCAAGATGCAGATTTTCAGAGGGAATAAAGCTGTCCGTATTTTTGCTCCAAATAATGAATAAATGGCTCTGCTGAGAGTGGCCTGCCGGTGACCCGGAGTATAAGATCTCCTGGTTCATAGCGGCAACCATGAATATGAACATTGGATCTTAGCCATTCTAAAACAGGAACATAGTTCTTTTGTTCAATTTGCCGCTCCGTGTCAGGATTTTGGGCCTTTAGTGCTTCCCATAGCTGCAATCCATATAGATTCCCCAGCGCATAGCTGGGGAAATATCCAAAAGCGCCCATTGACCAGTGAACATCTTGCAAGACCCCATTGGCATCCGAATCAGGACGTACCCCAAGAATTGTGTGCATCATAGTATTCCATGCTTCTGGCAGATCGGCAACAGAGAGGTCTCCTGAGAACAGTTTCCGTTCGAGTTCGAATCGTAGTATGACGTGCAGGCTATAGGTAACTTCATCCGCATCAACCCGAATTAATGAAGGCTGTACCCGATTTACCGCCGCGTAAAATTCATCTAAGGATACATCAGCCAGCTGGGATGGGAAGAGACTTTGCAAGCGAGTAAATTGACCTTTCCAGAAAGCATAACTACGGCCTACAACATTTTCCCAGAGCCGGGATTGGGATTCATGGATCCCCATGGATGCTCCATCTCCAAGGGATGTATCGCGGATATGATCCGCAAAACCCATTTCATAGAGGGCATGCCCGCTTTCATGGATAATAGAAAAGAGACCAGAAAGCATATTATGAGGAAAGTATCGGGTGGTAATACGAACATCCCGGGGCCCGAGGGTTGTCGTAAAGGGATGGGCACTAATGTCTAACCGCCCTTGAGTAAAATCGTAGGACAGGTCCTTCATAACCTGTTCGCCGAATTGGGCTTGCAGGTCCACAGGGAATTCCCGGGAAAGAAAATCGCTGCGGGGGGCTGGTTTCTCTCCGATACGTTGGACGAGCCTTGTAAGGCGGTCTCTAAGAGGTACAAACACTCCCTCTATGACGCTTTCAGTCATACCCGGCTCATAAATATCAAGGAGACCATCGTAGGGATGCCCGCTATAGCCCCAATACTCGGCTTTTTTCTTTGCATAGCCGATCATTTTTTCAAGATGGGGCATAAAAGTTTTGTAATCGTTGTTTTTACGAGCCTCTACCCAAGCAGCCTGAGAAAGACCTTCTGCACGGGCAGCTTCGGTCACTAATTCTGCGGGGAGAGCTATTGCCCGATTGTATTGTTTCCGAAATACACGCAAAAAATCCCGTTCAATATCGGGTAAGTCTTTGTCATCAGAAGCGAGCTGTTCAAGAAGGTTTCCGATTTCTGGATCTAAAAATTTTTCGTGCTTAATACCTTCTAACAGCGCAAGCTGTTCCGACCGGCCCTCTACAGCTGCTGAAGGCATATACGTTTCCTGGTCCCATTGAAGCAACGCACTTACTTGGTCCAAATGCTTAATATCCTGATCAATCTTATGCAAGCGTTCCAGCGCTTCCTGTTTTATCATTGTTAGTACTCCTTATTGCCCATATTAGTGAAAACACTTAAGGGTAATGACTCAATAATAACAGGCAAAGCGCTGAGGGACAAGGAAATTGTTAAGGCATCACACTATATTCCTGTACAACCTGTATTTCAGATTGCACATGCGAAACACCGGGGACCTGCTGAGCGCCGGCAACGGCGGCTTCTACCGCAGATTGAGAATTGGCGACCCCCCGCAACACTACCGTATCTCCAGTACATGAGGCCTCTAGAAAATGTATTGGAATGGCAAGTGTATACAGGATATGATGTATAACCTTTTGTCCAAGGCTTAAAGACTGAAGTCGAGTCTTAAGCTGCGCTTCTGTATCGGGGGTTACCATTAAGCTAACGAGGTGTCTTATTTCTTCCGCAGCAGATGCGGGATGAACAAAACCGGTATTCAGAACCAGGTGATAGTGTACCGGATTAGCCCAGTCAATATCAAAGAAATATCGATGAAAGGCAGACCGGTCCTTATCGCTCTGCTCTATAATTTGTTTTGCCCTTTTCTCATCGCAGCGAAAATAGCTTTTTACCCGCTCTATTCTGACAGCAAGCGGCGCAACAAGCCTTATAAAAATACAGCCAGGAATATCCTTGAATACCGCATTGGCGCCACGCCCCACAAAAATACAGGGTCCTAATTCTGCTTCGGCTAAAAGGGCAGATTTTAAATAGTGGATATAATCGTCCCGATCCTTAGACAAGGAAGCCCAGAAAGCCGGTTTTTTTTCATCATATTTTTCTAATTTTTCATTATTAAAACCGTAGGATGTAATCCTATTTTCCAGAGCCTGCTTATCGATAAATCGATAACCAGTCAGCTCCGCCAATTCATGGGCGATTTCATCTCCCAATGCCGCAAGCTCTCGAGAAATGGTTATGATGGCCATATCGTACCTCCTTGCGAACTAGAATTGAAAAGAAAGTCCCTTTCCAATTAAAGCATAGGAGCTTTTTTATTGTTTGTCAAAAATGAGTGGAAAACGAAGGATAAACTGGCTGTTACTTTTCCAATGCCATTCGCAGGTCCCCCGAAGCTGTTGGCAAAGGGCCTCTATAATGGTCTTCCCCACAGTTGGAAGAGGGGAACCTTTCACAGCCGCATTATTCTCAGCAATGAGTCCAGAATCATTAATTTCCAATTTTATCAGATTATCCTCCTCTTTCTGTAGTCTGATAAGGAGTGTACCCTTCTGTCTAACCACCAGGTTATTAAGAGACGTGGCGCAGACTTCCGCAATCACAAGAGAAAGAGGAATAATCTGTTGGGAGCTCATCATAAAACTATCACAAATAATATCTACTGGGAAAAGACCCCGATCAATTTCATAGGTATGTAGTATCTGTTCAACAAGGCTGTGAACAAAGGACCTAATTTCGATTCGTTCAAAAGCTTGGCTCGAAAAAAGCTGCTCATGAACAAGAGAAATGGATTCAATATGGTTTTGTACATTGTGCAAAATGGCCTTAGCATCCGGATCCTCAAGATCTCCTAAATACAGGTGCAATAGGCTTGATACGATTTGCAGGTTATTTTTAATCCTATGGTAGGTTTCTTTTAATAAAGACTCTTTGAGTGAAAGCTCTTTTTCCAGCTGATCTTCCCTGCTCTGGTGATGTGAAATATCTCTAATAATACCAACCGTACCGAGTGCCCCTCCTTCAAATTCCGGCAGAGGCATGCCAACACTGGCAACTTCCCCAAAAGCGTAGACCACTGCCGAGGTTTCAAAGTAAGGCGAAGGACTTTTAGGACGCAGCCGTACTACTAAGTTTTTAGTCATCCGTTTGCCAGTCCTGCGTTCATCAAAAAGCCGGGGAGCTCCTTCTGGCCCAGTTTTTTGCCCCTCTAGGACCTTAAGCACAACCTTGCGACTCACGCGGCTAATATCTTCATTATGAAGGATGGTCGAAAAGTGTTTACCAATGAGTTCTGCCGGGGTATAGCCCAAATGTGAAATAGCTTCGTTAACATACACAAAACGGCCTTCGCCGTCTAAGGTATAAACAATATCTGGCAGCGAATTGACAAGATTCATGTATCTTTTTTCAGAAAGCTGCAAATGCGTATTTTGTCTTTGAATACTTTCGTTAACACCGAGTACCTTCTGTATCATGGCAGGCAGGGAGCCCAAATGCCGGAATTGGGTATCCCTCATGAGAAAAGATGATGATTCGTCTCTAATAACCTCTAAAGCTTTTGATTCTTCCCCATAATACACGAGAAAAATCGCAGGATGGGGCCATAGGGATAGCCAGTCAGCAAAAGCACCGGAAGCAAAATGGAGGTCAGTTATAATAATATCAATAGATTGGTCGTTGGAAAGAAAATTATCGGCCTCTTTGAGATCTGAAGGAATCAGCAGTGAATAAGGAAGATTGTTCAACTGAATAATTTCTGAAAATTGCTCTTGTTCCTTTTGGACAGCTGACGCAAAGAGTATCGTGATCCGGTCTTTCATACTGTAACCAGTATATACGAATTGGGATAAAAAAGCTAATATAAAGAGCATGAACCATGAGCATTTAACCTGGAAAGAGATTGAAAAGAAACAGGCCTATAGCTGCCGGGTGTTTTCGGTACATGACACACTGAGCCAAGCCCCGGACGGATCTATTAAAACCTTTTCGGTAATTGAGGCTCCTGACTGGGCAATAGTCATCCCTGTTTTGGAAACGCCAGAGGGATTAAAATTCTTAATGGTTAGGCAATGGCGCCACGGAAGCCGCACCCTGAGTTTGGAATTTCCCGGCGGCGTTTTAGAACCTGGAGAGTCAGAAGAATATGGGGCACGAAGAGAACTTGCAGAAGAAACCGGATGGCTAGCAGCACGAATTATTAAATTGGGTGAGTTTAGCCCAAACCCTGCGATCATGTCCAACCGAGTTCATGTGTATTTGGCAAAGGATCTGACTTATACGGGAAAACAGGATCTGGACGACGATGAATATGTTGATGTCGAACAGATCCCGATAGAAGAGGCCCTTAAGGACATGGGGAAGGAACCCTACATCCATGCCCTTATGGCGAGTGCACTCTGTCTTTACTTAGCCTTTGGAAGCGGCGCATAGGCCCGGCCGGCTACCCACATACCTTCACGAACTTCCCCGTAAAGGCTGGGAATATCGAGCACGAGACCGGGATGTATGAGGTTCGGATTATCAGGTTGACGGAGCTTAGATTTATTTTTCTCGTATAACAGCTTCCATTTAGTAGGATCGCCATAAACAAAATCATAACCAGATATATTCCAGAAGCAATCCTTGGTTTGAGCCCAGGGACGAACCGTATACCGGGCCGGTAAGGGAGCAAGCTGTTGTACTGAAGCAAGGGCGTCCAAAACCCGCTGAGAAGCGGTAAGGCTGTCCTGCCATCGTTCTTCAGTAAGAGCTTGGGAAGCTTCGCCATAGGCAGTTTGAGCCGCCGAATATTGTTTCGGATATGTTTTATCCGCACCGATGGATGTAGCCCAATCGAGGCGGCTCTTCGCAGCAACTAGAGCGTCCTTAGCAGACTTTATGGTGAGCTGCAGATTGATGTAATCATAGGAAAGCTGGGCATTTTTCAGGGCCTCCGCAGCATAGGTTGCAGCCGCATCATAGTCTCCATATTCAAACGCATCTTCCGCCAGGGTTTTATAACGCAGGCTCTCCCTGTAATAGGGATTGTTCAAAACTCCCGAAGGCAGATTCGCTGTGTCGGGCATTGTTTGTGGAGTATCGGAGACAGCAGCCTGAACAAGGGTAAACAAGGCGGTTAATTCCATAGGTTCTACAGAAACACTGGGATCTATATTCCACAATACAGACAGCACCTGCTGTTCCGAAACGGTTATGGGAGCCTCTTCAGCGAGAAAATCCACTGTACCTGTAAAATCGTTATTTTCTACTACAGTGGACGTATCCTGGGGGTCAAAAAATGAAGGCTCATCCAGATCGGTTTGCGCAAAAAGAGAAACACCAGCGGACAGCAGTATGAATGTAAAAAAGAAACCAATCCGTTTCATCGGCTACCTCCTTCCAGCACTGCATCGGCCTTTTTAGCGGACTCCTCGTTGGCTGACAATTTTTTCTGGGCAGCCTGCATAGCTTCGAGCGCTTTAGCACGTTTTTCAGCGGCTATGTTTTTTACATCCGCAAACTGACGTTCAGCCTGGGCAAAGAGATCTGCGGCCTGATCGTATTCTTCTGCTTTAAAAGCCCGCTCAGCATCGGCATACAAAGCCTGGGCCTGATCGAATTCATTCTTGACGGCCACATTCGCTTTAAGGTCCTGAGCGGCCTGCCGTTCTGCCAAAGCGGCTTGACCTTTACCTGAGGCATTCATTTCCCGGCCCTTGTTCAGTGCAAGGCGGAATCGGAGCAGGGCTTCTTCAGAATTATTCTGAGCTGCAGTAATGTCGCCTGAATCATAGGTTTCTAGGGAAGCCTGCAATTTTTGCTGCGCCAAGGCATAATTTCCCGCATCATACTTAGCAAAATCCCTGCGGTCTATTTCCTGCTGAACCGCATAGGCATCGAGGCCTGTCTTAAGGACCAAATATCTGGCGCGGGCCTCTTTGGCCGTATCTGCAGCGGTGTAATATTCGCCTGCATCGAATTGGGTTTGGGCTTTATCTGCTACACCATCGGCAGCGGACAGCTGGGTTGGCAGAACCTGATCCGCACCGGCTTTTATTGCAGCGTCACGGGCCTTGAGGATTTCCTGTCTGCGAGCCTCCGCATAGAGCGGCAAGGCTTTAAGGGCAAGTTCATCATAGGCATCGGCTGCAGTATTGTACGCCTTTGCGGCCTCTGTATACGAAAGTTGTGTCTTTACCTGAGCCTTTTCCCTGCCAGAAATGAAATATGATTCAGCCATTTTCCATTCATCTGCAAACGTTGCGGGGACTTCGAGATCAAAAGCCTGTTTCCTCGATTTTTCTGCCCGGGCAACCGCCGCTGCTAGCGCAGATTCAGCGGCCTCATCAGGCGGCAATTTCGAAGCATCTGTAACCTCTGTAGTTTTTGGTTCGCCAGAGGGTTCTGCGGGCGCTGTTTGAGCAGCCTGTTCTTCCGCTGGAGCGGGAGCGGCTGGCTTTGGACCGCCGGCACAGGATGACAGCGTCAAAAAGACTAGACCTGTTCCGATCAGAGCCAAAACAAACACTTTGTGTTTCATAGGCACTCCTTACTTGATTGATGAACACTATTGTAGTTCATTTTTAACTTGACTACAACAGTAAATATAAAACAAATTTGCAAAGACCAAGGTTTCATTGTACAGTTCAGAAGAAGGAGTTGTTATGCCAGATATTGTATTTGAAATAACAAAACATTTCGGTGTACTGTCCGAGGAAAAATCTGGATGGCGAAAGGAACTTAACCTGGTATCTTGGAACAATAGGGCTCCAAAACTCGATATCCGAGATTGGTCACCGGATCACGAAAAAATGGGGAAAGGGGTAACCCTGACGAAAGAAGAAGCCCAGAAGCTGCAGAATCTGCTGCAAGAAGCAATACATACGCTCAACTGAGACTAAAACCCGTATTTATTTTAGCCCTTTTTCAGAGAAGCAATAGCATCCTGAGTAAGCTGATCCACCCGTTCATTATAGGTATTGCCTGCGTGGCCTTTTACCCAACGCCACTCTACATGTAATGCCGCAGCTAATTGGTCAAGCTTCTGCCAAAGATCTTGATTTTTAACCGGTTCTTTACCGCTGGTCTTCCAGCCATTCCGCTTCCATCCCTGGATCCAGTTTGTAATTCCCTTCTGGACATATTGAGAATCGGTATACAGGGTTAGGCCCGCTGCCCGCAACGAATCATAGGACAACAGAGCTTCCAGGGCTTTTACTGCCGCGGTGAGTTCCATTCGGTTGTTGGTGGTGTTCGGTTCCGCACCCCATTGTTCTTCCAGAACGCCCGCTGATTCAGATACGATGATATAAGCCCAGCCGCCGGGACCGGGATTGCCCGAACAGCCCCCATCGGTGAATACCATTATGTTGGGTTTTTCCATGCTAGATTTTAGTCCTTTCGTAGGCTTCTTTGAGCAATGCGGCGGTGGTATCCCATCCAATACAGGGATCGGTGATGGAAACACCGTATTGCAAGCCTTCTCCGCTGGGGCTTGGGTTTTGGCATCCTTCGTAGAGGTTGCTTTCGAGCATAAAGCCGATAACCGGAGAAGCGGGTTCTTCCCGCTGGGCTAGTATATCCTGCAACACCAGAGCCTGCCGTTCGGGTTTTTTCTCCGAATTGCCATGACTACAGTCGATGATGATAGAAGGCCGCAGTTTTGCATCTGCCATTTTTTGGGCTGCTTCGTTGACATGGAGCCGGTCAAAGTTTGCACCGTGTTTTCCGCCCCTCAATATAAGATGGCAATCGGGGTTGCCTGAGGTACGCAGCACTATGGTGTTCCCCTGCCGGTCAATACCAACAAAGGAATGGGGACTGGCAGCGGAGACTATTGCATTTATAGCGATTTGAACATCCCCGTCGGTAGCATTCTTAAAACCGATAGGCATGGAAAGACCCGATGCCATTTCTCGGTGAGTCTGTGATTCGGTAGTTCTCGCGCCAATCGAAGCCCAGGATATGAGCTCCGCAATATACTGGGGGATAATTGGATCTAATATTTCACTTCCTGCAGGGAGTCCCATTTCGTTGATTTGAACCAAAAGCCGCCGGGCAATCCTGAGGCCCCGGGAAATATCGTAAGACCCATCGATCCCAGGGTCAACCAGAAGACCCCGCCAGCCAAGGGTTGTGCGGGGTTTTTCAAAGTACACCCGCATCACTATGCAGAGCCGGTCCCGGTATTGTTGGGCCAGGTTCTGGAGCCGCTGTGCATAATCGAGAGCCGCCTCAGGATCGTGAATAGAACAGGGGCCGACTATGGCCAAAAGACGTTTATCCCGGCCATGCAAAATATCGGTTATCTGCCGGCGGCTGTGGGCGACCGTTTCGGCCGCAGCATCGGAAAGCGGTATTTCCCGAGCCAGTTCCGCAGGCGAAACCAGGGGAATTTCAGCGACAATGCGCAGGTTGTTTGTTCGTATCATAGTAAAACCTGCCCCTAGCATATCGGGAACAGAGTTCTTAAACAAGCTGCATAGAAATTTTTATACCATCTTTCGTAGTTACCGTTTTTCAACCTCACACCAGAGGCCTGTTTCTGCCGACTTTTTAAGCGCATCCAGCATCGCCATGTTGTTAATTGCATCGCTTATCGGGGTGGGAACCTCTGTTTTCTCCAGAATAGCCCTTGCAAATGAGTCAAATTCCAATAGGTACTGATCGACAATTTCTGTTTCCACAATCCTGCGCCCCACATCGGTGGCAACATGAATGCGGCCACTAACATCGTTATACATATTAAAGGGGATTTCTATGCTTAGACTGCCACCTGTCCCATAGGCATCAAAACGCTGGTTTGAAAAAAGCTGGGTACCTACAGTAAAAGTTGACCTCTTACCAGCACCAAAATCGAGGATACCAGAAACAAGTATGTCGGTTTTGAACTCCGGGTCCCGCTGCATTGTACAAAAGACTCGCTCAACTTCCTGCCCCATCATAAACCGGGCAGAAGAAACAGCATAGCAGCCGATATCCAAAAGGGCTCCACCTCCGTATTCAGCGATATTACGGATGTTCCGCGGATCCCTGTTATTATAGGTAAACACACAGTGCGTAGCCATGAGCGATCCAATCTCGCCGCTCCGGACCAGATCCCGAGCATGCTGCCATTGGGGATGGAAACGGTACATAAAGGCTTCCATAAGGGGAACCTTGCGTTTAGCGCAGTATTCGGCAGCATCCTGAGCCTCCTGAGCATTGAGGGTGAGCGGTTTTTCACAGAGTATGGGCTTCCCCGCATCTGCAGCCTTTTTTATCCACGGGAGGTGAAGATGATTGGGAAGCGGGTTGTAGATAAAATCGATATCCTTATCCTGCAGCAGTTCTTCGTAGGAGCCATAGGCCTTTGTAAAGCCCCAGCGGCGGGCAAACTCTTCGGATTTTCGCAAATCCCGGGAAGCAATAGCGTAGGGTTCGATTAACAAGGATTCCAGCATCGGTACGGCGATTCGCTTGGCATAGTGGACCGAACAACCAAGCACACCCATTTTAAGTTTTTCCATCATTCACCTCCCATGATGAGTTTTTTATAGTGCAGTCCCGTCGGTGTTGCAGCAAGGCCTCCTTCGGCACTCTCTTTTATAGAGGCGGGCATACTATCCCCTATTTGCTTCATTGCCTGGACAACTTCTTCGAAGGGAATAACACTGCGGATCCCCGCAAGGGCCAGTTCCACCGACGCAAGGGCCTGAACCGCGAGCAAGGCATTCCGTTTCACACAGGGGACTTCCACTAGACCTGCCACGGGATCGCAGGCGAGACCTAAGGAGTTCTTAAGTGATAGAGCTGCAGCGTCGATGCAAATCTCGAATGGGGCTCCTTCGAGAAACGCGAGGCTGGCGGCAGCCATGGCTCCGGCGGAACCGCATTCAGCCTGGCAGCCCCCTTCGGCTCCTGCCAGTGTAGCCCCCTGGGCGATCACCATGCCTACAAGGCTTGCCATGAGAAAGGCTGAGCGGAGGCGGAGGTCATAGGGGGGCCCCAGCGGCGCGGGAATAGATGCGAAATTTTGGGAACCCAGAACCCGGCTTTCCCAATAGGCCCAAATTACTCCGGGTACGATGCCGCTGGAGCCCGCGGTGGGGAAGGCCACAATTTTACCGCCGCAGGCATTCACTTCGTTGATGGCCAGCGCATAGGCAATGGTGCGATTGAACAAAGGCTCTGCTATAAGCTTGTTTTGCGCATGTTGGAAGGCGTAGGCCGCCCCCTGGGTAAGGCCCGACCGCGAATGCTGGGGCTCAGAAAGACCGCGGATAAGGGCTTGGCGGGTAACCGCTATACGGCGGTCCAATTCTTCAGTCACTGAAGCTAGGCTTTTGTCCGAAAGAAAGGCTTCCCGCTGCAAGAGATAGGTGTCAAAGGAAAGCTTTTCAGCCTGCAATAGGTCCTGCAATTCTATTAGGGTCGAAAATTGGTACTTCATAGCTGCTCCAGGGACGGCAGATGGATGACCGAAAAGACCGGCGGCAGATTGGAAATCTGATCTACAATGGACTGGGGAATGGGATTATCTACTTCGATAACAAGAAGGGCCTCATCGCCCTTTTCTTTCCGGTGACTGGATGTGGCGGCAATATTAATGTGGTTTGCCGCGAGAATATGGGACACAATGGCAATAACGCCAATTTCATCCCGGTGTACCACCAAAAGGGCATCGAGCATCCCCGAAAGGGCAACCATGTAGCCGTTAATTTCATCAATCTGGATAGAACCGCCTCCGATGCTGCTTGCACGCAGGCGAAGCTGTTTATGAGAACCGGAGATGATGAGACTTACCGTATTGGGGTGCCATCCTGTGGGGAGTTTTGGCATGGCTTCTATGGTGATGTGAAATCCTGAACCCTCTGCTAGTGCTTTCTCTAGGAGCTTTCGGCCATCCCGCAACTGTTCGTCCTCCGGGGGGATACCCATGAGGCCCGCCACTATGGCATCTCCTGAACCATGACCTAGCCAGGTAGCTGCCAGGGAGCCATAAAATTGCACCGTCACCGAATCTGGTTGTGTGCCAAAGAGCCTCCGCGCTAAATAGCCTATTCGGGCCACACCGGCGGTATGTGAACTGGAAGGGCCTATCATCACGGGGCCGAGAATATCAAATAATGACAACTGTTTTTGGGCTATGGTCTGATGCATGAAACTAAGTATACTCCTCTTGTCTCGTAAACGGAATAGTCTTTGGCTCCCTTGCCAAAAAGAAAGGATTTGGACCTTTTTCTGTTGCCTCTTTTGGCTCATTTTTAGTATTTTATAAGGGAGCCTTCGCTGGACAGATGAAGGCATATTATCCCATACCATACTACGCCGTAGCCGCTTCAGCAAAAAATCTCCGATGGAGGTTTGTAATTTTTGTTGATGCGCCTAAGGCAGAGAAAAGAGGAGAACGAAAATATGGCGAAACAGTTGATGTTCAACGAAGAAGCCCGCCGCAAGCTGCTCTCTGGTGTTGAGCAGATTTCCAAGGCTGTAAAAGTTACCCTTGGACCCAAGGGCCGCAATGTGCTCC
>NZ_JAJUHW010000080.1 GCF_029265695.1 Gracilinema caldarium | reverse complement strand
AGCCGCTAGGACACCGTCTGGGGTAAGGAGCTTGGTAAGAGCTTTAAGCATGGGCGGCTCCAGGGGGCGGAAGGCCCGAAATGTGATGAGATCAAAGGGACCGGAGCGGGCTTTTTCGATGTCCGCCTGTTCAAGGCGGACGTTCTGTAAGCCGAGAATTGCCAGGGTGTTCTGTAAAAAGCCAATGCGCCGGCCCATGCGTTCGATAAGGGTGAACTGACAGGCGGGGAGGGCGCAGGCCAGGGGCAGCCCTGGAAGGCCCGCTCCGGTCCCGGCGTCGGCGATGGCAGGGCCTGGTGCCGAAATGGCTGCCGGCAGGGCCCTCTGGATGTGGCCCAGGGGCGCTAAAGAGTCCAGTATGTGCTTAATTACGAGCTCTTCGTGGCTTTCGGTTCCCACAAGTCCATAGGCGGGGTTAAAGAGCTCGATTTCCCGGATATAGGCCTCCAGCTTTTCCTGGAGGCTGCGCCGGACCTCCGCGGCGGAACCCAGTACGGACATAAGGCTCCGGTCCTGGGCAAGGAGTTCATCGAGCCCCCGGGACAAAAGGTCATCCATCTATTTCTTTCCGCTCTTTTCCTGCATTTTCCGCAGGGCTTCCGCAAAGGGATTGTACATGGTGCCGTCATCATCCCGATCCGCACGGATCGTTGGGCTGCTGCTCGACCGTTGATCCCCTCGGGGGCGCTGCCCGCTAGAGGGGCGTTCATGTTGCTGAGCTGTTTGCCCCGGAGCGCTATGGGGTCTAGCTGTTTGAGCTTGGCTCGGCTTATCGGCGCTTTTTTTAACTACCACCACTTTCCGGCTACCCGGGCGTTCTTCGCCATCGTGCTTGGGCCGGCTTGTGTGGATGCCTGCACCGGCGCTGGTACCTGTGCTACCCTGGGTTTTTAATGATAGACTGATGCGCCGCCGGTCCAGGTCAAGGCCGATGATACGGAATTCCCGCACATCACCTACCTTAAGGACTTCCATGGGATACTGAATATAGCGGTCGCTCATTTCGGAAATATGGAGCAGGGCAGTTTCCTTAATACCTACATCCACGAAAGCGCCGAAGTCGACCACGTTTTTTACCTTGCCGGTGATCATCATCCCTTCATGGAGGTCCTCGAAGGTGACTACCCCCTTCTGCATGACCGGCTTCGGATAACCCTCCCGGGGGTCCCGGTTGGGCTTCTTAAGTTCATCAACCAAATCCCGAATGGTCGTGTCGCCTACCGAATATTTGTCTTTCAGCGCCTTAGTGTCCTCGGCGGAGAGGCTCCCCTTGGTTTTAAGGAGCTCATACATTTCCCGGGCGATTTCGTAGTTTTCTGGATGTACCCAGGTGTTATCCAGGGGATCGGGACTCTCCGGGATTTTAAGGAAGCCCGCACACTGTTCAAAACTTTTGGGCCCCATGCCGGGGACGTCCATCAACTCCTTGCGGCTTGTAATTTTCCCCTTTTCTTCCCGGTATTTAACAAGCTTTTTTGCCAGTGAGCCGTTGATGCCCGACACATATTTAAGGAGGGACACGCTGGCGGTATTAAGGTTAACCCCTACGTTGTTGACCACCGACTGGACAACTTCGTCCAGGGTTTCGGAAAGCTTTTTCTGGTTTACGTCGTGCTGGTAGAGCCCCACCCCGATAGATTTGGGATCGATTTTGACTAGTTCCGCCAGTGGATCCTGGAGGCGCCGGCCGATAGAAATGGCTCCCCGGATCGTAAGGTCCAGGTCGGGGAATTCTTCCCGGGCAATGTCGCTGGCCGAGTACACCGAAGCGCCGTCTTCATCGACCACCGTATAAAGGACCTCAAGGCTATTTTCACTGATGACCTGGGCGACCAATTCCTGCACTTCGTGGCTGCCTGTACCGTTGCCCACGGCGATGAGCTGCACGTTATAGTTTTTAATTCCCTCAAGGAGGGACCGTTTAGCTTCTTCAGGGTGATGTTGATAGATGACAAAACTTCCCAGGTATTTTCCTGTTTCGTCCAGGGCGGCGCACTTGGTGCCGGTACGGATGCCCGGGTCAATGCCGAGCACCCGGGTGCCCTTTATGGGCTGCTGCATGAGCAGGTTTTTCAGGTTCTGGCTGAACACCGAAATGCCGTGGTCGTCGGCGGCTTCGCTCTGGTCGCCCCGCAATTCCCGGATAACCGCCGGCGAGAGGAGCCGCTTAAGGCCATCTTCGATGGCGGTTTTGTGATAGTCGTTGTGTATGGTGTATTTTCTCTGGAGCAGTTCTGTAGCGGCATTTTCGTCCACATCGATGGTAACTTCCAGTTCTCCTTCCCGTTCGCCCCGGTTAATGGCCAAGACCCGGTGGGGTTTAATCTGAGAAAGCTGCTCCGTATAGTCCCAGTACATCTGGTAGGTGCTGGTTTTTTTCTTTTCCTCGTCTCCGATGCCTTTCACCATGATGCGGCCGTCGGCAAGGTAGAATTTCTTGATATCGCTGCGGTTGTCCGGGTCCTGGGCAACCTGTTCGGCGATAATGTCCATGGCCCCCTGGAGGGCTTCATCCACAGAGGGGACGGAAAGTTCTGGATGTTCAGTGTCTTCGCGGACATAGGCTTCGGCGGCCTTGCGGAGCGCTGCCGCGTCCAGTTCCTGCATGGCCTGGGCAAGGGGTTCAAGGCCCTTCTCCTGGGCCACCATGCCCCGGGTTTTCTTTTTCCGCTTAAAGGGTGCGTAGAGGTCTTCGAGCTCAGTCAGGGTCGCCGCTTTGGTGATGTTCTCGTAGAGCGCTTCGGTCAGTTTACCCTGTTCAAAAATTCCCCTGATAATTTCGATCCGCCGGCCTTCCAGATTTTTACCGCTGGTAAACCGGTGATCAATTTCCCGGACCTGGACTTCGTCCAGACTCCCGGTCTTTTCTTTACGGTACCGGGCAATAAAGGGGACCGTACAGCCCTCCGCAAACAATCCGATGACCGCTGAAACCTGGCCCAGGTTGATCGACATTTCTTCTGCAATGCGCTTCATGAGCGCCACTTCGTTAACCTGCAGTGATTCTATAAATTCCGCGTTTAGTTCCATAGCTCGGGCATTGTACTCCAAGGTGCAAAAAAAAGTCTATGACAGCGGGGCGTGCAAAGCCCCGCAGGAAGGGATAAATCTTAAATAAAATGCCTTGTTTCCTTTTCTTGCTGGAAACCGCTTAAGTAGCCGACCGCATAGGTTCCAAGAGAAGCAACCATGGCATCGATCATGGTCCCAATCGCAACAAGGTAAAAGGCTATGGGTTTAAGGATAAGATAGCCTGCTTCAAAGCCCTTGCCATACCAGCCGCAGAGAACAGCCAGGGCTATATAGGCTCCGTTTCCGGGATGCCGCGGCAGCAGGGCTGATATAATTGCGGAGAAAAGCAAAATGATAAAAAGGTCTCCTGCGCTGATGCCCAGGCTGGAATAGGATTTAATGATCACAATGATAGACATGGCAGCCACCATGGCGCTGCCCGCCCGGGCAAAGGTGCTGAATAAGACCAGGCTTACCGCATTTGACCGTCGCTGTACTCCATGGTTTTCCTTTGCATGCCGTACTAAGAGGGGGAGGGTAAAATTGATATCTCCGGAAAACAGCCCAGCAATGGCAGGCCCCAAAGCCCCGTACAGTTGTTTCCAGGGATTGGACTGCTTGCCGCCAAGGAAATATAAAAAGAGGGGTAAAATGACAAAACTGAGGAGAAAGCCGTAGATTGCAAGCAAGACGATAATGTCACGGAACACTTGAGCTTTAAGGGCTCCTTGGAAACGGACAGCCCAAAAGGCTCCTAAACATATCATGAAAATGCCCAGAATTTCCGAAAAGAAAATTGCTATATAATAGAAAATACGTGAAAGTGAATCTACAAAACTAATGACTGGTTTTGTGTAAACCCGGTCATAAGAAAAGCCCGCACCAAGAAAAATGGCAAAAATCCATACGGGCAGGAGATAGGTTCCATCACTTACGAGCCCGGAAAGCATATTTGAAGGCAAGAGCTGCAGGATGCCCTGTCCGATATCGAGGGAAATGCTTTCCTTTTGGCCTTCGATCAGTATGGGTATCCGGGCGGGAGGAAACATCAGGGTTACCAGCATCCCTGAGCCAATAATAAAAAGGGAGGATCCAATGATAATAAAGACTGTACGGAATACGACAGGCCACATATGCTTGTCCTGCCGCAGTTCATAAATCGCGATCACCAGTGAAAACCCTAATGTGGGGACCAAAGTATACCGGCCGATTTGGAGTGCCAGTTGGGCAAGCCAATCAATGGCCATCATAATAGTTGTATTGTCCTGGGGGACCACAAGCCCCAGGATAAGACCAAGGATGGAACCGATAAGTAGTTTTATCCAGACTTTCATGGAAAGAGAGCATACTTCATGCCGAATTACTCGTCAATGAGGTTTGTATTTACTATACTAAAGGTACGGGAGACTCCATGCGGTTAATATTTTTTTTAAATGTCATGTCCTGTTTCTTGTATGTCTTTCTTGGTGTTTTTGCCTATCTTTTCCGGCGGAATGATCGCAAGTTCAGGCGTACACCGCTCAATATTCTTTTTATCAGCCTTAGTTTACTCTTTGCCATAGGTACCATGGCGAACGCTTTCTTTGTTAGTTCCTTGTCGGCAGAAGAAGCGCGGCGCTGGTTCTTATCCTTTTCCTTTATTTGGTATGTGGCTCCACCCTTGTTTTTGCTGTTTTGTCTTTTACTTACCGGCAGTACCTTTCGTTCATGGTATGTTTTAGTTTTAGTCTCCGCGCTGGCGATTACGGCTGCGCAGATTATCCATCCCACGGCGGTTCTGAAAGAGGTAACACCGGTCGCATTAGGATGGCATGCGGCCTATAACGAGGCTTCGCCGTGGCATTGGATCAATGTGGCAAACTACACCATCTTTGGCTTCGGCGCTTTTTTAGTCCTTTTGATACGGGGCCTTTTTCATCAAGATGAAATGACCCGTAAAAAGGTGTTAATTATCCTGTTCTCATTTATTCCAACCTTTTTTGGAACCTTTATCACCGGTTTTTTGCTCCGCTATGCAGGTTTTGAAACCCTGCCTCCCATGCTGCCCATCTTCTTAAGCTTCCTTGT
>NZ_JAJUHW010000022.1 GCF_029265695.1 Gracilinema caldarium | reverse complement strand
TTGTTCGAGTACATTGAGCAAAAAGGATACAGGGGCTTCGGGCCCAATGGCCCAGCCCTTTCTTACCAGATGAGCAGCATCTTCTATATCATCCACATTTTTAACAATGAAGTCATGTAATGGGGTTTTAAAAGAAGGGGAAATTCCTAACAAGTCTTCTAACTCTAAATACCGTTCAAGGGAGTCCCGAATCCTTTCTTGCACAGATTCTAAAACTCGTCCTTTAAGGGATTGATTCTTTCTGAAATTGAGCTCTTGGATATTTATTTTTCGGCTGGAAAAAAAGAAATCTACCGATACACCAAGAGCTTCGGCCAGGGCTATCAGGTGATTGCTGGAAGGTATCATTTTCCCCTGTTCGTATTTGCTAATCGCAGCCTTGGAAAGCTCATTTTTAAGTTTTGCCACCAGCGCATCCATCGACAGGCCAGCCATGATCCGGGCGGCGCGAAGCCGTTCTCCGAAATCGGTTTTCATTTCTGTTACCCTCTGTTAACAACATATATATCATTTATATATTTTGTTAACCATTTCCTCCCTAACTCCCCAAATGTATTCAAACATATGGAACGCCACTCCATAAATTTACACTCATTTATGGAGCAGCAGACCGCAGCTTATGTAAACATCAGTAGCAAGATTATGATTTATTTGCCATTAACTGTTTAATAATATAAAGGTCCGTCCCGTTGATGGCTTCAAGGTTTTCTGGTGTCATATCCCCGGGGACTTGGGGACTCAACTCAAGAATTTGTGCCCAAAGCGCTTCAGCTTGGGGGATGTTTCCTTCTGCAAGATTCGCATTGTAGAGCATCAGCATGGCTATAATTCTGGCTGGGGGCATTTCAGCATCTCCCTTTGCAAGAATGGATTCCAATATTTCCTTTGCCCTGCCGTTGTTTGTAATATCTAAATCATTAATCATGTCCTGGGCGACCATAACCTTACCAAAGGAATCCATCTTTTCAATCTCTTCTGCAGATGGCACCGATTCTTTTAATACAAATTGCATTTCTGCAATCTGATCACCGAGCAAGAGCAATACCCCGGATGCATTTTCATCGAGACCAATGAGTTGACCCTTTCCTCGCAGAATGTCCCCATCCTTGCTAAGAACTGCATTGGTCATAAAGATGATGATTTTATCACTTTTTATTTTTGCAGTTGGTCCAGGAGTAATAGTAGCTATACGAATTTCAAGGGGACTCTTGTCTTCAAAAAATTGGCCCATATATACCTGCCGAACAACTCCATCAGGACCATTGAGCGGTAAGTTATCTACGATATGGGAAAAAAGTTCAATTTTTTTATCCCGGGACAATTCCATATGCAGTTTCAGGGAATCCAAAACCGAAGACAAAATTTTAATCTTACTCCATGGGCTGCAATTCAAATACTGTGGATTTTCTACAGGCAGGGTAACGCTCAGCAGCTCTTGAGGCTCGAGCTTGTTGGGATCTTTTGATTCTCCCCTCACTATGGGTGGAGGCAGTGATTCTGTTTGCTCCGTTGCTGCAGTAGGATCATTGTCCTTTGCTGTTTCAGAAACGCTGGTACAAGAAAAGAGCAGAAATACTGCACATGCAGCCATACATCCTACTGCGACTCGCCGAACCAAACACAATTTGTTATTCATGAATACTCCTTATTGGGAAAAAAATAATTTTTTAATTATACTGGCTCATGTTTAATTTTGTCATTCCAAAAATTTATTTTATAAAGAAACAATCCCTTTAAGTGAGTTCTGGGAGTCGAGGGCCCTGGCATTAGTCGCACAGAGCCCCACCCTTGTACCGCTAGCAGAGCTCGGCGTCTAGGCTTTTTAGCCCTTGGTCTTCTTTTTAATAGGGATCCAGACTTCGCTCCGGTAGTTGGGGCTGTTATCCGTTACCGCTGGGTCCTCCTGCTCCGGATAGACCTCAAAGTCAGGGGTACCCGCATGCTCATATTCAGAGGCAGGGAACCAGTCGGTATAAATCTGCTTCCAGAGGTCCTGAATCGCTTGGGGCATGGGTCCCCGGCATTCAAAGACCGCGTAGGTTGCGGGCGGCAGCTGTACAAGCTGGCACCCCTGCGGAAGGTCCTTAAGGCTTTTGTTTCCCCGCTCTACCGCAATAGCGTAGGCAAAGCTGTTATCCTCCGGTTTGTAGTCATAACAAATGCCCAGCATGCCCATGGGACCGCAGTACTGAGCAAGCCGCTCTACCGAGCCATCCTTGGCCTTTTCCTGCCAGAACTGGGGAATAGCCTTTAGGTTAACCCCGCCGGTACTCGTTGTATGGAGCACCAGCCCCGCAAACTCCATGGCATCCCGCTGTTCAATCCGGTATTTCATCGATCTGTCTCCTTTGAGTATCACTGTAAGCTCTATGGGCGGCCAGAGTTCCAGGGGAACCGATGCGGAGCGGGCCTCGGAGGGCGTAATGCCGAAGAGGCGCTTAAAAGCCTTGGCAAAGGACTCAGGGCTTTCCCAGCCGTAGCGAAGTGCTACATCGATAACCTTGTCCTTCACTGCGGCTAGGTCCAGGGCCGCAGCGCTCAGCCTGCGCCGCCTGAGATACTCGGCGGGGCTCAGGCCAAAGACCACCTCGAACATCCTGCAGAAATGAAAGAGCGAACAGTTGGCCAGACGAGCCGCTTTTTCCATATCCGCCTGAAATTCAAGATGGGACTCTAAGTACTCTATTGCCTGCCTCATACGGCTTGCCCAATCCATCGAAACCTCCCCGATGTGGACACCCTCTAGCGGTGAACTCATCATCACTATATCACCATAAAAGATCCCGATCCTGTCTTTTTTTGCTCAGTCCTGACCGGCTGGGCTATACTGTAGTATACTTTTAAGATGACCGGTAGGTCCCGGAAGAATTGCGGAGGGTATACTGATGAAAAAACGTATAACGGTGCTTTTTGCGTGTACCGTTAATTTTGCGGCCAATGCCCAGTCCTGGAACCTGATAGATATGGGATTGAACCTTTTAGACTAAACCAACTACGATACCAAACTGGTCGTCCTTAACCGCGGGAACCGCTGGTCCCAAAAATGGCTCTACGA
This sequence comes from Gracilinema caldarium, assembly GCF_029265695.1. Classification (GTDB taxonomy): domain Bacteria; phylum Spirochaetota; class Spirochaetia; order Treponematales; family Breznakiellaceae; genus Gracilinema; species Gracilinema caldarium_A. Next base: position 42,711 of record NZ_JAJUHW010000022.1, on the reverse strand, counting down.
ACAGGGCTACCTGGCAAACCGCACCCAGGTCTTTGCAACCTGGCTTGCGGGCCCTCCCGTATCAACCTTTACCGATGCCAACGGATTCCCGATCTGGATGTACAGCATAAAGCTTACCTATCCGAACGGAACAAGCCAGGAATTCGGGCCCTCCTATTTTTATACCCCGGGCTTTACCACCATGTTCCTGAATGTGGCCGGGGGACCGCTCGGGGAATGGATTATCGATTACTACCTCGTGCGCCGGGGCACCCAGGAAAAGGTCCCCGTCAGCCAGGTCCGCTTTACTCTGATCGAATAGGGGCAGTATTTCAGGACCTAAAATCGATGCAGAGAATGGTCCCCGACAGGGGGCCCCTGCTCAGATAAACCGAAATCGTGATGCACAGGGATCCAGTTGCCTGGGATATATAGGGAGGGGAATAGTAATGGGGCGACCCGGCTTTGATATACAAAAAATAATCTTTTTCGCTGTGGTCATCTCCCTTCCGTGCCGGCCGAAATAACGCGTTTTTGACCTTACAAATCTTCCCAAAATGGGTCTCGGTTATCTGTATACCCTTTTCAGAGAGGAGATACATACATTCGATCTGTTCATCAATATGCAACCATGATGATAGGACTACATCGGGGTCTGACTCGACACATTCCATCTCTATAATCATGGAAATGTGCTTTGCTTCCTGCATAAAATAGCTGCTCTTAATTTTCCCAAGCTGGATATGCTGCATCCGGTGCATGCCGGCCACATCGGTCGTTTTTATCAGGCTCTCACGCACCGCCGCTGCGGCACTGTCTGTGAGATCAAAGATGGGCCGGGATACGAGAAATCCTTGTATTACATCGATATTGCAATCCACCGCATCGGAAAGCTGCTGCATATCTTCAACACCCTCCAGAAGCGGCATGGCTCCAATGCTGGAAATGAGCTCCGCAACGCCCTTGAGCACCGATTGTCCGTATTCTTGCGAGTAGCGCCGGGCATGAAGCAGCTTTTTTGATATTTTGATAATGTCAGGCTGGATAAGGAATAATCGTTCAAGGTTGGAAAAGGCTTCCCCAAAATCATCGATAGCCAGGAGGAAACCGTCCCGCCGGCAAATTTCTACAAAAAAAAGCAAGTTTTCTTCCTGCTCTGCCTTTTGTTCCACCAATTCAATGACAATGCTGCCCGGAGATAATCCTGCAGATTCGATCATAGCGACAAATTTCCGGTACCCCTTTAAATCTGAATTGATGAGGGCCACATCAAAATTGATAAACAACAGGGCTTCGGGAAATAGAGCTCGGTATGCGTGCCACTCTTGGAGCGCGCTGTATTGGCAGGCACTGTCAAAAGAAGCAAGCCGCTCCTGTTTTTCGGCCATTTCATGCAGCGCCTCATAAGTAACCGGGGCTTGGCTGTTTCCTGCCATTCCCCTCGTAAGGGCTTCAAAGCCTATAACGGTTTTGCGCTTTATCGAAATAATGGGCTGAAATCCTGTTTGCAGGCCATAGAATCGGGCAGTATGTATAATATCATTCATTTTGATTCATCAACAGGGCAAGGAAGATAGAAATTGTAGGTCCACATCGGCACACAGTACACCTTTAAAGGCATCCGCTTCCATAAGCGGAACCGCGACGGTCATGCAGAGCGCCTTGGTAGCCGCTGATAAGTATACGTTTGAAACAAAGGGAGTTTTTGTTTGCCTGGGGATACGATAATAGTCCTTGGATGACCGATCGACCCGATAGCCTTCGGTTGTATCGTGAAGGCTGCGATAGTTCGGAGCATACACGTTATGGGAAATTTGGATTCCCTGGGCATCCAGCACATACAGCAGTTCGTAAAGCCCATGCCGGGAACTCCACTTTTCGAGTGTTTCATTTACCCGCTGTTTATCATGCAGACGATCCAGCGGAATATCGGCTGCCAGATCCTGTACTTCCCGGACAGCCTCCTGATGAAAGCCGGAAGCCGTTTTGGTAACATAGGCAGTCTCATCTTTAATCATGGTAAAGAGGGAATCCGCCATGGACTCTATCTGCTTGGACCTATCAAAGACGACGCCTGCCATTTCTTCCAGGGATTTTATTTGCACTATTGATTCTTTCCATTCCTGAATCTGTTCCTCCGCTAACGCCTTATAGCGGGCCACAAAACCATGCACCTCCTGGGTATTATCTTTTATCAAGACACTGTCTGATAAGAAATCCTTCATGGTGTTTTCCAACAGCCCGTGGGATTGAATGGAACGAGAAAGGTTTGCAAGAAGCTGCTGCAAGCTTTTTTCTATGCTGTCGGCCCGTTCTGTTACCGCGCTGGTAAAGGACCGGGATTGCTCCGCCAGTTTTCTCATTTCCTTGGCGATAATTGCAAAGGCCCTTCCCTTATCCCCAAATTTGGAAGCTTCGATAGCGGTATTTATGGAAAGTATATGGAGCAGGTCAAATATATTGGTGATCGCCCCTATGGATTCGAGCATTTTCCCGATAGAGGGAGATATTTCCTTGACATCGGACCACACGGACTGGATTTCTTTGCTGTTTTTCTGGAATAAATCCGCTACGGTCTGTTCTTTTGCAAGCCATTCTACGATGGTGTTTGTATTTTCCAGCAGTTTTTCCGAACTGGTTTGCTGGGTTGCCAGGGATTGCTCCAGAGATCTTACCTGTGATACAAGGCCGTTATGGATCTGGGCAGTCGTTTTAGCCTGATGCTCAGCCAGGGTTTCCAGTGAAAGGACCTGATCGTCCAGCTTGTGGGCTGTGTTGCATAGGCGTATCAGTTTAACCAGTTCTTCCGCAGATTCACAGGATGTATCCATGGTGGCCTCTCAGTAAGATGCAGTTCTCGCATATTACTAGCAGTTATCATGCCAAGGCTGCCTTTGCGAACGGCAATTTTCTGTTCCTAAAAAAAAGGCCAATAACCAAGTTTCCGCCGGATCTATATGCTTTTACAGTATAGAGATACTTAACCTGTAAGGTCTGTAAATAGCAAGAGTATGCCTTTCGCAGCTCTGCGTGCCTTATGTGCGTGTACGATTCCCTACATTTATGAATATTTTCCAATAATTCCTTACAATTATGTAGGAATTCTTACTCTATGAGACCCTTTTTTATTGCCAGCGTTACCGCCTCGGTTCTTGTAAAGGCGCCGAGTTTCCAAAGTATGTTGCTTACATGGAATTTAACCGTAGAAAGGCTAATGCACAGGGCCTCGGCTATCTGGCTGTTATTGAGCCCCTTGCCCATAAGGGCAAGGACCTCCAGCTCCCGCTGGCTGAGTACCTCCGCATCAGCTTCGTTGGGCACCGTGGCGGCATTGATAAGGCTCCGGGCGACTTCGGGGGCCAACACGGGCTTACCTTCCGCGGCGTCCACAATAGCCTTGGCAAGCTCTTCTGCGGGAATATCTTTTAACAGATAGCCGATGGCCCCGGCCTTAAGAGCCCCTCGAATCTGTTCATCCCTTTTATAGCTCGTAAGAATTATTATTTTGCTGTCCGGATCCAAGTTCCGCAAACAGCCAGTGGCGGTCACACCATCCATATCGGGCATATCAAGATCCATGAGTACCACATCTGGCTTTGCGGCACTATACAGTTCCAGCGCTTCTCTGCCATTGGCCGCCTCGGCCACCACCTGAATGGAATCATAGGTTTCCAGAAAAGTCGCAAGACCTTTCCTGACTACCGGATGATCGTCGGCTATCATTATACGAACGGGTCTTTGCATCTTATTCCCCCGGCCATTTAAAAAACACACGCGTTCCTTTGCCAGGCTCGCTGTCTATCGTGAGGCGAGCGCCTGCAAGACGGGCCCGCTCTTCCATAATTGAAAGGCCCTGACCGCCATTATACCCATGAGACGGGGCAAATCCTTTACCATCATCCTGTAGCATGAGGGAGAATCCCTCCCCGTCTCCTTTTAGTTCAATTGTTACCTTACGGGCCTTTGCATGTTTTGCAATGTTATTCAGTGTCTCCTGAAGGATACGGTAGGCCGCGATTTTTACCGTTAACGGTATTTCTGCATTAAGCTCAATATCCGCTTCTACCGGAATCAGGGTTTTGCCGGCAAAGGAGTTTATTGCGTGCTCCGCCAAATCCCGCAGCATTACAGATTCCAAGGCTTTAGGCCGCAATTCAAAAAGGAGCCCCCGCATTTCCGATTGCGCACCCTGGGTCAGCTTAAGCAAATTATTTAATTCTTCCGTAGCCCGTTCCGGTCTGGTTTGCCAGAGTTGGGGCAATGATTGGGCAATAAGATTTGCCGAGAAGAGGCTCTGGGATACCGAGTCATGCAAATCTCGGGCAAGCCGTTCCCGTTCTGCACTGGCGGCGACCTGTATGGCCTGTTTTCTGAGCATAGTGTTTTCTATTGCCAATGAAGCCTGAATTGCAAACACTTCGGCGAGATCTAATTCATCCTGGTCGAAGCGGTGTATATCCCGGTAATAAAAGGCTAAGGCACCAAAAGTGCGTTCTTGGCTGAACAGGGGCTCTACAAGCAGAGCCTTAAACGAGCCATGTATAGCTGCATCAAGTTGATAATGTATCGGGTCAATATATAAGCTTGCTTCTAAACCAAAAGAATCAGCCCGATCGTCAGCATCATTCTGTGAAAGATCAGGGATAATGATTCGCTGTTTTTCAGCCACCGCCTTCCCGATAATCCCTTCCCCGCAATTGGCAACAATAGTGGGAACAGGTATCGGGAATTCTCCCCGCAAGGCCTGCAGCCGGATGCAGCTATCCTCGCAAATATAGAGGGCAGAACTCTGACATTCCAGAATATTCTCCGTTCTTCCAACAATGAGATCCAGTACTTCCTGAAGCGATTCGGTGCCATTAATTTTTCTGATAATCTCCCGAAACCCTTCCGCTATTTTCCTCCGCTGCTGCATTTCCGAAAGCAGATAGGCATTCTGCAGCGCCACGGCGATCTGTTCACCGAAAGCAAGTCCAAGCTGTATCTGTTCTTCCCGGAACTGCTGAGGTTCGGAATAATAAAAAACCATGCCTCCATACAGGGTTTCCTGCAGGTAAATGGGCACTGCGAAAGAAGCCGCGTACCTGCTGCGCAGGGCGATGCGTTCAGCCTTTATCGGCTCAGGTATATCTTGAGCTTGCCGGATTATCTCTACCCGTTCAGGATAGGGAGGATAATTTTGATAGATGGGATACCTCCGCTCGAGGGCTTCCAGATATCCGCTGCCGCCTGAGGGGCCCAATTCAGAAAAAGAGCGCACAAGGCCGTCCTGGAAAATACCCTCCATTCCGCAGCTTGCAACCTGTACAACGATTTCATTTTTCAAATCAAAGTGATGCAATACACAGGCGCCGGCCCTCTGGCGTATTGCGGCGAGACGAACCGCGCGATGAAGGAGCTCGTCCAACGGCACCTGGGCGTTTATCATACTTATAATTTCTTGCAGGCTTTCTGCCGCTCCAATCCGCAGCTCGAGTTCAGTGATCTTTCGCTGCAAGATTTTGCTCGTCCTGGGCTGTTCCTGTTTTTCAGCCCTGCGGCTCGCCCGTTTCGGTTTCATATTTCCCACTATACTCCAATGTGGCCTATTTGTCTCATCAAACCTGGCCATCTGGCTAGGTTTGTGGCTCCACATTCGGCCAGCAAAAATCCAGTCTTTTGACTGGAGGTTTATCAATCTCATTTTGGTATGTTTTGACTATCCATAATAAGGGAGGAACATTCCATGTTCGATATACAAACCGCGGTCGATATGTACTTGAAACAGCCCGAAGACTGGGCAAGGGAAAACCGGCAGAAAACACCGGCATCGGAACAGAACCATGATTCATTAATACTACGAATGGTACTGTATCTTTTTAATCACTGAAGAGGTATTATTGCTCTCTATGATCGAAGTACATCATTTGGTAAAACACTTTACAAAAATAGTCAAAGAAAAGGGCGTCCGGGGCAGCATAAAAAGCCTCTTTTCGCCCCAAAAGGAAATCGTCCGCGCTGTGGATGATGTGAGTTTCCAGGTCCCGGTGGGGGAAATTCTCGGCTTTATCGGTCCCAATGGGGCGGGAAAATCCACGGTGATAAAAATGCTCACCGGCATCCTTACCCCCACCGACGGCTGGTGCAGGATTAACGGCTACATTCCCCAAAAGGAGCGGAAACGCTATGTCCGGGAAATCGGCGTAGTTTTTGGTCAACGGACCCAGCTCTGGTGGGACCTTCCGTTGACCGAAACCTATACGGTTCTTAAAGAGATTTACGACATTCCCAACAGTGTATACAAAGAACGGCTGGAATTTCTTGACCATGTCCTGGAGCTGGGCCCCATTATGTCGAGCCCGGTTCGGACCCTGTCCTTGGGACAGCGAATGCGGGCCGACATCGCCGCATCCATGCTGCATAATCCCCGGGTCCTGTTCCTGGACGAACCCACCATTGGACTTGATATTGTAGTCAAGGACAGCATCCGCAGGGCTATTAAGGAAATAAACCGGACAGAAAAAACAACCATCATTCTTACAACCCACGACTTAAGCGATATCGAACAGCTCTGCAAGCGGATTATCCTTATCGACAAGGGGAAACTCGTCTACGACGGCGACTTGGACCGGATACGAACTCATTTCGGTAAAATCCGGGACATTACCTTTGTCCTGGAAGAACCGGACCATGCAGAACAGATCCCCTTCCCGCCCCATGAGGACCTGGACATCCAGAAGGAAGGAGCAAAAGTACGGGTCCGTTTTAACACCGAGGTCTGTTCATTGCCGGATATGCTTGCCACGGTCCTGCAAACCGTTAAGGTCAAAGATATCGCAGTTCAGGACATCGATATCGAAGAGATACTCAGACGGGTTTACCAGCGGCAGGTGGAACTATGAGACTAAAGGCCTATACACCCTTTACAAGCGCCGGTATCCAGTCGGCCATTGCCTACAAATGGAACTTCCTGGGCTTCTTTTTTGGGCAGGTGTTTTTTACCTTTGTCATGTTTTTCCTGTGGCGTGCCGTATTCCGGTACAGCCCCGGAGGCAGCATCGGCGGTTTTACCTTTTTGGACATGACCATCTACATTTTTGCGGCCAACATCACGGGCTTCCTCGTGGATACCGAGGCTTCTTACATAGTGGGCGAAGAAATAGTTCAGGGGAGCATTGCCATGCGGATGATAAAACCGGTAAGCTTTAACCTGAGCATCCTCTTTACCGAACTGGGACAAAAACTGATTATTATGCTCCTGGTAGCCATTCCGGTCTTTGCAGGTCTCGAATGGTTCCGCTATGCCCAAACAGGTGTATTGCAGTTTTCGCTCTCTACCTTTGTGCTCTACCTGACCAGCGTGGGCCTCAGTTACCTGGTCATGTTCTTTTTCGATGTCTGTTTCGGATACCTGGCCTTTATCTTTAAGAACCTGTGGGGCATCAACATGCTGAAATTTGGCATCCTGAATTTCCTTTCAGGCGGCATGATACCCTTAGGCTTTCTTCCCCAGGCAGTACAGCGGGTGTTAGCCTTCCTGCCCTTTGGGTCCATGCGCTACACACCGGTTATGATTTATACCGGAAAATATCAAGGATTGATGATACTTTCGGCCATGGCAACTCAGATTTTCTGGGCGGCGCTTCTGTACGGCCTTTCGGCCCTGATCTGGCGGCTCACCGAACGACACCTGACCGTACAGGGAGGTTGATATGAAACAAAAAATAAAGCGCTTTTTCCGCCTCTACTGGATATTTACCGGCCAGTTTATAAAACGGATCATGGAATACCGGGCAGATTTCTTAACCGGCGCCCTGGCCTTCTTTTTAGGACAATTTTTTAACCTCGTCTTCATTGCCATCATTTTCGGGAACATCCCCCAATTGGAAGGCTGGACGGTGGACCAGATTATCTTCATTTACGGGTTTTCCCTTATCCCCCGGGGTATTGATCACTTTTATGCGGACAACCTCTGGAAGGTGGCCTATTTTCTGATCCGCCAGGGTGAGTTTGATAAATACCTCACCCGCCCGATCGACCCGCTCCACCATGTATTATTGGAAGGCTTTGAGGTTGATGCACTTGGGGAACTCCTTACAGGCATTGTGCTCATCTGTATCGCTGCACAGCGTCTTGCGCTGACCCTTACACCGCTTAAAATCGCAGGAGGCATCCTGGCAGTGATCTTTGGGACCCTTATCTATACGGGGATCAAGATCATTTTTGCATCCATCGCCCTGTGGACCAAACAGTCGGGAAGCCTCCTACACATGGTTTACATGACCAGCGATTTCGCCAAGTATCCAGTAACCATCTATAATCTCCTGGTAAAGACGGTGGTTACCTATGTCATACCTTTTGCCTTTACCGCCTTTTATCCCGCCGCCTGGCTCCTCACGGGGAAGCAGACCCTGTTTTCCCTCGGCGGCACCGTGATTGCCGGCGCAAGCCTCATCGTTATAGGGAGGCTCATCTGGAACCGGGGCCTCAGTGCCTACGAAAGCGCCGGGAGCTAAACTTATCGCGGTGCACGGCAGCGGTACCCCAGCTTGCTGGCTTGCCAGGACAGCCCCTCGGGGCCCCAGCCTGCTGGCTTGCCATGGCCACAAAAAATGCCTATTTTTGTATCAAATACCGTTATCGTAATCTGATATGGAAACAAGGAGTACAACCATGGGAAGATTTACATCTCCCGAAAAGGGAAAACGGCTTGCCATTGAGATAATCATCATTTTTGGCATTGTAAGTCTTTTTGGGGACATCATGTACGAAGGAGCCCGGGCTGTTAACGGCCCGTACCTCAAAACCCTGGGGGCCAATGCAGCTCTGGTAGGCCTTATTGCAGGTCTTGGTGAATTTTTAGGCTATATAGTCCGTCTTGCCTCAGGCTACTTTGCGGATAAAACAAAGGCATATTGGTTTTTTGCCATTTTAGGATACAGCTTCCTTGCTTCGGTACCCCTCTTGTCCCTCACCGGCGTGTGGCAGATCGCCGCGCTGTTTATGGTCATGGAACGCTTCGGCAAGGCCCTCAGAGCCCCTGCTAAAGATACCATCCTCTCTACCGCAACCAAACATATCGGTACCGGCTTTGGCTTTGGTCTCCACGAAGCCATGGACCAGCTTGGCGCGCTCTTAGGCCCCCTCGTCTTTACCGCTGTCTTTGCATTCGGCGCCCACGGGACTGACCTCGCCTCTTATAAGGCCGGTTATGCTTTGCTCTGGATCCCCTTCATCATCCTTATGATGAGCCTCCTCTACGCCTTTTTACGGGTCCCGGATCCAGAAACGCTCGAAGCCATAGTTCCCAAAAAGGTAGAAGGCGAAGTCTTAAGCAAGACCTTTTGGCTCTATACAACCTTTAGCTTTATAACCACCCTGGGCTTCGTAAGCTGGCCCATACTCTCGTATCACTATGCGGCCAAGGGTATCCTTTCCGGTGCGGAAATTGCCCTCTTTTACGCCATCGCCATGGCTGTAGACGGTGTAATTGCCATCGCCATCGGCCTCTTGTACGACCATTTTAAGAAAAGAAAGGATTCAGAACACGGCGGCCTTGTCACCCTGGCGGTCATTCCCGTTGTTTCTCTCCTCATCCCCTTAGTCGGCTTTGCCCTGCCTTCCAAAGGGGCTGCCATAGCAGCAGCGATTCTTTGGGGTATAGTCATGGGAACCCACGAGACCATTATGAAAAGCGCCATCGCCGACATTACACCAATTAAAAAGCGGGGCACCGGATACGGCATTTTTAACACCGCCTACGGACTAGCCCTTTTTGCATCCAGCAGTCTCATGGGACTCTTGTATGACCTGGGCATCCAGTATGTAATCATCCTTGCATTGGTGGCGGAACTCATCGCCATTCCCAGCTTTCTTATCCTACGGAAGGAAGCGCTGAAAAAAACAACGAACACTTAACCTGCAAAACCTGACCCGCGCATTCTTGCGCGGGATTGACACGGTTTATGCATGAACGATCAAAGCAAGATACACGAGCCGTGACAATAGGAGCATCGGTTAAAGCAGATATTAGACGACTTTTCTTTTTAATTTTTCAACTAATAAATCTTGTACATTTCTTCTAGAATCTATAACAGTAAATACTTCGACATGATTATTCTCAATTCTATATATAATTCGCCAATACGATTCTATAAGTTCACGATAATCATTTATATTATACTCTAGAAGTTCAGAAACAATCCTGCTTTTTTGTGGGAAATATTTTAATGAATGAAGTCTTGTAGTAATCAATTCAAATATCTTTTTTGCATAATCTGGTTTTTCTAAAAGATAATATTCGATAATTTCTTCTATATCTTTTTTTACGCTGTTTGGAATATGAACTGTATATTCCATTATTGATCCTTAAAATATTTATTTTTTAACTCTGTGAATACTTCTTCTGAATCTTGAAAATCTCCTTTTTTTATTTCGTCTTCAGATATTTTGATAATATTTAATAAAGCAAATGCATTTTGCATATTTTGATAAGAATCAATATCCATTAAAACTGCTTTTGCCTCACCATTCTGTGTGATAATAATTGGATTTCGATTTTCATTGACATATTTCATCATTTCTGCGGCATTTGTCTTTAGATAAGAAATAGGTTTAATATCATTCTTAAAATTTATAGTCATATTAAAACTTCAGTCTTTTAAATATACCATAAAAAGACTGGCGCGTCAAATTTGCTCTTCGTTAACATATTGAGGGTGCCTTAACTAATTAACAGCAAACCCGATACACAATGCTGGTGCAACCATATCGGATAGCTATTCCCATTGAAATTGGCATTTGATCCAAAACCACCGGACATACTGCCTAAGAAGCCAAATTCATCACCTATACACTTTATTCCTGATGAAGCGGGAGAGCTGCTTACAGAAGGAAGAAGCTAGAGCAACTTGGGCTAATTTGACTGCACGGGATGAGTAACCTGATTTACCTGGAGGCTTTCGGACTCGATAAAGGAAAATCCTTCCTTAAAAAGTTCAAGGCATGCGGCAACCACATCTGGGTCATAAAGAGAGCCGGTATGTTCTTTAATTTCAAAGAGGGCTTGCTCAATACCGCGGGACGGCCGATAGGGCCGGTGGGACGCAATGGCATCCACCACGTCGGCAACGCAGATAATGCGTCCTTCTAGACTGATAGCATCCTGCCTGAGGCCCGCAGGATACCCTGAGCCATCATATTTTTCATGGTGCTCCAGCACATATTGAGCTATAGGATAGGGGAATTGGATATTCCGTAAAATATTGTAGGACTCTACCGGATGCTGGCGGATCAGCATAAGTTCAATTTCGGTAAGTTTTCCCGGTTTAGAGAGGAGCTCGGTAGGCACAGAGATTTTACCCACATCGTGCAGCAGGGCAGCGATCCTCACCGCCTCTATTCGTTCTTCCCTTAAGCCCAATTTACGCCCGATTTCGCGGGCCAACAGGGATACCCGCTGCTGATGCCCTGCGGTATAGGGGTCCCGAATTTCTACGGACCTTACCAGGGAGAGTATAATGCCATCGGTAAGCAGCTGCAGCTGCCTGTTTTTGGACCGCAGGGCATCTTCGTTGAGGCGCCGTTCAATCGCCATGGCTATCTGGGATGAAACAAAATTAAGAATTTTCCGGTCCTCTTCGCCGTACAGATGGGTATCCTGGTAACGGTAAGTAACGAGAGCACCGATCTTAGTACCCTCTCCGTTCAGGAGGGGAACACCCAGCCATTGCCGAGGGAGCCGGTCTGGACAGGGGAGATCTTTTTCTGCAACCACCTGCTGCAATTCCTGCCGATTCAGCAATAGGGCTTGCCCTCTTTCCAACAAATATTCAACCAGGGCCGAATGAAAAGCCCGTTCATTCGTCTCATCAGCCAGCATATCCGAGGAAGCAAGGCGAAAATAGGGACATTCAAGATAGCCCGAATCTGCATCTTTAAGGATAATAATAAGGTTATCCACCGCAACCAATTTGCTTAAGATCCGATGAACAATGGTAAAAAGATTGTTTACATCCTTGGCAAAATATGCGGCTTCCGAAATGCTGTACAGGGCCCGCTGCAGCTGTTCGCCCCGCTTCCGTTCTGTGATATCATATGAAAAAACAGCAATCTCTTCTACTTCGCCTGAATCATCAAAAATGGGGTAGCCAGAGTTATAATAGACCCGTCCATCCTGCTCAAATTCGAGCCGTTTTGGTTCGCGGTTCTCGCAAATTTCGCTGATAAAGTGCCGCTGAGTCTCCTGGACTGTAGGCTGGGCAATCTCCGTATAACGCCTGCCGATTATCGATTCAAGAGAGTCATTATAACGTTCAGAAAGGGCTCGGTTGCAGGACTTAATAGTTCCCTGCCGGTCCAGCAGTATAATTGCATCGTCTGATGCATTAAGCAGGGCATCCAGCTTACGCTGTTTTTCCCTGAGCTGTTCGCTTGCGGCAACTAAGGAAGACACGTCCCGGATTGCAACAACAAAGCCGTTTATTGCACGCTGGGAATCCCGCAGTTTGGATATATTAACCAGAACAGGCAGTACCTTTCCCTGGTGGTCGGTTAATCTTGTTTCTAAATTTCGGATACGGCCCTCTTCGTTGCAGCGGGCTAAAAGATGGACTATGGTCGCTTCATCGGTTTCGTGGAAAAGGCAGGCCACATTTTTACCAATAATTTTCTTTGCCGGGCTAACCACATCAATATATCCCTTGTTAACCCGTTCAACGATCCCCTGTTCGTTCAGAATAATGACCGGATCGAGCATACCTTCGATGGTCTGAATCGCCATTTCCGCTGCCGCGGCGGTTACCAGGGAAGCGGACCGCTGATGCTCCTGCATCATTTCCTGGGTAATATCGATGACAATAGCGGAAATACAGAGATCTTCCTGACTTTCTACAGGCTGGAGATTCCGTTGCAGCTTAACAAACAAGAAGCTGCCGTCGGCATGCACCATTTTTGCATCAACCTGCTGCATCTCGCCGTTTTTTAATAGATCGCTATCTAAATACAAAAGCTTGTCTGCTACCGACCGGGGGAACAAATCATAATCGGTGTGATCGATCACTTCATCTTGCGTTCGGCCGAGGAGTTTTAAAAATGCGTTATTGCAGCCTATATATGTACCTTCACGGTTTTTTACATACGCGGGCGCAGGAATCAGGTTGAGCATCATCATGTGGTAAGCCCATTATACCAAACATCTGGAAAATCGTCGAGTTATTTTTTAAAAATCTCCATTATATCCAATAAAATTCCAGTTACATATCGACGTAAAAGGATTGACAATATCTGTCAAAAACCGCATTGTTTGCTTGTATTTTCATTCGACCGAAGCGAATCCGGGGTTCCGCGGGCAAATCGGTTTTGTAGACTCAAGTAAGGGTCAGAGGAGGTTGAAGGACCGTAATTGAAAGGGAGCGATGTCATCATTGAGGGGGTTTCCAAGTCCTTCGGGGACTTTAAAGCCCTAAAAGACGTATGTCTGGAAATAAAAAAGGGAGAATTCTTTTCTCTCTTAGGTCCATCGGGTTGTGGAAAAACAACCCTGTTACGGATTATCGCGGGATTTGAGACCCCCGATACTGGTTTGGTAACCTTTGACGGAGTCGATGTACTCCCGCTTCCACCAAACATGCGGCATGCGAATACGGTGTTTCAGAATTATGCGCTGTTTCCGCATTTATCTATATTCGAAAATGTAGCCTTTCCCCTCCGGATAAAAAAAGTTCCCAACAGGGAAATAAAATTAAAGGTTATGGATTACCTTAAGCTTGTGGAGCTTGAGAACCATGCCCACAAGAAACCGAGCCAGCTTTCCGGCGGTCAGAAACAACGGGTTGCCATAGCCCGCGCACTGATTAACGAACCTTCAGTGCTGCTTTTGGACGAACCCCTGTCTGCTCTGGATGCGAAGCTCCGTCAGCACATGCTCATAGAGCTTGATAAAATTCACGACAAAATCGGCATTACCTTTATTTATGTAACCCATGACCAGCAGGAGGCCCTTTCAGTATCGGATCGGCTCGCAGTTATGTGCCAGGGTGATGTGCTTCAGGTGGGAACCCCCCACGAGATTTACGAAAGCCCCGCGACTGACTTTGTTGCCCGCTTTATCGGCGAAACCAACCTGTTTGATGGTACGGTTGTTGCCGTTGAACCGGTCGAAAAACCCAAAGCATCTGAACAGGAAACCATGGTTACCCTGGATATTCCTGAACTGGGACGCATTAAGGTCACCACGGTAGACAATGTCGCGCCGGGGATGAAGGTCAGTTTTACCATTAGGCCTGAAAAGATTGCCATTTCTACCGAAAAGCCCACCCTGAAACGGAACGACATTAACCTTTTCGAAGGCATTGTGGATGAACCGATTTATTCAGGCTTCCAGACCAAATTCTATGTCCGGCTCTCCGAACAAACGGTGCTTAAGGTCATGAAACAGCACTCAAATTATTCCGATGAAGGGCCTGATATAGTATGGAAGGATTCGGTGTATATTTCCTGGAGCGCCGACGACGGCTATATCGTTGAGGTCAAGCAATCGTGAAACCGGCCCTTTCCAAACGGAATTACGGCCCCCTCTATGCGGGGCCGATAGCCCTCTGGTTCACCCTGTTTTTTGCAGCTCCGCTGGTTATTATCGTAGCCTACAGTTTCATGAAAAAGGGGCTCTATGGCGGTGTGGAGTACGAATTTTCCCTTGCCGCCTACCACGCCCTGGCAAATCCGAACTTTGTTACCATAACCATCAGGACGCTGCTTACATCAATCGTGGCAACAGTTTTTACCATATTGCTGGCCCTTCCCTGCGGCTACTTTATGGCAAAAAGCAAGAACCAGACTATCCTGTTGTTGTTGGTCATCATTCCTTTCTGGACCAATTTTCTTATTCGGGTATACGCCTGGATCGCCATTCTTGGCAACAACGGCTTTTTGAATGAGATTCTTAAACGGCTCGGCTTGGTACGGGACTATATCCAGTTCCTGTATAACCAGGAAGCGGTCATCCTTGTCCTTGTATACATGTACCTGCCCTATGCCATACTGCCCCTCTTTTCTACTATAGATAAGTTTGACTTCTCCCTGCTGGAAGCTGCTCGAGACTTGGGCGCGACCAAATTCCAGTCCATGACCAAGGTACTGCTGCCCAATATTCGCAGCGGTATCTTTACGGCCGTACTCTTTACCTTCATTCCCATTTTTGGAGCCTATGCAGTTCCCCTCCTTATCGGCGGAAAGGACTCCTATATGCTCGGCAACGTTATTGCAGACCAGCTCACAAAAACCCGGAACTGGCCTCTGGCATCGTCTATATCCATGGTCATTACCGTGGTTACCACCGCCGGTGTAATGATTATGATGGCCCTGCAAAAGCGGGAAGCCCAGCGGCAAAAAGAAAGCGAACTGTCTGG
Organism: Gracilinema caldarium; assembly: GCF_029265695.1. Lineage (GTDB taxonomy): Bacteria > Spirochaetota > Spirochaetia > Treponematales > Breznakiellaceae > Gracilinema > Gracilinema caldarium_A. The sequence goes on along the minus strand of NZ_JAJUHW010000022.1, from coordinate 27,346 downwards.
CAGTATTACCACCCTGGAAGAAATTGATTCAGCTGCCGAGATCCCCGCAGGAACGGGATCTGCCACGGGAGGTGCACAATGAGCGGTATTATTGCTTTTAGGAAGGGAACACCCACCGGAGAAGCTTCCCGGCATGCCCGCAGGGCTTACCGGAAACGGTTTTCCTTTTCCCAAACAATGTTCATCGCCACAACTGTGTTTCTCTTTCTTCCCCTGTTTGTGCTTATTCTGTATTCATTTAATGCATCAAAGGGAATGGGCTGGACCGGCTTTTCCCTGGTCTGGTACGAAAAACTCTTCTTTAGCTCCCAGGATCTATGGCGAGCCTTCGGCAACAGTGCGCTCATTGCTCTTGCGTCAGCAGCCACCGCCACGGTTATTGGAACCCTTGGGGCTATCGGGGTAAACTGGTACGATTTCAAGCTTAAAAAATACATTCAGGGCATAACCTTTCTGCCGATGATACTTCCCGAAATTATCATCGGTGTGTCGCTCCTTATCTTCTTTGCCGGAGTGGGACTTAAGCTTGGACTCTTTACCATTTACATTGCCCATACAACCTTTAACCTGCCCTTTGTGTATCTCATGGTTATGGCCCGGCTCGATGAATTTGACTATTCAATTATCGAAGCCGCCCATGATCTTGGAGCCAATGAACGGCAGACCCTGCTTAAAGTAATCATTCCCATGAGCATGCCAGGCATTGTTTCCGGATTCCTCACCGCGGTAACCCTTTCGCTGGAAGACTTTGTTATAACCTTCTTCGTGTCCGGGCCCGGGTCCACAACCCTGCCCCTCTATGTCTATTCGGCAATCCGCTTTGGAGTGTCTCCGGTTATCAACGCCCTTTCGGTTATCATGATTTTGGGAACCGTTGTGCTGGCATTTTCACTTCGTAATTTCTTAAAATATATAGCTGCAAAATGAGCCAATTTAAAAGTAGCTGTCCGCTGCCCTGCTGAACCAGACTTTGTATAAAATCAGCAGGGCCCTTATCAGGGGCACCCTCCCCGGCGTGAAAACGTAGGGGGCACGGGCGCCGTGTATCCGGTGGGCACCCAAAACCGGGATCCATACATCCTGCGGCTGGAAGGGATGAATGGATTCTACGTTTCCAGCAAAAAATCAATATTTCTGCAGGAGAGTAATAAGATGAAGAAACTTCTCTGGTCTGTTTTAGCGGCAGCCCTGGTGGCTGGGGGTCTGATGATTGCTGGCTGTTCAAAGTCTTCCGGCGCTGCCGAAGCTGATGGGAGCAAAAAGCTCTATATCTACAACTGGACCTATTACACCCCCGATTCGGTCATCCAGAAATTTGAAAAAGAATATAATGTAAAGGTTGTCTATGACTCTTTCGCCTCCAACGAAGAAATGTTCGCTAAACTCAAGGCTGGCGGCACGGGCTACGACATTGTGTTCCCCTCTGGAGACTATGTTTCTATAATGAAAAAAGAGGGAATGCTGGCTAAGATTGATAAATCCAAACTGAAGAACCTTGGCAACATTGATCCGCTGGTTCTAAAAAAAGCGACCTACGACAGTGACATGGAATATAGTGTTCCCTATTATTTTGGCGCCGCTGGCATTGCGGTGAACACCGCCAAGGTCCCCCAGTTTGAAAAGAGCTGGTCCATTTTCGGCCGCAAGGACTTAAAGGGCAAGATGACCATGCTGGACGATATGAGGGAAGTAATGGGAGACGCCCTGGTATACCTGGGCTATTCAGTCAATACCACCGATCCTGCCCAGGTTCAGAAAGCCCGGGATCTTATAAACAACCAGTGGAAACCTAATCTCGTTAAGTTTGACGCCGAAGCTTTTGGTAAGGGCTTTGCTGCCGGTGAATTCTGGGTCGTCCAGGGCTACGCAGAAGTAGTATACGCAGAGCTTCAGGAAGACCAGAAGAAAGATGTGGCTTTCTTTATTCCTAAAGAAGGGGGCCCAGCCTATATCGACAGTATGTGTATCCTGAAGGACTCGAAAAACTACGATTTAGCCCTTAAGTTTATCGACTTTATCCACCGGCCGGAGATTTATGCCGAATTCTGCGATACCTTTGGTTTCCCTGCCACCGCTAACATTCCTGCCCGGGCGCTGCAGAAGGTTACCCCCTACTATAAGGCGGAAGACCTGGCCAACACAGAACTTAAGGAAGACCTGGGAGACAAGCTTGAGTTATACAACCAGGCTTGGCAGGACATCCGGGTCGGCGAATAGGCCCTAACGTTTTTTGCCGTTTCAGGATATACTCTCATCAATATGATTTCCTACATTGTACCAGAAAATATTGATGACCGTATCCTGGAACGGAGCGCCCGGCTGCTTTCGGAGGGGGGCCTTGTTGCCTTTCCAACCGATACGAGCTGGGTCATTACCTGCGCCCTTTCCTCCCGGCAGGGCTTAAAAAAACTGCGCCGCCTTTCCGGCGAACGGGACGAACGGCATTTTACCCTGCTTTGCAACAGCATATCTCAAATCGGAGACTACTGCTCCCTTAATAACAGCCAATTCAGGCTCATCAAAAAACTTACCCCCGGACCCTATGTCTTTATATTAAAAGCACTCCTGGGAACCGAAAAAGCCCTGGAAATACGGCGCAATGAGGTAGGAGTCCGTATACCCGCCCATCCGGTAGCACCTGCGGTTATTCGGGTACTCAATGAACCGCTCTACTCCATTACCGCTAAAAGATCTATGCTCGCCGCAGGATCGGAATCAGATAATCTTGGTTTTACAGAGCCTTTACCCGATGAAACAGGCTCGAACACCGCGGAGCTTCCGCCTATTCCGGAAGAAGATTTGTTCGAAGGGGGCTGGGAACTGGAAGACATTCCCGGTCTGGATCTGGTGCTTGATTCCGGCGAGGAATTGCCCCGCCTCTATTCTACGGTGCTCGATTTTACCCAGGGTGACATTATACTGCTGCGGCCCGGAGCCGGGCCATGGCCGGTGTGAAATGCCGCGGCCCTGCTTGACGAAACATATTCAGCGGAGTATCGTTCATTTTGTTGAAAGGGGAGTAGTTGCACTCGCGGCAACCAACAGCCGGCGGCGTGTAGGATTCGAGAGGGATCCTTCGACCCGCCTGGTACCGCGGCTCCGGGCCACCGGGGAAACAAGACCTTTCGCGTAGGACCCTTGCCTGTTTATGCCGCAAGGTTTGACGCGAAAGGTCTTTTTTTATGTCCCAAAACAACGAGGAGGAAAAATTAGATGCAGTGGATCGTTCTTGCCTTAACGGTGCTCATGTATGTGGGCATTATTCTGTTTCCCAACGTTAAATCATACATTACCCTTGGGACCGCAATCGTCATGATGCTTTTAGGAGTTGTTGGTTTCCAGGAAGCTATGACCACCATGGTGAACTGGAATATTCTTATGATTTTTATCGGCAGTCTCATCATTGCTGAACTTTTTATTTATTCCCGAATGCCCGCCCGTATTGCCGATAACATTATCGATAGCTCTCCCAGTGTTGGCTTAGCAATCGTAGCAATTCTCATGATGACCGGCTTTATTTCCGCTTTCGTGGAAAATGTTGCAACCGTTCTTGTAATGACACCGATAGCCCTTGCACTGAGCAAAAAACTAAAAATGAATCCTACTATGTTCATGGTGGGTCTTGCCGTCATGGCAAATCTTCAGGGAACCGCTACGCTTGTAGGGGATCCGCCTTCTATGATCTTCGCAGACTTTGCTAAATATGGCTTTAACGATTTCTTTATTTACCAGGGTAAGCTTTCTATATTCTTTGCCGTACAGGTCGGAATGTTAGCAGGTGCGGTCTTCTTCTATGCATTCTTTAAAAAAGCTGGAACCGGAAAAGTAGAGATTGAACGAGAAGAAATAAAGTCTTACTTTCCCACCATATTACTTATCCTTATGATTGCAGGCCTCGCGCTGGCATCTTGGCTCCATTCGGGAGTATCCCTTACCGCAGGGCTCATTGTTATGGTCCTTGCACTGGTCGGAATCCTGTGGTATCGGCTCGTTCGCCATGAAAGCCGAGAAGTTACCCTTTCTATGGTCAAAGAACTTGACTGGGATACGGTGCTGTTCCTCATCGGTATCTTCATTGTCGTTGGTGCGGTAGCTAAGGTTGGACTCCTGGAAGCCTTCGCCGCGGTACTCCAACAATTTATTGGGTCCAATGTGCTCCTTGGCTTTTTCGTTATTGTTGTAGTTTCTATCGTTATTTCCGGCTTTGTAGACAATGTGCCCTATATCGTGGTCATGCTTCCGGTCGCAAAATCTTTAGCTGCAGCCCTTTCGCTCAAGCCAGAACTGTACATGTTTGCTTTACTCATCGGCTCCTGTTTGGGAGGCAACCTTACCCCCTTTGGAGCTTCCGCGAACGTGGTGTCAGTGGGAATCCTTAAAAAGGAAGGATACCCCATGAAATTCAGCGACTGGCTCAAGATAGGCCTTCCGTTCACGCTCCTCACAACCGGCGCTGCAAGTCTCTTTATTTGGTTTGTCTGGAGATAAAAGATAACGTACAATAAGGGTAATGAGCGGCCACCTATATTCATTCGTTATAGTCGATGATGAACCGGAAATTCGCGAAGGAATTCGTGATACCATACCATGGGAAAGCCTTGGCTTTACTTTCGCAGGAGCCTTCACAAATGGGAAGGAAGCCCTTGAATGGGTGGAACAGAATTCCCCGGATGTGCTGATAACAGATATCAATATGCCCTTTATGGACGGGCTCGTACTGAGCGAGCTCGTTCTTGATCGTTCCCCACGTACCAAAGTTCTTATCATTTCAGGTTATGACGATTTTGAATATGCCCGCAAAGCCCTGCAGCTTCAGGTACACGATTATATTGTAAAACCAATTACACCTACAGAATTTAAGGCCACCCTTGCTAAATTAAAAACTGTTTTGGATCATGAACGAGAAGCTGAACAAGATCTTGAACGGATTAAAAAACAACTTGCTGAAAATCTCCCCCTTATAAAAGAACGCTTTTTTAATCGGCTCTTGAGCGGTTCTGCAAGCGAGGAGGAAACCCAAGAGCGCTTCAAGTATTTTGGGGTTTCACTACAGGTCCCACCCATGGCGCTTCATTGTATGGTCTTTGATTTTATTAGGCATCATGGCGGCGAAGGTTTTGATATAGACATACTGAGGATTAGAAATATTATTATTCATAATCTTACAATACATCGACCTGAAGCTACACCCACGGAGGGTTGGGAAGTTTTTAGCGACGAAGAAAACCGTCTTGTGCTTCTGTCATGGGCACCTGAAAAACAAATTTTATTTCAAGAAAATCTAAGAATTGCAGAAGACATCCAGCGACAGATAGGAGGCCTAGACCTTCCACCTTTAGGAATTGGCATTGGGGAACCAGTAGCAGACCTGCATTTACTCCCCAAGTCCTACCGGGACACTCTTGAAGCCCTGCAGATTGGTCGCTTACAGGGGAAACAGGGGATCATTACCTACCGAGAACTTGGTAAACGAATCGATAATAATGGAGAAACACTACAAGATTGGCCAAAAGCTATCGGTAACGCGATTAAAACCGCACAGATGCCAAAGGTGTATGAAACTATTGACTGTATGATTGCTGATATTAAACAAAAACACATTTCCCTTGAACAGTATGAAGCACTTATTGAACGTATTGCGGCGATCATAGTCATTACCCTAGATGAACTTGAAATTAATGAAAAAGAACTTTTTGATAGGGTTTCAAACCCATTTATAGAGCTTTCCCGGCTAAAAACATTGGACGAATTGCGAAACTGGTGCGGCGCCGTAGCAGAGAGCTGTATTGCTATTGTAAAAGCCCGCCAAATTAATTTTGCGGAACAAAAAGTTCGGGAAGCCCTTGCTTACATCAAAAAAAATTATCCAGAGAGTAACCTTTCAATCCAAACCCTCTGCAAAGATCTTTTCATTAGCACCAGTTATTTCAGCGCAATTATTAAAACCTATACGGGCAAAACCTTTCTGGAATTGCTTACAGAAATTCGAATTGACAAGGCAAAGAACCTCCTGCGAACTACAACAATGAAAACATATGAGATTGCTGAACGGGTCGGTTACCTGGACGCTCATTATTTTAGTATAATTTTTAAGAAATTAACCGGCAAAAGTCCAAGTGAGTACCGGAGTGAATATGACTAAAAGACATCACAGCATTCAAGTTACCATGGCTATTGCCTTTTCAATGGTCTCTGTTTCCATCATCGTGGCTGCAATTGTCATTTCGTTTTCAGTTACTGAAGAAACAGCTCGCCTTTCTTCCCAGCAGTACACCCAACAACTTATCCGCCAGATATCCAATAATATTTCTGCTTATATTGATTATATGAACGGAATTTCAACCTTTGTTCAGTCCGACAAAGACATACAGGAATTCCTTCAAGCTAATCAAACAAAAACAAGACACCATCTCGGGAAGCGGGCACAGGAGGTCATGAAAACTTTTATACGTAGCAGAAAAGATATTTCTCTTGTTGCGGTCTTTGATTTTTCGAATCAATCTTTGTTCCACGACAGTAGTTTTAAACAAAATCCCTATAGACTTCCACAGGATCAGCCCTGGTTTACTGCTGCCGTACAAGCTCAGGGTGGGAGCATTATTTCATCAAGTCATGTACAGAATATTGTTCAGGATCGGTACCGCTGGGTCATTTCTCTATCCCGACTTATTTACAAAATTAACACAAACGAAACTATTGGAGTACTTCTTGTTGACTTGAACTATGATGTAATCAATCGTATTTGCAGCTCCATTAAATTAGGGAAACGAGGATATGTGTTTATTATTGATAAAAACGGCGAAATCGTATACCACCCGCAGCAGCAGCTAGTGTACGGGAATTTAAAAAAAGAGAACATTCAACAGATAGTTAAAAGTTCGCAAAACTATTTTGCCGCCGACAACGTGGAAGCTGATAAATTTTATAGTGTCGAAACAATGCCGGTCATTGGCTGGAAAGTAATTGGTGTAAACTATCGTGACGAACTGGTGGAAAATAGGGATAAAATCAGACAAACCTATGCATCTTGGGGTTTAGCATTTTTTTCTATTTCTATACTCTTGTCAATTATTCTGGCCCAACGAATCGCAAAACCAATACGGGAGCTTAGAAATTCCATGCGGCAGGTTGAACAGGGGAATTTCAGTGTCCGATCCGAAATCAAAAGTTCAAACGAAATTGGAGAACTTGGTCGGGATTTTAACATTATGGTTTCAGAAATAGAAAAACTTCTGCGCCGAATTACGGAACAACAAGAACTGAAACGTAAAAGTGAACTTAAGGCTCTCCAAATGCAGATAAACCCCCATTTTTTGTACAATACACTAGACTCAATAATCTGGATGGCCGAGGGTGGAAAACAACAGGAAGTAATCTCCATGAGTTCATCCCTTGCCCGTCTATTTAGGCTCAGCATTAGCAAGGGCAAAGAAATCATTGACATTGGGTCCGAAATTGAACATGTCCGAAACTATCTAACCATTCAAAAGATCCGGTACAAAGATCGGCTGGATTACCGGATTGAGGTTCCCGAAAATCTTAAATCTTATAAAACCGTAAAAATAATTTTGCAGCCCTTGGTAGAAAACGCTATTTATCACGGTATAAAAAACAAGGAAGGTCCGGGTCTTGTTATTATCGGTGGCCGCCAACACGAAGGTGGTTTAGAACTTTTTGTCCAAGATGATGGAGTAGGTATGAGTGAGGCAACCCTTCGAACACTTCAGGGACGACTTGCTGGGACAAAAACAGATATACCACAGGATCCGAACCTGCTACATAGCGGTCTTGGAGTCCATAATGTTGATGAACGTATAAAGCTGTACTTTGGCCAATCCTTCGGACTTTCTTTCGAAAGCGCTGAGGATGTAGGAACGACGGTTAAAATACGACTTCCGGCTATTCAAGGAGATATAGAAGAATGAAACACATGACAGCCCTTATAGTACCAGCGATTTTGGTTTTCATTCTGATCTTTGGCAGTCTTCTTATTTTATTCGTAACCGGGAACCCTACCCCGTCCAAAAAGTTAACCATATCGGTGATTCTAAAGACCATAGACACAAACATGGAATTTTGGCAGGTCGTTAAAAGCGGCATGCAAGTTGCTGCTACAGAGAACGGGGTAGAGCTCGAAATAACCGGTCCTTGGGTCGAAAGCGATATAGAAGGTCAAATAACAATAATGCGCCAGGTACTTAAAAATAAGCCAAAGGTGATTATACTTTCCGCCACCGATTATAACAAACTAGTACCCTTAGTGCAGGACGCCCATGACATGGGAATTCCGGTAGTTACCTTGGATTCGGGGGTTAACAGCGATATCCCGGTTACCTTTGTAGCGACCAATAGTATAGAGGCAGCAGAAAAACTAGCTTCCTATGCAAGTGGGATTCTTAAACCGGGAAAACCAGTTGCCATTATCAACCATGTTCCTGGGGCAACGACAGCAATGGAGCGAGAACAAGGTGTACGAATGGTATTTGAAAAGGAGAACAAGAACCCAATTCTCGGAACCTGGTTTACCGATAATTTCCAAGAACGGGCTTTTGCTATCACCACAGATCTTATAACAAAGCACAAAGATTTAGCAGCTATTCTGGCAATGAATGAAATCTCCGTCATTGGAGCAGCTCAGGCAATCGAACAAGCAGGAATGGCGGGACAGGTCAAACTTTTCGGTTTCGATAACTCTCTTTCGGAAATACAATTTATGGAGCGAGGGGTTCTACAAGCTACGGTTATTCAAAAACCATTTAATATGGGTTACCTCGCGGTTAAAGCAGCCATTGCGGCGGTTAATAAAATAAAGCAAGATCGATTTATCGATACGGGGTCTGTTCTTATTACCCCGAACAATATGTACCTTCCGGAAAACCAGAAACTCCTGTTTCCTTTCATTGAATAGAATTTTAACCATTCTTCATAGAATCATGAATGTACGATACTGTAACTCCCTTCAATAATCAATATGAGGTGTAACAGTAATGGATACAATACTGGTTCGTATGGAAGGGATTGAAAAAAGCTTCCCCGGTGTCCATGCCCTTTCTTCCTGTCAGTTTGAACTAAAACGTGGAGAAATACACGCATTAGTGGGAGAAAATGGTGCGGGTAAGTCCACATTGATGAAAATTCTTTCCGGAGTATATAAAAAAGATAGCGGTACCATCAAAATTCGTGGAGAGTTGGTAGAATTTCATAATACCAAACAAGCTCAGCTTCATGGCATTAGTATCATTCACCAGGAACTTAACCTTATGAAGCATCTCTCGGCAGCCCAAAACATATTTATTGGCCGAGAACATTCACAAAAAATACCCTTTCTCGTAGACGACAAAACTATTAATGAAAAAACCCGGCAGCTCTTTGAATTGATCCATCTTGAACTGGATCCCAAAGTCAAAATAGCTGAACTTACGGTGGCAAAACAGCAGATGGTGGAAATCGCTAAAGCTCTTTCCTACAACATGGATGTGCTTATTATGGATGAACCCACATCTGCTCTGAGCGACTCTGAAATTGAAGATCTTTTTAAGGTTATCCGTCACTTAAAAGAACAAGGTAAGGGGATAGTTTACATTACCCACCGTATGGAAGAAATAAAGCAGATCTGTGACCGAGTAACAGTAATGAGGGACGGTCATTACATCGCCACCACACCAATAAAGGAAATCACTATTGACCAGATAATCGCCCAAATGGTTGGCCGTGAAGTGTACGATACAGCTCATGCTCATGGAGACACAACTAAAAACGAAGTTGTTCTGGAAGTAAAGAATCTAAACCAGGGAAACAAAGTTAGAAATGTTTCATTTAAGCTCCATAAAGGGGAAATACTCGGATTTGCCGGCCTATTAGGAGCGGGGAGAACTGAAACAGCCCGGGCGATCTTTGGCGCAGACCCAAAGGATAGCGGCGAAATTTATATTAAGGGCAAAAAGGTAGATATCAAGCACCCAAAGGATGCGGTACGGCATGGCTTGGGATATTTGTCTGAGGACCGTAAGCAGTATGGGCTCGCACTAAACTTAAGCGTAGAAAGCAATACTGTTATGGCTGCCCTTGAACAGTTTATTACTCCTATCGGAACCGTGGATGTTAAAAAAACCAGAAAGATTTCCCAGGAATTTGTAGAACGTCTTAAAACAAAAACACCAAGCATTAACCAGATTACAAAAAATCTTTCTGGTGGCAACCAACAGAAAGTTGTCATAAGCAAATGGCTCGTCCGGGACTGTGACATTCTCATATTTGATGAACCTACCCGTGGTATTGATGTAGGCGCAAAAAGTGAAATCTACAAATTACTAAACGAACTAGCCGATGAAGGTAAGTCGATTATCATGATTTCCTCTGAGCTTCCTGAGATACTCAGAATGAGTCACCGAGTTTTGGTAATGTGCGAAGGAAAAGTAACTGGAGTGCTCCCAGCTTCTGAATGCAGTCAAGAAAAGATTATGTATTACGCAACGATGAGAAACTAAGGGAGGATAGAAATAACATGGCAACAAAAGAACTAACAAAAAAACGACTGAACTCAAAGACAACCCAGACCTTGCTTGCTTTTGCAAGCCTCATTCTTCTTATATTGCTTTTTAGTCTGGCATCACCATATTTCTTTGAATTCAACAATTTAATCGGTATTTTACTTGCCACATCAGTGAATGGAATACTCGCGGTTGGTATTACTTTTATCATTATCACCGGCGGTATAGATCTTTCGGTTGGAACAGTCATGACCTTTGGTTCGGTCATGGCAGGGGTTTTCATCACTATGTGGGGACTACCGATTCCATTAGGAATTCTTGCAGGGATCTTAGCAGGAGCGCTTTGTGGATTTATAAATGGGCTCTCCATCGCTAAACTAAAAATTCCGCCTTTTATTGCAACACTTGGTATGATGATGATTACCAAAGGTCTTAACCTTGTTCTCTCAGGAACAAAGCCTATCTATTTTGTTGATAAACCTGTGTTCGGTCTTATCGCTGCAAAGCCAATTGTGGGGATTCCTCTGGGGGTTATCATTTTCTTTGCCATGGCTTTAATCGCAGCTTTTATCCTTTCTAAGACAATTCTTGGTCGCTATACCTATGCTATAGGCAGTAACGAAGAAGCAACACGACTTTCAGGTATTAATACTGATGCTTGGAAAATCGCCATTTACGCCTTAGGAGGTGCTTTCGCTGGAGTAGCAGGTATTGTTATGGCAAGTCGGCTCCAGTCAGCCCAGCCAGCCCTTGGCGCAGGATATGAACTGGATGCCATCGCAGCGGCAGTCATCGGTGGTACATCCCTTTCTGGCGGCGAAGGAGGTATTTTGGGAACCGTTATTGGGGCCTTCATTATCACGGTTCTTACCAATGGGCTTAGAATCCTGTCAGTTCCTCAGGAATGGCAGATGGTAGTTACAGGACTTATCGTTATTGGTGCTGTGTATTTGGATATCCTACGCCGGAAAGTGAAATAGTTTTTGATTGCTAGGTTTCTATGGCCAGAGCATAAATAGCAATGGCCAACACATACAGAAACAGGTCCAGACAGGTTACAAGTCCTTCGTTGATGGGCTTCCTGCAAAGACCAAACCGAAAAAGGGAGGAGAGACAAATGAAAAAGCTCTTGTTACTAGTACTCTGCATCAGCATGGTAGGTCTGGGAGCCTTTGCTTCCGGACAGGGCGACAAAGCAGCGGGGAGCGGAAAGACCTACATACCGCTCATTTCCAAAGGATTCCAACATCAATTCTGGCAGGCGGTAAAGAAAGGTGCAGAAAATGCTGCTAAGGATCTTAATGTGGACATCACCTTCGAAGGCCCCGAATCAGAAGCTCAGGTTGATAAACAGATAGAAATGCTTCAGGCAGCCCTTGGCAAAAACCCCAAAGCACTTGGCATTGCAGCCCTGGACAGCAAGGCAGCCATTCCTCTTCTGCAGCAAGCCCAGGCAAAGAAGATTCCTATCATTGCCTTTGACTCCGGAGTTGATTCAGACATTCCTCTTACCACAGTTTCGACTGACAATATCGTTGCTGCTGGTGTAGCAGCGGACAAACTGGCCGAAGCAATTGGCTTTAAAGGCAAGGTAGCCATTCTTGTACACGACCAGACCAGCCGAACCGGTATTGATCGGCGAGATGGTTTCTTGAAACGAATGAAAGAAAAATATCCTAATATTCAGGTTTTGGAACCCCAGTACGGCGGCGGAGACCATCTGAAATCCACAGAAATCGCTAAGGCGGTCATCAACGGAAATCCGGATCTTAAAGGATATTTCGGCGCCAACGAAGGTTCAGCTATTGGAATTGTGAATGCCGTTAAAGAACTTAAAATGGAAGGCAAGCTGGTAGTTGTTGGTTACGATTCTGGTAAGCTCCAGCTCGATGCTATCCGCAGCGGCCTTATGCTCGGTGCAGTCCAGCAGAACCCAGTCCTCATGGGCTATAAGACCGTAGAATGGGCAGTTCGGGCTCTTAAAGGTGAGACCCCACCCAAACGGGTAGACTCTGGCTATGTATGGGCTGACAAATCCAACCTGGACTCTCCAGAAGTAAAAGCGGTTATTTACGAATAAAGCTCTAGTATAAGGGTTAATAAAGCTAAACAAAGGGGTGTCCAATCGTTTAGGACATCCCTTTATTATTTATTCATTTAAAGTTGCAGATATAACAACTATGCATCCAATCATTAAAATAGAAACGTAACTTTTAATCCCTGAAAACGAAGAAAATCTCGGTCTCCAGTTACTATGGTGGCATCCTTTTCCAACGCAAGGGCTGCGAGATGAGCATCGCTCACCAGGTTTCCAGCGGTTCCAACCACAAGCAAGAGATGTCTTAAAAGCGACGCATGTGCTTTCCCTGGTTCTACTGAGACAACTGACGGATTACTTTTTAGGGAATCCATCCACATACAGGCGGTATCAATACTTAACGGCCGGGGGAATATTTTTGGCGAGGTGGTTAATCTTAAGAACCCTAAATGGACTATCCAAGGGATTCCAATTATTTCTTTGCCAGAATTGATTGTCTTTTCTAGCCAATTTTTTGCTTCTTGATGACGTATAGAAGAAGAATCAACAGCATACAAAAGAATATTTAAATCTGGGATTATCATTTTCTCATATCCCTTTTTTCTGCAACGGCATCAGACTCCAGATTATCAATAAGCTGCCAGGCCTTTGTGTAATCAAAAGCGGCACCTCCCATATCATACGCCGGACAGTTCCAGGTCCCGCGCTCAGGATTTTTTTTATGCAAAGCAATTGTTAATAGCTCAGTGAAAACTTCTTTGACTGATTTTTTTTCTTCATCTGCTATCGAGTAGATAGAATGCATAATATCATCTGGCAAAGTTATTGTTGTACGCATATATACATCATATATTGTAATTTTTATAACATCAAGATGCGTTAATTACGTCATATAAACGAACCGAATTTAATCATCGATCACTTGAGCCGCTTTCAAAAGTCTGTCAATTTTTAAAAAGTCTCATAATTTTTGCAAATCACTTGCATTTTATAATTTTGGTCAGTATATTTAACCCATAAATTTGCAAATCATTTGCAGGAGTATGTGCATGAAATACATTAAGGGTCATCAATCTATCATTCAATTGATAAGCATAGCATCGCTTATTGCTCTTTCTTTCTCTGGCTGCGCACCGAAAACCAACGGAACGACAGAAGCCGGAAGAGCTAAGCCGATTATTGCGGTGAGCATCCTCCCCCAAAGCTACTTCGTGGAACGTATCGGCGGCGATTCGGTGCAAGCCCTGGTCCTTGTCGGCCCCGGACAAAGCCCCCACAGCTATGAACCAAGTCCCAAACAAATGGAAGAGCTCTCCCGTGCTTCCGCATGGATTCTTTCCAACACCGACTTTGAGATAGGCCTTAAACCCAAGATTGCTGCGCTCTATCCTTCGCTCCTCATAGTAGATGGAACCGAAGGGGTACAATTCCGAATGCTGGAAGCCCATAACCATGAGGAAGAGCACAATACGGAAACGGTCGCACCTGACAGTTCGGCTGAATCAACGGAAATTGACCGGCATACCTGGCTGGGCAGGGAAAACGCGAAAATCATGACACGGCATATCAAGGTAACTTTAGCAAAACTGCTCCCAGACAATGCAGCCCTCTATGAAAGCCGGTATAATGCCTTGGCAGGCGAAATAGACAGCCTTTTTAATCAGCTTGATGCGGATTTAGCGCCTTTACGGGGCACCAAGGTGTTCGTGTTCCACCCCGCATTCGGCTATTTCTTTGACGAGTTCGGGATCCAGCAGGAGGCAATAGAAACGGGCGGTAAGGAACCCAGCGCCCAGACCCTGGCTCAGATTATTCAAGAAGCACAGGCAGAACAAATTAAAGTAATCTTTGTACAGGCCCAGTTCCCGACAACAGCGGCAAAAACCATAGCCGAAAGCTTAAATGCCCAGGTTGTTCCCCTGGATCCTTTGGCATCAGACTGGATGAATAATATAAAATTGATGGGCGAAGCTCTTAAAAAGACCGTAAAATGAGGGACAAACATTGTGCAAAACAAAGAACCGGTAGTCATTCAGTTTAGTCAGGTAGCTTTTTCCTACAGCACTGTTCCGGTGCTGGAAAATGTCAATTTTCATGTGCACCGGGGAGAATTTATTGCCCTTGTGGGTCCGAATGGTGCGGGGAAGTCTACCATACTTAAACTGCTTTTGGGACTTGAACAGGCTGGGAAAGGGAATATTGAAGTCCTTGGAAAAGAACCAAAGGAAAGCCGTTCCCATATTGGCTATGTTCCCCAGCACGCGGACTTTGATAAAAGTTTTCCCATCTCGGTGTATGAGGTGATCCGCATGGGCCGCCTCAAGCCCATAGGGCGGGCCTGGAATAAGGATGATGAACAGGCTGTGCAAAAGGCCATGGAACAGGTAGAAATTCTTGACCTGGCCCGCCGGCCCTACGGGGCCTTATCCGGGGGACAGCGCCGCAGGGTGCTTGTCGCTCGAGCCCTTGCAGCGGAACCGGAAATACTGGTTTTAGATGAGCCAACTGCAAATATGGACGCGGAAAGCGAAGAACGGCTTTTTAAGACCCTGGGACAGCTGAAAGGAAAGACCACAATTCTTATCGTAACCCACGACACTGAATTTGTTTCCGCCCTGACCGACCGTGTTTTGTGTATCGGTGAACGGACCGGCAGCGAACGGCGGGCCCATCATTTGGTCCAGCACCGGGCAGCGCCGGCGGAACACGCACCTCCTGAGCTTTTTGGCGGCGCGGCCCTGCAGGTACTCCACGATGAGGTCGAACCGGAGAACCGCTGCTGTATCGATACAAAGGAAGCGAGCAATGAATAGTTTTTTTTCCGCCCTCACCAATCCAGCCCTGCCATTTCTGCAAAATGCCCTTATGGCGAGCCTCCTTGCATCAATTTTGTTCGGCATTCTCGGCTCTGTGGTCACGGTAAAACGGATTGCGGGCCTTGCGGGAGCCATTTCCCACGCCGTGCTTGGGGGAATCGGTATGGCCCTGTACTTGTCCAGCACACGGCTCGTCTCTTTTATCACCCCCATGGCAGGGGCTATTATTTTTGCAGTCCTCTCTGCCTTTATAATCGGACTTGTTTCACTCAAGGCTAAACAGCGGGAAGATACGGTTATCAATGCCATTTGGGCCATCGGCATGAGCCTCGGAGTTCTCTTTCTTTCAAAGACTCCAGGATATACGGACCCTACCAGCTACCTCTTTGGGAACATCCTGCTTGTGTCCCGCAGTGATCTATTTCTGCTTGCGGCGCTCGACGCGATAGTACTGCTGCTCGTCTGGCGTTTTTATCCCCAGATCGAAGCCTCAGCCTTTGACGAAGAATTCGCCCGCGTCCGGGGGATACCGACAGATACGGTGTTTCTTGTCATCCTTGGTATTACCGCTATTGCGGTCGTGCTACTCCAAACCTTTGTAGGCCTTGTCATGGTTATTGCCATGCTGACACTCCCAGCGGGAACTGCGGGCTATCTTGCCCGGAACCTGGCGGGGATGATGGTATTTTCCTGGATATTTTCATCAATCTTTTCGTTTGCCGGTCTTGCGCTGAGCTGGCATTATGATCTACCTTCGGGAGCCGTGGTGGTGGTCCTTTCTGGAGCGATGTTTTTGAGCGCAACGGCGGTCCGTATGCTTATTGTACGGATCAAAAGACGCAGGGGCTACGCATCATGACAAAGTCCCGCAAAGAAGTCTTGGCCGTATTGCAGCAATCGGCCCAACCCCTTTCAGCAACGGCGGTACACCAGGAACTGGGGCTCTGCTGTGACCAGGCTACGGTATACCGGACTCTGCACTATCTAGAAGAACAGGGGCTCGCAGAATCCTTTGTACTCCACTGCACAGAACATGGCACCGAACGGTACTATACGGCGATAAAAAATGCTGAAGGCGTTAATCTTCCCCACCGGCACTGGTTCCATTGCGTACACTGTCATGCCTTTATCGAGCTGGGCGCCTGCGCCGTATCCAGCATGGTCCGCGCTTTTGAGGAACAGCAGCAGGTTACGGTGCAGCACCATGTGCTGTACCTTACGGGGCTGTGCCGGAATTGCCGGTCCCATGCAGGTTCAGAGCCCGCCGGTGCCGGAAATAAAACAACAGGTCTAGAAACGCACGGTTTTTAAGCGGCGGATTGGGGAAATAATACAGGTGGCTTTCGCAGCCGCAGTCCGAGGAACCAAAACGCAGAACTGCTTCACCGCCAATACTCCGCAAGCCCGCCGCAAGTTCGCATTCCAAGTTATCCAGCGATGCAATAGGAAGGCCGATTATCTTACCGGCCTGGGCTGTCAGGTAATCGATATGCCAGTGGAGCCCTTTTCTGCCGTGCCGCAGGTGCCGGGCGACCCGCTGGCTTAAGTTTTTTTGAGCCGACCCGGCGTACACATACCAGCCTGCCTTAAAACTGAGGATGCCTAGTGATCCTACTTCGATCTGGGCTGGGGCGATGAGTTCAAGGGCCACAAGATATGAGCCCCGGTTTTGCTCCGCCAGAACCCCGTAGGAAAGATCCACCGGGACATTCAAATTGATGATGCGGCCCCGGCCCTGATCGTCGGCTTCCAGGGTCACCGCGTGGACCGAAATGGCACCTGCGGCATGGTGTAGCGCGGAGGCAAACGCAGGGTCGGTATGCAGATTAGGCACAAACAGTTCGGGATTACCATGAACGATGACAAAGAGGATATGGCACCGATAGCCCTTCTGGGATAACTCAGAAAGCTCCTGGATATGCTTTACCGCCCGTTCGCTGGGAGCATCGGGAAACATGGCAATACCTTCTTCCACGAGGGAACAGGCTTTTACTTCGATAAGGTGTATAATCCCGTCTATATCTTCCACCATAAAGTCAAAACGGGAGTCCCCCAAGGGGTATTCGGCCTGGATGTGCCGGGATGCAGGGAAAAGAACTGGTAAAACTGCCTGCTGGACCACCGCATTTGCCCTGGCAGAAAAGAGCGGCACAATGCGGTCACGGTAGCGAACCGCCACGGCGGTCCAGCCAGTTTTTGCTATGCCGCTGCGGGTTGATGAGCTTCTGGATTTCGGAGCCTCCCGCCGTTCAAGAATCAACTCGGTGCCGGGGATTACAAACTCAAGGAGCCGCCCCGGATTGGGACAGTGGCAGGCCACTTCGGAACTGTTTTGCTCCTCCAGAGCAGCCAAGTCAGCGGGTCCGCCGGCGGCGTTGTGGATCGCTGGGGCGGGTCCGCCGGCAGCGTTCAGGTATTCTGTGATGCGGGCGATGATAAGAAAGCGGTTGGGCCGGCGGACAAACAGGGCCCGCGCGTCGGCGGAAAACAGTTTAAGGCCCATATCAATGTGGAGCGGGTCATCATCAAGCTTAAAATGATTAGCCGGAAGAACCGGTGCTTTAGGATTTTTTTTCGTTGCTGCCTCCAAAAATCACATCCCACTGGGTGGCCAGCATTCCCAAAAGCATGAGGGCCGATCCGCCAATGTTGCGCAGCCCCGCCGGCTCCGCCAGTATAAGGATACCTCCCAGGGTAGCAAAGACGCCTTCGAGACACATGATGATAGAAGAATGGGCCGGCGGGGCGTCCCGCTGGGCAACGACCTGCAGGGTATAGGCGATACCTACGGAGCCAAGGCCGCCGTAGAGAATGGGAATTGCGGCCTTAAGGATCGCATTCAGGTCGGGATGTTCAAACATAAAAGCCGCAATAATAGAATACAAGGCACACCAGGCAAACTGGGCCGCGGAAAGCCGAATAGGGTCTATCCGCTTGGAAAGTTTATCAATCAAGAGTACATGAAAGGTCCAAAAGAATGCACTGATGATAACCAACACATCTCCGGGATTTATCTGCCCCAGATGATCCGGTGCGCTGAGAATATACATGCCAAGCACCGCGAGGATGGCCCCCAGCCAGGTAGGGAGCTTAGTAGTTTGCCCCAGGACTATGCCTACAATGGGGACCAGCACGACATATAGGCCGGTAAGGAAGCCTGCCTTTCCTGCTGTAGTGTACTGCATACCCATTTGCTGGAGAGAAGCTCCTGCAAAAAGAACGGTTCCCGCCGCAAAAGATCCCAGGAGAAACAGAATATGATCGGTCCGCCGCAGGGGTTTTGCGGCCTGGTTTTCAGGGAGAGGCTCCCCGTGATAAACGAGAGGCTTGTTTTTATTCTGGGAGGCAAAAAAGGCGATGAGCGGGAGCAGGGAAAGACTTCCCAGGGCAAAACGGACACCATTGTAGGTAAAGGGTCCAATATAATCCATGCCAAGGCGCTGGGCCACAAAGGCAAAACCCCAAATAATGGATGTAATGACAAGCAGAATATCAGCTTTTAGTGCGGTTTTATTCATAGGTGGGCACAGAATACCGGAGAGAAAATAAAAAGTCTACGATAGGCGGATCTTAATAACTCAGACTAAAAGATTTACCTGGTTCCCCAGAGCGGGGTCTGTTACGGCAGGCAGGTTAGCACTGTCCATCAATTTGAGCAATGCGGCGGACTGTTCTTTAGCCTGCCCTAAAGCTATGCTCATCACCTTGGTTCCAACCTGGTCCTGTAATCTTGTCTGGGCCATATCCATAGAAAGCCGCTGAATATCCATGTATCAAAGATAGGCTTTTCTATTATGGAAGTCAATGCTCAAAAGCAGGCTGATAGTCATAAATACGGATCTTGTCTTGTTGATGTAAATAATCTACCTTATATCTAGAGTGCAGTGCTTAGCCCGGCAGAGGAGGCGTCTATGGCAGCATATATATTTCCCCCTTATTTATGGATTCTCATGGGCGCAACTGTGCTGGCTCTTATTTCGATACTGCTCCTCTGGGGTTACCGAAAAGCGCTGGCAGCCCATTGGGCAATTTTTCTCGAAATTGCCATCGCGTTCTGGTCCTTTATCGCCTTTTTTGAAGGTGCTGCGGCAACGGTTGAGCTTAAATACCTGTGGAGCAAGATTTCCTATTTTGGCATTCTTTTTACTTCTCCTCTTTTCTTCCTTTTTGCCTATGAATTTGGCCTACAAAAACGGATTAAACTTTCCCTTCCTTGGATGTTTTGGGTTTTTGTAATACCCATCCTTACTATAGGACTTGCATGGACGAACGAACTGCATTGGCAGATCTGGACCGAGGTTGCCATAGATCCTGAAACAAACATTGGAGACTATGGGCATGGTATCTCATTATGGGATATCATTATATAAACATTCTCGGCGCTGTGGTGCTCTTTGCGATTGCATATTTTAATTTTACATCCATGTTTAAAATCCAGGCCCTTATGGTTCTGATAGGGTCTCTCATCCCCGTATCTTCCAACCTTCTGTATCTTTTTGACCGCTTTCCCATTCCAGGCCTGGAACCGACACCGTTTGCCCTTTCCATAGCAAGCCTCTTTATTTCCCTGAGCTTTTTGTATTTTAATTTATTCAAAATTATCCCAGTCGCTCAGACTTCGATCATAGATAACATGGAGGATGCGATTTTTGTTCTGGACAAGACAAACCAGGTATTAAGCCTGAATCCCGCGGCGGAAAAACTTGTTCAGGTATCCGCATCCCGGAGTATCGGTAAATCTATACAATTCTTTTCATCCCTGGTGTCTGCCATGGACAGGGCTGGTTTTTCATGGACATCCAATACAGCCCGCGAAGGGGAAATAGAATTGACTGTCCAGGGAGACATAAAAACCTATAATACCCGGCTCTTGCCCCTTACTTCGGGAGAGGATACCCAGGACGGCAAAATACTTTTGCTCCATGATATAACAGAAAAAAAACAGTATGAACGGGAACGGGAACAGCTTATCAGCAAGTTGCAGCGGGCCCTGGCGGAGGTAAAAACCCTGAACGGCCTCCTGCCGATTTGCGCTTCATGTAAAAAAATCCGGGACGATCAGGGATACTGGCAGGAAGTAGAGCAATATATAGGAAGCAGAACCGATGCTGACTTTAGCCACGGACTCTGTCCTGAATGTTTTAAGAAACTGTTCCCCGATAATTACCGGGAAAAATACGAACATGCTGAAGAAGACGGGAGCAATAAGGAAATTGATACGAAAACTAACTGAAGCTGAAGCCCGCTTTGCCATGGCACACGGCGATTTTGCAGAGGAGATACGGAACAGCGCGCCTTTTGTGGCCATCATTCTTACCCAGAGCTGGTGTCCCCAGTGGCGCTTTATGAAATCCTACTTAGAAGAGGTCGATGCCCGCCTCAATGCTGCGGCAAAGGCACACATCTACTATTTAGAGTATGACTTAGAAGACTGGTACGAAGAGTTTCTGCCCTTCAAAGAAAACACCTTCCAGAACTGGGATGTACCCTACGTTCGGTACTATCGCAATGGCACCTGCATCAGTGCAAGCAATTTTATCGCCGCCCAGGGCTTTATGAGCCGTCTCGTAGGGTCATGACAGCTCTCTCTGAAGCCCTGCAAGAGGCCATAGGAGACTACCGGCTTCTCCTGGATAAGGGATATCCTGTTCATGCCACCATTAAACTGGTAGGCGACCGGTACCGGCTTGACCGGACTGAACGGCTTATCCTGTTCCGGGGTGTGCTGGATATTAACAGCTCCCATTATATACACCGCAAACTGCTTGCAGATCTGCCGCCCGGTTCGTGTCTTGGGATTGATGGATACAACGTCCTTTTTACCCTTATTAACTATAAGCGCGGCCATGCCCTCTTTATTGGCACCGACGGCCTGATCCGTGATGCAGGGGGCGCCCACGGCAGATTCGAAGCCGAAGCGGATTTTATTTTTGCGGCAGAACTGCTGTACAAATATCTTTTGTTGCTGCAAACAGCAAACTGCACTATATACCTGGATGCGCCGGTATCCCACAGCGGAAAACACAGGGAGGTCCTAGAGGAAATCGGTTCCCGAACAAGTCTTGTTTTAATTACAGAGACGGTACCAAACGCGGACCTATGCCTGCAGGATTTTTCGGGAACCGCCATAGCCAGTTCCGATTCTACCGTAGCGACAAAGAGCTCAAGCCCAATCTTTGACTTAGCTCGACATATTCTGGAAAGCGAGTATCAGGCTCAGTTTATCGATATAGGTTTATATGTATAAGAAGGGCCATGCTGCACCGCATGGCCCCATGTATAGATTAGTAGGCGTTTTTTTGTTTCATTTCTTCGGCGATTTTGGCCATGGTGGCTTTTAAGACTTGCCTGTCCGGCGGGAAAATAGCCGCGGTAATCCAAAGCACAATGCCGCAGAAAATCCAGAAGGACACTGAAATGCCGAGACTCGCCATGAGACCAAAGGCTACCGAGAGATAGCCTGCCACCGCACGGCCAAAACCGGTGCCCAGACTATCGGTCAGGTTAAAAATAGAGAATACGGGGCCGCGGTTTTCCGGGACGTTCACGTCGAGCAGCATGGTCCGCATATTGGGCCCTGTCATGGCAGCAAAGAAGGCTGCGAAAAAGCCAAGGGGAATGATGATCGGGAGCGGCAGGGTCAGTAAAACTACACCCAGCGTAAGGGCGGTGCCTACAAAGGTGGTAAGGGCGCAAAAAACAGGAAGCTGCTTATCGCTTTTCCTAAATATTGCACCGCCCCAGATACCGCCGACTATGGTACCGATAACCATACCGATACCAAAAACAAGGTACACCGTGGTGGCCTCGGCGATAGAAAGCCCCTTGTATTCGTTAAGGAATTTATTCAGAAAGAAAAAAGACCCCCAGGGGATGGTTCCTGCGATTCCCTGGATAAGCAGGTACACGTTGGTTTTAATTTTAAAAAGCCCTGTATAATCTGCCAGCCTAATACGCCGGGGATACACAAGTCCCGCTTCTACCAGTGCTTTTGTGGCCTCTTCGCTTGCGGCAGCCTTAGGCTCCGGCACGAGGAACCAGAAGATCAGCACCAAAGGAATGTTGGGAAGGGCCGCGAGGAGGAAGGGTAAGCGCCAGTTACCGCTTGCTCCGACAAATCCGCCGAGAACTCCCCCTACTATGTTCCCCATACCAAAAGAAACGGTGAGTATCGCTGAAGCCCAGGGCCGTTCCTTTTCGTCATAGATGTCCCCCAGTATGGAAAACACCAAGGGAAAAGCGGCTCCCATACCGATACCGGTGAGTATCCTGAGGAAAAAGAACACCGTCCAATTCGGTGCAAAGGCGGTAAGAGCACATGGAAGCTCTCCAATCAGGACCGAAAAGACAAAAAGCAATTTTCTGCTTGCCTTGTCCGCAAAATAGCCCCAGAGCAATGAAACCACCGCGCCCAACACCGTAAAGAGGGCCATCATCGTACCGACCGCAGCGTCGGAAACACCAAACTCCTGTTCAATAATGGCCAAGGTTGGCGCCATAACCTGCCCGTCGGAATTGAGCACCACGAGCATTAGGGCCATCAACACTAATAATACGAGCTTTTTAGACTGTTCCATATCTCCAGTATAGCATGAGCCTGCGGGCAGTCAAATGGTTATAGACCTATTTCGTTGATATGGCCAGGCAATCATAGACCATCCGGTTACCCTGATACACTGCGGTGTTGCGGCGCACAATACGCCAGCGGCCATTCTGGTAAAAGCCATCTGTTTCGAGCCGTTCGGGTAATGCGGCAATACTTTCGGCATAGGAAAGCAATTCCTGGTTCTGTGTTAACACCAGAGGCTTAAGACCGGGTCCTGTAACAATAGAAAGGGCTTCCACTACCAAATGAGAGAGATCCTGCACAGGCTGGGGCACCGCCGCCGTCTTAGCCTGGAGCCGTATCATCCTTGCCCGTGCATCAGGCCCTGTCGTTTCCTTGCTGGCCGCAATGAGGTCCAGTAGATAGTTACGGACATCGTTCAGTTCTTTAAGAGAAGCGAGTTTATCTATTCCGGGAGAAGAACTGATAACCTTCGCAAGGAGGGACACTTCCCGCAGATAGTGGTTCCGCTGGTTAGAAGGCACCAGGTACATGGTAATGAGCGAAATAGGCTTGCCATCGGGGGCGCCGTAATCGATACCGGTGGGGCTCCAGCCAATAACACACATAAGGTCTTCTTCGAATTCCAGCCTTGCATGGGGGCAGGCCCAGCCTTTACCAAGAGCGGTGTTCATGGCCTCTTCCCGGGCCATAACGTTTCCCACAATATCGGTGCCAGTGGGTATTTGGGGAAATGCTTCTATAATATGGGCAAGAAACTGCAGCGCATGATTCTTGTCGTTTTCCGGCAATTCAAAAAGCCGCCCCTCCTGGAGGGCATCGAGCAGGGTATCCATGGTTATACTCCTTCAAATCTGCGGATAAACCAGCTTTTTACCTTATGGGTCAAAATGCTGTAGCTTACAAGGAAGAGTCCAATCCAGACAAAATACACCGGAGGAAGCGGAACAAAACCGAGCAGCGGGGCCAAAGGCGAATATGGGAGCCAGGCGCCGATAGCCATAACAAGCAGGGTGGTAAACAGCATAGGGGCTGAGGCCCGGCTCTGAATAAAGGGAATTTTCCGGGTTCGGATGATATGTACTATTAACGTCTGGGTTAAAAGAGATTCTACAAACCAGCCCGTCTGGAATAGTTTAGCAAGCTGATCCTGTTGACCCGCAGAAAGGGCGGGATTTAAAAACTCTCTGGTCCTGAAAAAGAACCACATGAGAGCGAAGGTGGCATAATCAAAGAGAGAGGAGATAGGCCCGATGAACATCATAAATCGTTTAATGTTCCCGATGTTCCAGGAGACCGGTTTTGCCACCTGTTCGGTATCTACCCGGTCTAAGGGAATGCCGGTTTGGGAAAAATCGTACAACAGGTTGTTGGTCAATATCTGCAAGGGCTGCATAGGCAGGAACCACAGCAGGTAGCTTGCACCGAGTACGCTGAACATGTTGCCAAAGTTGGAACTTGCGCCCATCCGTATGTATTTAATGATATTGGCAAAAATTTTCCGGCCTTCAATAATTCCTTCTTCCAATACAAGCAGGCTCTTTTCTAGGAGCACGATATCCGCCGCTTCTTTGGCCACATCCACCGCGGAATCTACAGAGATACCCACATCGGCAGCTTTCAGGGCCGTCGCGTCGTTAATGCCGTCTCCCATAAAGCCGACCACATTGCCCTGGCGGCGCAGTTCCTTTACTATCTGTTCTTTTTGTGCAGGGGTCAGTTTTACAAAGACCTGATGCTCCGCAACGCTCCGGGAGAACTGACCTTCGTCCATCCGGGCCAGTTCGGGGCCGCTTACAATCCGGTCAAATACTATGCCCACATCGGCACACACTTTTCCGGTTACGAGGCCATTATCTCCAGTCAGAACCTTTACCTGGACACCAGCTCTGGTAAGGAGCTCGACCGCTTCCCTGGCCGATTCCTTGGGCGGATCCATAAACGCTATGTAACCAAGTAAAATTAATTTGCTTTCGTCGGCGGTGGTAAAGACCTTTTTCTCCGTAGTGAATTCCCGGTAGGCAAGACCAAGGACGCGGAAGCCTTCACGGTTTAGTTTTTCTACCTCTTCAAAAAGGTCGGCCCGGATCATATCGATGAGGGGGTAGATTTCTTCATCTATCTGATAATGGGTGCAGCAGCTGTAGATTTCTTCCACGGCCCCCTTGCAGATAAGCACGTTGTCTCCTTCGTACTCAACAATCACCGACATACGGCGCCGCTGGAAATCGAAAGGGAGCTCATCCACCAAACGACATTCATCAACATTTAGATCCACATGCTCTAGAACCGCCCGGTCCAAGAGGTTCTTTAATCCCGTCTGAAAATAGCTATTAAGATATGCGTAGTTAAGGACCTCTTCGCTGGTATTGCCAATGATATCTACATGGTGTTCCAGAAACACCCGGTCCTGGGTCAGGGTCCCGGTTTTATCTGTACAAAGGATATTGATGGCCCCCAGATTCTGTATGGCTGGGAGCTTTTTTACAATGACCTTTTTCTTTGCCATGGCCAGGGCACCCTTGGCGAGGTTCACCGTAACCATCATGGGAAGCATTTCCGGAGTGAGCCCCACTGCCACGGAAAGCGAAAAGAGCAGGGCCTCAAGCCAGTTCCCCTTAGTAAGGCCTACAATGGCAAATACCACGCTGACAAGCACGAGCATGAACGGATCATAAGCCAGGTAAAAGAACGGATGCCCTTATCAAAACTGGTTTCTTCCCGTTTTTCTCCCAACTTTTGGGAAAGACTTCCAAAGACTGTTTTTGTCCCCGTATGGATGACCAGGGCTTTGGCGGTGCCGCTCGTGACACTGGATCCCATAAAGCAAGCGTTGGGAAGCTCCAGGGTGGTCATATTCTTTCCCGCGGGTACAGCGGCAGACTTTTCTACCGGCATGGATTCCCTGGTGAGGGCCGACTCACTGACAAAAAAGTCTTTGCAAGAGATAATCCGTACATCCGCAGGAACGATGGCGCCAGCCTGTAAAAGGACAATGTCGCCGGGGACTACTTCGGACATTTTTATTTCCGTCTCTGCTCCGTCCCGCAGCACATAAGTACGGGACTGTACCCGTTTCCCCAGGGCTTCCACTTCCTGGTTTGACCGCTGGTCCAGTATATAGGAAAGCCCTACGCTCAAGAGAATCATAACCCCTACAATAATTGATGAAAGGCTTTCACCAATAATTGCAGAAACAAGAGCGATAACGAGGAGCTGAACAACCAAGGGACTCGAAAACCGTTCCAGCATGTCCGCCCAAAAGTTCTTTTTCTTGCCTGAAGCGATTTCGTTTTTGCCAAATTCGGCGAGCCGTTTTTCCGCTTCCTTTTCTGATAAGCCTGTTGGAAGAGCATCGAGCTCGGCAAAGCATTCTGCGGCCGAGCCAGTGCACAGTTTGATGAAACGCGAATTTTCTGTTGGTGCTTGTTTTGCCATTTTCCACCTCTTATGCGGCGTTCGTGATGGCCGGGAGGTGAAAAAGGGACAGGAGTCTTTGGGAATCCGGTTGGCCCACCCGTTTTAGATTCAGAATTTGCCAGCAGAATGGCGCAAAAGCTGCTTATGTCTCTTTAATTCATGACCAGCCATCGGAGCGCACCGTCGCGGCAATGGATCTTCGGAATTGTCTGGATTCAGATCATGTACAATCGGTGTGCATCTATGACTGCCATCCGAGTCATTCATATCCATCCCTCCTTATGCTGGTTTAATCGGTACAGGTATATGCCAATGGACTTGGCTTGTCAATTACTACAAAACAGCGATTGCCTCAATTTCGATGGGGGCCCCTTTGGGCAGGGCTGCCACGGCTATGGTCGACCGGGCGGGCGGCTCGGCGGGAAAGAACTCGCTGTACACCCTGTTCATTTCGGCGAAGTCATCCATAGAGGTAAGGAAGACCGTGGTTTTTACCACGTTGGAAAGGCTCGCGCCGGAGGCTTCCAGGATAGAACGGATATTTTCCAGACAGCGGCGGGTCATGCCGCCGATGCCGCCCGCCGCAAAGGTCCCCGTTTCCGGGTCCGCCGGCAGCTGGCCGGAGATAAAAATCAATGTGCCCCCCGCTGCAGCAATCCCTTGAGAATAGGGCCCGATTGCGGCAGGCGCGCCGTTGGTTTTAATAACATTTTTCTGCATCTATGCCTCCTTTTTACTTGCTCACTTTCACTTCCACGCTGCCGAAAATGGCGACCGCTTCTATTTCTACCCAGGGAGCCGCAGGGTCGCCAACAATATCCCCATTACCGCTGGTGGACCCTAAAATTGATACCCCATTTACCCTGACATTTAAGCCCGGCGGCACAAGGATTTGAACTGAGCCGAAGATGCCGACCGCTTCGATGCGGCCCCCCTGGGGCGGAATGTCCGCCTGCCGCAAATCGATGAGGCAGGAACCTAAAATGGCAACCGAATCGAGCCGCTTGGGCAGGGT
>NZ_JAJUHW010000024.1 GCF_029265695.1 Gracilinema caldarium | reverse complement strand
GTATATGGCCGAAGAAGCTGCCGAATCAGGGATCGATATTAAGGCCATGAAGCTTAGGGCAGGCTGCTTTGGTGCCGAACCCTGGAGCGAAAACATGCGCAAGGAGATCGAAGCTAAATATGGTATCGATGCTTATGATATTTACGGCCTTACAGAGATCACCGGTCCCGGTGTAGCCTTTGAATGCGAAGCAAAAAATGGCCTCCACATTAACGAAGATTTCTTTTATCCTGAAGTTATAGATCCCACTACGGGAAAAGTTCTTCCGGATGGTGAAAAGGGTGAATTAGTCTTTACCACTTTGGTAAAAGAAGGAACTCCTCTCATACGGTATAGAACCCGAGATGTTACCTTTCTTCGCAGAGAATTCTGTTCCTGTGGACGGACCACAGTGAAAATGAACAGGCTCTTCGGTCGCACCGATGACATGCTGATCATTCGAGGGGTGAACGTGTTCCCCAGCCAGATTGAGCATGCCCTCATCGAAATTGAAGGGACCGATCCTCACTATCTCATTATCGTAGATCGTGGACCGAGCCACCTGGATGAAGTAGAATTGCAGGTGGAGGTTAAGAAAGAACTCTTTGGAGACGAAACAAAGAGCCTTGAATCTCTTAAAACCAAGATCGAAAATGTCATGAAGTCCAAACTGGGAATAGCATTGCGGGTTAAACTGGTGGAACCGAAAACCATCGAACGTTCCATCGGTAAGGCAAAACGGGTTATCGATAGACGGACCCTGTAGGAGGTAGGTATGCAGATTAAGCAGATATCGGTTTTTTTAGAAAATACGGCGGGTCGGCTTGCTGAGGTTACAAAGGTTCTTGCAAATGCAAAAGTGAATATCAGGGCTATTTCAATTGCAGATACCGCCGACTTTGGTATCTTAAGGCTTATCGTAGATCAAGTCGATACTGCCATGGAAGCCCTGTCTAAGGCGGGCCTTACCGCCCGAACGACCGATGTCCTTGCCGTGGAAATTGATGACAAGCCAGGAAGCCTTGCAAAAGTTATGGAACTCTTTCAGTCCACAAAGGTAAACATTGAATACCTTTATGCATCTCTTGAAGGATCTCCTGGTAAGGCGGTTGTAATCTTTAAGGTAGAAGACATACAGCATGGTCTTCGTATTGTCCAGGAACATGGACTATCGGTACTGGAAAAATTTTAAAAAAAGCATAGAATAGTTTCCTATGAAAATACTTATGACAACCAGCGAAGCGGTGCCCTTCGCAAAAACCGGAGGGCTCGCAGATGCTGTCTCAGCTCTCGCAATCGCCCTTTCAAAACTTGGCCATGATGTTCGCCTTGTATTGCCACGGTATTATGCAATTTCCCGGGACAAGCTATCTAAGCTGGAAGGTCCCCTAGGGGTGCCCGTCGGTTATGGTGAAGAATGGTGTGCCGTGTATGAGGCGCCACTTCCCGGTTCGGATGAAAAGAATCCAGTCCATGTGTATTTTTTAGATCATGAAGGTTTTTTTGGCCGGGATGGTGTCTATGGGACTCCTTTTGAGCCCGATTTTTCAGATAATCCTCGCCGCTTCACCTTTTTAAGCCGCGGAGCCTTCCAACTTTGTAGAAAACTTGCATGGTACCCTGACATAATGCATGCCCATGACTGGCCTACAGCTCTTGTGCCGGTATACCTCAAATATAGAGAACGGCAGAATGAGTTTTCTCATACAGCATCGGTCTTTACGATACACAACCTTGGATATCAAGGTGTCTACAGCAAGGATTTTTATCCCTATACCCAGTTAGGATGGGATTTGTTTGTACAAGCGGGTTTCGATGATTGGGACCGGATGAACCTCCTTAAAGCGGGGCTGACCAGCGCTGACTTCCTTACTACCGTTTCACCCACCTATGCGGAGGAGACAAAGACTCAGGCCTATGGATTCAGGTTAGACGGTGTACTTCGCCAGCGAGCATCAGATTATGTGGGTATTTTAAACGGTATCGACACCGATGTTTGGAATCCTGAAAAGGATCCCTATATACCAGAACACTATAGCTATAAAAATTTGGAAGGGAAGAAGGTCGCAAAAGCAGCACTCCAGAAAGAATATGGTCTTCCGGTGGATCCGGGAATTCCCGTTATTGGCATGGTAACAAGGCTGACTGAACAAAAGGGTATCGGCGAGCTCTTTGGTCCGGCCTATGGTTCTGCCTGGTCTATTTGCCATGACATGAAATTGCAATTTGTATTATTAGGTTCCGGCGAAAAATGGTGCGAGCAGGAGGTTCGCAGCTTAAGCAGCCAGCTTCCTAATTTTAAGGTGCAGATTGGATACTCCGAACGGCTGAGCCACCTTATCGAAGCAGGGAGCGATTTCTTCCTTATGCCAAGCCGCTACGAACCCTGCGGCCTTAACCAAATGTATTCCCTAGCCTATGGAACGCCTCCCATTGTGCATCGTACAGGAGGTCTTGCAGACACGGTAGAAAACTACAACCAGGATACTGGAGAGGGAACAGGTTTCATGTTCGATGACCTGACCCCGCGGTCTATCTATGATACGGTTGGATGGGCCCTCTGGGCTTATTATAACCGCCATGAACATATTGTAGCCATGAGAAAACGGGGGATGCAGAAAAACTTTTCATGGGAACAGTCCGCAAGAAAATATATAGAAGTATACGAAAAAACCCTCGCACGCTTTAAGTAAACAATTGGGGGATGTCCTATAAGTATTCGTGGACATCCCCTTTTTTTATTTGATGAAATTGGCTTATTGGCCTTTCTTTTCTGTGAGGTCCTTGCTGTTAAGAACTAAGGGTGATCCGTCGAGTCTCTGGGTGAGAAGGGTTTCCCCATAGAAGAGTACTGAAGCAAAGGGATGTACTTCGACTGCAGATTTGCTTTGCAGCTGCAAATTCGGATCAAACCGGGCGAGGTATAATTTTCCAGCCGTATTCGATAGAGCGTACAGGTCATTGTCTTGGAGCCAGAGAAGGCTAGAAGAGCCGATGTCTACATCGCCTTGTTTGAGCATTTCGAGGCTCTTAGAGTCTATCTGGACAAGACGAACCGCTCCGGTCCCCTGAGCCTGGCCAGCGATAGCGATGATTTTATCCGCCACTATTACCATAGCTCTGCTGTTAATGGTGTTCAGTGTGGATTGCTTTAACACTGATCCATTTGCAGGATTTACTAGTACGAGTCGGCCTAGGGCATTGGTATTCTGCAATAAGCTAATGCCTAGAATCCCTTCCGGTTCGGTTTTTGCTGCCTCCTGGGCCTTAATGACCTGCTGTTGGTCCTTAGCAATCTCTGCTCGTTCGGCCTTAGCTTCCGCTTCTTTTTGCTGGGCCCGCTCTTCCGCAGCGGCAGCATCCTGTTTCTGTGCTTCCAGGGCCTGTTCTTTTTGTGCTATAGCCTGCTCTTGGGCTTTTATAGCCTCTTCTTTTGCTGTTATTTCTTGGCTTGTTGCGGTCTTTTCAGTTCCGGCTTGAGCGGCGCTTCCTTGAGCCGTGCTGCCGGTGGCTGCTTGTCCTTCAGCGGCTGCTCCGGTCGCTGAGCTGCCCGTTTGTGCAGCTTCAGCCTTTGCTGCCTGAGCTTTTTCCTCCGCCAGGCGGGCTTTTTCCGCTTCAAGGGCTGCCTTTTCCGCCGCCAGTTTTGCCTCTTCCTGGGCTATGGCTTCCTTTTGTACCTGGGCAGTCTGTTTTGCCTCCTGGGCTTCCCGTTCCTTAAGATCTACCATGTCTTTCCTAGCATCGAGCCCAAGATTTTCATCTTTTTTTAGCTGCTCAATGACTGGTTTTTCGGTAATTTTACTTGTATCTACCGCGCTGAGAGATCCGGCTTGTCCTGTAGCGAGGGGAATAATAATCAACGCTTTCCCAGGCCATTCATCAAAACGAATAGAAAGACCAGCTTTTTCTTTTGTTAATTCAGCTACGACATTCGGGGCATAGCGGGTCGTAAAATAGTTCCAGTTTCCCCGATACACTGCGTTGTAAATAGTGATGAATTGGGCAAGCAGGGCTGCATCGGCGGCACTGTAATCGTAGGCTCCTTCAAGATAACCCTGTAAAATAAGGCGCAGGTTTCGTATATGATCCACACCAACATCAATTCCAAGACCAAAAATGTCTGCATCCAGCAATGCTTTGTTGGAGGAGACTGAATGGACCGCAAAATAGCGGTTCGTGTTTCCAGCCCGAAGGGCCCCAGCTTTAATAACTCGTCCCAGGGCATAACCTATACCGCGGATATCTTCTCTTGTTTCAATGCGGGCATGGGGACCTTCATAATTAATAAAAATAATATTGCTGTTTCGAGTGGACTCAAGTTCTGCTTTGTCTACTTCGATGGAAAAACTGTAGACAGCAAAAGCAAAAAATACTAAAGCCGCTAAAAACTTACGTATAACATTCATTAATTGGTTCTCCTGCTAAAAGCATTATACTCTATTTTTATAAAATATTGATGAGCTAATAGAAAAAAGCAACTTTTTTCTAATTAAGCAAACGCTGAAGTGCTTGTTGCGCGTTATGTCGAACCACCGGAGGCTTGTCTGTTTCAGATAATTTGATGAGATAAGGAATACCTGCGCTGCTTAAGGGTGGTCCAGAAAAACGGCAGAGAGCTCCAATTGATTGGGCTATGGCGGTGAGTACCCGTTCATCCTGGCGATATTGGCCAGAATGCATGATCCGTTCATAGACTGCAAGAGCGAGCCCTTCGGGATCAACACCGATATGGCCAATTGCTGCGGCGATTTCTGAGACGATAAGGCTATCCTGTTCATTCCGCGCAAGGTTTGTAAAAAAAGGAATGGTTTCCCGGGACCCCAGCCGCGCAAGGAGCTGTATGGCCCATACTCGGTAATTGGCTTGTACGAGGGGCTGTAAGCGGAATGGTATACTAGAACTATGCATCCCTCCGGATGCAATATGCATTAACATCAATAAACTTGCAGGCTCTTCTGGGCCTACTGTGCCTTTGTTGAGCAGTGATTCAATCTGAGAAAGGATACGAATGATATTAGTTTCTTCAAAAAAGAATGGATCAGAGACGATCTGAGGATCTGCACGTTTTTCAAATTGATAGGTTCCATCAGGTGCGGGGCCGTAGAGCGAGCGTGAAACGAGGCGAACTCGATCCTCAAGCTTGTAGGCATAGAGTATCCAGTCATTGCCCCCCGAATAGAGGATTCCTTCGTCGGAAAAGCTGGGGCTTGATGCGGCTCCCTGTATTGCAATGGACCAAAGTCGTCTGCCATCGGCGGTAAAGCCCGCAGCACCGGACAACCTGAGGGCATAAATACCTCGTTCATCAAAAAGAATGGAAGGACGGGTATTGGTCTTTCCGGAAAGAGGAAAGGCCATATTTTCGCTATTTGATTTTACTGGCCCCGTCCCTTGCCAAATAATTTGCATCGTTTCAAGAGAAATGGAGACCAGTGACCCCGATTCAAGGAGGATTGCTAACTGTGAACCATGTCGGCCTGCTGCGATGGGTAAACCTGAAATGCTTGGAAGCGGCTTTGAGGGGCCAGAAAAAGGTATTATTTCTCCGTTTCCGTTCCGGTAATAGACTATAACGCCTGGACCAATACCGACAGATTCAGAAAAATCGACGAGCACAGCAGGAGCTTCTTTTACGGTAATGCTTTGTATGTCGCCGATAGCTGAAATATTCAGTACCTGGCCAGATTTTAGGGCTATAAGTATTCCACCCTTGCTGTCCTGAACTGGGGGCAATGCAAGGGGCGCGTCGAGTTTGAGGATCCATCGCTGGTCCCCTGCGGCACTGATACAGAGGACTTCTTGTTCCTGGGGAATAAAGATGCGACCGTCCCAACCAATGAGGGGAGTGGCCGCAAGGGGATCAGACAGTTTTTTTGTCCAAAGCAGCCTTCCTGATCGGTTTATTGCCATTAAGGTGCCGTCGATTTTGCAAATATAACTCGTACCTTCCTGAGAACGGCTTACAAAGGGTGTTAATTTCCCTTGAGCATCAAATTGCCAGAGCAGCCGGCCTGCGTAACTGTAGCAGCGGAGCATACCGTCATCGGTAACCATCACCACCGATTCTGCTTGAGCGGCCGGTATACTGAGTACCTTGCCTCCGAGTGCTTGGCGCCATTTTGCCTCAGAGTTTTCCACTTGGGCGGTGAGTAATATTGGACTACTTATTGTTAGTAATAAAAAAATGAATAGCCTCACTCTGAACAAAACCTTTTTTGTTGGTTTAACAAAAGCGGACCCGTGCATCAGCTTTTCCTTAAGACCGCGAGGCTTTCCATATGGGCGGTTTGCGGATAAAAGTCATAGAGGTCGAGACTCTCTAGTTGGTAACCAGCCTGGATAAGGGTTTTGCAATCCCGGGCTTGAGTAACCGGATCACATGATACATAGGCTACAAGCGGGGAGCCTGATTTACTTAAAAAATTTCTCAGCGGAGCGGAAAGTCCCTGTCTGGGAGGATCCAGCACGATAAAACCATACCGGTGCTCATGAGCCATTTTTTCGGCCTGTCTTGCCCATTGTTCGTCGCTATAAGAAAAAAAACGGGCCGCGGTATTTGTGATGTTTTCTTTTGCCAGGGCAAGGGCTCGAGGGTTCTCTTCCATGAGGTCCAGGGCAGGGAACAGATCCTGGATAAACAGGGCAAAGGTCCCGACGCCGCAGTAAAGGTCCGCTGCAGGAAGACTTCGGTCTGCTTCGTGAGCCAATGAACGAATTTTTTTGAGGAGGATTTCCAGTACCTGGCCGTTGCTTTGGAAAAATACACTCGCATCCATTTTAATACGTGCATCCAGAAGGTTTACCGTACCCCGCTCTTGTTTTCCCTCTTGTAAAAAAGTTGGCCCCCGGGAGTAGACCGTAAAACGATCGAGAGATGGCGGTGGTACCAGTTCTTTGTTCTGAAGTGCCCGCTGTATGCCTAAGTCTGCAATAGGGCAAGAATCAATGGAAATGACATGTTCACTGCCTCGTTCTTTAAGTCCTACCCGGCTCTGCCCCGTTTTTGGTTTTGGTAGCCGGTGAAATTGCATCCTATTCCGGTATCCATAGGGTTCAGAGGGGACTGCTGTAATGGGAGGCAAATCTTTTACAGCACCGATTCTTTCAAAAAGGTCTGCGATAAGCTTCCTTTTTATATCCAATTGAGCTTCATACGAGATATGTTGGAGACTGCAGCCTCCGCAGCGGCCATAATGAGGACAGGGACTTTCTGTTCTAAGAGATGAATAATTTTCAATTTTTTGCAGCGATGCCCGCGCCCAGGAAGGACTTTCATCAAAAATGACACCCTGTATATAGTCCCCCGGTGCGGTATAATCTACAAAGACTGTTTTACCTTGCCAGCGAAGAATTCCTGCGCCACCGGCTGCTATTGATTCAATGTGACCATAAACTTTTTCTCCAATCGCCATAAGCAGAATATATCATGATTGCCAGAACGATGGTATAGGGTTTACAATGTTCTCATGATGAAAGAACTCACAAGATATATTACCGCAAAAGATGGAATTCAACTGTTTGTACGTATTTGGAGCCCGGAAGCAGCGCCAAAGGCGGTTGTGCAGGTTGTTCATGGTATGGCTGAACATTCACAGCGGTATGGGCGGCTGGCAGAAGCGCTTTGTAAGGCCGGTTATGAGGTCTGGGCTGATGATCATCGAGGGCATGGACAGACTGTCCAGGGTGGCAAAAATGCTCCCGAATCTGGCGGACTTTTGGGGCATTGTGCTGACAAGGATGGTTTCAACAAGGTTGTAGCGGATCTGGAAATGATAAGCGCCTCTATAAAACAGGAACGACCAAATCTGCCCCTGTTCCTATTCGGCCATTCATGGGGATCCTTCCTCGCTCAAGCTTATATTGAGCGATCAGGACATAATTTAGCCGGTTGTATACTCTCCGGTACCCGCGGCCCCGGCGGTCCTGAAGTCCCAGTTGGTGCTGCTTTGGCAAGCCTTATTGCGCTTATTCGGGGATGCAGGAAATTTTCTCCCCTGGTTTACAATTTAGCAGACGGTCCTTACAACAAGGCGTTCAAGCCTAATCGCACCAATTTCGACTGGCTTTCCCGGGATGAGCGGGAAGTGGATGCTTATGTGGCCGATCCGCTCTGCGGTTTCCCCTGTTCGGTAGCTTTTTACCGGGATCTGGCCCGGGGTTTACAGAGTATTCATCGTAAGGAAGCTCTGGACAGAATCCCTAAAAATCTGCCACTATTTGTCTTTGCAGGCTCCGCAGATCCGGTCGGAGATATGGGAAAAAGCCCGACTAAGCTGGTAGAAGCCTATAAGCAGCAGGGCATAAAGGATCTTGAGTTTATCTTGTATCCCGAAGGCCGGCATGAAATGCTGAATGAAATTAATCGGGAAGAGGTAATTCAGAACCTTCTTGCGTGGATTAATAGACATCTGTAAATGAGATGTTATTGCGCCCGACTTTTATAATTGGCTCTAAAGGTAATTCTTTTTTCAGACGAGGCAACATTTGCGTATCAGATATTCTACCGATCAGCAGGGGCGGCCAGTAAAGAAAGCTATTGTATATACTGCAGAAGAACATAATATTAAAAGCTCCAATGTTGACTATGAGGCTGTACGTATCGTAAGCCGCCTTAAACAGGCAGGACATGAAAGCTACATTGTAGGCGGCGCAGTACGGGACCTTATGGTTGGAAAGAAACCTAAAGATTTTGATATTGTAACCAGCGCAAGCCCATCGCAAATTAAGCGTCTTTTCCGTAATTCTCGGATCATCGGCCGCCGTTTCCGGCTTGTACATATCTATGTTGGAGATAATATTTTTGAAGTTGCCACCTTTCGATCCATAAAGGACGGACACACAGGAAATACCTTTGGTACCATAGAAGAAGATGTACTGCGCCGGGATTTTACATTAAATGCGTTGTTCTACGATCCGAGAGAGCAGGTTGTTGTGGATTATGTGGGAGGCCTAAAGGATATAAAATCTAAAATTATTCGTCCGATTATTCCGCTCAATCTCATATTTAAAGACGATCCGGTGCGTATGATCAGGGCGGTCAAATATGCAGCCACGACGGGCTTCAGGATCCCTCTTGTTGTAGCATGGAAAATTAAAAAGAGTGCCCCACTGCTTGATTCAGTATCCCCATCTAGAAGAACAGAAGAAATCTTTAAAATAATCAATTCTGGTTATTCAAGACAGATAGTGGAAAAGCTGCTTGCCTATTCATTGTATCAATATTTACAGCCTGAAGCGGTACGCCTCATGCAGACGAGGCCAGGTTTTAAGCAAAGCTATCTTGAGAGCCTTTCTAAGTTAGATGGGTTAATACAATCTAAAAAAGAACTGCGAAGCGGCGAAGTTATAAGCTACTTTATTAGGGATTATCTTAATACCATTGTTGATTGGAAACAGGAACCGCTCGAAGCCTACCGGTCAGCCTTGACTTCATGCCGGTCCTATATTCTGCCGATGAATCCTCCCCGGATTGAACTAGAAAATGCTGTCCGTATGCTGTTTCGTGAACATGGGATTGGCATTAAAAAGGCGCGAACCTTTGAAAAAGGCAAAAATAAAGAGTCTGTTCCTGAACCGGCAGCGGAAGAAAAACTGCCCGGAGTTGAACCACGGGCAAAAAAAAGACGCCGCAGACGCAGTAAGAAAACAGGGCCCGGGGCAGAACCTATTCAATAAACGATTTGTTTGGTTTTCCTGCAGCGCGGCAAACTGAGCTATCCCTGCAGGTATTCGCAGGGAATAGCATTGGCCGCGTGCAGGTTTATTTAAAGCGGGGTAAAAGCTCTTGCACTTTAGCCTTATAACGATCTGGGGCAGACGCAGCGGCTTTCTCTAGGTATTGTACCGCATCAGCCTTGCGTCCTGCAGCCCCAGCGTTTAGTCCTAAAGCATAGTTGACCAGGGCTTCATCGGCTCCGTATAGCAGCGCAGATCGATAATAGTTTTCCGCCATATCATACTTTTTTTGTTCATAAGAGAGGAGCCCCAGATAATAATGGCTTGCGTAGTGGGTGGGCTGTAGATTCATGGCAGAAAGGAAAAGTACTTCTGCTTTGGCTAGATCTTTTGCTGCATAGGCCTGCCGTCCCGCTTCTATGAGCTCGCTAAAGGTTTTTCGTTCTTTTATATAACTCTGGTATTCCATGGTTAATTCTTCTATCGATATCCAGGGAACAATTCGGTCCATGGCGATCTTGCTGTTTGTCTCCCGGGATTCGGTAGGAGAAAGGACCATAAAGATTTCATAGAGAGAGCGGCGATATTCTTCATTATCCGTATTGAGTAAAAATGAGACAAACGCCCAGGAAGCCCCCTGAATTTGAGGCGATGCAAGCGGGTTCTGTATATCCGACATAATTACAGCTTCCGGGTTTGGTGCTGTATTGCCCCAGCTTTTTACCATTTCAAGCCAGGAAAGATTTTCTTCATAGGTTGGCTCTCCATTTTTGCTGTCATATCCGAGGGTTGTAAAGTAAATTGCCAGTCCTTCCTGTAACCACGTCGGTGGATTTTGTACAAAGGCCCGCAGAAATTGGATAAATGCCTGGTGGGGAAACACCATTTTTGCCTCTTCTGAACCATCAAGGACGACAAGCTCATTTAGGTCAGGTCGGTTGCTGTAATGCAGGTATACCGCTCCATTTCTCGTGTTTCCCAGCTTTGCATTTACATAGGTATCATAAGCTGCTTTGGTGGCAAATGAACGGACAGTCAGTGGTTTCGTGAGCCGGGAGAGGGGAAAGCGGAACAATCGATTATACACAGCGAAACGAGCGTCCATTTCTTTGGCCAATGCAAGGGCCGCATCTTTCCCTTTTTCTGCAAACACCTGGTAGTAGGTACCCGAAGCATCAGAGAAATTGATATCATTAGTCTGTGCTGCTATGCTCAACATGCTCAGCATGGCAAAGAGTGCCAGCATTATCCCTTTTTTTGTCATGATTACCTCCGTTTATTGGGTGATTTTGTCAATTATAATATTGACCTCTTCAATAAGTATACCCGTATACCGCTCAATGTTATCAATAAGGTACTGCTGTAACTCGTGAATGTTGCCTGCAAGCTGGGTTCCGTAGGGTACATCGATCGTAATCACGAGCCGATAGCCCTGTCCGTCCTCCTTGACCACAATCTTTTTAATTCTGATGCTGGGGTTAAATTCATCAACACAATGAATTACCATCTGGCTCAGGGCTGCTTCAGAAATGATAACCTTGCCCCGTTTGGAATATTCAGGCCGTACCACCGATTTTTCGTGAACCTTGGTGCTTGTTCCAACCGGCGGCAGGACGCCCCGTTTTAGAAAGACCCGGATGGCATCATAGAAAATATTCGGATAGTTCCGTTTTACTTCGATGGAGGGAACCGGAATTACATGCTTCCCTTCAATTTTTCTGGTCCGGATCGCCTTTTCTATTTCTTCCTGAGTTGCGATGTCTTCTATTTTGATGATTTTAGATGGCTGAGAAAGCTGCAGGCGGGCTGCAATTTTATTCACCATTTTAATGGATGTACCGAGAATGAGTATTTTTTTAAATTTCTCAGTTTGCAGCTTTCGGGCTACCTCGTCCCGATGGGCTTTATCATCGAAGAGGGCTACCTTTACCGCAGCCAGAAAGGTTTTTTCCTTTTTTGCAGAATGTCCCGCCAGGATCCGGTTGTCCCGGATCAAAAGGCCGTCATCGATAATTAAATCTATTCCGTATTTTTGGGCTACCAGCTTGGCACGGAAACTCTTGCCTGTACCGCTCTCGCCTACCAGGGCATACACTTTTACACCTTTGAAGAACCAAAATAAATCACTCAGTACACGAAACATTAGGTAATTATAGCATCAAGGAGCGATAAAAGGGGAGGGGTTTGCTCTAGTCTTTGAAAAAAAAGATGCTGTTCCTTTGCAGGAAAGAGACGCTGCAGCAGGGCGAGCTGATCTGGCCAGAGCGGTGCCCGGAGATCCGCTGGTATTGAAAGGTTTAATGTATCGAGCCCATCCATTTCATAGGCATGAAGTAGCCATGGAAAGGGCTGTTTCTTTGCGCCATATTTTATATCACCAAGGAGCGGAGAACCATGATGTGCCGCTTGCACCCTAATCTGATGGGTCCGTCCTGTCCCCAGTTTGATGCATACCAGTGTCGCCGCAGTATGGGAATCTCTATTGTGTAAAATGGGATACATTGTGGTCGTTGCTCTTTTCCCTTCCATTGCATCTTTATCAATATGACTTAAACCCTGTTCCCGATTTCGCAGGATTACATCATCCCATTGGGCCGCTTCGGTAATATGGCCCTGGAGGACCGCCAGGTACCATTTTGCAAAGCGATGTTCCCGAAGCCCTTCACTAAAGGCTTGGGCCCCGCGGATGTTTTTGGAAAAGAACAAGATTCCGCTTGTCCCTTGGTCGATCCGATGCAAGGGCCCCGGTTTGAATGAGAGGGAAAGCGGTAGTTTGGGTATCAAATATGCCTGTACTGCCTCATCTACGCTCTTTTTCCCATGCACCGGGATGCCCCGTTTTTTGTTGATGCACAAGAGCGCTTCATTTTCGAATAGTATCGAAAGGGATAGACCCCGTTCTTTCTGCTGTCTTGGAGCTGTATTCTCTTTCTGAGCAATATCCAAGACCTGAATTTCGAGCACCGAACCTGCTTGGGGCTTAAAGGACGCAGAAACCGGCTTTCCATCAATATGAACCTGGCCTTTTCTAATCATTTTATGAATTGCCGATAAGGGCAGGCTGGGAAATGCTTTCCGCAAAATGCGATCCAGCCGCCTGTTTTGGTCATCGGGGGTGATTTGCGCAGTATAGGCCATATATGGTATTCTATCAGAAGCTGGTTCTTGACAAAAGAGCCCACATAGGGGATTGTAAGGCAATGGTTTCATTAATTCCGTTACGTTCTAAAGATTTTTCGGCTTTCATTGAAAACCCTGTATTTCTTTCAGCCGTAACCAGTCTTATTTTTGCGCAGTTGCTGAAAGCCGTCATTGTGTTGCTTAAAAGTACGAAAAAGTCCGCAAAGGAAATTGTCTCTACATTGCTCTGGAAAACAGGGGGGATGCCATCCAGCCACTCATCCCTTGTAACTGCCCTTGCTACCTCGGTGGGTTTTAAAGAAGGCCTGGGATCCACTATCTTTATTGTTACCCTCTGTCTTGCACTTATCGTGATTCGGGATTCTATGGGTGTGCGCAGATCCGCAGGACTTCAGGCCCGGGCTCTCAATTTGCTTGGGAAAGAGGTTTCAGACCGGCTGAATGTGCCCTATCATCAGGTTAAGGAAATTCAGGGACACGCACCTCTTGAAGTTCTCGTTGGCGCTCTTTTGGGTATCCTGATTGCGGCTGCTTTTGCCCTCCTGTAGGGGGAGATGCTATGAAACGCCGCCGAATCCTATGGTTTTATACCATTCTTTGGATGCTGGGTGTTGCCGGTTTTATTGGGTATAGCTTTAAAAGTAGCAGCAATACAAAAAATGCTGCATTGCTGGTATTGAGCCTGCCGGATAACGTTGAAGAACAGCTGGTTTTTGAACGGCTAGATAAACTCAATTTGTCTCCTGTTGTATCTGAGTCAACCCAATTTGTTTACATTGATGATTTTGAAAAGCCCCGTTCAATTCCGCTTAAGGAATTTGATAAATATATTGAACCCCTTGACCCGCGAAACGATGGCTATGTTGATAAGCTAAAAAACGTTTTTGTTTCTGGCGGTCAACGTCGCTTTTTTATTCCCCTTTCGTTCTATTCTCCTTGGACAAGAATGGATACTCTTATCCGTAAAATAGAAAAAAGCCTTTCAGAATATGGGCCAACTATTCAGGTATCTGGATCAAATCAGGTTCAGTTGCCCTGGTGGTTAAATGGCCTTGTTTTTGCCGGTATTTTAATCTATTTTGCCCTGATTTCCCGCAGGAAGACACATATAGTGACAGCATTACCAACGATGCTGGTATTTCTAAATGCAGGCTTTGGCGGTTTGGTTGCGGCCGGTTTGTTGATAGCTATGAAAACCGCACTTGAGCAATCTATGCAGGATTTTATGTTCCGATTATATAAAAAAGAACCGGTTCATGTTCCTGCCTTTTTTCATTGGTACAAAACAGACCTGATAAACGGTTTAATTTTTTTAATTCTCTATGTATTAAGCTGTTTTGTGCTTACCATTCCATGGACAATAGCCCTTGCAGGCCTTGTGGTGCTGATATCTACTGACACGTTATTTTCTCTTCTTTATTTTGAATCCGCATCAAAAATTGAACATCGTTTTTTTCTTCCAATACAATTGATTCGATCGGTTAAAAGTTTTGCCGAACCATTGAGGGTTTTACTGCCCTTTGTAAGTTGTGCGGCGGCGTTTTTTGTGCTTTCGATCCTGATACAGGGCTCAAAAAGCGTTTCAGGTAAAACCGATGCAAATCTTATCCCGCTTTCTTTTGATAACTATCAAGCCCATATGGAAAGGCAATATCGTTTTTCCATAGATTCACTGTATCCTGATAGTTCGAATAATGGCGGTTATTACACCTATGTGCTGGATGCAGACGGGCTTATTTCAGCTAAGACTCATGAAGTTGCCATTGATAATGTTTACCAAACCCTTTCACTGCCCCCTTTAGAATCCCTTCTTCTCTCGGGAAATGCTCCAATTATTCGTTCCCATTCTATAGGACAAGGGCTATATCTTGTGATATTTATTAGTGGAATTCTTTTTATATTATTCCGTGCGTCGCATGGTCAATTGTTAGCCCTATATAAATCTGGATATTTAGATAAACGGATTGCAGCATGAAAATTTACCAGTTTCCTAAGGGGGGCCTTGAATTAGAGGACCTTACGGTTCCTCCGGTTCAAGCCAGTAGGATTGCATATCTTCCTACTCTTGCATTAATACCGTTGATCCAGCATCCCGGTGCGGAAGCCGTGCCCCTTGTAGAGGCCGGTAGCCAAGTCCGTGAGGGCATGCTCATTGGCCGCGGTTATGGTCTCGGATCCGCGAATATACACGCT
Source organism: Gracilinema caldarium (assembly GCF_029265695.1). Taxonomy (GTDB): domain Bacteria; phylum Spirochaetota; class Spirochaetia; order Treponematales; family Breznakiellaceae; genus Gracilinema; species Gracilinema caldarium_A. The sequence continues at coordinate 28,570 of NZ_JAJUHW010000024.1, read as the reverse complement.
TCAATTCCGGGAACTGTCGTTAAGATTGTTTCTTGGAAACTGGCTGATGGTAGATCAACTAAAGGTTTTTTAATACGGCTCGAAGGTTCCTTTGATAAACTAGGGAAAAAAAAGGAAAATTTTATCTGGCAAGGCCTATCTGGTTTCGATCTGCAGCGGATTTTATCAGAAAAGGGCATTGTTGAGATGGAAGAACCTGGCCGGCCCTTTATAGAAATAATCCGGGATGCTGCTAACCAGTCAAAAACTGTCAGTCTTGTGGTGCGGATGATATTTGATGATCCCTGGCTCGTAGCAGATTATGTGCTATCTTTGGAACGGCTTGATGAAATATTAATTGGTGCTTCCATTGCAGCAAAGGCCGCAAGTGCAACCCATATTGTGTTTGCAGTATCGAACCAGGAGATGGAGCTTGCGGAGCGAATTAGAATTAGGTCTGTAGAACTGGGAATACAGATAAAGCTCATTGTTACCGGATCCCGATATCCCCAAAGGAACCGGCGGGAACTTGAAACGGTCCTTAAAAGTTATCAGAAGAACGAAAATATAGACCTCGGTTCCTGGTGTATTTGCGGCCCTGCAACCTTAGCCGCAGTTTTTGATGCGGTCGTTCAGAATAAGCCCATTCTTGAGCGGTATGTGGCCGTCGGCGGCGGTTCCATAAAACATCCGCAGGTGCTCCGGGTTCGTATTGGAACCAGAATTGGGGATGTGATATCCCAATGCGGTGGTTTCCTTGTACAGCCCAAGAAAATTGCAACCGGTTCGCCTCTTAAAGGAATGGCTGTGCAGGACCTGGATGAACCGGTTACAAAGACTACCATTGCGGTTGTGGCCCTTACAGAAGACCAAATTGGCGGTGAAATTATCCATGATTGTACCAACTGCGGTGAATGCCGTTCTGTTTGTCCGGTCGGGCTCGATCCGGAATACTTATTTAAATTGGCATTGCTAGAACGTGATGCTGAAGCATTGGCCCATCGAGCCAACAGTTGTCACGGTTGCGGATGCTGCGAAGTGGTTTGTCCATCCCGGTTGCCCTTAAGTTCGACAATTAGGGTTTCTATAAAAAGAGGAAAAAAGTAGATCCTATGAACTCCATTCATGTTGCCCGCAAGCCTTTGATTCATATCACTGATTCTACAAGCCAAAGAATGTGGCTCGTGTCGTCAATGGCCGGATTGGTCATACTGCAATCGGCCATAAGTGATAATTGGTATAGTCTCCTGATTGCTGTTTCAGCCCTTCTTGCTGCAATCCTGATGGAACTGGCAATAAATGGTGCCCGCGGCAATTTCACGCTCCATGACGGGAGCGCAGTTACCACCGCGCTAGTATTGACCCTTTTGCTCCCTAATTCGGTGCATCCGGTTATTGCGGTTTTAAGCGCCCTCTTTGCCATAGGTATTGTAAAACATGCTTATGGAGGGCTTGGGTCAAACTGGTTGAATCCCGCATTGGGTGGATGGCTTTTTGCATCCCTTTCTTGGCCTCCTAATTTTGAACAGGCCCTGGATGGTTCAGCCTTGCAGCGGTTATATCAGGCTGTAGAGCGGGGGCTCATTGATCCATCTGGATCTCCGCTTGCAATATTAAAAATAGCTGGCTATAAAGTCAGCACACAGGATAGTTTTTTAACCAATTTGTTTAATAATGTTCTTTTTTCTCGAATAAATGCGGAGCTTCCTGCAGGATATTTGGACTTCTTTGCATTTACCGGTCCGGGAATTATCGCTGATAGAGGGATCGGATTTTTAATTATTGGCACGATTATCATAACCGCAACCCGGATCAATAAGCCCATTATTCCGGCTGTTTATATAGGTGTATATGTATTGCTCGTCCGCCTGTTTGGGGCTATCCCATTCGGCGGTGCCTTTGGCAATGGTGATATGCTCTTTGCTCTTTTGAATGGCGGCATTATTTTGTCTGCCTTTATCCTTGCAGCAGATCCTGCTACCGGAACGAAATCATATCAGGCGGGTATTCTTACAGCCGCAATAGCTGCAATTCTCGGATTTTTGTTTCGTTTTTTTGGCGGCGCTCCTTTTGGCGCACTCTATGGGATTATGGTTGCCAATGCCCTTGTCCCAGCTATTCGTCATCTTGAAATAAAGTTTTTATACACTAACCGGAGATGAGCATGAAACAATTATTTCAGGATATAGTGATATTGTTGGTATGGATTCTTGTTTTATTAAGTTTATCATGGTCCCTTGTTAGGTTTACAGGGACGGTCCGCAGCACTGCTCTGGTTGCTGCCTGTAATGCGGAACTCAATAAACAAGAAACTAAGGAAATAGTAAAAAACACTATTGATATGACTTCCCAGACAGTATTGTTTTCGGGCAATAAGAACAATCGAAGGGTCTTACTTTTTCCAATATACACACCCTATGGTTTATCTCTTAATTTAGCTTTCATCAATGATAAAAATAATATTGATGCGCTCTATCCTGCGAGTATGAACTCTCGTTTTATTAATCATCGTATATCTAATGGGATGATGGATTTTTATGTAAATTTATGGATTTCTAACCCTCTTTTAACAGAGCAAAGGAGCAAATAAATGGATCGTTTAGAATCTCATCCTTTTTGGGGAACCCGATCTCCTTTAGCAGATTTTTCATATGTTCCGTTCCTGCTCGTTTCTTCTACCCGTTTTTCTATAGCTATTATAGGGACCCTCGCTCTTATTTGGACCTATTTACTTTCAAGTTTAACCTGTCTTGCGGCAGATCTATGGATTCCAAAAACATACAAGACAATTATCTCTGTGTTAATCAGCAGCTTCTGGTCCTTTCTTTTTGGTTTTCTGGTAAATTTGTTTTCTCCGCTCTTATTTCATGAACTTTTGTTTCCCCTCTCCCTTGTTCCGGTTGTTTATATATTTTCAGAACTGGAAGAAAAAAATACCGAAAAATCGTTCAAAGATACACTGAATCAGGTCATCATTCGTGCCCTGGTGCTCTCAGGTATCATGCTCCTACTTTCTTTGATTCGTGAACCCCTTGGTTTTGGATCGATTAGTTTGCCAACCAAAGAAGGTATTACAGCAATTTTAACTTCAGAAATTGCTGCAGATATGTCGGTAAGAATATTTGCTACTACCGGTGGTGGATTGATACTCCTCGGATTTGTCGTGGGGTTTTACCGTATCTTTAGAGCAATGTTTGTGAATTATTATGCTCAAAAGGAGAACAGGTAATGCAGATTTTGCTCTCTATTTTTGCTGCATTTTTCATGTTTAATGGCATTATCCAAAATGGTTTTGGTATTATGTATGCCGAAGATCCAAAAAAGGCTTTGGCTCCTCTTATTTCCCTGTTTTTATCGGGCGTGATGGGCTGGCTTATATATACATACGTGTTTAATCCCATTGGTTTTGGAGAATATGGAATATTTTTTTTATTTCCAGTCACTGTCTTATGTTGTGTGGTGGTTGATAGACTCAGTGCGGTCATTCAACATACAAAAGATAATGTTTTAGACAAATCTGTATTCAGCGGCTATGAGGGTATAGCCTTTTATGGTGCGTTTCAGACCCTTATGTTTGCCCAATCGTTATCGCAGGCCTTTTTATTTGCATTAGGCGGCGCCCTTGGTTTTATGTTTGTATTAATGATTTTAAATGGTATACAAAAACGATCAGAAATAGAGGGGGTTCCGATGTTTTTTAAGGGTCAGCCCCTATTGCTCATCTCTACAGGTCTTTTGTCTATGCTATTTTCAGCCCTCGTTCCTTTAGTAATACATCTTTTTAGCAGATAGGGCCTCATACTCAATGGTTTATATAGGCTCGCTGGGCGGATTTTTTAATAATTTGTGAGAATTCTTACTTTTCAGAGTGAACAATATCGTCTATTATATAGTATTCAAAGAATCGAACGGCGATAGAAGTGGAAACAATACATGAATAAAGTGAAAGTAATTATTATCAGTCATCATCATATACCGTTTGGTTCTTCGGAAGATGTATTTGAGACATATTATTCCCAGAACCTAAAACCTCTCATTACAAGTCTTTATCAAATACCTTATTTTTCTGTGGTAATGCACTGTTCTGGAACGCTATTTGAATGGTTAGAACGGCGTCATCCAGAACTTTTTATGATTTTTGAGGAACTGATAAACCGAAAGCAGATCGAACTGCTGGGGGGAGGGTTTTATGAACCAATTTTACCCCTCATATCGGTAACCGATAAGATTGGTCAGATTGAATTGCTTACTACTTACATAAGAAAACATTTTGGTAAGCGTCCCAGAGGTTGTTGGATTCCCGGCCTTGTGTGGGAACAAAACTTTGCATCCGTACTTAATGCCTGTGGTATTGACTATACTTTTGTGAATCACGCTCAGTTCACCGAAGTGTCCATGGATAGTGCTTTTGTTTCCCAGGCATTCATCACCGAAGATCAGGGAAAGCTCACCACATTGTTTCCTGTATATCGTGTCACGACCCCCGATGAAGCGCTGGCCTATTTAGCACAATTTAAAAAAAAGGCGGCACTTAAAAACCAAAAAGAATCTATCCTTTCAATGCTTTTAGATATAGAGACTCAATCAGAGGATGGGCATGAGAAATACAATCCAGAGATTTATATAAACCAGATTTTTAAATATTTAAAAGATGACTCCGATACTTTTGAATTAACCCTTCCGATTAAATACTTAAAACAGGATTTAACATTTTCCAAAACCTATTTAACAGGAGTAAACCTCAGAAAGACTCTGGTTAAACATTCCGAGGCTAATGGGCTTTATAGCAAAATGATTTATGTCCATACGCTCATTAACCAGCTTAGGGGAGACAAGGCACGGAAGAAAAATGCCCGGGAAGAGCTATGGAAAGCCCAAGGAATAGATGCTTTTGCGCTCGATTCAGCCCAGGGGATACAAAACAACTCTATCAGGAATGCTATGTACCGGGCTCTCATCGAAGCTGAAAAAATAACGAGAGAAAAGGGTGTATTCATTCCCTCTATATTAGCCTTTGATTTCAATTTAGACGGAAAGATTGAATATGTAATACAGGGTAATGAATTAAATTGTTATGTGGGTCTTCAGGGAGCCTCGATTTTTGAGCTTGATTATATGCCAGCTGCTACTAATTATACCGATACATTCTATGTGCAGGATGAGCTTCCCTATCCTGTTCCAAAACGGACTTCTTTTGTAGAATATCTTTGCCCTCCAGGATGTTCGCTCCATGAGATTATATCCGATAGTCAGCACCGGAACCGCTTTACTGGAAGGGAATTGTATCAGGAAGAATCTATAAACAAGCCGCACAATACAATAAGCTTTATTCTCGAAGCCAATCAAGCTGAGCCCTTTGGTAATATATCTATTAAAAAACAGTATGGGCTGAAAAAGAATACACTCATGCTGACCTATACCTTAATGAATAAGGGGTCTGAAACAGAACGATTTACTTTTTTACCTCACCTAGAGTTTTCTTTTAGTGAGTTTTCTACAAAGGCTTATCAATTGTTTATTGCAAGAAGCGGAGAAACCAAGGAATTGGACTTGGATATCCATGAGGTACGGAATACTGAACAAGTCATCTATAAGGACAACAAAAATGATGTGCTCATTTCTATAAAATCTGTGGTTCCCTTTGATGCTTGGCAATACCAGGTCTTTTCACCGCCCTCTGTTTATCAATCTACCTGTATACTGCCGATTCAGGAAATACTGCTTACTCCAGGAGAACAATGGGAGACAAGCTTTTATGTGAGTTTTGAAAAAAAACAGGGAAAGTCAGCCTTAGCTTGACATACCTGTAACTGCTCCCTATAGTAACACAATTATGAAGCGACGATTAGTAACCTCCGCATTGCCCTATGTTAATAATGTTCCCCATTTGGGAAACCTCATTCAGGTGCTTTCCGCCGATGTTTTTGCCCGTTTTTGCCGGCTTCGGGGCTACGACACCCTGTATGTATGCGGTACCGATGAATATGGAACTGCAACAGAGACTCGGGCCGCCGAAGAAGGTATAAGCCCCCGGGAACTCTGTGACCGGTATCATGCGCTGCATCGGGATATTTACCAGTGGTTTAATATTGCATTTGATAAATTTGGCCGGACTTCAACACCTATTCAGACTGAAGTAGTACAAGATATCTTTAAGAAGCTAGATGCTCAAGGTTTTATTGTTGAACGGAGCATTGAACAGCTCTATTGCGAACAATGCGGCCGCTTTTTGGCTGACCGGTATGTCCGCGGCGTATGTCCTCACTGTGGGTATAACGATGCCCGAGGAGACCAGTGCGAACAGTGCGGGAAGCTGCTCGAACCCACGGAACTCAAGGAAAGCCGCTGTTCTACCTGTGGGTCTCAGCCAAAACTCAAGTCTACCAAACATCTTTATATTGACCTCCCTCGCATTAAAGAGCGGCTTGAAGCCTGGATTACCGAGGCTTCGGTTAAAGGGTTCTGGGCTAACAATGCAATTCAGATGACCAATGCTTGGATACGGGATGGTCTTAAAGAACGGGCAATTACACGGGATCTGAAATGGGGTATACCGGTTCCTAAGGCAGGTTTCGAAGACAAGGTGTTTTATGTATGGTTTGATGCACCTATCGGCTATATATCCATTACGGGTAACCTTGCGGCTGATCGGGGGCAGGACTGGCGAGCCTTTGTCCAGGATTGGTGGAAGAATCCCGATGAAGTAGAACTGTTCCAGTTTATCGGAAAAGATAATATACCCTTCCACACGGTTATTTTCCCCTCCAGTCTTCTTGGAACAGGGGAAAAATGGACCATGCTGCACCATATGTCCAGTACTGAATACCTTAATTATGAAAGTGGCAAGTTTTCTAAATCCAAGGGTATTGGTGTTTTCGGTTCAGACGCAATGGAATCGGGTATCCCTGCGGATGTATGGAGATTCTATATTTTTTACAACCGGCCCGAAAAAGCAGATGCCCTTTTTACCTGGAAAGATTTTCAAGAGAAGGTTAATGGCGAGTTGATCGGTAACCTTGGAAACCTGGTCAATCGGACCCTGTCCTTTGTTTCCCGTTACTATGATGGAAAAGTACCTGAAGGAAAGCCGGACAGTGAATTTTGGAAAACCGTACAGGCCTATGAACAAACGATCTTAGAGAAACTTGACAAGGCGGAACTACGGGATGCGTTCCGCACTGTGTTTGAGCTTTCATCTTTTGCCAATAAGACCTTCCAGGACGGTGAGCCTTGGAAGACTAGAAAGGAAGATCCTGCCCGGGCTGCAAGTCTCATCCGCGACCTTTGCTATGTTGTACGGGACTTGGCAATCCTCATTCATCCCTATATTCCGGGCAGTGCGGAAAAGCTTGCTTCCTTCTTTGGTCTTACCATTGGTAAAGGAGGCCTTTCCTGTAAGGATCTTGGCACCCTCACTGGACTAGAAGCGGTACATAATCCGGAAGTCTTATTCAACAAACTGGAAGATGATTTAGTGCAAACCCTCCGTGATCGATATTCAGGAAGCCAGAAAGAAAGACATGACCGTGAAAAAGGACAGAACATGGATACCACATCAAAAGCCACTATTACTTCTACAGTAGCTCACAGTGAGGCTGATAAGCCGCTTCCCGAAATATCAGAAAACCTGGCGCATAAATTTGCATCTATGGTAGATCTCCGGGTTGCAAAAATTACCAGCATAGAACGGCATCCAAAGGCGGATAAGCTCTATATAGAGACGCTGGATGTAGGAGGAGGAGAGACCCGAACGATTGTGTCTGGTCTTGTACCTTATTACAAAGAAGAGGAACTGCTGGGCAAACACATTGTGCTGGTGTATAACCTCAAGCCTGCAAAACTCCGGGGTGTCGAGAGCAAGGGCATGCTTCTTGCGGCTTCTGCCCACAACAGTGACGGCACCGAGTCTGTAGAAGTCCTGGATGCAGGTTTTGCTGAACCAGGAACTCGTATACAGGTTGGCCACATAGCATTGCCGGTTCCACCTGCAGAAATTGATATTGATACCTTCTTCTCTATGCCCATTGTGGCTGAAAATGGCACCATTTTAGTGGATAAGGAGCCCCTGATCTGTAACGGCAAACCTTTAGCCACACAAAGGGTACTCCAAGGCGAGGTTGGTTGATGCCCCAGACGGCGTCCTATAGTCTTCGTTCCGTAGTTCCAACCGAATTAGGTCGTTGTGACGGGGCGAAAAGTTTTTTACAGTCCGGCTTTTGGGGCAGCTTTAAGGCCCGTTTTGGGTGGAACGCCCGTTCATTCCTGGTAGATTGGGGGGAAGGGGGAAAGCTGCCCCTGTTGGTAATTCGGCGCCGCCTTGGTCCAGGAGTCTCATTTGCCTATGTACCCCTGGGACCGGAATTACCTGCCCAATTTCCCGATTCGCAAGAGGAAAGGAATCAGGCCCTGCTTGATTTAGCCCAAGCCCTGCGGGATGCATTACCCCATGATACGGCTTTTATTCGTTTTGACCCGCCTTGGTTTACCATCGGAGAATATGCGGTACCCCCTCTCATAACAGGCCCCTTTGTCCGCTCTGGAGCGGATGTACAGCCTCCAGATACGGTTATCATTGATGTAAGCAAATCTACTGAAGAGATCCTTGCCTCTATGAAACCAAAATGGCGGTACAATATAAAGCTCGCAGGAAAAAAAGGGGTCACGGTAATCCGTATGGACGAAGCGGGGCTTGATCTTTTTTATGAACTGTATAAGACCACCGCGCGGCGCGATAAGATAGCCATTCATGGGATAAATTACTACAAAACGCTATTTGAACATGGTAAAGAATATCGCGATGGAAGTCAGGACCTGAGGCTTTATGTGGCCACCCATGAGGGAGATGCCCTCGCGGCAATTATTGTTTTATTCAGAGGAGAAGAAGCAACCTACCTCTACGGTGCTTCATCAGATGTAAAACGCAACCTCATGGCGCCCTATGCGCTTCAATGGAAGGCTATACAGGATGCCCATGAAAATGGCTGTCTCCGCTACGACTTGTTTGGGATTCCCCCGGAAGAAAATCCACGGCATCCCATGGCTGGTTTGTATAGATTCAAAACAGGATTCGGCGGGCAGATAATACATCGGAGCGGCAGCTGGGATTACGCGTATAAACCGCTTATTACAAATATGTTTCGATATGCTGAGTCTTTCAGGAAAAATATCCGATCTTTCAGAAAGGCCTTGCGCGCCCTAAGCAGGGGACAATAAACGAGGATCCTATGAACTTAGAAGCCTTTATCCTTGGTACCGGTGGCATGATGCCCCTTCCCAACCGATTTCTTACCTCCGTGCTGTTAAGACGGGAAGGTGAACTGTTTCTATTTGATGGGGGTGAGGGAACCCAGGTTTCTCTGCGAAAACTCAATTTGCGCTGGAAAAAAATATCCGCCATTTTTATTAGCCATACCCATGCGGACCATGTTACGGGTCTTCCAGGCATTCTTATGCTATCCTCTCAAGTTGATAGGGATGATCCCTTAACAATTATCGGTCCGCCAAAAATCGCAGAATACATTGAATCAAGCCGCAGGGTTCTTGATATGTACATCAACTATGAAATTGTCGTTAAGGAAATCAATGAGCCGGGCATCGTATATGAGGGCGATTCATTTCATATACGGGCATTCCCCTTACGGCATACTAAGCCCTGTGTAGGCTATGTGTTTGAAGAGGATGAACGGCCGGGGGCTTTTCATCCAGAAAAGGCGGAGGCCCTTAAAGTCCCGCGGGGTCCGCTGTGGTCTAAACTGCAGAACGGGGAACCGGTGCTTTCAAGTGATGGCATAATGGTTTACCCGGAACAAGTACTCGGAGAAATACGGAAGGGCCGGAAGTTTTCCTATGTAACCGATACGCTTGCATTCCCCGAAATAGCTCAAGAGGTCGCTAACTCAGACCTTTTTGTTTGCGAGGGAATGTTTGAGCGAGAACTGATTGAAAGTGCAAAAGAAAAAAAGCATATGACTGCAGAGCAGGCTGCCCACATTGCAGCCCAGGCGGGAGGAATAAAGCAATTAGCCCTCATCCATTACAGTCCCCGATATACGGAACATAATCTGAAACAGCTGCTCAAGGAAGCCCAAGCTATCTTCCCGAGAACCGTGCTTTCTCGAGATCGAGCTGTGTTTCCCATAGAATACGAAGATTGATCATTGTAACCATCGAAGTGTCTTATTTTTTCTTATCTTTTAGGATAGGAGAAAACACATGATAGAAGTGCAGCAACTTTCAAAACAGTACGGGAAGGTTCAGGCTGTTCGGAATGTGTCTTTCCAGGTTGGTACCGGCCAGGTTATTGGCTTATTAGGACCAAACGGGGCTGGAAAGACCACTATTATGAAAATTCTGACAGGGTATCATTACCCAAGCTCAGGCACAGCCCGAATCGATGGACTATCTGTGGAAGAACACCCAGAAGAAATCAAAAAACGGATTGGGTATCTTCCAGAAAACGCCCCATCCTATGGGGATCTCACGCCCCTTGAGTACCTTTCTTTTGTGGCAGAGGCCCGGGAAATCCCAAAACAACAAAGGGCGAACCGTATCAACGAAGTAATTAATATCTGTTCTCTTAAGGACGTGGAAAACAAACCCATAGAAACGCTTTCCAAAGGCTATCGTCAGCGCCTTGGGCTTGCCCAGGCTATTATCCATGACCCACCGATTCTTATTCTGGATGAACCGACCACCGGGCTAGACCCAAACCAAATTCTAGAAATTCGAAACCTCATCCGGGAATTGGGAAGGCGTAAAACCGTTATCCTTTCTACCCATATCCTCCAGGAAGTCGAGGCGGTTTGCTCCCAGGTTATTATTATTCACCAGGGAAAGATCGCAGCCCAAGGCACCAGTGCTGAAATCGGAAAACAACTCAAAGGCCAGGAAAGCTGGCACCTGGTTTTAACGGGAAAGCTCCCAGAAGTATTGCCCTCCCAATTTGTTTTCAAAGGTAATACCTTTAGACTTCAAGATTCAGCAAGGCTTGACCATGGGGGACTTTCGTTAAAAGTAGTTCATGTTGATGAAAATAAAGGAGCATCTGTCACTGCTCCTATACTTGGTGAAACCCTTTTTGATTGGGCTGTTGACTGTGGATATAAGATTATCCATATGGAACACCAAAAATTTAGTCTTGAGGATATCTTTGTACAGCTTACGCGAGAAGGAGAAGAAAAATGAACTGCTTTTCCAATCAAACAATAGCCCTCGCCAAAAAGGAGCTGCAATCAGCCTTAAATAGTCCAGCAACCTATGGTGTCTGGTTGTTTTTTATCTTTTTTACCAATGTAAGTTTCTTTTATCTTCAAAGATTTTTCAGCCTTGATTCTGCCTCCCTGCGTCCCTATTTTCAGATTATTCCCCTGGTTTATACCTTTTTAATCCCTGCCATTACTATGAAAAGCTGGGCTGAGGAACGAAAAACTGGAACGGCAGAAATTCTGTTAACCATGCCCTTTTCTGAATGGGATCTGGTACTTGGAAAATTCATATCCGCCTGCGTCATTCTTATTATTGCCCTCTTGTTAACCCTCAGTGTGCCATTAAGCCTCTTTCCGCTTGGGGACTTTGATAAAGGTGTCCTTATAAGTGAATATGTGGGAACTCTGCTGCTTGGAATGGCCGCTATTTCCGTCGGACTCCTTTTTTCTTCTTTAGCAAAAAATCAGATTAGTGCTTTTCTCGGCGGTGTGGTAGTTCTTTTGGCGATTATGCTTATTAACCAGCTTACGAGTTTTATAGATTTACCAAAGTTGCTTGCAGATTTTCTGAATTATTTTTCACTAGCCTTTCATTTTGAAAGTTTTGCCAAGGGAATTCTTGATAGCAGAGATGTGTTGTTTTTTCTGCTTGTTACAGTGCTGTTGCTTTTTGTGAATACAAGGATTCTGCAATTTAGAAAATGGAGTTAAATCATGAAAAAACAACAAGCTATAATCATTACCATCCTTACATTAACGGTCCTTGTACTTGGACTCCTCAATGCACAGCGAATCTATGTACGGTTTGATATAACCAGAAACAAATCTTTTACACTTTCTCAAGTATCACGGAATATTTATAAGGAAATACCAGAAAGGGTAACCATAACTTATTTTGTTTCGGATAAATTGGTTAAAATGCATCCGGTTCCTGGCGAAATAAAGGACCTGCTCCATGAATATGCAGCCCAGTCAAAAGGAAAAATAAGGTTTGTTGTAAAAGACCCGGTTAAAACCAGCATGGCCGTATCTGTTGAACGGCTTGGAATACAACCGCAGCAGATACAGACCGTAGAACAGGATCAGGCAAGCGTAGCAACGGTTTATACGGGTATTGTTATCGAATATCTTGATAAGACTGAAGTACTACCGGTGGTGTTTTCTACCGATACGTTGGAATACGATATTACTTCCCGTATCCGCAGCATGGTAAAAAACTATGATCGGGAAATCGGTGTACTCATCGGAGACGCGGATAAAAGCTGGACAACCGATTATCAGTATGTAGACAAGATGCTTCAAAAGGCAGGCTATAAGGTCCGCCAGCTTTACAAGGGAGATGAAATTCCTCAGAGCCTCTCAGGAATTTTTGTATTTGGAGGCACTGAAGATTTTGATGACTGGGACCTGTACCGTCTGGATTACTATTTACAGAATGGAGGAAAGATTCTGTATGCAGTGGATGGTGTATTTGTAGATTCCCGTTCAAATCTGCAAGCTCGGGCTGTGGAAGATAAGGGGCTCCTTAAAATGCTTGAAACCTATGGAGTGAGGATTGAAAAACAGCTTGTGCTTGACAAAGCAAACCTTACGATTCCCTATCAATCTATGGCTCTTTCTGGTGTGGTTCAGGTAAAACTCGTACGGTATCCTCACTGGGTTGTTGTGCTTCCGCAAAACAGTAACGGTAAACATCCGCTTACGGCCCGCTTCGGTGGACTGGACCTCTTTTGGGCGAGCCCGATCGCGGTAAATCCTCCTGCTGGAATAAGTTATGATACTCTTTTCTCGAGTACTAAGGATGCCTGGTTAATGACAAAGGATTTTGTAACAAACCCTGATATGGAGTCCTTGTTTACCAGTGAATCTGGTAAAACGAAGTCCCAGTACACCCTTGGGGCAGCCTTAGTTGGTAAGTTTCCCAGCTATTTTAATGGTAAAGCAAAACCGCTTAAGCAGGGATCAAAGGAAATGCTCCCCGATATGTCACAAGACTCTAAGGAAGGGAGACTCATCGTTATCGGAGACAGCGAATTTCCGACTACACTGGTACAATATACAAACAGCAGCAACAATCTCGAGTTTCTTGTACAGGCTGCGGACTGGCTCGGGAATGACAGTGATATTCTATCTATACGTACAAGGTTGCCCGCCACAAGCCGGTTAAACAAAATTACCGATCCTGATGAGCGGTCCCGTGCAGCACTTCTATCTCAGCTGATAAATATAATTTTTATACCCCTGATTATAATTGGGCTTGGCGTATACCGTAATGTAAAACGAAAACGTATGCTGCAATCCAAGGAGGCTCATCATGCAGTATCAGCATAAGATTCAAATCCTTGGTGCCCTGGGCGTTGTACTGTTGTTACTATTGATAGGCACCTTTATTTTTAATCCAGATACCACATTTGTCAGACAGTCTACTAGCAGATTACTAGAAAAGCAAACTATTCAGAAAGTAACAAAAATTGCTATAAAAAACGCTGACTTGCAGGAACTCACGTTTATTAAAAGAACCGGTCAATGGTATCTGAGCCGAGAGTCTAAAGAATATCCTGTAAAAAACCAGCGTATCGAAGATATGTTAAAACCCTTTGGGAATTCATTTATTATTCCTGTTCGTGCAACTACTGCCCAGGCTCATGAGCGGCTCGGTCTAGGGGCATCTGCGAGCCATATTACCATGTGGGATGAAAATACAGAAAAGCCTGTCTTGGATCTTTATTTTGGTAATCCTGATGCAACGGGTAAAGAAATATATTTCCGTTCCGCTAACTCGGATGTTGTCAAATCTATAGAAGACCAGTTTAGCTCCTACATACAGAGTAGTCCCCAGTCTTGGTATGATTTACGTCTCTTCCCCCAAACTGGTACACAGGGTTTAAAATCTGAACTCGTTCAAAAAATAAGCTGTTCTGGAAATGCATCGGGTAATTTTAGCCTTAGCAGGACAGGCCAGGCATCTTGGAGCGGTGCTGGAGGAAACCTTAATTCTAAAGAACTGGATACAAAAAAAATTGATTCATATATCCAGGACCTTATAAATGCCAGCGGCGATGATTTTGTCGACACTATTAATGAACAGGCTCGAGTAGACAAAACAATCATCACCCTAGAACTAGGAGATGGAAGGACTAAAAAGATAACTATAATATCCGACCATGAAAGCCGTTCTCATTGGGCAACCGTTACTGACACTCCCTATATGTATCAGCTATCTGAATGGCAATTTAATAAAATTGTAAAAGAGAGCGCATATTTTATAAAAACAGAGCAATAGAAGTTCTTTCAAAACGGTTGCATGCTTTCTCTGTGAATCAGTATGCAACCGCAAGCAATCGCAAAGCGTAGTAACAGACTTTTGAAATTGGCTCAGGTTTTTGAAGAAATATATGCCCGGTACCGTTCAGGATCGCTTTTAAAGGCCACAATAGGTGATTTTTTATCTTCCAGGGCCTTTTCTAAAGCTCGGGAAGCTTCCAGCAAAAGCCGGTCCGCATCGAGCAGCCTGCCCGATCGGGAACTTAAACCGATCCCCCATATCGTGCGGCGCAGCACTTCTGAGTTTATTTTTGAAAAAAGCTTATTGCTGAACTCTTCTGCCATTTTAAAACTGTGATCCAGATCGATATTTGGTAGCAGGATACAAAAACCATTACCTTTCCATTCAAAGATAAGATCCCGGAATGTAAAAAATGCAACAATATGATCGGCAATCATTTTAAAGAGGTCTGGATAATCTGCATACGTAAGTTCTGGAAACGCAATAATCAATACCGTTAAATCCTGTTCAAAAGAGGCGCTCCGATGCAGTTCCGCTTCGAGCCGTTCTTTTGTGTAATCTTCCCAACTTACTGAAAGCAGTGGGGTATAAAGCCCCCGCGGGCTGTCTTTACAATTACAATCTGATGCTACTTCCTCTACCGCGGGCTTAAAAACCGTAGCATCCATATCTGGAATTTCAAAGGGGAGGTCATCCATAAGAGGATTCGATGGACTAGTTTGCTTATTCACACCTTTACTATCATAGATTGGCTCAGTTTCGGCTGCTGTTTCAGATGTACCTGAGAATGCTACCGTACCTATAGCCAGTACCAAGGCAATGAGAATAGCAAGCAGGCTATTTAGTAAAATTTTCTTAATCAAATTGTAATCTATCTCTTCAGCCACTGCGCTGACGGTGACATTTCGGTAACCTTCCACTGGTATAGGACGAACAAAGGGAGGTTTGGTAAGTCCAAAATTTTGTACAAATTGAGGTTCTGCATCGATCCATACCAGGTAGCCAGGCTTTTTTTCAATCGCGTATACCACTCCATCTCCATTTGAAATCATGACGGCTGCCAATACTGAGGATGATTCTAAGGTATCTTTAACCGATTCCCGGAAGGGGTCTGCCATAAAGCCGAGTACTGCCGCGGCGGCAGCCTTATCGGTGAGGGAAAGAAAATCCTGTTGTGCTTGAGCTTTTCTTTCTTTAATAGAATTGCTAATGGTAAGTATGGCAAAAAGCAGGGCTGAAACATACAAAATTCCACATATTATGGCTACAATGGTAGTATACTTGGTCCGCATACAGATATTATATACGTTTTTGTTATTTCATGCTACAATAATAGTATAGAGCAAAGGAGAATCCAATGAGGGTACGAAAACCAGTACTTCCGTCCGGTTGGTATCCGCAAACGCCTGCATCTATAGAAACCTTTATTTCTCGTGTACGGGCTAGCTATTCATCTCAAAAATTCAATGAACAAGATGCAATCGCTTGTATTGTACCTCACGCAGGGTGGACTTTTTCTGGTTCTATAGCACTATCCGCACTTTTAAGCCTTAAAAAAGATCCAGAAACTATTGTTGTTTTAGGTGGACATCTTGGCCCGTCTCAGCAACCGCTTATGCTTATGGAAGACGGTGCAGAAACACCTTTTGGAATTTTTCCCATCGATGTAAGTTTTAGGAATATTCTTTTAGAAAAAATTCAATGTAAAGCCGATGTGTTTCAGGATAATACCGTAGAGGTGCAATTACCCTTTTTGCACTACTTGTTTCCCGAATCTCAGTTACTATGGATGCGTATGCCCGCTAATATGATTTCCTATGAACTGGGAAAAACTATTGCAGCCATAGCTGCCGCTCACCACAAAGATATTAGGGTTGTGGGTTCCACAGATCTCACCCATTATGGGCCGAATTATGATTTTACCCCCATGGGAGACGGTGAAACTGCTTACCAATGGGTTACTAAGGAAAACGATGCATCCTTCATCAAAGCCATTTTAGCGATGGACAGGGAAACTGTATTGCAGAAAGCTACAAATGATTTAGCAGCCTGTTCTGTCGGGGCAGTCCTCGGAATTATGGGGTTTGGTGAACTGAATAAAACCCTCAAGCCAGAACTGCTGGCTTATGGAACAAGCAGGGATGTGTATGCTTCTGATTCCTTTGTTGGTTATGCGTCTATTATTTGGCACTAAAAGATAAAAACGGAGAAAGCTGCTGGAGCGTCATATCCTTCACTTTGGCAAAAAGCATATGAAGCGGGATATCCGGATTTTTTCTTCTGAGAAAGGCTGCAAGGGGGAGTAGGGTGGTAAAAACATCCCGTTCTGTTTCAGAAAGCTGCATCATATACTGTGGGAGCGGTACAAGAAGGTCAGGCATTTTTTCTACTATCTTGGCATAGGAATGCAAAAACTCACTGCCTGTTGTATGGCTTGCCCCTGCTGTAAACACACTTTTGATAAGCCCCCTTTTGGATCTATGTAATTTCTGAGGAACAGATATGGGCGCACCCTTACCTTCCATAATGACAAGCTGTGCTTCAAGGTGGTTTGCAAGGGTTTCCAGTTTTTTGCGATAGCTTATAAGCGGTTTTGTTTCATATCTCCATGATGTTTCTGAATCAACTTTGGTAAGAAGTATGTTTCTAAATAAGAAGGCACTGAATGATGACTCAGCCGGATGCAGACGATCCTGCTTGTTAGCAAAGAGTTTATGAATATATGTGCCCCGTACATAGGATTCACCTTCTGGATAGGAAAAATCTGCGCCGTACAGTGTTATAGTGCTGGCACCGAGCTGGTTAGCCAGGGCTACCGCGGCATAGGTAACATTACCGCCCGAGGTGTCCACCAGCGGAAAGGGTCTCCAATATTCAGAAATATATCGAGTAAACGGATGCCCGCCAGAAAAAAAGCAGGTATTTTCTGAAACGCTGGCTACCACGGGAGGACTTGAAAGGTCAAGAAAGAGGGGAATATGTTTAGGAATTCCAGAAAGAAAATGATAATAACTGATATGCTGGCAATCAATAGATATCACCGCATCCGGTTCAATCCCATGTTCTAAAAGGGCTGGCAAGGATGTGTCGGTTGCAAGAATATATGTCTTTTTGCGATTCTGCAAGAGGTGAGGAAGTTGTATTTCAAGGGAAGGCCCCGCCGCGGTAACTGAAACATCCCGTCCCATGGAAATAGCTTTTGAATGTTTTTCGGCAATAAAAATATTTCTTACCGTATTCGAAAACCAGGGCCTGCCAAAATATGCCTGTACCGAATAATCTTCGGAAATCGTATGTATACAGTCTTGCAGCGTTTCATAGGCTTCTCTAAAAGGTTCTGGATCCGCATCTACCCGGGATCGGAGGGGAATAACCTGTATTCCTCCGTGCAGTGCAGGTTTATATACGGAAACTATGTAATTAAAAAGCATCTCAGGGTTTGGATCCACAATGAGGGTAACACGAGGATCACTGAGAATAGAAACATAATCGATGAGCGATAAGAGCTCTGCACAGGCGTTAAGATTAAAATCTATAATAACAATAGACTGAATATCTTTGCGTTGAAGCGCTGCCTGTGCATGGTAGCCTCCGCCAAGACCAAATAAAATAAGAAAGCCAGAATTTTGTACCGTAGCAATGAGCCGTTCGGCCTCTTTAGAGGGATCAAACAACGAGTGAAGGGGTCGCTCTCTTTTAATAAAAGGTACAGGAAGATTACTTTTTGAATTAACTAGATTATAAAAGCCTAATGTTGTCTCCGCATTGCTGAGCCTGGCACATAAATCTGGGGCTTTCAGATGCAGTGCCAAAAGATTCCGATCAAAGAGTTCAGCCCTGTTCATAAGGATCTCCTCAAGTAAATAGTTCTGTCAATTCTTTTTCAATTTCTGGAACAGATAAATGTATTCTTCTTCCTGTAATGAGATAGCTTAATTCCTGTCGCATTTGTTCATTATCTTCGGAATGTAAAATGTTTGAACAGAACAAGGATACTAAGGATGTGGGACTATACTGCTCTATTGGTATTTTACTTGACATTCCATAGAATGCCGGTTCAGTAGATACATCCCAATAAATGTTCTCAGAAGCAGGCAGCATCGAGAAACGGGGATGTTTTGATCCGAGAACGGAGATCCGATCCCGGTTATTTGCAAAATACCAATCGAACCAGTGGGCATACACATCCAAGGCTTGAGTATTTGCACCATTGTGCAATCTTGTGAATTTAATACTATAGAGTGGAGATAGGTGGTTGACCCTTTCCTCGAGATAAAAATCAAGACCATAGGGCCGTGCATGTGTTTGAATATCCCGGATGCCCATATCCATACCAGTGATATAGATTTTTCCGGTTGTAAGAAAAAGAGCTAGATCGATAAGCGTTGCAGACACGGTACCTCGTTGCGGCAATTGCAAAAAAGGTATTCCGAGCAGAGCCAGAAATCTCTGTTGCCATTGGCTTCCGTCGCTAATGATGATCTGGGGGACCTGGGCTGCCTGGGAGCAGGTTTTTGCGTACAACATGACCGCCAAAGAAAAGGGCAGGGAATTGGACTGTTGCGTTGAAATTTGACGGACCCTGCGTAATTGATCAAACAAGTGAAAGGCAGCCCAGGTCCCCCCATCGGTAGCAACCGATAAAGTGGGTACAATACGATGTTCAAGCAATGCTGGCACTGCAGATGCGGCTGCTACTATCAAAAGGGGGCCTTGCTGCAGCGCTTTGACAATGAGCGGTATAGCCTCCTCCAAGCTTGGCCCTGCGCCAGCTACGATACAAGGTATTGAACCAGGTTCAAAAAAGATTGGATTTTTTAAGTATGTTAAATTCCTAAAGCTGTTTTTGAGCCAGGTTTTACCAAAGGCCTTTGTGGTCCTATTGTTTGCTGTTTCTCGATCAAGAAATTGTTTTATTTTCCTGAGCAATACCTGATATGCGGATCCAAAAGCTGCTTCAGAGGGCTTCCATATACACAAATATGTCTGAGATCCTTCAGGTATTTCTTTTTCAAGAAAGGAAATTACATCAAGATAGCATGAGGGATTCCAGACCCCTGTTCCTTCTCGGTCATGTGTATGAGGGCATGAAACAAAAAAATCAGAAATATGTATGACAAGTAATTTTATATATGGATATGTTTCACGAAGAAAAGGAATAATATAACCAAGCCCAGGTTCTAACAGAATAATGAAATCAGTATTTTCAGGAATTTCAAGTGCTCTTACAAACCGCTGCGCTTCATGCAGCGGATCATAGGGAGAATGTATATATTTATTTTCTGAAATTAACGTTGGAGGGCCAGAGCGGCTTGGTACCAAACTTAAGTTCATGCAATACGTTCAAGTGCCACAAGGCTATCGGCAGTTTCGAAGGAGTCTAGTAGTTTGATATTAAAGCTGTTTTGAATACGATGAAATAATAGCTGCGGATCTATAGCGCTTTCTGTAACGACGAGCAGTCTTTGATCGTCGAGCATATGAAGACGGGCTTTTTTACCAAGAGCTTTTTCGAGGGCTTCTAGATTCTGAGGTTTTTCGAATATGCCAAAGGATAAGGTGGCCCCCGGCTGGAGTAGTTCTGAAAATACCGTGTGTATCCATTCAGAAGGATTCCATCGCTTGTCTTCGCTTTTTATATCGGTTAAAAAAAGAGAGCGAATATGCTCCAGTATCCATGACAGGTCAGCGTAAGCAATTTTTTCTTCTGGATCTTCAAGAAATACTATACTGAGAGACCTCTCGGAGGATCTATGCAATAAATAAGCCCGGGCGGATTTTATATAGGTATGAGAAAAAATATCCTTATTTTTTATAAAATCCGCTGAAAACCAAGCACCTTCTTGTGAAGGAAGAAGAGAAGTAATCTCGGGCATCGGTACAGAAAAAGAGGGAATATCAAGCCCAAGAATTTCCTTGGCAGTACATATATTATCCCTTTGTTCAAGCACAATGGCACCTTGAAACGGTGTATAGGTTTTTAAAAGAGATAATACGGTGTAAATTCTGTTGTTAGCTGGAGCTAAGCGTATAATTCTTTCCACCAGCGCTTCTGCCATTGGATCCGGTTTATAAACGGCAGAAGCGCCTGCGGCCCGTTGCAATAATCCCATTATGCCAAACCTAATTCTTCAAAAAGCTTTTTATAGGTCTCAAAATACTCGGATTTTGCGAATTCTTCTATTTTTTCTTCAGGCAGTGATTCAAGGAGTTGATCCATATATGAAAGGACTGCCCTTATTTCCTGTGTTAAATCCGGTGAAACAGCTGGTTTTGCAGTAGAAGTGGGAGCGCTATCTTGTTGAACCGCCGGAGCTACTTCTTCTATTTCTTCAAGTACCTCTTCTTCTGCGGGAGCCTGTGACAATTCAATTGGCTCAGCTTCTTCGCTTTCTACTACAAAACCCTCAGGAATGACTTCTTCGAAACTTTCTTCCTGTACTGGGGTAGAGATTTCTTCAAGATCTTCAAAGCGAGGCAGCGTTTCTTCTATTGTAGGTTCTGCAGGAAGCGGCTCTTCTTCTATGCTTGGAGTCTCAAGATCCAAGAGTTCGATATTATCCTCTTCTGGGACTTCGATTTCAGTGAGATCAGAACCCTGATCCTCCACATGCAGTACTTCTTCAGTATCAAGATCGATATGGATATCTTCAATAGAAGGTTCTTCCAGGGGGTGCTCTTCCAAAACAATACCGCTCAAATCGGGTTCTTCTATAACAGCCTCAGATAAATCAAGCTGAGAAGAATCTTCGAATGAGGTTGACTCTAGCTCCTCTTCGAGATAGCTGATATCTTCAGGCGCTTCGGTTATTGGTCTCACCCCTTCTTCTTGGAGAGTTGCTAGATTTTCATCCATTGGCAATTCAACAATTTCTTCTTCTATCTGTTCTGTTTTTTCGACTTCAGATACAGGGGCACTTTCGGAAATGCTTGCAGAAATATCGGAAAGGTCTTCAGAAATTAGATCTTCCTTATCACTGAGAAACGCCGAGTCATCCAATTGGAAGGATTCAGAAAGGGTTTCATTAACAGTTTCTGGAGTTTTGGGTAATTCCAAACTTTCAACTGTTTCAGCCTCTACCTTTGGCTCAATTTCGGATGAATCAATTAAATCTGTATCTTCCACATCGGTAATAACAGCTCCGGCTTCTTCGGTAAACTCGGCAGTATTAAGGATATTATCTAGTTCATCACCGGTGAGGGCAATTTTTTCATCCTCTTCATCATCAAAAAAGCCGCTGCTTTTTTCTTCCTGTTCTGCTTCGGCAGGAGCAGCTTGAGGAACATTACCCTTGTAAACAGCTAATTCTTCTTTCAAAGTAAAGAGTTCTTTTTTAATTGATGAAAGCTCATCGGCTATCTTCATGAGCAGCTGAGTAGATAGATCAACCGTAGTTCCCTGTTTAGGCTCTGCTGCTACAATCCTTTCATGTTGCGGTCTTTCCGCTATACTCGCAGCGGTTTCTTCAAGTTCCTTATGAACCGCCTCTATGTCATTAAAATCACTCGGTTTTTCTTCTTGTTCAGATTCCGAAAGCACTTCTTGACTCTGAACTTCTTGTGATTTTTCGCTCTCTTCGCTTTCTTCGCCCAAATCGCTTAAGAAATCATCAAAATCAGAAACGGTTTCAAGGTTTAAATCTGTATCCTTTGCTTCGCTGACTGTCCCAATATCCGTAGCATGTTCAGCGCTCATCATATTAAGGTCTACGGACTCATTAAATTCGAGATCAATGTCAAGCGGTTCTTCTTCGCTTTCATTTTGTTCAGAGACAGTTTCTGTTTCAAAGCTTTCGGAGTCGAGAAAATCATCCATTGAAAGTTCAGTAAATTCATCGGATGACGAGGATTTTTTTTCTTCTTTTTTATATTCAATATTTTTAGAACTTTCTTGTTTTTCTTCTGCTTTAGACGAACCTTCTTCGAAACTTGCAAAGTCCAAGTCTTCAAAGGAACTTAATTCTTCAAATTGACTATTAGATTCTGATGCCTTTGGCAATTCTTCAACAGAAAAATCCTCCGGTTCAGACAGATCTCCGAAATCAGGCAAGGTTTCAGCCTTTGCCTCGGTGCTCTCTGATACTTTTTCCGTATCTTTAGCTTCGGGCAAGTCCAGATCTGAAAAAGTATCCATCTCCAGATCGGGCAGATCTTCGATGTCCGGAAGAGAAGGTTCAAAGGAATCGTCCAACAAAGAATCGATTTCTGTAGTTTTTTCGGTTTTCATAGTGTCAGATACATCCTTTGGTTCGCTTTTTACCCAGACTCCGTATTCGTCCAGTTCTTCAGATGAGCCTATAGTTGAACGATCTGTAAAAATAGATGGATCTTTATCGATTGCCATTACCTTCTCCCGCCTTAGGATACAAAGGTTTCTCTCGCCCAATGGCCAGAGGGGCCCTTTTACTTCTAAATATCGACACTAGCATGAAAAAATTAATACATCTCTATTCATTAATCGTATCTAACCTATCTGTACTTGTCAATGGAGACTGCTAAAGTCTTATGTGTATAAATCCGTAAATCAAGTAATGAAGCTTCGATACATCATGCTTTCCCTCTGGGTGGCTGTCGCGGTATATTCTACTTTCTCTTACTTATACGGACCGACAGGTCTTTCTTCTATGAAGCGCTTGGAATTGCAAAAAGCAAGATTAGAAAAGAATTTAGAAGAACTTGAACAAATTCGGCAAAATCTAAGTTATTCGGTCAATTCATTGTTATATGACCGGGAAACCCTAGAGGTGTTGGCTCGGGATTTAGGGTATGGTAAACCGGGGGAATATTTTATCCGAATTTCAGGAGCTGATTCGGTATTTAAAAGCCGTGTAGTTGTCGGCGGTCTGGTTCGATCGGAAAACCCTGAGGCTATCCTGGGTGAGTCGCAACTGCGCATAATTGGTTTTGCAAGCGGACTCATTACATTCTTTTTCTGTCTTTTATTTGGCGCTGGATCTAAGAAGGCTGGAAAAAAGCGGTTTTAATTGGCGGTACGCACCCATTCCGCGGTGCGCTCCGTATCATGGATAATTTCTATTATTTTTTCTCCATCATAACGGACACCGGTGCTCATCTTCTTGCCGATAAGAGATGTATTATTATATTCAGAAAAGATCCAACGCATGGGTTGGGCCTGTTTAACCATTTGACTTGCTATTTTATAGGGGAGCGGGTGGTAATATCGGTCTATGTTAGGCGATGTCTGAACTACGATCAAGCTTCCGTTTTCAATTTTATAGCGAAGCTCCATTTTGGCTCCAGAAGTAAAAATAGCCTGTCCATACCCACCGGGAAATAGTCGTACTATTTCTATACCTTTATCTCCCTGCCATGTGCCAATAATATCAGATTCCCTGGTTATCGCTTTTTGTACAGATACTGAGTTCGCCTTTGTTGTATCCGCTTGCTGCATATAGGTTTTTAATAGCAGAGATTTTAGATTAGCAGAGAGTGAATCTATATCCGGTTCTATCGAAGAAAAACTGATTTTCTCTCCCGTTTTAACTTTTATAACTTCCAAGGTCAGAAGGTAGTTGCTTCCAAGGGTGCCGAGATTCCCCTGCAGAAGGAAATCAGCAGAAAGTAGATCTCCGATTTTCTGTGAGGCCGATATATTTAAAGAAAATTCCCATTCAGACAGTATTTTGTCCCGATCGCTCGGGGCAACAAGACGGAAAAGCCCAAGCTGGGTGGTATAGCTTTGAACCAATTTTTCGATTTGCTGTCCTTCATGAGCCAGCTCTGAAGGGGCCGTAAAGGGCAAAATAGCCAGCACTGGTAGCGTTTTTTGAGCAAAAATGGAAAGGCTTATATTGAAAAACAAAACCCACAGGGCAGCATTCCGTTTGGTCATTGTGCTATAAGCCCCTCCTCGTTAATGCAATTTCTCTCTGAACTCCCTGGATACTTCCCGTTGTATATCCCGTTCACGTATATCCGCCCGTTTGTCAAAGGCTTTTTTCCCCTTGCATAAGCCTAATTCTACCTTGACTTTCCCGTTTTTAAAATAGAATGAGAGAGGAATGAGAGTATAACCTTTTTCTTCTACCTTGCGGGCTATCCTTTTAATTTCATCTTTATGAAGTAAAAGCTTTTTTTTCCTGTCCGGATCGTGATTGAATACGGATGAAAAAGGGTTTTCTGCAATGCGAAAAGAACGGAGCCATATTTCACCATTTTCAACTTCTGCCCAGGCATCGGGAAATGAAATTTTTCCATCCCGGATAGATTTAATTTCAGTTCCCATGAGGACAATACCGCATTCATAGGTTTCATCAACCGAGTAGTCATGGCGGGCCTTGCGGTTCACCGCGATGATTTTAACAGCCTCACTCATTCAGAACCTCGATTGCGAACACTGGCCGGAACCCTACAAAGGGAGAAGATGAGTCTGGAGGAAGGGATGCCCTTGTTTCAGGCTGTATGCTCTGGGTTTTATTAGCCCACGAACCGCCTTTAACAACATATTCAGGGGACCCAAGGCTTTTCTGGTAGAGTTCTGGAGCCTTTAGGTCCGGAAAGGGGACGAAGGGATCAGCACACCATTCCCAAAGGCCGCCGTTTATATGAGCAAACGCCTGGTTTCCGAACTGGGTTGCGGCGATATACCATTCGGCTTCGGTGGGAAGCCTTACCCGAAATACTGAGCCGTTTACTTGGCGGTTTCCCTGCGTCACCTTAGTATCGAGCCACTTGCAGAAAGCCTCGGCGGCAAAGCGGGAAACACCAGGGGCGGCCCCGGCGGGGAAGGCGCTGTCTTCTGGCGTTTCAAGGTAGTCGGGTCCCACAAGACCTTGGGATTCAAGGCTGTTTTTATTGCTTTTTGCCCATTTGGGGTTTTCTGCCACAAAGGCGTCCCAGTCTTTTTGGCTTATTTCCCGTTCAGCCATATAATAGATCTGATTTTCCCCTTTAATTTCCCAGAACTGCACTGGACCAATGCTGATTTTTTTCCCTAAACGCACCGATTCCTTTTTTAACACACCAAGAGAGATTTGTGGGTCCGATGCGGCTTGCTTATACCACGCAGAATCGGTAAGTACCTTGGCGCTGTTAGAGGGCAGTACGGTTCCCAGCCAGCGGGCAGAACTTGGATTGTCATTAAGGTAGCTGAGGCTATCCTGAATGGCCGAAAGCAGTGCAAGTCCCGAAGGAGCTTGGCCAGAAGCTGCGGCAAGAAAGATGGCCCGGGAAAGATCCCGCAAGGCAACAGAAGTGTTTGCAAAGCGGCTAGAGGCAGCAAGGATCCCCTTTAGTGCTTCGGCTTTGCCGCTTGTTGCGGCTAAGTGTGCTCCGCGGTACATGGCTTCGGAAAGTACCATGGGCACCTGGTAGGTAGCGCTGGGTTCTCCCGCAAAACTCCAGGCACTGAAAGCCTTTGCCCCTTCAAGTACGGTTTCTAGAGGGTCGTTTGTTTTTAGTTCTACAAATAATTGCTTCCGTATCGGGAAAAGAAGGGAAGCAAAGAGGCGGTTACCTGAATTTACCTTAGACTCTGCGGAGGTAAAACCGGGAAGCACGGCAGTTATAGTCCGTTTTCCCTGGGGAACAAATATAGTGCAGGGACTGGTTCCCTGGTATACATCATCAATTCTGATTGCAGCTCCGGACGGTTCGGTACGAATCGTGTAATAGGAACCCCGTTTGGTGAGCCCTGGATAGACAAGCAGCATAAAAAGCAGTCCCAATAGAACTATCAAATAGAGGCCTGTAAGATATATTCCAGGTTGTATGCCAAACACGGGTTTTAACGAAACCTGATCTTCGGGGGTAATTTCAATTTTTTTTCTGTTAAATCCAAACATGGGCGAATTATAAGTTGGCAGATAGACCTTGTCAACGATGGCCCTTCATGGTAGGTTTTGTCTATGGAACAGGGCAAGGATTTTTTTATCACTGTGCAGCGGTTTACCGAAAGGGTCCTTACGGTCCGGAAGGCAAAATTACGGATAAAAAAGGAAAAACAAAAGGCTAAAAACCCCATACTCGACTGGATCGAAGCTTTTTTATGGGCCGCCGGGATGGTACTGCTCATCAATCAATATCTGTTTCAAGCGTACCAGATTCCATCCGGTTCCATGATAGACACACTGCTGATTGGGGATCGCATTTTTGTAAACAAATTGGTCTATGGCCCCGAATTGCTGCCTGGTTTTGGTAAGCTTCCCAGCCCTTTTAAGCCCCAGCGGAACCAGGTCATTATTTTCGAAAACCCTTCATATATTTCACGGGGTCCGGCCTTTGACGTGCTTCAAAGGGTTCTGTATATGCTTACCCTTTCGCTGGTCGATATTGACCGTGATGAAAATGGTTCTCCGAAAGCCCATTTCCTTATTAAACGGGCAGTCGGCATGAGCGGTGATACCCTAACCATGAAGCAGGGCGAAATGTATTTCCTCTTTCCCGGCGAGACCAGGGTGGTTTCCGAACGAGAGTATCTTAAGTCAAACAATGCAGAACACCCTATTAACAGGTTGATGGATGTATCGACCTATCCAGCGCTTCAGGCCGCGGGGCGAATGGCAGCCTTTTCTGATCTTGGCCTTGCTGTTCCCCAGTATTTACAGGACCAGATAAAAAATGCTGCAAATATGAGTTACCCAGATTATCTAGAACATGAACGATCTCGTATTTCGGTTTTACAGGCTGCAAATCCCCAGGACCGGCGCTACACGATGCTGTCTACCCGGTTTCGGCTTGGATGGTACGTTCCGGAGGGCCGTATTTTCCCCATGGGCGATAACCGGGATAATTCGCGGGATGGGCGGTATTTCGGCCCAGTCCGTTTGAGCAGAGTCTTGGGGCAGGGTGCAATAAAATACTGGCCCCTCTCCCGTTTTGGGCTTATAAAATAAAGGTCTACTATGATTTATAAGAAATGGCAGCGGTATTCTTACACCGCACAGCGGCATCAACGTCATCGGATATTGTTAGCCCTTTCGTGGATTATTGGGGTCTTTTTTTTGTATCTTTTTATTTCCAGCTACCTGGTGTTTTCTTTTCGCATAGAATCCCGTTCTATGGAAAAAGCCCTTACGGTCGGTGATATAGGCTTTGCATTGTCTACCCGTCTCTTCCCTAAGGATGAAGAAAATTCATGGTTCCCCTATAAACGCGGAAGCCTTGTGGTGCTTGAAAAATCCTTTACTACAGAGCGGCAGAGTTGGTATATTCGCCTCTGGGATAATATAATTGACTTTTTTACTGCCCAACAAATTAATCCATCTGAAGATCCCAAACGCCTGTTTGTAAAGCGTATTATCGCCCTTCCCGGGGATGAAGTCTCCATCATCAACAATGTGGTCCGTATAAAACCTGCAAAACAGAACTATACCTTAACTGAGTTTGAACTCAGCGGGGTTGCCTATGATATTATTGTGCCTGAAAATACAGCTGCCGCAGGAGAAGAACTTCCTTTCTCTGCGCAGTTCGGGCCGCTGCACCTCAATGAAGGCGAATGCTTTGTGCTTTCTGACGATCGCAGGGACTGCAACGATTCACGCACCTGGGGTCCTGTTCCGATAACAGACCTTCGCGGCAAACCTATTTTCCGATACTGGCCTTTTCCCAGGATCGGTAAATTGTAAGAAAGCCCTTTGAAATGACTGCTTCCCTCTACATCCATATTCCCTTCTGTATCTCCCATTGCGATTACTGTGATTTTTATTCAGAACTTGCCCCGTCAACAGCTCTTGATCAATTTGCCGCAGTTCTGCAAACCGAGCTAGAGAGGGTATGTAATCATTACAACATTAGTTCAGTTCCAACCCTTTATATCGGAGGCGGAACCCCCTCGGTGCTGGGCTGGCGAAGGCTAAAAATGATTCTTGACCATTGTAACCGCCTTTTTCCATCATGGCCTATGGAGGTCACGGTAGAGGCAAACCCTGAATCGTTGGATGATGCTTTGCTTGCCATGCTCAAGGACAGGGGGGTGAACAGGATCAGTCTGGGCATTCAATCTTTAGAGAAAGATGCTCGGCAAGCGGTTCACCGAAACGGTTCAGCAGCCCAATGCCGCATAGCCCTGGCGCAAACGGCCCGCTATTTCCCCGCATCCTTTTCAGCGGACCTTATGGCGGGGCTTCCCTTTCAAACCCAG
>NZ_JAJUHW010000019.1 GCF_029265695.1 Gracilinema caldarium | reverse complement strand
CTTGAATAAAATCAGAATAAGTTCCTTTAGTTTTATTTTGAGATTTTTGATAGATATTATAATAACCTTTTTCCAATACCGAAAAAAACATCTCTCTTTCATATTCACTCAATACTTCCTTGGCATATAAGCTATCTGATACCCAACGAAGACCTCTAATATTTCCAAATATCTTCTTTAATTTTTTAATTTCTTCCGAAGACATAAAGAAAGATGCATGAATCTTCACAAAAAAATCTATTAAAAATGGCAAAAAATAAATAGCTGTTGGAATACTAATTACTGTTATAAAAAGAGGTATTATTATATATAATAATGATGGAAATAGTACAATGGATAATATGAAAGCTGTAATATTCATTATTGCAAGCAATAGATTTGTTATTCTACGTTCAAATATAATTTCTGGCTGCCATGTATTTTTAGAAGCGCTTGTAAGAGGCAAACCTAACGATGCAAAGAAAAAAACTATTGCGAGTATCCCATATATTATAGTTCCAGTATAAGGTATAAAACGATCTAAACCAATATTAAATTGTAATAACGTTAGTGTTAAGTATGTCAAGAATAATAAAATATCCAGTATTGAATACTCGTTTCTAGCGTATCTATAACATATCAATATTCCATAAATAAAAGCACATGTAGCAATATAAATCTCAAGGTCTGCAAATATTATTAAAGCAAATGGAAGGATAAAAGCTGCAATCGTCAATATCATAAACTGTTTCCTTTCTTAGTTTTAACGGCATTAATACGATCAGCCATTTTTTTTAATGATCTTTGGAAATTAGAAGATATGTTTTTATTTTTTTGTGCCCACTCAACAATTTCAATAAGATATTCTAAATCTACTTCTGTTTGTTCTTGAGTTAATTCTGCATTCGTATATGTTAATTTATTATTATTCTCAAAAGCACTGACTAATAAATCCAGATCTTTAAGAGCTTGTTCGTGCTGAGCTTGGTAAAATTCAGGCAATGATAGATACGTATTGATTCGAATATAAAAACAACTAATATTTTTATCTGCCTTCAAAACTGCTTTATCTAATATTTGCATTCCCTGTTCAACAACCTGTATTTTCTCCATACCTGTCACAGCATCTAAAGCTTGCATAATAATAGCGGATCCCATCCATGCATCAAACTCAGGATCTTTCTCTGATAAATACGGAGCAAGTAATTTAAGCAAAGCTAAACCTTCTCTTCGATAACCATCTCCAAGAAGGACTGTTGCTTGCTTTCTCATCCATAACAGCACAGATGAAGAAGGAATAATACGATTTTTTATTTTTAATAAATTCCATGCTATACTTGCAGAAATATAATTATAAATTAAAGCAGATGGGAGCGATGATTCAAGCTTTTTAATATTATAAGGCAAATCCTCCCAAACAACATGTGCAGTTGGAAATGGTTCTGATTCTAAACTCATTAACGGAATAAAAAATAAATAAATATTTAACAAAGCCAATTCTGCATTACTAATTTTTTCAGATAGACTGGAAATTTCGACTCCAAATGCACATGCAACCAAAGAATCTGGGAATAAAAGAGGAGTCCCCTTATTATCTAAGGGAACTTCAGGAAACCGAGTATTTCCTTTTTTATTTCTTTCATCCTTTATCCACTTAATCCAGTTTTGCTCAAAATGTGCAAGAACCGATAGCTCTGAATTTTTTATACTGATAGTTTTATTATGTTCATAGATAAAAAATACATATAAAAAACATAACAAAACAACAAATCCAAACGTTACCGGCAAACGTTTGGCAACAAAATTTTTTTTCATATTGGTAGCCCTTCTTGATAATCATTAAGATATTTATTAATGCATTCTTCTACCCAAACCGGCATATTTAATTGCATTTTCGATTTCTTTAAAAGTATTACTTCACTATGACCCTCTGAATGTATTTCATTGTTAATGGCATTTCTTATGCGATGATTAAATACCAGTTTTGCTGCAGTCCATAATGAAATAATGGTTTCGCATTTTATTTTATCACGAAATAAAACCGATTTTTTATATTCTATATCTATATGTTTGACGACAAAAGATAAACCTTCATCATGGAATCTATCACATATCAAGCCAGCCTTCTCAGCAACAGCGAAACGACCCATTTCAAACCATGATAAATAAAACATATTATTAACAATTTGATAGCTATCTATTTCATAAAATCTTGGCTCTATTGGAATAACAACCCATTTCATGTTTTAGCCTTCTTTGCAAACAATGCTCCTGCTGAACCACCGGCTGAAACGGTACCTACAAGTATACTTTTAAGACTTTCTTGTTTCACTAAACCATACAGAATTCTTCCAGAATTACTTTCTTTGTTATGAGGTACTCCAGGAACAATATTATGTTTTGAAAGCAAACAAAATAATGCTAAATTATAGAAAGGAACAACACCGCTAGCCATTCCAAAATATGGGCTAGCACTTGTTTTTGAAACATCTTCATAATATTCTTTGAATGCTTCAGTTTCTAATTTATTTTCTATTTCCAAACCATTACCTTCACCTGCAATATAAGAAGGTAAAAATCCTTGACTTTTAAATTCATACAAGACTTTTTTTAAAGGATTCCTATCCATTTGATATGTTGAAGGAAATGAGGGCTCTGAATCTAAAACAACTTTTTCTAAATATGCTTTAATAGGAGCGCCTCTTTCTACAGCATAATCTTCACGTTCAAGCGTGAAGAAAACTGATCCTTCTCCTAATACATTTCCATTTAATTCATTTGAATATGAATCTAAAGATTTAGTATCCTTAACATAACCAATATCGATTAAAGCTCTATGATATGTTTCTGAGTATTCACTGACAGAGCCCACAAGCACAGCTTTGCAGACACCTTTTTCAAGAAGATATTTTGCAATATTTAAAGAAGCATAGGGGCTTGAACTTCCTTGAGCTATAACAGTTGTATACCCTTTAATTTTATGTTCAATTGAAACATATCCTAGATGAGCATTTACCACTGTATTTGGAAAAATGTTTGCATCTGCAAATTTAACGCCCTTTTCAAGCATATTAATATAAAATTCACTAACTGAAGCTAAAGCACCTGTACCAGTTGCTGAAATTAAACCAATATCAACAGCATTAGCGGTAGTAACTTTTAATCCCGAATCCTTTAATGCGAGTGCACTGGCTGCACAAGCAAGCTGAGAAATTCTATCCATTTTTCTAGTATTTTTAATTCTCAGTGTATTACAAAGATTTTCTAGAAGCGATTCTTCAATAAGCGCAGCACTCGATACATTAACAGGTCTGTTAAATCCTCTTACAGGAGGTATCTCTTTTATATATGTTTTACCTTCAAAAAACTTTTCGATAATTTGTTCATTTTCAAAGACATTCATAGGGCTTACAATCCCAATGCCTGTAATAACAACTTTAGAAGAGACATTAGAATGGTTTATAATTTTTTTTGCTATTTTTTGCGCTCCGATTGCAATAGAAACATTGTTTCCACCAAAAGCAAATGCATTTTTTATTCCTATTGCATTATTTACAGGAATAACATCATTTTTAACATAATTGAGATCACACCCTGGGCGAGGTTCTGTAAAATTTGCAATAGGTAATGCTTTTTGTTCTCTTAATGCTTGTGTCAGATAAACCAACTCAATTGCACCTGAAGCGCCAAGAGTATGTCCAATAACTGATTTAGCAGCAGATATCCATGATTTTTTTAAAGCTTCAACTTGTTTTATTGATCTTGTTTCTACTAAATCATTATGAGCAGTACCAGTCCCATGAGACATAACATAGAAATCTTTTTCAGAATGGTCAAATAAATCCATTGCCTTTTGAATACAAATCCGGATTGTCTCACCAGTCGGATTTGATGCAGTAGGATGATAGGCATCTGATGTACCAGCAACATTTAATATGCTCGCATATTTTGGCTGATCTACTTCAGATTTAATAATTACAACACCAGCACCTTCTCCTATACTAATTCCTAATTCTTTATTGCTGTATGGGGAACATTTTTCCTCTGCGAGCGATTTCAAGGAACTGAACCCAGCAAGTGACATCATACTTAATGGATCAGTACCACCTATAATAGCAATATCTATTTTATTATGTTCTAACAATTCTTTTGCAATTACAAAAGGATGCAATGAAGCAGAGCAAGCAGTAGAAAATAAATAGCGCGGACCAGATATCGAATATTCATAAGCCAGGCGATCTATACATACATGTAACGGATAAGTTAAAAAAGAACTAGGCCGTATATGGCGATTTCTTTCATAAAATAATTGATACTCTTTTTCCAGCCTTGTAAAACCAGAAAGAGAAGTACCTACAAAAAGACCAACTCGCTTGGTTTGCAGTTCATATACTGAAATACCGGCATCAATTCGAGCCTCTTCAAAAGCAAGAAGCAATAACAATTCGGCTCGTTCTGCAGGTAATCTTTTGTCGCTTTTAAGCTTTCCTATACGATCATTAACAAGAGCTCTCAATTCATCATCGCTTAGATATATTTGACCTGCATTTCTAGTTTGAAGATCATTTGTATTGATTTCACGTATTTCACGAATACAGCTTTCACCTTTACATAGAACTTCCCAATTTTCTTTAAGATTAAGTCCGGCAACAGAAATAACACCAAGTCCAACAATATCACAAGTTTTCATTTTCTACTCCATCTGAACCAGAGCGCTTGTAGTGAGGAAAAGAGGTGTAGACATAGTAATTATTTTCACTTTTTTTCCATCTTTCCCATCAATTATGTAATATGGATTTCCTGCATATCCATATTCCTTACTTAACTCAACATAGCCAAACCATCTATCAAGCTTAGGAGAATATGACGAAATAATTACTTTTCCAATTTTATCTTGACCAATAAACACATCCGATTCAAACAAATCTTGTTCATTTTAATGTTCAGTTGTATCCGCGACAACAGCTAGAATTTTTGTAGATGCATCTGTAAAATCTTTTAAAACAAAATCTTTTCCAATAAAATCTTTTTTTCTTGTATCCACCATCCATCGTATTTCGTTTGGCACCGGAGATGAGCCAAACTTAACAGTTATATCTATAATTGGAAATCGTACTTCACGTGATGCTGTTTCGAGACAAGATTCAAGAATTGATTTATTATTTTCATCATAAAATAATATATTTTCGGTATTTCTTTTTAAGAAATCACAAAGGGATAACGCTTTATCAGAAGAAACGAACATACGGAAACCATATTCATTTGTTTTACCAGCACGCAAAATTAATATTTGATTTTCTTCCCATTCTGCAAACATAAAACGGAGATATGAGAGTCCTGTTACTTCAAATCCAGCAAGAGGCTTGACCACTTTCCATGAGTAAGGACCTTCACAAACTACTTGTTGGTATGAACCGGACACATCATTCATTTCAATGTTTTTTTCTAATGCCTTTTCAAATATCCATTTTATACTCTTTGGGTTATTTGGAGTAGGAAGCAGCCAATATTTATCATCAAACATCAAGATATAAATTAAATCTATAATTCGACTTTCGTTGTCTAACAATAGTGCATGCATTGCACGATGAGGTTCAAGGATTATATCATTACCAGCAACAAGCCAGCTAATAAACTCCAGCCCCCCTTCTTGCTCAGGCATTTCAAGTATAACTGAATCAGCTTTATACATAAGGCATCCTTCACGCAAAGCCTTATACGGTTTAAGCCATGGGTATGTTTGCAATTTTTCAGGGGCAGTATCAAATTCCACAACAGGCAAACGTTCAACCGTTTTTAAAATAAAATCAGTTAATGTATTAATAGAAAGAAAAACTTCAAGATTATCAGATGGAACACTGACTCCAAATTCTTCTTCTACTCCAACAACAAGTTCTAGCGAATCTATTGAATCAAGACCAAGCCCCATTCCAAATAATGGAGAATCATCATCAATTTTATCTGCCGTAATCTCTAGATTGAGCCGATGAATAAGCACATTTTTTACTCTATCCAATATTTCTTGTCGTCTGTTATTATACTCTTTAGCATCATTTAATGTCTTAAGGTTTTCATTTGTATCAATCATAGCTTATATCCTCCTAAATATATAAAGATTTTAAAAAATCTTATAAGACAAAAATTAAAAACCCTCTTTCTCTGAAACAGAAAGCTCTCCCTCAACAACAACCGTACGACCATTCTTACCTTTAACGCTTACCATTGATAAATTACCCATTTTTCTGATTATTTTTGCTGACATTTCGAGAACTGTTCCTGGACGAACAGGACTCATAAACTTAACATTAGATTTCACTAAATACCCTACTCTCGATGACAAATTATTCAAATCAATATTATTTTGATTTAAAGATTTTATTTCTTTTAGTGCTTCAGAGAGATAAATAATTGCGGTCAACTGTGCGAGTGACTCAATCAATAAAACACCAGGAACAATTGGTTCCCCTGGGAAATGCCCTTGAAAAAACCATTCATTAAGCGTGTAGTATTTTTTCCCACAACCTGATATTCCAGGAATAACATCATAAGCTTCATCAATGAGAAGAAACGGAAACTTATGAGGCAGCATTTGTTGTATTTGAATTGCAGAAAAAGTCAT
The DNA here is from genome assembly GCF_029265695.1 of Gracilinema caldarium. Taxonomy (GTDB): domain Bacteria; phylum Spirochaetota; class Spirochaetia; order Treponematales; family Breznakiellaceae; genus Gracilinema; species Gracilinema caldarium_A. Next base: position 44,626 of record NZ_JAJUHW010000019.1, on the reverse strand, counting down.
CTTGCTTATTTCTTCAGTATTATCTTCAGCGCTAATCAAGACAAACCTCCATCAACTACTATAGTTGTACCGGTAATATATGATGCTTTTGGACTGGCTAAAAAAGCGACAACAGAAGCAATTTCTTTTGGTTCTGCAGGTCTTTTTAAAGCAACAGCCTCTAATTGCTTCACCTTCATTTGATTTGGAATTTTTGCATACATATCTGTTTTTACAAACCCTGGAGCAACACCAAGCACCCGCACATTATATTTACCCATTTCTCTCGCAAGAGACTTAGTCATTGCTATTAAGCCCGCTTTACTTGCTGCATAATTGGTTTGTCCTTCAGGGCCCATTATACCGCCGATTGATGATATATTAATAATTGTTCCAAATTTCTGTGCTATCATTTTTTTTATAAACCGGTGTGTAACACGTGCAGCCCCTAAAAGATTTGTATCAATTACAGTCTCAAATGCATCAATTCCCATAAGAGCAAAATAATTATCTTTCGTTATCCCCGCATTATTAACAATTAAATCTATTGTTTCGTTATTTTCACAAACACACCCGTATAACATTTCAATATCATTTAAATCTGTAATTGAACATTTTACAGCTCGTACTTTATCTGCACCAAGTTGTAATACTAAATCTTGCGCTTCCTGTTCGCGTGAATTATATGTAAACGTAACATGATATCCCTCGTTTACTAATTCTTCTACAATTGCTTTTCCTATACCCCTGCTACCACCAGAAACAACTGGGTTCATTTAAACCTCCTTAGAGTAACTTTATAAACCTAAAACCTATTACTACTCTTAATTAAATAACCATACCAATAAAACGTATGCTTAATTTATCTTTTGAGGAAAATTACAATTCGAATTAAAAAAAATAATTAATAAGATTCAATGTGCTGGTTATTAAATCTTTATTAATTTAACAGAATCATTTGAACTTACAAACCATGAATCTATCACTTTTTTCCTCACATTTTAAACAAATAGATTTATTGAAAAAAATTATAGGCATACAAAAATATATTTGTCAACAACATTTTATAAAAATATGTCATATTGTCATATTGAATCTTTAATATTGAATATCATTGATATATCTATACTAAATATTTTTAATTGAATTAAAACTAATTAAACTATCTGAGAATCTTTTCACATATTGTGGCGATTACATTATGTGAACATTCAAAAGAAAAAAACTTATAATTATTATAAAAATTATTTTTATTATTCGAAGCAAGATCTGCAGCAAAGGATGAAAAATCACTTTTAAATAATTTTGTTAAAGGCATTCCTGTTGATTTTGAATAAGCTTCGAATATAGTCCAAGTATTTAATAGAACAAGAGGATCTTTAATTATGAGATCTTTAAATAAAATTGATGAATATCTGACAGGATCCCGAATTTTAGAAATAGTATCTATATCGACTCCAATTTGCGAAGTATTTGATCCGACTGCAATGATATATTGCTCTCCGGAGTGTGAGATGTTAAATGATATCGAATCATTTTTAAAATATAGTTTACCATTTTTATCTACTTGGATATCAGGGAGATAAGGTTGTTTTTGTTTATAATGAATTTGTCCATATATTGATAAAACTTCATATAAAAGCAAACGCTGTAGAATAAATACGTTTCGTGCCTCATCATTTTTTATAGAAGATATTTTTAATTGATCCCGTTCACACAAAGATATATTTTGAACACCTAATTTTAAAATAGAATTAAAAGAACATTCAATTTCCTTATTTAAATTAAAATAAAAAACACAAGTATTACTATTAATAAAAATGATTTTTCTTTTACAATAATAATCAACTAATGTTTTCAAGCTAGCGTTCTTCATTTGATTGAGAATTTTGATCGGACAATAACAATTCCTTATTTTTTTTATATTTTTGCATATCCTTGTAGGACCCAATAAGCACCGCAACGGGCTCAAGGATAGGCACATGTTCGCAGATAATCTTGATAATCACAGTCATGGGGACCGCAATTACGAGGCCCGTAAAGCCCCAGAGCCAGCCCCAGGCAAGAAGTGATACCAGAACAACAAAGGGAGAAAGACCCAAATTCTCCCCCTGTATCTGGGGCTCAAGAATATTGCCTATGACAAAGTTCACCAGGAGCATAACTGCGAAAGCCCCGACCACAGGCCAGCCATGGGGCCAGAACTGAAGAAGGGCAAAGAGGGTAACCCCTGCTCCGGCAGCGAGGCTCCCGATAGTGGGAATAAAATTAAGTATAAAGGAAATAATGCCCCAGATAAGCCAAAAATCAACCTTAAGAAGGGCGAGCCCCAGGGCAACGAAAATACCTGTTGCAAGGGAAACAAAAAACTTAATGGTGAGATAGCGGCTGACCTGATCTACAATAGCATCTACGATGCTCCTAATTTTGCCAGAAAATCGATTTTCAAACGCCAGGGCAATCTTTTCTTCTAAATGGGAAGACTCAAGAAGCAGAAATACCATAAAAAGCAGCACCATTACGAGGCTCTTTAAAAACTCTATAAACCCATTTGTTATAGAGAGGGTATAATCCCGTATGCTATTGCGGAAGCCAAGCTGTCCCCATAGGTTTTCTACAAAGGTCCGGTGTTCGTCATAGGGCAGCCCAAAAAGCCCCGCAATCCAGCTGTAAATTTCCAGAAACCGCTTTTCATACCGAGGGTACCGGGAAAGAATGGTTTTTCCGGAACTGAACAGGATAAGCCCCGCAAGATAGAGGCCGCCACCAATGCCTGCGATAACGAGAATAATGGCAAGCACCCGAGGAATCTTAAGTTTTTCAAGAAGCCGTACAATAGGATCCAGAACAAAGGCGAGAAGCACTGCGACAATAAAAGGAAGCACCACCGATGCGGTAATTTTGAGCACCGCCCCGGCCAGTACGAGGGCGATAAAGGCGACCAGAAAGAAATTAGCCCGTCCAGAATTAAACCGTCTAAAATGCTCGTTCATACTGTCAGTATGATATAAAACAATACTTTTGTCAGGATTCCCAAGACCTGTTTCCATTAAAATTCTGTGTCTATTCTTTACATTTTGAAAGTATTGTTACAAAATAGATTAACAGATTTATCTTGATGAATATTCGAGAGAATCTGAAGCTTTACAGGAGGAAAACATGAAGAAAAGGTTGTTCGCAGCCCTTGGCGCTGCAGCGGTAGTGCTCGCAGCCTGTTCAGGCGGCGGCGCCGGAACCGCCGGTGGCAGCAAAGAAATGGGCCCCATTGTAGATAAGGTCATCTACAATGTTGTTATGGATCAAACCGTGGCTATTAAGGATACGGCAGAAGGGAAAACCGACGTTTTCTTTACCGGACTTAACGGCAGCACATACAAAGGAATTGACCAGGCAGATCTTGCCAAACTAGACGTCTATGCGGTGCCTTCAGGATCCTGGTCACTCCTTACCAACCCCATTCCCAATGCTGCGCCCTATGTACATACCACTAAGGACGGCAAAAAGGTGTTCAACCCCTTGGCTATCCGGGAAGTTCGCTATGCGTTGAACTGGCTTATCGACCGGAAAAAATTGGTCGATGAAGTCCTCCAGGGTACAGGGGAACCCATGATGACCCCCATGACGCCCGGTCAGCCTGGTACTTATAAATACAATCTGGTTGCAGCCAATCTCGGCATGACCGCCCAGGGCAACGAGAAAAAAGCAATGGAGGACATTACCAAAGCAATGGAAGCCGCAGCGGCTCTCCCCGAAAACAAAGGCAAGCTTGTTAAGTCCGGCCAGTTTTGGACCTACGAAGGGAAACCCGTTACTATTCGTTTTGTAATCCGTGTTGATGATCCAACCGGTCGACTCCCAGCGGGTAACTATATCGCCGATCAGCTCGAAAAAGCAGGCTTTAAGGTAGAGCGGCTCCTCTATGACCGTTCCAAAGCAGGCCAACTTGTATACGGCGGCGACCCTGCAGACTATGAATGGACCATGTATACCGAAGGCTGGGGCGCTGGCGCTACCCGCCGCTGGTGGGATGTTACTATTTCCCAGATGTATGCTCCCTATTACGGCTATATGCCTGGTGGTGCAACCGAAGGCTTCTGGAACTATAAAAACGATGAAATTGACCGGCTTGCCCAGAAGAGTTACAACGGCTGGTTCCTGACCAGCGATGAATACTGGACCGACAATCTTAAGGCGACTAAACTAGGCCTTGAAGACGCAGTCCGTATCTACCTCGTGAGCCAGATGCAATACTATGTCGCTAATAAGGACCGCTTTAACAGCCGCATGCTCTATGGACTCGGAGACGGTCTTAACAACTGGTCGGTCCGCTCTGCCGATGTAAAAGCCAATGATAAGGGTGAAAAAGTCCTCCGCATCACTCAGTATTCCGCCCGTGGCGGACTCTTTATGAGCGCTTGGGACCCTGTTGGCGTAGATGGATTTAGTGATGTCTATAGTGCAGCCATTATCGAAGCCTGTACTGATCCTTCTACTTTCGAAGCTCCGAACGACGCAGCAGACACTCCGCTACGGGCAAAGTGGGATGAGAAAAAAGTAGCTACCAAAGTAGAGGTTGGTCCTGAGGGTAAACCGGTTGGAAAGATTGTTGTTCCAAAGGAAGCAATGATTTATAATTCCAAGACAAAACAATGGGAATCCGGTGTAGAATACAAGGATGTTGGGGATGGCAAGTATGACTATGTAAAGAACGACAACATTACTTCCTACTCGCAAGCAACAAGCACCTACATATATGGCAAATGGCATTCTGGACAGCCCGTTACTATCGCGGACCTGATGTATGCTTCAGCCTTTACCTATGAATGGGCTAACAAGGACAGCGAAGACGACCGGTATTATGATGAAGCCTATGCAGCCCAGTACCAAGCATTCCTTCCCATCAGTAAAGGAGGAGTAGTCAACAAGGATGGTTCCTTTACTAATTTCTACGACTTTAACTGGCCTATGGACGCTGCCCGTGTTGCCGCCAACGGAGTACCGAGTCCCAAAGCTGGTAACCCTGGACGGCAGACCCTTGTATCTTGGGAAATTACCGAAGCTCTGGCAAAACTGGTTATAGACGGTTCCAAGAGTGGCACGGTCTATTCCTTCAGCTCCGATCCGGCCTTTACCGAAGTGGATGTGATCAATCCTACCTGCGTCGCAGATATCAAGGCGAAGCTCCAGGAATTTGTGGAAGCTAAATATGTGCCCGACAGCATTAAGCAATGGGTAAAACCCGAAGAAGCGGTTGCCCGGTACAATGCGGCTATTAAATTTATTGATACCTACGGAAACGCCTATATTTCTAACGGTCCCTTCTTCATCAGCAAGGTGGACTACAACGCGAACTATGTAGAACTCTCTGCCTTCCGGGACAGCTATCCCTACAAGGCTGACTACTGGCCCAGCAAGCTCAAGACCACCCTTACCCGGATTGATGAAGTAAAGGTGCCCGCCACCGCATCCAAAGCCAAGGATGTCACCGTTGATGTGGCGGTCTCCGCTGTCCAGTATCCGGCTGACATCGCTACCGCTGCAGACAGTAAGGCCAAGGTAACCGCTACCCTTGTTTTGGCAGACGGCACCGAAAAGGTGTATACGGCCAAACATGTTAAGGATGGAGCCTTCCAGGCTGTCATTCCCGCCAAGGACCTCGGCGCTCTCAAAGAGGGTAGTTATACCCTGGTTATCCAGTCTGCCTTCAGCACCGAAGCTCCCTCGGTGGTTCCGACCTCTTTGGTACTACTGCCATAACACTTTTATTAATGGGGATGTCCTAAACTTATGGGACATCCCCACAATTACAAGGACTTGAGCCAGGGTAAAAAAACTGATATTTTGAGCCCTGGCTTTTTCTGTTTATAACCAATACACGGCACGCTCAAAGAGGTTTTTATGTACAAGTGGTTTGCCACCAAGCGCATACTAAAGGGACTTTTCATGTATGCGCTCTTAATTTTTATTATGTCAGCCCTGTTCAACTCCGTCGTAGAGACCACTATGCGGTCCCAGATAGAAGAACAGGTCCGTCTTGAATCGATGCGGCTCAAAAACTTTACCGCACCTGCCTTGCAAAAATTCCAAAACGAACGGCGGGAATTACTTATAAAAAAATACAAACTGGATCGGCCCATCTGGGAACGGATTTTCTATCGCGCTATCGATACGATCACCTTTAATTTTGGGAAATCTACTATTATTAAGTCATCTCGTGGTGAACGGGATGTGTTAACAATCATTGCAGAAGCTATTCCTCGGTCGCTCATATTGTTTACCGTAGCGGCGGTCTTTGAGATTCTTATTGGCATTTTCCTTGGCCTTAAAAAAGCTCAAAAGCCTGGCGGAAGTCTCGACAAAACAACAAGCCTCGTTACCATGATTGTGTACGGCATGCCGACCTGGTGGCTTGCCATGATCCTTATCATGTTTTTTGTCTATGTGGTGAAATTATTCCCTTCCAGCGGGGTTCATTCGGTTCCGCCCCCTGAAGGGTTTATGTATATACTTGATATGCTGTGGCATACCGCCCTGCCCCTGCTAACCCTGGTACTCATCGGTTTTTGGGGGCTAGCTTTCGTAGTCCGCAACATTGTGCTCGGTATACTCCAGGAAGATTACATTATGGCCGCCCGGGCGCGGGGTATTCCAGAAAACAGCGTGCTCTTTGGGCACACCCTAAGAACCGCAGCCCCGCCCCTTATAACCATGTCTCTCTTATCCCTCTTGGGCTCTATTTCAGGATCCATTATTTTCGAAGGTATATTCTCCTGGCCTGGCCTCGGAAACCTCTACTGGATCGCGGTGCAACAAAATGACATCCCGGTTCTCATGGGAGACCTGGCCATCACCATTGGCCTCTATCAGGCAGGCCTTGTCATTTTGGACCTGACATACGGATTCCTGGATCCCCGCATCAAAGTTGGAGGCAAAGCATGAAACTAAAAGATTTGGGCTTCTGGTTCCGGGATTTCTGGGCCGAGTTTCGTCGGGAAGGTTCCGGACTTGTAGGGCTTGCCCTCCTCATTCTCTTTTTACTCGTTACTATTTTCGAAAATCCCTTGCTTCCATTCAAAGAAGCAAATACCCGCTGGCGGGATATCACCTACTGGCAGGACAATCCTATCAATGCGCCGCCGGTTTGGACTAATCTCTTTGCTGCGAAAAAGGCTGCCAGAACCGCCAATCTAGAACGGGGAACGAGACAGGAACTTACCAACGCAGAAGGCGAAACCTTTGTTACAGAGAGTTTTGTATATCACTTTAAGGCCGACAAGGCTCCTCTGGATATTATAGTGCACAGCACCCTCGCAGGCTCCGTACCCTTGACGGTGGAAGTCCAGCGCCCCGATGGGACTACCCTCCAGATATCCCAGAGGTATGTTGAATACGACTCTCCTACCCCTGTGCGGTTCTCGGTAAACAATGACAGTAAGGACAGCCTTTTTGCGTTCCTCAAGCTCCACGAAGCTCAGGCGAACTTGTCCCGTATCTCCTCGGGCAGCATCCGCAGCACAGAAATCCTCTTTAACAAGGCCCGGGAAGGTATGGCTGCGTCCTTTGAATCTCTGAAAGGAGATTACCGCTTCACAATCAAGGCCCAGGTACTGAATCGTGAACAATTTTCCATGGATGATACCCGCCTCGTAGTAACCGGCTCTGTTTCGGGGCTCCTTGGCACCGATAACATGAAACGGGATATTTTCTCAGGCCTTGTGGCGGGCCTTAAATGGGCCCTCTTTATCGGACTTTTTACATCCGCCGTTTCTGTTCTTATTGGGGTCTTTTACGGCATTATGTCGGCCTATTTTGGCGGTATTGTAGACACCATCATGCAGTTCATCTACCAGATTTTTGTGTCCATTCCGCTCCTTCCGGTTCTTATCGTAGTGTCTGCGGTGTTCAAGCCCAGCATCTGGTTCCTCATCGGTGTCATGGTTATCTTTTTCTGGCCCGGTTCGGTCATGACAGTCCGGTCCATGGCCTTCCAGATAAAAGAAGAAACTTATATCGAAGCCGCCCGGGCTCTGGGAGCGGGACACCGGCGCATTATTTTTAATCATATGGCGCCCCTCCTGATCCCCTATTCCTTTGCATCCATGGCTCTTTCGGTACCGAGTGCTATTGTGTACGAGTCTTCTGTCTCCCTTCTCGGCTTGGGAGATGCTTCCATTGTTACCTGGGGACAGATTCTCCATGACGCGATGCTGGGGAATGCCATATTGAATGGCCTTTGGTGGTGGGTCATACCGCCAGGACTGGCTATCGCCATTATGGGCATGACCTTTGCGTTCCTAGGGTTTGCTATGGACAGGATTCTGCATCCCAAGCTGAGAACCCGGTAAGTCTTACAACAGAAGAAGGTTTGAAATGGAAACTTTGTTAAAGGTAGAAAACCTTAAAATGTACTATCACACATCCAAGGGTGCGGTCCGGGCTATCGATGACATTTCGTTTAGCCTGTACCCCGGAGAGACCATTGGTCTTGTGGGTGAATCGGGCTGCGGCAAAACCAGCCTTGGAACAAGCATCCTCAGGATGCCGACACCTCCGGGCCGCTACGAGGGGGGCCGTATATTGATTAACGGCACGGACATACTGCCCATGGCAGACAAGGATGTACGCAAACAGGTCCGCTGGGAGCAGATTGCCATGGTGTTCCAGGGGGCTATGAATTGTCTTACCCCGGTCTATACCATAGGGCGCCAGATGATGGAAACCCTGCAGGAACACCGAACGATGGACAAAAAAGAGGCTGAGGACCTCATTAAGGAATACCTTGGCCATGTGGGGCTTCCAGCAGAAGTGATGAACCGGTATCCCCATGAGTTATCAGGGGGGATGAAACAGCGGGTGGTTATTGCCACGGCCCTCTTTCTTAAGCCCCAGATTGTCATTTTGGATGAGCCTACAACGGCTTTGGACGTCATAGTCCAGGCCCAGATCATCAATTTGTTAAAAAAATTAAAGCAGCAATTCAATCTTTCATTTATTTTTATCACCCACGATCTTGCCCTAGAAGCCGAAGTCTCGGATCGGATCTGTGTCATGTATGCAGGGAAAATCGTGGAACTGGGAACCAACGAGCAGATTTACGGCAAACAAGGACCAAGTCACCCCTATACGGAAAAACTGCTCCTTGCCACTCCGCGGCTCCACCAGGAGGTGGAAAATCTCCAGTATATACCGGGTACGCCGCCGGATCTCATCAATCCGCCTCAGGGCTGCCGCTTTCATCCCCGCTGTCACCGGGCAACTGAAGAATGCCGGGAAGCGGAACCGCCCCTTAAGGAAATTGAACCGGGGCATTTTGCGGCCTGCTGGCACTGCAAGGGGGGTAAATAAATGGCAGCTTCCAAAGACATTATTCTAAAGGTTGAAAACCTCACTAAACATTTTCAGCCCCATCAGTCATTTACCCAGGCTTTGGCGGGTCAAAAAAACCGCCGTCTTATACGGGCCGTAGACGGCATTTCTTTTGAAATTGCCCGGGGGGAAATCTTTGGGCTTATCGGCGAATCGGGCTCTGGGAAAACCACCACCGGAAAGCTTGTCATGAAACTGCTTGAGCCAACTGGCGGTTCCATTTGGCTCGACGGCAATGATGTTACCCATTTGGGTAAAGAAGCAAGTCGGCAGTACCGGACCAAGGTGCAGATGATTTTTCAGGATCCCTACGCGTCTATGAATCCCCGGTTCAAGATTAAGGACGTTCTGGAAGAGCCGCTTCTTATCCATAAAGTCAACGGGAATCATCAGGCCCGGGAAGAGATGATTAAGAAGGCCCTAGAGGAAGTTAAACTGAATCCCCCAGAGGAATTTATGGGCCGCTGGCCCCATATGCTCTCTGGTGGCCAACGGCAGCGAGTTGCCACAGCCAGGACCTTAATTTTAAACCCGTCGCTTCTCGTGGCCGACGAGCCGGTCTCCATGATTGACCTTTCTACCAGGGCGGAAATCCTCCATATGATGAAGGATGTTCAGCGGCACCTGGGTCTTACCTACCTCTACATTACTCACGATCTATCGACAGCCCGCTACTTTACTGACCGTATTGCTGTCATGTATCTAGGGAAAATTGTAGAAATGGGCAGGGCCGCCGATATTATCGACAATCCCATTCACCCCTACACCAAGGCCCTTATCGAGGCGGTTCCAGAACCGGAACCAGGGAAAGTACACCAGATTAAGGAACTCCCCATTTCAGGCGAAATCCCCAGTCCCGCCAATATTCCTTCGGGCTGCCGCTTCCATACCCGCTGTCCCTACGCTACCAAGGATTGCTCAGAACAGGCTGAGCCAGAACTGCAGGATAGCGGCAATGGCCACTTCCATGCCTGCCGCAGGTGGAAAGAGATAGGGTAGTTATATTGAAAAGCCGTCCGGCGTTCCGGACGGCTTTTTCCTTTTTTTAGCCGTTTATTAGCTTCTTTGTAGAAACACGTACCTTATTTTAAATAGCCTGAAGCGGCAGCCTGAGCTACACCAGCTTTTTCCCATTCAGTACCGCCAAGTTTATCAAATTCCGATAGCCAAGCAGACCAATTTTCTTTAGTCAGAGGCCGGGCACCGATAACAAATTCTATAATACCCTGTTCATAGAACCGTTTCAGATCAGCAGATGGATTTGGCAGTGTATCAGAACCGATAGCAGGAGTCCATGGCCGTTTTTGCATATCCCGCAGGACCGTTAACGCACTCATGGTCTTACCAGAGGTGGCTGTTTTATAGGTCGGATACCTCGATTTAAGTTCGATATCTCCATTGTAAAACACCATATTTCGTAGCTGTGTAATAGGTTGCATCTCTGGTTTAGAAAATCCTTTGGACTCGTCAGGTAAACCTTTTACCGTAGGAACACCATTGGCATCAAATACAAAGTTTACTCCCTCTTTGCCCCAGCCCAGTAGATAATACCCCTCATCGCTGGCCATCCATTCAAGGAGCTTTGCAATCGCGGGGCCTTTCCCCGCTTTCGCAGCCTTTGCAGAAACAGCATAAATTCGATACCCCTGAGTATAAACACCGACCGATTGTTTTCCCTTCGGGCCCTTGGGTGGATCTATAACAATCCATTCACCGTAGGGAAAGTTTTTGTCAAAAGGTGCATAGTTTGATTCTGCTGCATAAGCGGCATTCTGTTCTCTCATAATGCCAAAGCGTCCCTGTTTCCATGCGGCGCGAAAATCATCTTTTTTATAACTAACCCAATTCGGATCAATCACCTTTTCATCCACCATCCGTTTAACATATGCAAGGGCATCATAATATTCTGGTTTATGAATATTAAGACCAGCATTTGCCTTAGTCATGTTCCAAGTACCGGCTACTCCAAAGGCTCCAAAAATGGGATCAAAACGACGTCCTAAACCTTCTTCATAGTTATTTATTTCTATGAAAGCACCGTACCCATAGGTATCATCTTTTCCATTTCCATCTGGATCTTTAAAAGTAAAGGCTTTCATTACTTCGAAAAGTTCGTCAGTCGTGGTCGGAACTTTGAGCCCAAGTTTTGTTAGCCAATCCTTCCTGATTAGCAAGCCTTCATTCTTAGCTATTGACCCTGGGTCAGCCAAGCCATAGGATTTTCCGTTCACCATGGTAAACGCCCTTGAATCTTCATCATAATGAGTTTGGGTTCTTGTGGGCATAAGAGCATAGAGTTGGTCAACAGGGGCGATGAGCCCTTGTTTTATCAGGTTAGTCCATACTTCTCGCCGCACCATAAATAGATCTGGCAGAGCATTAGCAGCTGCTGCGGTATTAATCTTAACATCCTGATCTTCGTTGTTGGAAGGTAATGCGGTAAGCCTCAGATCGATATTAAGTTTGTCTTTGATAATTTTTAAGGCTTCCCAATCCGCAGGCGGCGGTCCCGCTTCTGTTACTGCAGCGCCATACCACAAATGGATGGTAACTGGACCAGCCTTACTGCTTCCTTGCTGGGTCTCACTTTCACCATTTGCAAACGCAAACAAAGCACAACCAAACAACATCAATATTATTAATGCTGTTCTTACCATGTTCTTCATAAAAACCTCCTTATAATTCTATAACCAATTAACCCTTGATACTTCCAAGGAGCGTGCCCTTTGTAAAAAACTTTTGAATAAAAGGATATGCAATAATCATTGGTATAGCAGCCATAAAAACACTAGCCGCTTTAATTGATTGTATAGATGCTTCACCAAAAGCATTGACTTCCACAAACTCATTCATACCACTAGCCATGAGAATATTTCTCAAAAGAATTGGTAGCGGCTGTAATGAACTCTTGTTTAAATAAATCATTGCGTGAAAGAAATCATTCCAGAATGCAACACCATAATAAAGCCCGATAGTCATGAGAATCGGTTTAGACAAAGGCAGTATAATACGCCACAATACATAGGCTTCTGAAGCGCCATCAATCCTGGCAGATTCTTTGAGCTCTTCTGGAATACCTTCAAAAAATTGCTTCATAATAAGGAGGTTATAAGTACTTATCGCAACAGGAACGAATACAGCAGCGAGTTTGTTTGTAAGACCAACACCGGTAACGACGAGATAGGTTGGAATAAGCCCTACATTAAATACATAGGGGATAATAATAAAAATATTAAATAACTTTCTTCCCGGCAAAGATTTAATCGAGAGGCCATAGGCGAGCGGAATATTCAGTACAAGTGCTGTTGCAACTCCCATCAACAGTATTTTAAAACTATTGACAAAAGCCATGATAAATCCTCTGTTGCCTAAAAGAGCCTTATAGGCAGCAGTAGACCATTTCCATGGCATGAGAAAAATCCCTTCGAGATTGGTACCAATAAAATGATTGGGTCTAAAAGAAAGGCTAATGGTACTCCACATGGGAATGGCTACAATAACGAGAATAAAAAACAAAAGCGTATTTACAACAAAATAAAAAAAAGAATCTGAAGCTGAAAGCCTTATTTTATTTGATCGTTTATGTACAAAAGCCATGTTCTATCTCCCATTCCTTAAATAACCGAAGAGTCTGATAATCGTTTAACCATATAATTTGAAAGTAAAACCATGGTCATACCGATAGCTCCCTTAAAAAGACCTACCGCAGTCGCAAGCCCGAATTTAAATTCGAGTAAACCTTGCCGATACACCCATGTATCTATAATATCCGCAACGCTATATACAGGCACAGAATACAGCATAAAGATTTGATTAAAGCCTGCATCCAAGATTGTTCCTAATTTTAATATTACGACCATTATGATGACAGGCTTGATCGAAGGAAGGGTTATATACCATACCCGCTGCCATGCAGAAACACCTTCTACTGCAGCAGCCTCGAATAATGAAGGATCTATTGCCATAAGAGCAGCTATAAATATAATTGCACTCCAGCCCATTTCTTTCCATGCATCAGAGAGAATAACGATTGCTGGGAATGTTTTTTTATTTGTTAAAAAGTCGATCGGTTTTCCACCCAAAAATTTTATTAAATCGTTAATAATACCATCACCAGGAGCAAGCAAAACTAAGAGAATTCCATATACAATTACCCAAGATAGAAAGTGGGGTAAATAAGAGAGGGTTTGTACAAGTTTCCCAAACTTGGGATGGTTAGTTTCATAAATCATGATGGCAAGCATAATTGCGGTGGGAACCCCCACTAATAATTTCCCAAAACTGTAAAAGATGGTGTTTCGAAGTAATTCCCAGAAGTAAAAGGATCCAAAAAAAGTCTTAAAATTTTCAAAACCAACCCATTTTGAACCTAAAACACCATCCAAAGCCATAAAATCTTTAAAAGCAATCTGGCTGTTCCATATCGGTATATATTTAAAAATGATGTAATACAAAAGGGGTATAGCCATTAAAAGATAAATTGGAATATGTCTTTTAATTTCCTTTATCACATTCTTTCGGACAGGGGAATGACTTAACTCTTTATTCTGCAAAATCTTCTGATCCGTATTCATCCTATTTCCTTCTGATATGGGATCCTTCTATGACAACCATATGCATAGATGACTATTATAATTATATGTAACAATGCTATAAAATGCAGATTGTTTTTTGTACTTTTCCGACCATACTTTATATTGCTTTATCTTTTATAGGCAAGATTTGTCTTTTTTCTATATTTTAAGGGAAGTTGCCCAGTTATTTTTTTAAACATACGGCCGAACTGAGTTATACTGCCAAAGCCGCATTTTTCAGCTATACGATACACCGGTTCTCGAGTAGTAGCCAATAAGGTACATGCATGATTTATCCGTATATACGAAAGGTATTCTTTAAAATGTATTTGTGTTTCTTTATAAAAAAGCCGTGAAAAATAAGAGGGATTCAGCTGAATTTCCCGAGCAACTGCATTTAGATCAATTTGTTTTGAAAAATTGGTATTAACCCAATTAATTGCATATTCAACACTAGTATTTTCTGCCTTCCGATGCATATGGCCAATTGTTTGGTTTTCAGCACACCGTAATGTTCGTAATATGAGACTATTTATAAGGGACCATACGGTTTCAATATACCATGGCATTTTCTCGGTCAGCTCAGTCCCAATCTGATTAAAAAGAGCCTCGATTTCATATCTATTTTTTTCATCAAAATGAATAACCGGTTCATATTGATCAGCCCAGGCCTTAAATAAATGATAGCTCGAAGAAAATAAGGGATCATACTGATTCAGCACATAGAGATTGATTAACTCACAGAAATCGGCACCCCGATTTAGCCCTCTATGTAGTATTCCCGGAGGTATCAGCGCAATAGAACCTTCATTCATAGAATAGGTCTCACTCCGATGAAAAAAGGTACGTGATCCAGATGCTATATACAGAATCTCCCATGAATGGTGTACATGTCGTTCAGGGTTGTTACCAGCTTGATTTTTTTTAATAAACCGAAGATTACAGCTTTCGTCTTCTATACGCATATCTAGAGCAAACATGTCAATATATGAATACTTTTTTGAAATATTTGCAATATTTGCACATTATTTAAGTATAAAAATTGGTATAAAAGATCTATGCACCGACAGAATAAACATAAGAATTCCATTCGGCGAGAATTTATCCTTCATGGGAACCTCTGGACTATTATTTTTAATATTGGCTTACCATTAGTATTTTACAATAGTATTAGCCAGCTATTTGGAATAATTGATACATTAATTGCTGCTTCACTTGGTGCCCGAATCGTTTCGACTGTATCTTTTATTTCCCAGATTCAGTCACTTTTTGCTGCGGTAAGTGCCGGCCTTGGGGTTGGCGGTGGAGTCCTTATTGCTAAAAAAATTGGCAGTCAGGATTACCAGCATATGCAACGTTATATTGCAACCTTTTTATTTCTCATTACAGGTTTCATTATTCTAATACTTGTCACAGCTCTGCCGCTTGCACCTTGGATTCTGCAATTATTTAAAATACCTCAAGATCTATTGCATCCAGGGATTGAATTATTCCGACTTGAGCTTATCGGTCTAGTCTTTATCTTTATCAACACCTTTTATTTTACAATTGAACGTTCTTGGGGAAACTCAGAAACAATATTCTGGGTTAACACTTTGATTCTTATCATAAAGCTTGTTGCAACACTGATTTTTTTACATTACTTTCATTTAGGAGCTATATCTTTATCATTAGCATCCCTCGTTGCACAGGCGATTGTATCCATTATAGCGGTTCTATCTTTTATGAGAAACGAAGGGAAAAAAATAATTGGAATAATTAAAACAGAAGGTTTAAATTATGTTGCCGCTCACGAGATATTAACACTCTCACTACCTGTATTCCTTGAAAAATTTATTTTTAATTATGGAAAAGCAGTAGTTAATACCATGAGCGCCGCTTATGGCAGTATGGCAATTGGTGCTTTAGGTGTTTCTAATCGCATAGGGGGTATTGCAACAATGCCACCTATTGGATTCCAGGAAGCGGAAGCTACCATCATTAGCCAAAACCTTGGAAACCAAAATACAAAACGAGCGATAGAGGCTTATAAAATCACTTTTATTATTAATTTCATTTTTGGTCTTATTATTTTCTTTGCGATGAGTATCGGAAAAGATTGGCTTGTAAATCTTTTTGCAAAAGGTGACGTTACTTTTGCTAATGAGATAAGCCGAGTATATCAATATGAACGGTATGCATCAATTTTACTTGCTATCTCAAGTTCTGTTATGGGGTTATTATATGGTTTTGGATACACTCGAACTGCTATGATTTTAAATCTTCTTCGCCTTTTTGCATTTAGAATTCCTCCTCTATGGTATTTTCAGCATTTTACAAACTTAAAAACTGAGGGATTAGGACTCGCAATGATGATAAGTAATATGATGATGGGAGTCAGTGCATTAATAGTTGTTCAAATAATTATTTATAAATACAGAAAAACCGTGCAGTATGATTCACTGTAGTGCTGTGCCAGCAAGAATATATGGACCAACTCCTTTAAAATCATTTGCGATAACAGGCTCATTAATATAATAAGCATAGCTACCATCACGATATGGATTTCCTCCTAATCCTGCTACTTTGCAAATACCGTGAAGATTGACCGAACCATCATCTTCAAATTTAAGATATTTATTTGAGATCCCCCAAAATGTATCTTCTGCTACTACAAGTGGATTTACATATAGATCGATTTTCATCTTTGCAGCTTGGGCATATCCATAACAGAACATAGCCGAGCAGGAAGTCTCAAGGTAATTTCCGTTCTGATGGCCCCGATCTAATACCTGATACCACATTTTTTCATTAGAATCTTGGTACGTTACTAATGTATTCAATATTGTGCTGAATATATCAATTAATTCTTTTTTATTGTGGCCATTTATATTGTATGTATCCGGAAGCATTTCTAATATATCAGCCAGGGCCATTACATACCACCCCATTGCCCTTCCCCACATATGGGGAGATTGACCATTTGTTGGATCAGCCCATCGTTGAGATTTGCTTTCATCCCATGCATGTCTAAGGAGACCAGATTTTTCATCCCGTGTTTTGTTATAAATATGCACCATGTTACGAATCACTTCTTCTATAAGAAGTGGTTCATTTTTAATTAGCCCCCATTTTACCGCAAAGGGACCATACATATATAAACCATCCAACCATATCTGGTATGGATATATCTTTTTATGCCAATAACCACCGCTTATGGTTCTTGGCTGATTCACCAGCTGTTTTCGTAGACGTTCCGCTGCAAGTAAATATTTATTTATTCCTAGTTTTTCGTATATCAAAAGTAATACCTTGCCGGTATTTATTTGATCAAGATTATATTCATCCTCTTTATATCCTTTAATAGTTCCATCATGAGATACTAAGTAATCGGCATGTTCAATAACATAGGACAATAAATATTTATCATCAAGTTTATTTGCGAGTCTCCATAAAGATGATAAAAATAATCCTGTTTCATAATTCCATATTAAAGAACCTACAGGATTCCTTTTAATCTGTGATAGGGCAATAAGTTTAGATAACTCTATTGGTCTAAAATCTTGTATACTCATTACATCAAGTTCCTAAATTATAATTGTATTAATTCTATTATACATATACTAAAAAAAATAAAACGAAATATTTTTGTATTATTCCGACTTTCCTTCTGAACCTGATTTTCTAAAAACAAGAGGTGAAACACCTACCATTTTATGAAACACTCTGCAAAAGTAAGCCTGATCGCTGAACCCTGTTTTCGAGGCAATTTGAGCTATTGTCTCTGATGTAGTAAGCAAATAATGTTTAGATTGTGTAATTCTTAAACGAATTAAATAATCCCAAGGTGAAATGCTTAGTTCTTTTTTGAATATCCTTGTTAAATAATCTTCGTTTACAGAAACGTAATCTGCAAGTTTCCAGCGCATTATTTGCTGAGAAAGATGTTCATTAAGATAGTATAATGATTTTTTTACAATGATATTCGTATAAGATGATAGTATTTTTTTCCCTTCTACCACCTCATACAATAATGATTTAAGCTCAGTATTGTTATAAACACCATCATTAAATACAATAATATTATTTTCATCTTTAATACAATTTAAGTCTTGTTCACGAATTAAATGGGTAAAAATACCTATTATGGTAGGTCTAAAATTAACAGGGAATATTTTCTTTATACTCGATATTACCATCACGTTAATATCGAATAACATTACTGCATTAATCTTTAAACCCTTATTTACATAATCATTTATCTCTTCAATACTATTAAGAACCAACATATTAATTATTTCATTATTTGAAGATATAGCCATATACTTTTCTAAATGAGAAGCATTTTGATTAATAATAACAATATTGTATTCTTTGTGAGCATCAACATTTTTTCCAAAATAATTTGAAATATTTTTTACTCTCTTGTTACGAACTTCATCTCGTACAAGAAAAACAATTGGAATATTTTTAGCTATAGGATTATTCGATATATTATTTATAACACCAACAAGGGTATCCTTTGACTCATCTTGATCTAAAATTATCATTGCGGCATTCCTAAGCGCATTAAGATTTGAATAAATTGCAACGGGCGACAGAAATTGTATCCCATTTTTAATATCTGAAAACAATTCATTAACTGTTTTTACTTCTTTATCCGATTTAATATATATTATTTCTCCCTCTTTTACATTCAAATCAGCGTTTTCACCTACGGAACAGGGTAACGGAAGCTTCAGTAACCAGAATGCATAATCATCTGATCTATTCTCATACTCAAGTAAGCCACCATGGGCTGCAGCAAGCCGTTGCGCTAATAAAAGCGGTGGATCTAATGCTGGAAGTATTTGTGATTCATTTTTATTGACATTAAATATGCAAATAAAATAATTTCTATGTATTTTATATACGACATTGCTAATTTTATAATGGTTAAAAATAATTGCAAATATTTTTTTTAACTTATCTGGATCAACAAGCAAGAGCGGAAGATCATATTGTGGAACTATTATACATTTTACAGCATCATTTTTTGAAACTTCTTTAAGTATATATTTTATCGGAATAAGATAGGTATCAAGCTCAAGGTCTCCAGCCTCAGTTTTAGCTAATTCAATAATATCTTGTGAATATAATAATTGTTTTACAGATAATAATTTTAAAGCTTTTATTTTATTTATTATATTTTTATTGAACGTTCCGTTTATACTTACTTCAATGTCATGGGTAATCTCGGCAATCTGTTGCAAAGGTCTAAAGAATACGATGCTTATATTTTCTAAAAATTTTGATTTTATTTTTTCTGCAGTTTCAGCCTGAGATTGTGCTTTCCGAATTAGATCTATAGCTTGTAGATTCAGTATACAATTAGACACTGCTACTCGAATCTCTTCATAAATTGTCCCTACCGGAAATCCCAAACTAAGTACAATCCAACCAAGGAACGTTTTTTTTGCACACAATGGTTCAACAATCCATACGGTACCTGGCTTGGATTGAAATACTGAACTAGGAACAAGTTCACCTTGTTCACATAACAAGGGTTTATCAAATGAAAAAATCGTACTTTCACCAAATCCAGCTATCAGTTCATACAAATCTTCTTTTTGTCTTTTCTCGACAATATAGGCTGATGAAATATTAAGCAATGGCAGCCATCTTGCAACAATAGTAGATATTTCATGTCGGTTTTGAACATTAATAAGACTCTTTTCCAGGTCTCGTATAATAGTCCATTGTTTTTCAGACATCCACTGTTGCATCTGCTGAACCCGAACAACCGCATCTGCCACAATAAGTCGGGCTTGATCTAGCAATAAAATCGCCCTTTCACGTAATGTTTCAGGCAGCAAATTTTTTGTTTTATACATAATTGATGAAATTACATCCTGCCATAGGGCAATATTGTATTTTTTTTCTATTAGAACATTTAGAATTGATGAAAATTCCTTAAAAAAAACATCTGTATTTTTAGTTACACTTACAAAGAATGAATCTGCTATTATTTCCGGCCCGTCTTTTCCAAAAAAATATCCATCTATTTCTAATTTTATTACTTTCTTTGCCTTTTCAATCTGTTCATCTATATTCTCACAAGTTTCTGAATTATCGAAGCCTGTACCAAAACAAGATAATTTTCCCACATCATTTACAAGAGAGCATCCGCAAGAATTCCGAATAACAAGTCGGCCTTCGAGAATCTTATCACTTACAGCCTTTTGCCCGTTTAGCACTTTTATGAGATCTCGAAAAGCTGTTAATGCCTGTTCTTCAAAGGGGAGACGAACCGTGGTAAAGGATGGGACAGCAATACGGCTTTCAATCGAGTCATTAAACCCAGCAATTCCTATATCCTGAGGAATCTGGACACCCCGTTCAAGAAGAACTTGTAGTGCATCATACAATTGCATATCACTGGCTGCTACTAGGGCATCAAAATCTTTTCCTGGAATTAGTGCACGCTCTATTATCAATTCTTCTATAGCACGAGCTCCTTCATTCCATGCATGAGGAGAAGAAATAAGTCTTTCGTCGAGCTTTATACCCTTTTGTATAAAATAATTTTTAAACGCACGAAAACGATCCTGAGCTGATTTGTGTTCAATCGGACCTTGCAGATATGCGATTTTTTTGTATCCATGTTTGAGATATAGATGGTCCAGCAAAGGATACATTCCATGATAAGCATCGATCTCAACATTGGGAACCCCTGGTATTGCATGTGCCATGGTAACCAAGGGAATTGAATCGAATTCTTTTTTATGAAAATTAGTCAATTCCTGCATTGAAACAAAACCGCCAAGGCTGGAAGCCCAGCTTATAATTCCATCAACATGGGTTGCTACGTATTTATAGATAGTGTTCTTTAAGGTCTCTTCTGGATCAGTAGCATTCAACCGCCCTCCAGGAAACAAATACAGTTCTGCGGATACTTTTTTAACTTCATCGATAAGTGGAGGCCACAACTTAAGAGCAGCCCCAGAATGAATATTTGCGAGCAGGAAACCAATTCTTCTATTATTTTTACAACCCACTATGATACCCCTTAATATTTTGGAACAATATTTTAATTTTGACAATAGATAATTTAATCTATAGCCTTGACTTTATACAGAAAGCCCGTAATATTGAAACAATATTTCATTTACAAGGATATCATATGATATCGGCTGGAAAACACAGCGTACAAAAATGGTTTAGCACCTTAAATGGTATCTTAGACAAAACCATGCCCCTGCTTACACCAGTCGGAGTCTCTGCTGGTTATCTGTTTCCAGATGCTTTCATTATTCTTAAACCCTATGTCCCGGTATTATTTGGGTTTATGACCCTCTCAGGGGCTTTGAAACTCCGGTTTTCACAGATGAAAGAGACTATTAAAAATCCCCTCCCTATTCTCATTTTTTTTATCACCGCTCATATTATTATGCCCGGTCTCGCGCTCCTCTTGGGAAGTATTTGGAATCCCCTGGATCATGAAATAACCGCAGGTTTCATACTCCTTTTTGCGATCCCTACGGCAGTCTCAGGTTTTATCTGGAATTCAATCTTTTCAGGACACGGAGCACTATCACTGAGTCTCATTCTGTTTGATACCCTATTAGCGCCATTTTTGGTTCCATTTACAGTAACCCAGTTATTAGGAACTGCAGTACATATCGATAGCCGGGGAATGATGCTTTCTTTATCCGGAATGGTAGTGGTTCCCACCATAATAGGTGTTTGGCTGAATGAACTCAGTCAAGGCCGTATTCCCGCTCGGACGAGCCCATTGTTGGGAGTATTTTCCAAGTTATTTTTGCTCCTTGTCATTGCTGCAAACACTTCTGCCGTTGCTCCAAAAGTAGATCTATTCCAGAAAAGTCTATGGATCATTGCTTTACAGGGAATATTTTTGAGCTTAGTTGGATTTTTATTAGGTAAGATTGCCGGTATTGTCGGAAAATGTGAAACCCCGGTAGAACGGACGCTTGTTTTTTCAGTCGGACTGCGAAATATTAGCGCAGCGGCGACCCTTGCCATTGCTTTTTTCCCAGAAAAAGCTGCAGTACCCGCAATTTTAGGCATGATTTTTCAGCAAACCCTTGCGGCGATTTCTGGCAGAGTGCTATTAGGTTCTCCGGACAATATACGACAACAGCAGGACAAAAATCTGTTATGAATATCATTCACCGATTATACTGTAACCAATCCATGCGAGGAGACTGCCATGAAACCATTTATGGACAAGGATTTTCTGCTTACCACCGAGACGAGTAGACGGCTCTATCACGAGGTGGCCGTTCATCAACCTATTTTTGATTACCATTGCCATCTTAATCCCCGGGAGATAGCCGAAAACAAACGGTTCACGAATCTTGCTGAGGTGTGGCTTGGCGGGGATCATTACAAGTGGCGTGCCATGAGATCCAACGGCATACCGGAAACCTATATAACAGGATCAGCTGAAGCCTACGATAAATTCCTTGCCTGGGCAAGGACCGTTCCCTACCTGGTGGGAAATCCGCTCTACCATTGGACACACCTCGAATTACAGCGCTATTTTAACATACATGAGGTTTTGAACGAAGAAACTGCGCCCCTCATCTGGAAAGAGGCAAACCGGCAGCTTGCGGAACGGTCTGAGCTGTCAGTACATGGCATCTTTAAGCAATTCAATGTCTTTGCGGTGGGAACTACCGACGATCCTGCGGACAGCCTCGAGTGGCACAAAGCTATCGGTAAGGCACAAGACACGGAGACTAAAGTACTGCCTTCCTTTAGACCCGACAAGGCACTCAATATACACCTCGCAGGCTTTGCAGAATATATCAGAAAACTTTCAGATGCGACAAAAAAGCCAATAAAGAGCATTCTGGATCTTCGCGAAGTGTTATCTGACCGTATTACCTATTTTAACAGCTTAGGATGCCGAGCATCAGACCATGCCCTGGAATACCCTCCCTTCGCAGTGGCAGAAAACGGCGCAACCGGCGCTGAGTGGGAACGAGAAGTAAACCAGGTCTTCACTAAAGCCCTGAATGGAAATCCAATCAGCCAGCAAGAGGCTGACTCGTACCGGACCTACCTCCTCCTGTTCCTTGCTGGAGAGTATAAAAGAAATGGCTGGGCCATGCAGCTCCATTTGGCAGCTATCCGAAACAACAATGCTGTTAAATTTGACAGCCTCGGACCGGACACCGGCTTTGATGCTGTTCATGACCATCATATTGCGGCTAACCTTTCAAAGCTCTTAGACCTCATGGAAAGCCGGAAGGCCCTCCCTAAAACGATCCTTTACAGCCTGAACCCCAAGGACTATTATGTACTCGGAACCCTCATGGGATGCTTCCAGGGGGATGAAATTCCTGGTAAGATACAGCTTGGATCCGCCTGGTGGTTCTGCGACCACAGGGATGGTATGGAAGAACAGATGAAAATTCTGGGGAATCTTGGCCTCTTGCCCCGTTTTATTGGCATGCTGACCGATTCCCGCAGCTTCCTCTCCTATCCGCGGCATGAATATTTCCGCAGGATCCTCTGCAACCTGATCGGGTCCTGGGCGGAAGCGGGGGAAATCCCCAATGAGCCCTCACTCCTGGATCGCATTGTTGCAGATATATCCTTTAGGAATGCGGAGCGTTATTTTTCGGCATGAGTGCACCAAAACGAATCAGCGCTGTCGACCGGACCTTTACAATTTTAAATACCCTGTCGTCGGTGTCGGGTATAAATCTGGAAGATCTGGCAAAAAAGACAAAACTTGCAAAACCAACGGTATACCGCTTTTTGCAAACTTTAAAAGAATTGGGTTATGTAAAAAAGGACGAAGGAGACCGCTGGTTTTTAACCCTGAAACTTTTTAGTTTAGGAGCCAGGGCGCTGGATCACATTGATATACCCTCAGTCTCCCGGCCCATTGCGGAGCGGCTTTCCGCCGATCTGGGGGAAACGGTGCACATGGGGGTCTTGGACGAGAACGATGCCATTTATATCCTCAAGATTGAGTCAAAATATACTATCCGCATGTATTCCCGGCTTGGTAAACGGATTCCCCTGTACTGCACAGCCATTGGGAAAACCTTGCTTGCCTATATGGACAAGGACGAACAAAAGGAACATATCTCCCGGCTTTCCCTGGTACCCTTTACGCCCCATACTATAAAAAACAAGACGAGTCTCGAGTTGGAACTGCATGACATTGCCCTGAGCGGTATTGCTGCTGACCGGGAGGAACATGAGGAAGGTATAACCTGTCTCGCAGCGCCGGTCTTCAATTATGAAGGCAAGGCGGTAGCCGCCATCAGCGTATCCTGGCCTATATTCCGCTTCAAAGAAGAAAAAAAAGCTATGTATATCGAAAGAATACAAGCAGCTGCTGCCGAGATATCAGCAATTTTAGGCTGGGAACAGCCATTCGCAGGAACAGCTGCCCCGGGGCAAAAAACCCGCCGGGGACAGAGCCTCAGCTAAGTCTCCCTCAGCTTTTGCTCCTTCAGCGGGCCAGCCAGCCCCCGTCTACCGCGAGGGTAGTACCATTCACATAATCCGAAGCGGGAGAAGCAAGGTACACCACCGCCCCTGCGAGGTCTTCCGGCTTTCCCCAGCGGCCTGCAGGAATCCGTTCCAGAATCGCCCTGCTCCGCTCAGGATCCTCCCGGAGCTGCACAGTAATATCTGTTGCCATATAGCCCGGTGCAATTGCATTCACGTTAATGCCATATTTCGCCCATTCGTTGGCAAGCAGCATAGTAAGACCCCGGACACCGAATTTGCTTGCCGTATAGGAAGGTACCCGGATGCCGCCCTGAAAACTCAACAGGGACCCCACATTAACAATTTTACCCGGCTTTTTCTGGGCCACAAAATGCCGGGCTGCGGCCTGGCACAGGAAAAAGAGAGTTTTCAGGTTAATCGACATAACCTCGTCCCAGTCATCTTCAGAAAACTCAAGGGGATCATTCCGTTTAATAATCCCCGCATTGTTTACTAAAATGTCGATCCGCCCATACGCATCAAGGGCGGTCTGAATAATGTTTTGTATGGGCTTGGTAGACCTAAGATCCGCCGAAACATAAACAAATTTCCGGCCCGCAGCCTCTACAGCAGCCTTCGTTTCCGCTGCTTCAGATGAAAAGCTCACCCCCACTATATCTGCACCACTCTCGGCAAGGGCGGTCGCCATCCGCTGGCCCAGCCCTTTATGGCAGCCGGTAACAATCGCAACCTTTCCATCCAATCGGAAAGATTCTAATATTCCGCCCATATCCCCTCCTAGCGTAAATCCTCTGGTTTTACAAAATCCATATCATCAAAATTCTGGTTTTCCCCTGCCATCCCCCAGATAAAGGTATATTGTCCCGTTCCGACCCCAGAGTGGATGGACCAACTCGGAGATATTACCGCCTGCTCATTCGCCACCACAAGATGCCGGGTCTCAGAGGGTTCACCGAAAAAGTGGAACACCCTGGTATCGCTGACCATATCAAAATAGAAATACACTTCCATCCGCCTTTCATGGGTGTGACAGGGCATCGTATTCCAGACACTGCCCTTTTCAAGGACCGTCATCCCCATAACTAGCTGGCAGCTCTTGCAGACCGCAGGATGCACATATTGATAGATGGTCCGTTCGTTCGATGTCTCCTGGCTGCCAAGTCTGCGGGGATTCGCCTGCTTTTGTTCAATCCGTACTGTCGGATATGCTTGATGAGCCGGCGAACTTACTACATAAAACTTAGCAGGCAGCGAGGGATCTTCGGAAGCAAAGCTCACATCCTTCGTTCCCATACCGATATATAGTCCATCACCCTTCTTAAGGGTATAGCTCCGTCCGTCAGCGGTGACCGTACCAGTCCCACCAATATTGATGCAGCCCAGTTCCCTGCGTTCAAGGAAGAAACTACTCCCAAGCTCTTTGCCCGCTTCAAGACTGAGGGCCCTTCCCGTCGGCATAGCTCCTCCAAAAATGACCCGATCCTGATGCGTATAGGTCAGCTGCAGTTTCCCAGGCACGAACACAGCCTCCACCAAAAAGTGTTTCCGCTGTGTTTCCGTATCATAATACTTTGCATCTTCTGGATGGTTCGAATATCGAACATGTAATTCCATAGTAGACTCCTCTGCGTACTTTTTAGCGCTGAACCCGGCCTGAGCCATCCCCTTTAAGAAGCTGCTCCACTTCAGCAAGGGTCACCAGATTAAAATCGCCGATTACTGAATGCTTCAGGGCCGATGCGGCTGCAGCAAACTCCAAAGCTCTTTGTTCATCCCCAGAAAAATTAAGTAACCCGTATATGAGTCCTGCAGAAAAACTGTCTCCGCCGCCAACCCTGTCGACAATGTCGGTTATTTCGTATGAACGAGATTGATAGAATCCAGTTTTACCGTGCAGCACCGCAGACCATCCATTGTAATCCGCCGAATGGCTCTCCCGGAGGGTAATCGCAACCGTGTGAACAGAAGGAAACGCTTCCTTAACCTGAACAGCCAGTGTTCGATAGACTTCCTTGTCCAAAACACCGGTTTTTACATCAATTTGATGAGCTTTGATATCCAAACTAGCCTGGATATCTTCCTCATTGGCAATAATAACGTCCGCGTAGGCCGCCAATTGCCGCATGATCTGCGGAGCACTCACCCCATAGTTCCATAATTTTTTCCGATAGTTGAGGTCTATCGACACTTGTAGACCTGAAACTTTTGCTTGTTGCATTGCTTCCAAAGCAGTATCCGCTGCAGATTGCGAAAGGGCTGGAGTAATCCCCGTGATATGGAACCAGGAGGCCCCAGAAAAAATACGAAGCCAGTCAAAATCACCGGCTTGGACACGGGAAATGCAGGATCCCTCACGATCATACACAACGTTGGAAGGCCGCTGGTTTGCTCCCGCTTCAAGAAAATAGATCCCCATGCGGCCGCTTGTCCGTTTTATCATGCTTGTATCGACCCCATATTTTCGTAGCTCCTGAACCACAGCATTCCCAAGAGGATTATCCGGCAGGGCAGTAACAAAAGCCGCAGATTCTCCAAAAAGAGCCAGAGAGACCGCCACATTTGCTTCCCCTCCGCCAAAACGTGCTTCGAGTACCGGAGATTGAAAGAGCCGTTCATGGTCCGGAGATTTTAAACGAAGCATGATTTCGCCAAAGCTTATGATCCGATGCATTTCATTCCTCCTCAAGTCCGACTTTTATTATACACTACTGGATTTTTTCGTCAATTATTTTTGAAACATTATTCCATTTTTTATTTTTATATGCTATAGTGTGCATGGAGGTAAATACCATGGAATCGGTGTTTGAAAAGATACAAGACATTGGCCTCGTGCCTGTTATTACCATAGAAGACCCTAAAAAAGCGGTTCCGTTAGGAAGGGCTTTAATCGCTGGCGGCATCCCCGTGGCAGAAATTACCTTCCGCACCCTGCCTGCGGAAGAATCCATACGCCGGCTTCATGCTGAATGCCCAGAGCTTATCGTCGGTGCAGGAACTATTATCAACCGTAATCTGGCCGAACGGGCTCGGAATGCGGGAGCCCAGTTCGTCGTTTCGCCGGGCTTTAATGCTTCGACCATTGAATATTGCCGCAGTCAGGGTTTACCCATTATTCCTGGCGCGAACAATCCATCAATTATAGAAGCTGGGCTCGAGTTGGGAATTGAGACCTTTAAGTTTTTCCCCGCAGAGGCATCTGGGGGACCGGCTATGGTAAAATCACTCTCTGCTCCCTTTAGCTCCATCAAATTTGTGCCCACCGGAGGAATCGATCTAGAGAATATAGGTTCCTATGCAAGAATACCTTCGGTCGCAGCCATCGGCGGGTCCTGGATGGTCAAAGAAGATTTAATAGCCAACGAACAATGGGATAAAATCACCGCCCTGTGCATACAGTCCCGGCTCGCACTGCAGGGCTTTGCCTTTGCCCATATAGGCATTAACGAAACAAGCGATGCGGAAGCACAGACAACCGCATCATTCTTTAACAACCTGGGTTTTACAATAAGAGAAGGCACATCATCCATTTTTTCAGGTCAATCACTGGAAATCATGAAAAGTCCAGGCAGAGGCACAAAGGGGCATCTCGCGCTGAGCTGCAACAATGTTGAACGGGCCCTCACCTATCTTGGTCAGTTTGGATTCGCCGGTGTAGAAGAAACTGCAAAATACGAAAAAGGCCGATTAAAGGTCATTTACCTCGACAAAGAAATAGGCGGCTTTGCAGTTCATTTAGTAAAAAATTGATAGCGGGAAACACCATCCTCCAGTAGCAGGGCATCCTTAAGTTCATTGCTTTTTTCCGGGAAGTTGACCGTGATTCTAGAGAGGGTAAGCCCGTTTACATTTCGTATTCGGATCCCTCTGCCCCGCGGTTCTGGCAAGCCCCGGTACATGGCAGCTTCGCTTGATGGAACCGACCGATCCGATGATAAAGAAAATGAGCTGTCTGATATACGAACACCTTCTATAGGTTGTTCAGGGAGGCCAACGATAAAAGCTGCTGCGGCTTTACAATCAACAGCTTCAAGATGGGAAATCTCAATTCGGCGCATACGAGGCGTCGTGGATTCTATCGGTTGCGGTGTAAGGCTAAATACCGGAGAATCTGAAGTAGGTCCCCCAGGGCCATAGTAACAGTTCAGTACAACTGGGCAGATAACACCTTCCATACGGCAATTGCTAAGACTGATATCTTCTATTACACCTCCACGGCCCCGACGGGTCTTAATCCGCAAGCCCCGGTCGGTCCCTTTCATGTTACAGTTTTTAATACGCACATCCCTCACACCGCCGGCAGTTTCACTACCAATCACAACGCCACCATGGCCGCCTCTCATAGAGCATCCCTGTATCTTTATATGTTCTGTGGGTCTTCCGACCCGCAGGCCATCCTCACCAGCTCCTGATTTTAGACCAAGGCAGTCATCTCCAACATCAAAAGAACAACCCTCTATGGTAACATCTATACAGGAATCTATATTTAACCCGTCTGTATTTGGTCCCTCATGGGGATTGATAAACTGTGCGTTCACCACATGTATATTACGAGAGTACACTAAATGGGTGTTCCAAAAAGGTGAATTTTGCAGGGTAAGTTCCCGTATTTCTATATCTGAGCAATGTAAGAATTGTACGAGGGGAGGTCTTAAAAATTGAATTTCCCTGCCACCGCCACCGGACGGTTGTTCCCGATAGCCCGGATTCAGTGCCGCAAACTGAAGCTCAACCGGATGGATCGGTACGGACCGTTTTTCTGCCTTTGCCTGTCTTAGCATATTCCACCAGGGTTGCCCGTTTCCGTCGATAGTTCCAGAACCGCTTAGAATAATATGATGACTGTTTTGTGCAAACAAAAGCGGATGCATCGCCCAGCATTCAACCCCTTCCCAGCGGGTCCATACTGGAGGATACCGTTCTAGATCAAAAATGAAAGAAAGGGTCGCATCCTTTTCAATATGAACATGGACGTTTGAACGAAGTTTGAGGGGCCCCGAGTAAAAAACACCTTCTTTTAAAAGTACCTGTCCGCCTCCCAGCAGAGAAATTTTGTCGAGCGCGGATTGAAGATTCACCGTATCGTCATAAAGATTTTTATCATTAGCCTCGTGTCCAGAAAGTGCTATTACCATATTCCCAACCTTTCAAAATCAATATATAGTGATTCCATGATAACTATTGGAGCCAGGGCTCACGATTTCGGGCGGCTGCCTGCTGAGATTTTGGCAAACCGTATCGCCGAAACAGGGGTCCAGTGTATTCAGCTTGCAATCTCAAAAGCCTTGCCCGATGCACCGCGTTATCCTGCGGATATTGATGTACATGCCGTAACCAAAGCGTTTGAGCAGCATCAAATTGGTATTGCTGTACTGGGCTGTTATATTAATCCGGTTCATCCAGACCCCGAAACTCGAGAGCAGGAATTGACCCGGTTCGAACAACATATCCAAGCTGCACCGGAGTTTCACTGCACTATCGTGGGAACAGAAACTGGCTCCCGCAATCCTGACTGTTCCTTTCATCCTGATACCGCAACAGAAGCTACCTACGAGCTATTTTGTGAATCGGTACACCGTCTTGTAAGAAGGGCAGAACAAATAGCCGCTCATTCCCAACCTGTTATCATCGGTATTGAACCAGTGGCAGATACCCACACAATTTCTTCTCCCCGTTTGATGCAACGGCTTCTTAAAGACATTGATTCTCCCTCTTTGGGAGTCATCTTTGACCCGGTCAATCTGATAGGAAAAACCGGTGTGGTTAGCCAAGACAGTTTCCTTGATGACTGTTTTGCCTCCTTTGGAGCACATATCGTGGCTATCCATGCAAAAGATTACCGGATAACCGAAGGCAGCTGCGGTCCGATTAAATCCAAGTCACTCCCTGCTGGAACAGGAGACCTCGACTGGTTGGGTCTGTTCCGCCGGCTGAGATCCATCGGCAAAACTGATATTCCTGTTTTGCTCGAAGATCTGCAGCCCAAAGAAATTCCCGCCACTAAATCAAGAATTCTTGACCTTTGGAATCAGTCCGCTCTGCACTAAGTCTTTTGCCGCCTTACCTATCATAGCCATGTATTTGCAGGAATGAATCGACCAAATTTTTAACTATTCCGACCTATTACATCTACTTTGATTAGGTTGACATTTTTACATTTCTTGTTATTATATAAAACAGCATGACATTATGTATTATTTTTGTCATTTTAAGGAGCATCTATGGCTTTTGAAATTGTAGCAACCGGACGAGCCGTACCCGCTCGCCGGATTACCAATGACGAATTGGCTAAAACTCTGGACACTTCCGACGAGTGGATCCGTTCCCATACTGGCATAGGAAACCGCCATGTGGCGGATGAACAAACCGCAACAAGCGATCTTGCGGTTGCAGCTGCGCAGGAAGCTTTAAAAATGCTTCTGGATAAGGACAAGAGTCTCAATGGATCCCTGGAAGCTGCCGCGGTAAGCCTCGATGCGGTCATTGTGGCAACCGCCAGTCCTGACTTTTTTGGCTTTCCTTCCACCGCCTGCCTTGTTCAGGATCGGCTCGGTGCACACAAAGCGGCTGCAATGGACCTGGTGGCAGGATGCACGGGCTTTATTTATGGAGTGGAAACTGCAGCAGGCATTCTGAGCGTTCGCAGCGACCGCAAACGGGTCTTGGTCATCGGAGCGGAAATCTTATCTAAAATCACAAACTGGCAGGACCGGAGTACCTGTGTTCTCTTCGGAGACGGCGCCGGCGCGGTCATTATTGATAAAACCGATGCTCCGGCAAGCGGCCCTGGGAAACGGGGCCTTCTCCGCTCTATTCTTGGAGCCGACGGTTCTGGCGGAGACTACCTCATCATGCGCCGGGGAGGAACCCGGAATCCTTACAAGGCGGGGGAAACCTTGGAAGCCGGTCCTGTAATAGAAATGAACGGCCGGGCGGTCTACAACTTCGCTGTAAAGGCGGTAACCGATACTATGGAACGGCTTTTACAGGAAGAAGGTATTTCTGTTGATGATATTGCCCGTATTGTACCGCACCAAGCAAATGCGCGGATCGTGCAGGCCGCCGCAAAACGGCTCGGCATACCGGAAGAAAAATTTTTCCTTAACATAGAAGAATATGCCAATACATCCGCAGCCTCTGTTCCCATAGCTTTGGATGAGCTGAATCGGACTGGGGGGTTAAAAAAAGGAGACCTGATTATGACGCTTGGTTTCGGCGCCGGACTAACCTATGGGGGGAACCTTATCGTATGGTAACAAAAAAGCGCATAGCCCTGTTATTTCCCGGCCAGGGGGCCCAGTATCCCCAAATGGCCCTGGATCTGTACAACGCAAGCAAAACGGTAAAGGAACTGTTTACCCTGGCTTCCGAGGCGGCGGGGATGGACATGAAGGCCCTGCTCGAAACAGCCAGTGCGGAGGAGCTAAAACGGACAGATATAAGCCAGCCAACCATAAGCTTGGCAAACCTGGCCGCCGCCTCGGTGCTGCGAGAACAGGGTATTGAGCCAGAAGCCGTGGCGGGCTTTAGCCTCGGCGAATATGCGGCCCTGGCTGTTTCCGGCGTCATCTGTACAGAAGACTGTTTTAAGCTCGTGAGTGCCCGGGGCAAGGCAATGCAAAGGGTAGCGGACCGACTTGCTGCTTCTGATGCGGGCTCAGCTCCCGGCATGGCCGCCATTCTGGGACTTCCCGGAGAGCAGGTGGATGCCCTGATTGCCGAATGGCGGGAATGGGGCCTTAGTGGTCTCTATGCAGCTAATTTTAATAGTCCCAAACAGGTCGTGGTTGCGGGAACCGCGGGCGCCCTTGCGGAGGCAGAAGAACGGTTCAAGGCCGTCGGAGCCCGCCGGGTAGTACGGCTGCAGGTAGCAGGGCCCTTCCATTCACCCTTAGTTGCGGAAGCCCTGGAAGATTTTGCACCGGTGCTGGAAGCAACTACATTCATGGACCCGCGGATTGCCCTTTTTTCTAACGTTACGGGTAAGCAGGTCCTTTCCGGCCAGGAAGCAAAAAAACTGGCCCTCCGGCAGATTACCGAACCGGTCCGCTGGACCAGCGAAGAAGCTCAAATTGCTGAGCTTGCGGTAGATGCGGTACTTGAAACAGGCCCCGGAAAGGTATTGCAGGGTCTCTGGAAAGATACGGGCAGTACCATCCCCTGTTATGGGGCAGGAACCCTCGCGGATA
The DNA here is from genome assembly GCF_029265695.1 of Gracilinema caldarium. Lineage (GTDB taxonomy): Bacteria > Spirochaetota > Spirochaetia > Treponematales > Breznakiellaceae > Gracilinema > Gracilinema caldarium_A. The sequence goes on along the minus strand of NZ_JAJUHW010000019.1, from coordinate 12,063 downwards.
TACAAGCAGCCCTTGCCAACCTGGAACAGCCATAAAACTATAGGAGCAGATCATGAATACAACCTTACAGCTTGAAGGTAAAAAAGCCCTGGTAACCGGCGCATCCCGGGGTATCGGAAAGGCTATTGTGGATACATTCCTCGCAGAAGGAGCCGAAGTCTGGGGCTTGAGTACAAAGGAACCAGAAGATTTGGCACAGCGACAGGAACAGGCTAAGGGCAAACTTCATTGGATTACAGCGGACCTTTCTAAACTCTCAGAAATAGAATCTTGCATAGAAGCAGTGCAAAAAGATGCTGGCGGTTTTGACATTCTGGTAAACAACGCGGGAATTACCAAGGACGGCCTGGCATTCCGGATGAGCCTTGAGGATTTCCAGAAAGTACTCGACATCAATCTGACTGCGGCATTTCTCATTGCCCGTACTGTGGGCCGTGAAATGATCCGTAAAAAGGCCGGTTCTATCATCAATATGTCCAGCGTGGTAGGCCTTCATGGGAACGGGGGCCAGGCTAACTATGCGGCAAGCAAAGCGGGGCTCATCGGGGTAACTAAAAGTCTTGCTCAGGAAGTGGCAAGCCGCGGCGTGCGGGTGAATGCCATCGCACCGGGGTATATCGTTACCGACATGACCGATGCGATACCAGAATCGGCTAAAGAAAAATTGATGGACCACATCCCCCTTAAACGGCTGGGGTCTCCGTCTGATATTGCAAACATGGCTTTGTTCCTTGCCTCGGACAAGGCAGCCTATATAACCGGTCAGGTCATTGCCGTCGATGGCGGTATGTTTATCTAGGAGGAAAAAATGAAGACCAAGGTAGTTGTAACTGGAATGGGAGCTATTTCTCCCATCGGAAATACAGTAGAAGAATTCAGTGTCAGCCTTAAGGCGGGCAAAAGCGGAGTGGGACCCATAACCCTCTTTGATGCCAGCGAATTTGACGTAAAAATTGCCGGAGAAGTAAAAAACTTTGATCCTTCCCGCTGGATTGATAAAAAAGACGCTCGAAAAATGGCCCGTTTTACCCAGTTTGCCGTCGCAGCGGCAGCCCAGGCCTTGGAACAGGCAGGTCTTGTAGAGCCCACCCCAGCCGACGGGATCGCTGAGGGGGCAAAGCCGCGGCTTAAAACCACGCCCGAACGAACTGGCATTGTGCTCGGCAACGGTATTGGCGGCTGGGAAGTGGTAGAAGAATCGTTCCGCAAAATGATCGCCTCCGGCCCCCGCCGTATGCTGCCCTTAACGGTTCCCCTTATGATTAACAATGAAGCGGCGGGCAACATTTCTATGATCTACGGGACTAAGGGGCCGGCCTTTACCCAGGTTACGGCCTGTGCTTCCGGTACAGACGCCCTAGGTCAAGCATTAGACTTAATCCGCGCGGGCCGCTGCGACGTGGTGATTGCTGGGGGCACCGAGGCGGCTATTGTGCCCTTTGCTATTGGCGGCTTCCAGATGCTCAAGGCACTGTCTACCAAACGGAACAACGAGCCAGAAAAGGCAAGCCGCCCCTTTGACGCAGACCGGGACGGTTTTGTCATGGGCGAGGGAGCGGGTATCCTTATTCTGGAAAGCGAAGAACATGCCAAAAAGCGGGGAGCAAAGATTTTAGCCGAATTTGCAGGTTACGGTGCCACTGCCGATGCCTATCATATTACCGCTCCAGATCCCTCTGGGGAGGGAGGAGCCCGGGCAATTAAGGCAGCCCTGGAAGACGCGGGGCTAAGACCTGAAGAGGTCCAGTACTACAATGCCCATGGGACCAGTACGGAGATAAATGATCCCACCGAAACCAAAATGATTAAGCTCGCCTTCGGCGACCATGCCTACAAGCTGAAGGTCTCCAGTACCAAGAGCATGACCGGCCACTGTATCGCTGGCGGCGGCGGACTCGAAGCTATCGCATGTATTTTGGCCATAACCGAAGGGTACTATCCGCCTACCATTAACCTGGAAAACCCCGACCCTGAATGCGATCTGGACTATGTGCCCAACAAGGTACAGTACGGCACCATTGATGCAGCAGCCTCGGGCTCCCTTGGCTTTGGTGGGCACAACGGGGTTGTGGTCTTTAAGAGGTACGGCAAATGAACGAAATTGAGCAGCTTTTACCCCACCGCGCGCCCTTTTTATTTGTCGATGTGATCGATGAAATTACGGAAGAGCGTATTGTGGCCCGGCATATTTTTAAGGAGACGGAGTTTTTCTTCGCAGGCCACTTTCCCCAATATCCAGTGGTTCCCGGGGTCATCCTGATCGAAACCATGGCTCAGGCCGGCGGCGCGGGGCTCAGAAAATCCGGTGTGCTCGGCGGGGATGCCCTCTTTTTCCTCGCCACGGTAGACAAGGCGAAGTTCCGCCGGCAGGTCCGCCCCAACGAAGAAGTACGCCTGGAAATCGAAAATCTTCGGGTTTCGGGCAAAATGATTAAGCAGGCCGGCAAGGCCTATGTGGGAACCGAACTTGCCGCCGAAGCAGAGTGGCTGTGCCTGGTAGGCAGCGCTGCAGGCTAAAGCGCTACTGGGGCTAAAGCGCTGCTAATAAAACATAAGGAGCTTACTGTGCAAATTAAACCGATGATACGAAACAATATCTGCCTGAACAGCCATCCCAAGGGCTGTGCTAAAATGGTTCAGAACCAGATAGACTATGTCCGCCGGAACATGGCGGGACTTTCAGGAACCGAAGGGAGCCCAAAGCTTGCTCTGGTGATCGGCTGTTCCACCGGCTATGGCCTTGCAAGCCGGATCGGAGCCGCCTTTGGCTATGGGGCTGCTACCGTGGGTATTTCCTTCGAAAAGGCCGGTACTCCCACTAAACCGGGGACCCCTGGCTGGTACGATAACCTGGCCTTTGATGCAGAGGCTGCCAAGGCTGGCCTTGTGTCCAAAACATTGGACGGAGACGCCTTTTCTAACGAAATGAAAGATCAAGCGATAGCGGCAATCCGTGAGGTCGCTGCCAAGGCAGGCCTTCCCGCCCAGGTAGATCTGGTTATCTATTCTTTAGCGTCCCCGGTTCGTACCGACCCCCGGGACGGTGTCATGTACCGTTCGGTCATCAAACCCATAGGTCAGGCCTATTCGGGCAAGACTATGGATATGCTGACCGGGAAACTGTCTATTGCCAGCGCTGATCCTGCTACGGAAGAAGAAATTGCCCATACGGTAAAAGTTATGGGCGGAGAGGACTGGGAACTCTGGATCGATGCCCTTTCCAAGGCGGGGGTGCTATCCCCAACAGTTCGGACCCTGGCCTATACCTATATCGGGCCAGAGCTTTCCTGGGCTATCTATAAAAACGGCACCATCGGCAAAGCCAAGGAACACCTGGAAAAAACGAGCCACATCCTGCATGAACGGCTCGCTCAAACTGGCGGTGCAGCCTGGGTGTCGGTGAACAAGGCCCTGGTAACCCGGGCCAGCGCTGTAATCCCCATCATTCCCCTATATATTTCTGCCCTATTTAAAGTGATGAAAGAAAAGGGTCTCCATGAGGGTTGTATTGAACAACTTGTGCGGCTCTACAAGGACCGGCTGTATGCTGGACCTGCCGCGGTAGATCCGGCAAAGGTCCCCACTGATTCGGACCGGCGCATCCGTATCGACGACTGGGAAATGCGTGAAGACGTCCAAAAGGAAACCAAGGCACGCATGGATGCAATTACTGAAGAAAACCTCTTTACCCTAGCGGATGTAGAGGGCTTTAAGCACGACTTTTTGGAAGCCCATGGTTTTGATGTGGCCGGCGTCGATTACGAGGCCGATGTAGATCCTTCGACTATATAACAGGAGTACAATAATGGACGATAAAACACTGATTACTTTGGTAGAAAAATTTGGTTCCAGCCAGCTTGCGGAACTTGAACTAAATGACGGCTCCATGCACCTGGTGCTTCGCAAAGAAAGTGCTATCCGGACCGCCCTAGACGGCGTCTCAATCGGCGGGGCTGCTGCAGAGGCCCATCAGGCGGCATCGGATACAGGTCATTCAGCTGCTCCGTCCCAGGCACATAAGGCTGACCATGCGGTACATCTGGGACTACCGGTCAATGCGGGAAGCCCCGCCGCTACCGGAGAAATTATCACCAGTCCCATTGTGGCTACCTTTTACCGGGCCGCATCACCCGACACACCGCCCTTCGTAGAAGTGGGCAGCAAGGTCAAGGCCGGCCAGACCCTTTGTATTCTCGAAGCCATGAAAATGATGAACCACCTGGAAGCGGAGTTTGACTGTGAGATTCTTTCTGTAAAAGCCGAGAATGGTTCTCTCGTGGAATACGGCCAGGCCCTTTTCGAAGTAAAACGGCTTTAGGAGTGTCCGGTGATACAACGAATTCTGATTGCGAATCGGGGAGAAATCGCTGTCCGGGTCATCCGTACCTGCCGCGAAATGGGTATAGAAACCGTAGCAGTTTACTCCACCGCCGACAAAGATAATCTCCATGTAAAGCTGGCGGATCAGGCGGTTTGTATCGGGCCGCCGCCGTCGGCAAAAAGCTACTTGGTTAAAGAAAACCTTATTATGGCAGCCCTCAGAACAGGCTGCCAGGCCATACATCCAGGGGTCGGCTTTCTTTCGGAAAATGCTGATTTTGCCCGGGCAGTCCAGAAGGAGGGGCTCATTTTTATCGGTCCCGATCCGGATGTCATTGATCTCCTGGGTGACAAGGTCCAGGCCCGGAACACGGCAAAAAAATACGGACTGCCAATCACTCCAGGAACTGAAGGGGCGGTTTCTGATCCGGCTGCAGCCATCGCTGCGGCGGAAAAGCTAGGCTTTCCCGTAATTATAAAGGCCGCTGCGGGTGGCGGCGGCAAGGGTATGCGTATCGTCCGATCCGCTGCGGAATTGCCAGAGAACCTGACAATCGCAAGCCGCGAAGCCCTGGCAAACTTTGCAGACGGCACGGTATTTATTGAGCGGTATCTTGAAAACCCCCGGCATGTAGAACTTCAGATCATCGCAGACGGTAAAGGCACCGTGCTGGTCCTGGGAGAACGGGACTGTTCGGTCCAGAAACGGCACCAAAAACTGATAGAAGAAAGCCCATCCCCAGGGGTTGATGAATCCATGCGGAATCGAATGGCCGAAGGGGCTGTCCGTATGTTCCGGGAACTCAAATACCGCGGGGCGGGAACCATCGAATTCCTTGTATCCGGGAAGGATTTCTATTTCATGGAAGTGAATGCCCGGGTCCAGGTAGAACATCCGGTAAGCGAATTTGTAACCGGTGTGGATATCATCCGCCAGCAAATTCTGGCCTGCACCGAAGGGAAACTCGAAATTGAGCCCTCCTCGGTGCGTCTGAACGGCTGGTCCATCGAATGCCGTATTAACGCCCTGACCCCCGGCAAGGTAAGCCGGCTCGAAGTACCGGGAGGCCCCGGAGTCCGCTTCGATTCCTTCCTCTATAACGGCTGCACCGTGCCGCCCCACTATGATTCCATGGTTGCCAAGCTTATTGTACACGGACCTACCAGGGAACGGGCCCTGGCCCGCATGAACCGGGCCCTGCAGGAGCTTGTCATAGAGGGAATCAAGACCAATGCCAGCCAACAGCGGTGGATCATCAACCATGAAAAATTCCGTTCAGGACAATTCGGTACGGCCTATTACGGCGAAATAGAAAAGGAGGTGGAACATGTCCACTGATACACCCTGTCCGTCCTGCGGCACGGTCCACGATAAGGCAAGCATTGAGGCGGCACTTAAAACCTGTCCGTCCTGCGGTTATCACTACCGCATGGAGGTAGCTGAACGGATCGCCTACCTGGCGGACCAGGGATCCTTTGTGGAATTTTCGGCCAATCTCCGTTCTTTGAACCCTATTGACCTTGAAGGCTATGAAGAAAAGCTTTCGGAAGCAGAAGCCAAGGCTCGCATGAAAGAGGCGGTGATTACCGGTACCTGTACCATAGAAGGGAAACCTGCGGTACTGGCGGTTATGTCTTTTAACTTTATGGGCGGTTCCATGGGCTCGGTGGTAGGCGAAAAGGTAAGCCGGGCGCTCCTTAAAGGGGCGGAGGAACGGAAACCGGTCATTATTTATACAACCTCAGGCGGCGCCCGGATGCAGGAGGGGATATTTTCTCTCATGCAGATGGCCAAGACATCCAGCGCCGTAGCAGAGCTTGCCAAGGCAGAAGTACCCTACTTCGTGGTTCTCTGCGATCCTACCACCGGCGGTGTTACCGCCAGCTTTGCAATGCTGGCAGATGTGATCATCGCTGAACCGGGGGCTCTGATCGGTTTTGCCGGTCCCCGGGTTATCGAAGGCACCATACGGCAGAAATTGCCGGAGGGATTCCAAAAGGCCGAATTTCAGCTGGAAAAGGGCTTTGTGGACATTATCGCAAGCAGGCAGGAACAGCGCCATCTGCTTTCTCTGCTCATCGATCTGCACCGTCCCTACGGGGCTGCTAAGAAAGGAGCCTAGACATGTCCCACACAACATCACTTACCAAAAAAATTGAGGAGCTAAAAAAGCTGGCTGAGGCTTCCGGCCTGGACGTGAGCGATGAAATTGCCCTGCTTGAATCCAAAGTTAAAGCCGCATCCAAGACCGAAATGGCCTGGCGGCGGGTAGAACTGGCACGGCATCCAGACCGGCCTTATGCTCTAGATTATATCACCCGTATTTTTGATAACTTTATCGAACTCCATGGAGATCGGTACTTTGCCGACGATGCGGCGATTGTTGGAGGCCTTGCCTTTTTGAACGGACAGCCTGTAACCATCATTGCAAACCAAAAGGGCAGGACCCTTAAGGAAAACATGAAGCGCAACCATGGTATGGCAAACCCCGAAGGGTATCGAAAGGCCCTGAGACTGGCCAAAGAGGCAGAAAAATTTCACCGGCCTATTATTACCTTTGTTGATACCTCCGGTGCGTACCCCGGACTAGGGGCCGAAGAGCGGGGTATCGGCGAAGCTATAGCCCGGAACCTTATGGAGTTTAGCCAGCTCAAGACACCCATCATCAGCATTATTATTGGTGAAGGCGGCTCCGGAGGCGCCCTCGGCATTAGCGTAGGGGACAAGATTTACATGCTTGAAAACGCCGTCTATTCGGTCATAAGCCCCGAAGGCTGCGCTTCCATATTGCTCCGGGACGCAAGCCGCGCAAAGGATGCGGCGGCTATGCTCAGGATAACAAGCCAGGACCTCCTGGAATTTAAGATCATTAACGGTATCATACAGGAACCAGAGGGTGGAGCCCATACCGATCCGGATGCCACTGCCATGGCCATTAAGAAGGTGCTCGTGAGGGACCTTCAGGATCTCTGCAACCGTCCCCCAGCGGTGCTGGTTCGCTATAGGAATCAGAAAATCAGAAAAATAGGCCATTGGAACGAAAACGAAGAGTAACAGTGATTCAGCCGCTCACAGGGACTAGCCCGCCTTTCGGGCTAGCCGCCTTTCAGGCGAGTCTAAAAAGGCAGCTAGCTCACCCATATAATAATCGAGTTTTAAAATGGTTTCATTAAGGCAAAACATTTAACCAAATACAAATACTTCATTAACTATTTTCTCATTAAAAACGAATAATCTACATTTATGAGTTTTAAAGAGTTTTACATTTCCTTTAAAAGCATGATTAAAGAGGCTACTAAAGAACGCCTCGATCCCGGACAGCGGTATGTTATTATGAGCGACCTGCATATGGGAGACGGCGGATCCCGGGACGATTTAAAGCACAACCAAGCAATTCTAGAGACTGCCCTGGAACAATTTTATCTTTCCAATAATTATAAGCTGGTACTAAACGGCGACATAGAAGATCTCAACAAATTTGAATATCCGCAAATTCGCAAGGCCTGGCCAAAGCTCTACACCCTCTTTAGCCATTTTGCCCAGGACAACCGGCTCCGGAAAATTGTGGGAAACCATGATCTAGCCCTGCTTCAGCAAAAAGACTACCCCTATCCGCTCCATCATGCATTAACACTATACAAGGATGACACTTCTATCTGTATTTTCCATGGCCACCAAGCATCAAAGCTATTCAGCAATTTTGACTATATATCCGAGTTTATCGTCCGGTATATGGCAAAACCCCTGCATATCAAAAACACGAGCATTGCCCATCACTCAAAACGACGCTTTGCTACGGAACGAAAGATATACCGGGCGGCACGGGATTTGGGAGTTCTGGCGATTACCGGCCATACCCACCGGCCCCTTTTTGAGTCCCTTTTTAAATATGACAGTCTTCGCTGGTCCATTGAAGAACTGCTCCGCGAATATGCGGTCGCCGAAGCGGACCGGAGAATCCAAATCAAGGCACTCATAGACCTTTACCGCAGCGAGCTTGAACGGATCAGTAAAAACGGTAAAAAGAAGGAAATATCCCGCAGCTTGTACAGCACTGATGCCCTCCTGGTTCCCTGTCTCTTTAATTCTGGCTGCGCTACCGGAAAACACGGTATAACCGCCATTGAACTGGATGGCGGCAGCATTTCCCTTGTTCACTGGACCCAGGAAGGCAAAAATCGGCCTTATATCGAAAAAGAAGCGCTATATAAGGACCGGTTGGAAAATGGGGTTATTCGATATACACTCAAAACGGACAATCTAGACCAGATTGGCATGAGAATAGCCTTACTCGGAAAACGTAACAACACCGATACCTTTCAGGCCCTATAAAATGTTTGCTTGCTATAACCTTATTGTTTAGGTCATAGTTAAAACATGGACACAAATAGAACAAAACTGATTAAAACCGCATCCCTTATTGCCCTCTTTGGCAATGCGATTCTCGCAATTCTTAAAATTGTCGTAGGGTTCCTTGCAGGGAGCCTTGCGGTGGTGGGGGACGGCATCGATTCTTCCACCGATGTTATTATTGCTATGATGTCATTGGTAGTGGCGGGAATCATTGCCCGGCCAGCCGATGCGGAGCATCCCTGGGGACATGGCCGAGCAGAAACGATCGCTACAACCATACTCGCGTTCATCCTCTTTTTTGCCGGCGGCCAACTCATTATCCGGGCCCTTTCATCCATCTTTTCATCCTCTATTCCCGAAGCTCCCGGACCCTTAGCCCTCGCGGTTACTGGTTTTTCTATCATTGGGAAGTTCTGTCTTGCCTGGTCCCAATACTATTTCGGCAAACGGGCAGATTCGGCCATGCTCAGGGCAAACGGCAAAAACATGGTCGGCGATGTGGTCATCTCCTCCGGCGTCCTTATTGGCGTTGGAATATCAATAGTTTTTAAAATCGGTATTTTGGATTCCATCGTAGCCGTCCTTGTAGGGCTGTGGGTCATCAGAGCGTCGGTGAGTATTTTTCTAGAAGCCAATATGGAGTTGATGGACGGAAGCTCCGATACGGCGCCCTATACTGCGGTGTTTAATGCAGTTCGTACCGTGCCGGGCACCATCAATCCCCACCGGACTCGGATGCGCCGCATTGCCGGGCTCTGGGATATCGATATAGATATAGAAGTAGATCCAGAAATGAAGGTTCGGGATGCACACCATATTGCATGCCAGGTAGAGCGGGCAATTAAAGACTCGGTGGAAGGGGTTTACGATATAGTAGTCCATATTGAGCCTGCAGGAGAGGAAGACAAGCATGCGCAGGAACAATTTGGGCTCCGGGAGTCCCAAATATAATACTACCAAACAACGACTGCGGGCAGGCTGATATCTTCGACCCGCCGGGCGGTGCCTAAAAAGTATATAAACCGTTCTGTTAGTTTTTTATAGAACTGATCATAGAGGCTCTGGGCCTCAGCAGTGTCCGCAAGCTCAAGGACAAGCAAGGTCCACTGGGAAGCTTGCGGCCCCGGGAAAGCAAGTTCAAGGGCCCGGATACGAGCCTGATTCGAGTTATACTCTATAGGTTGTAGAGTGTAAGCCGGTATAAAACTTTCCTCCCTTATAATCTGTATCCATGCGCGGGAAACATCTTTTGGAAGCGCTGTGGTTTTATTCCAAATGGGGGACTTAAAATAGAGCTGCTCCTGGCTTGCCCAAACCGGTATTGCAAAAGAACGATTGCCATCTGAGCTGCGGATAGAGTATGTACCTGCAAGACCGGGGATGGCATTACGGCCAAAACCGGGGAGGCCCCGCACCGGTTTCGTGCCCTGCACTAAAATTGCCCCTTCCGCGGAGCTTCCCCGTTCGGGGGCTCCTGGGCTCATAAGATGATCAAAACCAGGAGACGGGGCTCCGGCGTCGTAGCTGTACCGAAGCCCCTGTTCTATGGTCTGAGAAAGAAAACCTGAATATCCGCAGCTTAAAAGGCTAGCCGCATATAAGCTGATTGCAAGCAGGGCAGCCGAAGACATGACCAGCATGCTTTTGGATATGCACATTTTCTTCATACAACATGATTTTACTCTACCGTAACACTTTTTGCCAGATTACGGGGCTGATCCACATCTCGGCCCAGTTCAAGGGCACAGAAATAGGCAAAGAGCTGCAGGGGTACAATGAGTACAAAGGGATAAAAGAGTTCATCCACTGATGGAACCGGTATTATGTCGTCGGCAATGGCTGAGACTTCTTCATCTCCTTCAGTGCAGACCGCAATGATGGGGCCTTTACGGGCCTTAATCTCCTTCATGTTGGAGATAACCTTTTCCCGCAGTGAATCCTGGGGAACAAGTATTATTGTGGGCGTTTCTTCGTTAACTAGGGCAATGGGGCCATGTTTTATTTCCCCTGCCGAATAACCTTCAGCATGGATATAGGAAATTTCTTTAAGTTTTAAGGCCCCCTCCAGAGCAACGGGGTATTCCAAGCCACGGCCCAAGAACAGAAAATCCCGAACCTTGTAGTATTTTTTTGCCAATGCCTGGATGTGATCCCGCTGCTTGAGGACTTCCTTTACTTTTTCGCTGATTCCCTGGAGGTCCTTTACAAAGCGCTGGCCCGCAGAAAAGGACATGTCCCGCATCCGGGCCATAAGGAGGGCAAAGACATAAAAGACCGCAAGCTGGCTCGTAAATGCCTTGGTAGAAGCAACCGCAATCTCTGGCCCCGCATGGGTATAAACGCCGCCATCCGATTCCCGGGCAATAGTAGACCCGACCACATTACAGATACCCAGTACCCGGGCACCCTTCCGTTTGAGTTCCCTCATAGCATAGAGCGTATCGGCGGTTTCCCCTGACTGGGTGACCGCAAAATAAATGGAGTCTGGCTCAACCACTGAATTCCGGTATCGCAATTCGCTGGAAAGTTCTGCACTGGCAGGAATACGAGCCAGGGTTTCTATAAGATAGGCGCCAACAAGCCCCGCATGCCAGCTCGTGCCGGCGGCAACTATCTTGATGCGTTTCACCGCAAGCAGTTCACGGCTTGTCATGTTAAGGCCACCGAGCTTTCCGGTAGCGTATTCGGTGTCCAGCCGGCCGCTCAGGGTCCTGGCAATAGATTCGGGCTGCTCAAAAATTTCTTTTTCCATGAAACAGGCGAAGCCCTCTTTTTCGATGGCCTCCAGATCCCATTGAATTTCATCAACCTGTTTGTCCACCTGCTGATCGTTCAGATCGGTGATGGTATACGAGTCTTTAGTAAGGGAAACCAGTTCGCCATCTTCGAGATAGACAACCTGTTTAGTGTAGGCAATCATGGCTGTCACATCTGAGGCAAGAAGCATTTCCCCTTCACCGACTCCGATAACCAAGGGAGAACCATACCGGGCACCGACAATCCGGCCGGGCTCATCATTATGTATGACCGCAATGCCATAAGTACCCTTTACCTGCCGCAGCGCAAGCCGGACAGCCTTTTCCAGGTCCCCCTGATAATAATGGGCAATAAGATGGGGCAGCACTTCACTGTCGGTTTCGCTCGTAAATACAACGCCCTGCTTTTCGAGGCTAGCCTTAAGTGCGCTGTAATTTTCGATAATGCCGTTATGCACTACGGCAATCTTGCCGCTCGCATCCGTATGGGGGTGGGCGTTAATATCGGTAACGCCGCCGTGGGTAGCCCAGCGGGTATGTCCGATTCCGCAATGGCCTTCCAAATTGGATGGAACAATAGCCCGTAGATCCGCAATTTTACCGGTCCGTTTAATGATCCGGATTCCGCTGTGG
>NZ_JAJUHW010000003.1 GCF_029265695.1 Gracilinema caldarium | reverse complement strand
TTATCAGGGGAAGGAACATCCCCTGTAAGGAGAATCCGTTGCCGTTTGCGTTCTACGACCGGGTCCGGAATGGGAGCTGCAGAAAGGAGCGCTTGCGTATAGGGGTGTAATGGTTTTTCAAAAAGCTTACTGCTTTCTGCAATTTCCACAATTACCCCCAGGTACATAACCGCAATTCTATTGGAAATATACCGGACCACCGCAAGGTCATGGGCAATAAAGAGGTAGGTAAGTCCCAGTTCCTGCTGCAGGTCCTTAAAAAGGTTCAGAATCTGGGCCTGGATAGATACATCCAAAGCGGACACGGGCTCGTCGGCCAGAATCAGTTCTGGATTCAGCGCCAATGCCCGAGCAATACCAATCCGCTGCCGCTGACCGCCAGAAAACTCATGGGGGTAGCGGTTACGGAAGAACCGGGAAAGCCCCACCTTTTCCATGAGGTCTTCGACCCGGTCGATAATCTCTCCCTTCTGCATCTTGATGAGCCCCCGGGCATTGTAAATTTTAAGGGGCTCCGCAATGATGTCACCGCTGGTCATCCGGGGGTTCAGGGACGCATAGGGATCCTGGAACACCATCTGCATATCCTTGCGGGCTTTTAAGAGTTCCGACGCATGGAGTTTTGTAAGGTCCTTTCCTTTAAAATTAACCACTCCTGTAGTTGGCCTGTGGAGCTGTGCGACAGCCCGTGCCGTAGTAGACTTGCCGCAGCCCGACTCTCCTACAAGGCCAAGCGTTTCGCCTTTCCGGACCTGGAAGGATATTCCGTCCACCGCTCGAATAAAACCTTTATGAGAAGAGAAAGGCCCGCCGCCGGTGGGAAAATGGAGTTTTAAGTTTTGTACATCCAGTAAATATTCAGTATTCATAGTTAACGAGCCTCCTGGGAGTAGAGCCAGCACGATGCTGCGCAGCCGTCGTCAAAGGTTTTGGAAGCGGGATACTTTTGCTTACAGATATCCATGGCCTTTTCGCAGCGGGGATAGAAGGGGCAGCAGTCGGGAAGGTCTATCACGTTCGGCGGCTGGCCCTGAATGGACTGGAGCCGCTCGTTGGTAAATTTATCGAGCCGGGGCACCGATTTAATGAGTCCCTGGGTATAGGGGTGCCGGGGATTGGCAAATATTTCATCCACCGGGCCCCGTTCTACAATACGGCCCGCATACATTACGCAAACCGTATCACAGAGCCCAGCCACGACCCCAAGAGAATGGGTAATCATAATAACCGCAGTCCCAAGCCGGGCCGTAAGGTCCCGGATCAGATCCAGGATCTGGGCCTGAATGGTTACGTCCAGGGCACTCGTGGGTTCATCGGCTATAAGAATGTCGGGGTTACAGGAAAGCGCCATGGCGATCATAACCCGCTGGCGCATACCGCCAGAAAACTGGTGGGGATAGTTATCGATGCGCTTTTCTGCCGCGGGGATGCCCGCCATTTTAAGCATTTCTATTGCCTTGTCCCGGGCCGCAGCTTTGGAAAGCCCCTGGTGCAACACCAGAGTTTCCACCATTTGGGTGGAGATTTTAAGGAACGGGTTAAGGCTGGTCATGGGATCCTGGAAAATCATGGAAATCTTGTTTCCCCGGATATCCCGGATCTGGCTTGGAGTCATTTTTAAGAGATCCTGGCCCCGGTACAGCACCTCGCCGCCTGCAATACGCCCCGGAGGAAAGGGTACAAGGTTCATAATGGAAAGGTTCGTCACGCTTTTGCCGGAACCGGACTCGCCGACCAGGCCTAAGGTTTCTCCCTGGCGGAGATCGAAGGAGACCCCGTCTACGGCTTTCACGATCCCTTCATCAACATGAAAATATGTTTTCAGGTCCTTAACCTGTAAAATTACTTCATCGGTCATTGCTCATACTCCTCGGGACCCTAGGTCCGGTTTTTACTCTGGGGATCCAATGCGTCCCGGAGACCGTCACCCAGAAAGTTCATTGCAAACAGGAAAATCGTCATGGAAATTGCGGGAAAGAGGAGCCGCCAGGGGTAAAGTTCCATACCCTTTACACCATCAGCAACCAGGGTACCCCAGGAAGCCCCCGGTGCAGAAACACCAAGACCCAGGAAGGACAGGAAGGACTCGTTCATGATAAAGCTCGGCATCTGGAGCGTTGCAAAGATAATGATGACCCCCAGAGAGTTTGGCAGCAGGTGCCTAAAGATAATCCGGCCCTGGCTTGCGCCCATGGACCGTGCGGCTTCCACAAACTCTGAGTTTTTAAGGCTGATAATCTGGCCCCGGACGACCCGGGCTATGGTAAGCCAGGATACCATGGCGATAGCTATAAAGAGGATGAAAATTGAGTTGCTGCCCGAGGGAACCATGGACATAAGGATGATCACGATGAGCATATACGGGAGTCCGTACAGAACATCGACAAACCGCATGAGCAGGTTATCCACCCAGCCGCCCAAGAAGCCCGCAATAGCGCCAATAACAATACCGATAAGAACTGCTGTGAGGGTACCAACTACACCGATACCGATTGAGATTTGACCACCGTAAATAATGCGGGCCAGCATATCCCGTCCCAAATAGTCGGTACCCAAAATATAGACCTTTTTATATGAAGGATCATGCTGAACTTCTTCTTTAATTTTTGCAAGTTCTGCTTTTTGGGATTCCAGTTCCGTTTTCAAATCCGCCCGGTCCTGGGTCTGCAAGACCTCGGTGAGCCGAACAATGCGTTTTTCCACCTTTTCAACTGCTAGTTCTCCCGCAGTCTTAAACGAAGGTGGCAGATTGATATGCATGAGGTTCTGCTCATTCGGGCTATAAATGGGTAATAATGGTGCAACGAGGGAAATGACAATATAAAATATTACCACATACAAACCAATGAGGGCCATTCTGTTTTTGCGCAGCCGTTTCCACGCATCGGCCCATAGAGAAACGGGTTTAACCTGCTGGTTAAATTCATTCACCATTTGTTTCGCATCAGCCATGGAGTACTCCTATTTATACGCAATCCGAGGATCGAGCAATCCATATACAATATCCACCACGAAATTCATGGCTACGAGGATTGCAGAATAGACGATAATATCGCCCATTATCAGGGTATAGTCCCGGTTCAATGCGGACTGTACGAAAATTTGGCCTACACCGGGAACAAGGAATACCGTTTCAACCACCACTGAACCAGTAATAATGCCAGAAAATGCCGGCCCCAGATAGGAGACGACCGGGAGGAGTGCACCCTTAAGAACGTGTTTAAGGATGACCACCGATTCCTTAAGCCCCTTTGCCCGGGCTGTTCTGATGTAGTCGGAACGGAGTACTTCCAAAATAGAACCCCGGGAAAGCCGGGCAATGTACGCAAAATAGGGGAATGCCAGGGTAATCATAGGAAGTATTAAGGTTTTCCAGCCCGCGCGGCTATTTATCCAACCAGAAGTAGGCAGCCAGCTCAGCTTCATGGCAAAGACAAGCTGTAATACAGGACCGATCACAAAAAGAGGTACCGAAATTCCAATGACCGCAATAGACATAGATAAGTAATCGGGCCATTTATTCTGTCTTAGAGCACTCGTAATACCAGCTAGCGTTCCAAGTACAAAAGCCAATCCAAGGGCAAAACTGCCAAGAATTATTGAAGTTGGCATCGTAGCACCAATAAGCTCATTGACCGTCTGGTCCGAATACCGATAGGAAGGTCCTAAATCACCTCTTAAGAGGATATCCTGTAAATAGCGGCCATACTGCTGTAACAGGGGCTCATCCATATGGTATTTTTTAAGGATATTTTGCAAAACCGCTTCCGGAATTTTCTTTTCCGAAGAAAAGGGACCGCCCGGTGCAAAGCGGATAAGAAAGAAACTGAGCGTAACGATAATAAACATCGTTGGAATAATGCTCAGCAAGCGACGAATGATGAACCTTGCCATCATTTCCTCCAGCATAAAATTATTTGACGAACTCGCCAAGTAGATACGTTCACAGGATGGGTAAACATATCTATTTGGAGAGTTCTAACCTCGGTAAATCAGAAAGGCGCTCCGAAGAGCGCCCTTCCAGATTAAGAGACGTACCCTTTTCCTGAATCGCTAGACAGGAAAAGGAAACAGGTTGTTATTTTTTCTTGGAGATGAACTTCCAGTGGTGGATACCCAGCGGGTTGCCATACCAGCCATTCCATTTGGTCAGATCGATCATATCAAGATCGACATACCAATAGAGGGGCAGCATTCCCTGGTCTTCGGCAAAAATCTTTTCAGCATCCATGAGCACCTGGTTCCGTTCGGGGCTGTCGGGCATGGTGGCTGCTTTCTTGACCAGTTCATCAAACTTGGGATTGGAATACAGACCATCATTATTGCCACCACCGGTAATAAAGAGTTCTAGGAAGTTGGAGGGATCCATATAGTCACCGACCCAACCATGACGGGCTACGTCAAAGTCGTGAGCATTAGAACGGGTATCCAGGAAGGTCTTCCACTCTTCATTCTTTAACTCGACGGTAATACCCAGGTTGTTCTTCCACTGTTCCTGAATAAATTCAGCAATCTTCTTGTGGCCTTCGCTAGTGTTGTACTTAATCGTAAGAACAGGGAAACCCTTGCCATTAGGATAGCCAGCCTGTGCCAGAAGTTCCTTTGCCTTGGCTACATCGTAACCAATACCGGGCTGGGGTGTGAAACCTGCCATGGGCGGGGTAAAGGCATCGGTCGGAATCTGACCAGCCTTAGTAACCTTTTCGACCAGGGCTTTCTTGTCGATAGCAGCAGCAAGAGC
Organism: Gracilinema caldarium; assembly: GCF_029265695.1. Taxonomy (GTDB): domain Bacteria; phylum Spirochaetota; class Spirochaetia; order Treponematales; family Breznakiellaceae; genus Gracilinema; species Gracilinema caldarium_A. The sequence continues at coordinate 133,435 of NZ_JAJUHW010000003.1, read as the reverse complement.
CTTGCGAACCAGTGGATTGTCATAGGGCTTGCGCTGGTTGTTAAAGCAGTAATAGTAGGTTGCAAGCTGGGGATTAACCTGGTAATCGGGCCGGAGTTTTACTTCATCGATTATGTCAGTGGGAACTGCGGTATCCCAGTCAATTTCTCCCTTGAGGAACATATTGTAGGAGGTTTTCTCATCAGTAACCGCAAGAATCTTAATAGAATTAAGTTTTACGTTGCGGGCATCCCAGTATTTGGGGTTCTTAACCACAAAAATGTATTCCTGGGGTTTCCATTCCTTAAGGGTATAGGGACCGTTACCAACAAAGTTGCCGGGTTTTACCCATTGATCACCAAATTTTTCAATTACATGCTGGGGCAGCGGGGCAAAGGCATAGTGGGCAGTCATATCAACAAAGTAAGCAGCAGGACCAACCAGTTCGACCTGGAGGGTATAGTCGTCAAGGGCTTTCACACCGACAGTGGACGGATCGGTAGTTTTGCCTTCGTTATAGTCAGCAGCACCCTTAACAACCATGCCGATCATATAAGCATATTCAGCGGCGGTTTCGGGCTTGAGGGTCCGGAGCCAGCCATACACAAAGTCCTTCGCGGTAACAGGTGTTCCGTCGGACCAGGTGCTCTTGCGGAGCTTAAAGGTAACAGTTTTGCCATCAGGGCTGGTGGTCCAGGATTCAGCGATACCAGGGATAGCCTTGGATGTCTTGGGATCGTTAATAGTAAGACCCTCGAACAGAGCCATATAGAGCCGGTGCTCTGGAACACCTTGAATCAGGGACGGATCCAGGGTCTGGGGCTCTGCAGCGTTGTTCACGATGAATTCTGCCTTATCTGCGGTCAGCTCCTTTTGTGCGCAGGAGATAACGAACAGAGAGGCGAATCCAACCACGAGAGCGGCTAAAAGTACACTCTTTTTCATGTTGACTTCCTCCTTGGTCTGATTTGTCAAGTACAGACTCCTTTTTTATACATCGCAAAACCAGTTTACGCAACAGTTTTGTGCATACTTTCTGTAAAAACATACAATATCTTGAATATTGATGACAATTTCGCAAAAACCGTCGCAATTGACAGCTCCTTTACCATAATTGTATACTGTTTGCCTATGAAACCAATTAGTGCAGTCTATCGCGACAAAATTATGCAGATGATGGGCAAAGCCCGTCTTGATACGGTTGTTACCGAACAGAATGTGTACCAACAGGCCAATAAAAATGTTCTTCCTTATATTGATGAAATTCTCAAGGAACTCATTTTGCCGGGATCCGGTGTAGATGGGACTGAAAATTTGCAAGAATTACTAAAAAAGGCAAAAGAAGGACACTCCTGCCTTCTTTTAGTTGAACATTACAGCAATTTTGACCTGCCCGCCTTGAGCTACCTACTCAGAAAAGAAATTCCCGACGGTCAGCCCAATGGGCAAGAGATTGCCGATGCGATTGTTGCGATAGCAGGGCTAAAACTTAACGAATCAAATCCGGTGGTAACCGCTTTTACCGAAGCCTATACCCGAATCGTTATTTATCCAAGCCGATCCCTCCAGGGACTGGATCCTGAAAAGGACCGGGCAGAGATTATCCGCAGCAATGCCATAAACCGGGCAGCCATGAAGGCTCTGAACGAAGTCAAAGTTTCAGGAAAACTTATTCTCGTATTTCCCGCGGGGACCCGCTTCCGGCCCTGGGACCCGGAGAGCAAACGGGGAGTACGGGAAATCGATTCCTATATTAAATCATTCGACTATTTTTGCCCCATTGCGATTAACGGAAATGTACTACTCATCCAAAAGGGCGATATGGCAGAAGACATGGTAAATCCCGATGTAATCCGTATTACCGCAGGACCTGTGACAAGCTGTGCCGAATTCCGCGAAAAGGCCCGGGCCGCCGCAGAGGCCGCCGGGGTGGAAGACAAAAAGCAGGCGACGGTAGACGCGATTATGGCCCTCTTGGAAGAAATGCACCAAAAAGCCGAAGAGCGGCGGCCTAAGCCGCAGGGGACACCACAGTAAGGAGCCTAGGCTGATTTAGCCACCTAGGCTGGGGACTTAAGTTTACTTAGCGGCCCCGGCGCTTCCAGCGGATATATACCTGGCGGCCCGGGCCGTTTTCCTGAGCCCGCTCTTCTATTTCGAACTGGGGAATGGCCCGGAAGAGGTCTCCCAGCTTTTTAAATCCATAGTTCCGGGGATCAAATTCACTGGACCGGTTGGTGATATTTTGACCCACCGAACCGAGGTAGGCCCAGCCGGATTCATCCGCCAGGTCGTCCACCGCATTCCGTAAAAGCGACAGGAGCCGACGGTCCACCTTAAAGTCCTTTTGGTTCTTCGTTGCAGTCTTTACCTCATCTTCTTCCGAGTCTTCCTGCTGTTCCTTTAATATTTCTGTATAAATAAACTTATCGCAGGCTGCTACAAAGGCTTTAGGGGTCTTTTTCTCCCCAAAACCGTACACGGTTCGGCCACTTTCGCGGATCCGGGCCGCGAGGCGTGTAAAGTCCGAATCGCTCGAAACGATGCAAAAGCCGTCGAGCCGTTCCGTATACAGAAGGTCCATGGCATCGATAATCATGGCGCTGTCGGTGGCATTCTTACCCGTTGTATAGGAGAACTGCTGAATCGGTTGTATCGCGTATTCCAGAAGCCGATCCTTCCAGGACCTCAGGTTAGTACTGGTCCAATCACCATAAATCCGTTTAACACTGGCCACTCCGTATTTAGCCACTTCGTTTAAGAGCCCGTCGATAATCGCAGGCTGGGTATTGTCCGCATCAATAAGAACCGCCAATTTTGGTTGGTTTATAACCGGCGATGATGCAGAAAAGGGGAGCAATGGCATATATAGGTACCTCTCAATCACCAAAAATAGATCGTTTCAGCCGCCTGAGGAGGCTGATTTTTCCTACGGCCAGGGTAAACACCTCGCCTTCGGGATATTGTTCTGCCCTAAGCATAAGCTCGGCTCCAGATTTTTCAAGGGCCAGGGGCCGGACAATAGCCCGGTTCGCCTCTCCCTTAGGCCCCCGCCAGTAAAGCTCCACGAGAGCCCCCTGGGACAGGGCCTGTTCGGCGAGCCTGACCTTGCCGACATAATCGAGGCCCCGGGCTTCGAGTTTTTCGTAGCGCACCGCCGCTGCTACGAGCTGGGTTTCATCAAGAATGAGCCGCCGGTCAATGCGGGCCGCAAGTTCATCCCTTTGTTCTTTGGTAAAATGCTTTTGTTCGAGTTTTGCATGCAGATCCGCAAGCAGCTTCTGGGCCACTTCTCCGTCCGTATCTGCGGAGGCTCGGGACGGCATGGCTTGAGTCTGGTTAATGGCTCCCGTATTAAAAGGTGCTCTGTGCCTTGCGGGACTTTTTCCAAAATAATAAAACCGTCCTGTCTGCTGATGGGCATTGCCAGCGGCAAACCGCACGCCTTCCCCGCTGCGCCCAGGGCTTTCCGGGTAGTTATCCCGAATCGCTAATCGGGCAGGTTCTGGCCGGGCAAGGGTATCAAGCCCAGCCTTTTCCAGCACTTCTACAAGCTGGTTTTCGTCGGTCATCCTGAGGAGGTAGACGCCGGGAGCCAGTTCCCGGTCTATAAAACCGGCGACCAGATCCAATTCCGCAATATACCGCCGTTCTGGTGCTAAGGTAAGGACCAAACCCTTATAGAGTGCCGCCGATTCATAGCGGCGGGCCCACTCTTCCAAAGACCATGCGATACTTTGGACGACCGGTTTTTGAGCCAATTGTTCCAGCAGGCGGAGAATCTCATCTACCTTAAAGCCCCTATCTAAAGCTCTGACTAGGCCTTCTTGAGACAGCTCAAGTTTGAGCGTTTGGCCCAGTTCTTTTGGCCGGCAAAACTGAATAAGATGACACAGTTTTGTCATGGGGATTTCTGGATATACAATGACGGAAAAACTTGCATCACATACAATACTGGGCTGCTCTGTTTGATTGGCACCGGCACAGGATGCGCTGGTTCTGACAAAACCGTTTTCCTGGTGAACAATCAGAAAAGCCTTTTCCATGGCCCTGAGGAGGGCTTTAAAAAAAGAAAGAGGATCTACACCAGGGTAATGATGAGCGGGCCCTGCGTGAACAGAAGCGCCCCGTTCACCGAAACGGCGGCGTAGGGTACGCTGCTCCTCCAGAAGCCAAAAGCGCCTCAGGAGCCCTTCGCTGTACACCACTTCCTGCTGCATGCTATCAAGAAGGCCCTGTACAAGCCGAGCCCAGTTCTGTAAGCGTTCCCGGGACAGGCGGCGGCCAGAGTCGTCCAATTCCAATTCTACCGCAACGAGGGCTGAAGCTAAGTATTCAAGTCTTTCGCAAGGTTCAAGGGATGCAAAAGCTTCCAGGCGGTCTTCATCAACATGATGATGTCCCTCTTCGATTCTGAGTAGTCCTACATATTCCAAAGCTTGAATCAGCTCGAAGGCCCGTTCATGCCCTCCGGCCTGAGCAAAGAGGGTATCCAGATCCTGCTGGGATCTTTTCTTTAAGGTTCCGTCGGACTTAAAAACTTCTTTGGTATGGTACAGCCAGCCAAGGATTGTACCAAGGGCAAGCACCGGTGAAACAGGAGCTTCGGGCGGCGGACTTGTCAGGGGGGAAGCGGCAAATAAAATCGACAGGTCACTAAATATCGGGGTGAGAACCGGCGCGAGTAAGGGATTCAGGTTCAGCCGGGGCCTGCCTTCTTCCGTTGTTCTGAAAATGATGAGCCGTTCTTCCAAATTAAGGACAATGCCGTAGAGGTCTGCAAAACTAAAGTCCCCTTCAAAAAACAGGGCTAAATCCTGGAGTGTCCCGGACCCAAGGAGGCCTACGGCGGCAATGCAACGCCGGTCCGTATCATCCAGAAGGCAGGCTATACGTTTATGAATCTCCTGGCGAGAAAGAAAGGCCGCCAAATCATCGATGAGCCGCTGTTTGTTAAAGGGGGTTTTTATATCCCCCAAATAACTGCGGAGTATGTCGAAAAAGGGGGCCTCTGACAGCTGCATAAGGGCGGCTTTCCAGGATTCGACCGGGGGAAACTGAAGTGATGGAGAAGTTGTCCATGGGACACTATGCAAGCTCATCTTCGGTCCAGTGTTGAATGGTGTATTTATAGCCCTGTTCAGCGAGGAATTTTTGGCGGTTCGCAGCGAATTCTTCTTCTACGGTGAACCGAGACACCAGGGTATAAAAATAGGAGTTTCGGTTTTTTGGCCTCAGAATACGGCCAAGCCGCTGGGCTTCTTCCTGCCGGGACCCGAAGGAACCGGAAACCTGTATTGCCATAGAAGCATCGGGGAGGTCGATGGCAAAATTGGCTACCTTGGAAACTACAATAAGCCGGAGCTCCCCCTGCTTGAACCGGCGGTAAATGGCTTCCCGCTCCGCGTGGGGCGTCTGTCCGGTAATAAGGGGCGCTTGTAGAACCCGGGCAAGCTCAGATAGCTGGGAAAGGTATTGGCCGATTACCAGGATCCGGTCTTCGCTGTGGTTTTCGATAAGCTGCTGCACTACGGGAATCTTAAGGGGATTCTCGCTGGCGATCCGGTATTTGGACCGCTGGTTCGCCACCGCATAGGGTATTTTTAAGTTCTCCGGCAGATCCAAGCGGATTTCGGTGCAGAGGGCTTCCGCAATCCAGCCCTTGGTTTCCAGGTCTTTCCAGGGAACATCGTAGCGTTTGGGTCCGACGAGGCTGAACACCGCATCTTCTGCCCTATCTTCCCGCACCAGTGTGGCGGTTAGTCCCAGGCGCCGCACAGCCTGCAGCTCCGCGGTAACCCGGAATACCGGAGCGGGCAGCATGTGGACTTCGTCGTAAATGATAAGCCCCCAGCTCCGTTCTCGAAAGAGCTTAAAGTGGGGGAAATCTGCATCCTTGTTGGGCCGCCAGGTAAGGATTTGATAGGTAGCCACTGTTACCGGTGCCACTGATTTTTCATCCCCCGTATATTCGGCGATCTGTTCAGGTACAAGACTTGTTTTGTCTAAGAGTTCATCAATCCATTGATGGACTGCTGCAACGTTAGTCGTAAGGATGAGGGTGTTGGTTTTGAGCATGGTCATAACGGTCATACCCACCACGGTTTTTCCAGAACCGCAGGGGAGCACCACCACGCCAAAGCCGGATCCAGGGCCGCCGTCGCCGACCACAGAGCGGGCGGCCTCTACCTGGTAATCCCGGGGAGCGAAGGGTTTTCCGGCCCCGGTATGGGTCCGGAAGGCGATTTCCAGGGGTTCACCCGCGGCAAGGGGGGCCATATCCTGGACAGGCCAGCCTAATTTAATAAGTTCTCGCTTGACAGTTCCCCGGTTTACGAGTTTGAGCCGGAACGCTTCCCCTGCGGGAATCAAGTATTTTGCCAGGCTTTTGGAGGATCTAAGCTCGGCGCGGATTGCTTCGGATTCACAGACGAGCAGCAGGGTGTCCGGAAGGCTGGCAGGTGCTGAAGAATCGATCGGTGCAGATTTTGCCGCGGTTGTTGCGGGCGCGCTTGTTTCGGGCGCGGCTGCATTGGCCTCGGCGGAATCTGAAATATCTGCTACCAGTTTGATTTTGCCGTAGCGGGCCATGGTGTCTGCAAATCCGTCGAGTATGGACTGAGGGACCGGATACCGGGAATATGTTTCCAGCACACGCTTGATATGTTCAGGGGTAAGGCCCGCGCTTGCAGCATTCCACAGCGAGAGGGGGGTTATTTGATAGGTATGGATATGTTCGGGAGACTTTTCGAGTTCCGCAAAGGGCATAATGGCCGAACGGGCTTCTTCGGCCCCTTCGGCGTGAACATCCATGAGAAGAGTTCGATCACTCTGAACAATGAGCGGGTTCGATGGATTCGCCATATCCGGCCTATTGTACCGGAAGCGCCTCTGCTTAGCAATGTGCAGAGCCAATTTCAAAACGCGAAGCGTAGTGCTATTCTATGGAGAAATTAAAGCCCGTAAGAAAGGTTACCGCTGGTCTAAAGTTATAATTTGGTATCTGGAAGGCAATATCAAAGGGAATATAGATTCCGTTGGTAACAAAGGTGTATCCCACCGCGATTACCACACCGAGGCCTCCCAGATTAACCAGGGGGCCTGCGCCAAACTCAAGGCCGCTGTGGTGCCGGTACCCCATACAGAGGGCTGCGCCGGGCAAGAAAATAGACTGTTCTATTCCCATGGCGGTGAGCAGCACCTGCAGCGCGAAGTGATCCGAGCTTTGTCCGAGAAGGTATCGCCATTCAAAGTTAAAACCGAAAACAGAAAAATAGGGATAATAGGGGCCGCCCATAAACATGCTTTCGATTTTTTGGGAAAATTCTGCCTGATCCTGATACACGGCGCCGAATCCAATCCGAGGCCCGAAGACGAGGTACGAAGTCACCGGTTTGGTTTGGGGACCAAACCTACCCTCTGAAGGTTCGGCGTCTTGGGCTAGTACAATACTCCCAAGAGTAAGCACCACCACTAATAAGGCAAGTATTTTTTTAATATTCATATACACCTCCGTTTTAATTATATCAATTTTGCTGGAAATCATCATACTCATCTACTATAAATTGATAAGAGACTATGAAAGAAGCCCTCCGAATTTCAATAATATACATTTTCGTCGCATCTCTCTGGATCTTTTTTTCGGATGCAGCACTGGCGATACTGAATCTGGATGTGGAGACCCTTGTCCGTTTATCCCAATTTAAAGGGTTTGCCTATGTACTCGTTACGGGGCTCATGCTGTTTTTTCTTGTTAGAAAAGAGATAAACCAAAAAAATGAGGTGATTGGAGAGCTTAAGCAAACGATTGATTTAAAAGACTCGGTCATGCGGGAATTGCATCACCGAATAAAAAACAATCTGCAGAATGTGATTAGTATCATCAATCTAGAAACCGGAGAACAGGGATTAACTGAAATAGCCAAGGATCGTATTCTTGATAAGCTCTACGCCCTCAGTGCAATTCATGACCTTGTGTATACCTTCGCTAATTATCGTCAGATACCCTTACAGCCAGTGCTCGAACACTTTTTTTCTTATCGACATATTCCTGTTGCTAAAGAAAACCTGGACATTCAGGATACGGTACAATACACGTTGGAAGAAATTGTTCCGCTGCTTTTGGGAATTAATGAACTATTCGAAGAGCTCTCTTCCCAATTGGGACATTACCAGTTTTGGATTTCATCACAGGGGAAAGGGGAGATAGATATAATCATTCAAAGCGAAAAACTTTTTAATCTGAATATCGACAGGCCTTCTATCTCCTTATATTTAACCGGGAGCAAGGCAACCGTTTCATCTACAGCGGATGAAAACTCGGTTACCCTGCGGTTTATCTTTTCGTGAAGAAATTACCATTTGTTGTAATGCACCACCTGGGCCAGGTCTTTCCGTTCACGAATGGCAGTTTCGGACTTCATTTGCCATGGCTCAAGACCTTCCGGAGAACCGGGCTTTCCGACCACAAGAAGGGTGACCACATCGTAATCCTTGGGGATCCCTAAGACAGTTCTGACCTTTTTGGGGTTAAAGCCCGCGATAGGATGGGCGATGAGCCCCACATGGGTTGCCTGGATCATCATGTTCATGGCGCAGAGGCCAAGGTCAAAGTGAGCATAGTCGCGGCCCTCGTCCAGCCGGCAATCGTCGCAGGCCCGTGCAGCCAGGACTATAATAAGGGGTGCTTTTTTTGCCCAGCTATTGCCTTCCGCCAGTGCTTCATGAAGCGAAAGCAGGGCTTCACCCTGAACTGGGACCAGGTGCCATGGCTGGTTGTTGTAACAGGAAGGCGCCAAGGTACCGGCAACCAGGATTTCCTGCACCGCCTGCTCATCGAGGGGTTCTGGGCTGAGAGCCCGACGGGCTCGCCGCTGTTCTATAGCCGAAAGTATCATATTGCACCTCCTTACACCCTTGTAAATCACTACAAATATACCTATTATTGTCATAATCAGCAAATACATCTCAGAGCGGTCCATCTCAAAACAGACTTTGCAAGGAGCTATATATGAAAATCGGATTACAGCAAAAATTATACCTTATGCTGCTGCTTCCGCTCATTCTTATCCTTATTGTAAATGCAGGTATAGCATCGGTAACCACAAGCAAAAGCACCAATGGACTCATAGAATCATCTGCCCGCAGCATGGCAAAAAATACGGCCCATACCATCGATATTATTTTTGATAACTATAAAATGCGATCCCAGCAGCTTGCCCGGGAAAGTAGAATTTCATCCATGGTGTGGGAATGGGCAAAAGAAGCATTTCAGGAAGAGAAAACCTATGACACTAATCTTGAATCTACCTTACTGATCGAACCTTCAGGCAAAACTATGACCTTAGAGGGCCAGCAGGCCCAGGTAAATGACCACGATTATTACCAGGACATTTTTTACTTAAATAAAGCGGTTACGGTAAGCAATGCAATTATATCCAAAACAAGCGGAAATCCGGTGATTGTAGTTGCAGCAGCCATAAAGGACCGTGGCAGGGACAAAGCAAATGGAGCGGTGGGCCTTGTGTTAAGCCTGCAAAGCTTAGCCCACTATTTTTCAAGCGAAACTGGGTTAAATGGAATTGCAATGCTGGTGGACAACAAAGGAATGGTGGTCTACCACCCAGATTCCCAAATTCGGATGAAGCTCAATCTGCTGAAAGCTGATGAAGCAGGATACCGGGGACTTCAGAGCTTAGCCCAGGACATGGTTGCAGGCAAAGAAGGCTCAGGAACCTACCGGACAGCAGGAGGAGAAGAGTACCATGCGTTCTGGGCTCCCCTCTCTGCAGTCCAGGGCTGGAGTTATCTCGTAGCCATTCCAGAAGCAGACTTTATCCGCCCTGTACAGGCTACTATTCTCGTGGTTGTTCTTTCGTTTATCGGGCTTGCCCTTATTATCGCCCTCTTAATTTATTTTATTGGCCGTATCATCAGTAAACCCGTTCGGGAAACCAGAAACGCTATCGAAGATTTAGCCCGGGGCGAAGGGGACCTGACCCGGCGGCTTACCATCATCACCAACGACGAACTGGGCGAAATGGGAAACAATCTGAACCAGTTCCTGGATCTCATTCACAGCATTGTCAGTTCGGTACGGAACATTGTTGACCAGATGCGCCTCCTGGGTGATGAATTGCAGGCCAACACTACCGAAGCAGCGAGTTCTGCAAAACAAATTTCCGGCAATACGGAGGATATTAAGGACCGGCTGGTGAGCCAATCCGCGGGAGTCAGCGAGACCTTAGCTACGGTAGAACAGATTAACCGGAACATCAAATCATTCCTCCAGATGATTGAAACCCAGGCGACAAACCTTACTGAGGCTTCCAGCGCCATAGAAGAGATGGTAGCCAACATCAATGCGGTGGCCCAGACGGCTATCCGAAACTACGAAAATATTATGACCCTGGGCAAAGATTCTGATGCGGGCAAGGAACTCCTTAACAATGTAGAAAGCCTCATCCAAAACATTGACCAGGCCAGCGAAGGAATGCTCGAGGCCAACACCATCATTGCCAATATCGCAAGCCAGACAAACCTGCTTTCCATGAATGCCGCCATAGAAGCAGCCCATGCGGGGGACGCCGGCAAGGGCTTTGCCGTGGTAGCCGAGGAAATCCGCGAGCTGGCAGAAAATGCCAACGAACAGAGCAAAACCATTACCCAGGTTTTGCATAATGTCAAATCCTTAATTGACCAGGCAGTAAGTTCGACCGCAGAGGCCCAAAAGAAATTCGACAATGTGTTTGAAGGCATTAGAAAGGTGGGCAACCAGGAAATTGAAATTAAAAACGCCATGGAAGAACAGCAGCAGGGCTCCCAGCAGGTACTGGTAGCCATGAAAGAACTGAACCAGATTACCGCGGAAATCCGCTCCGGCTCGGAAGAAATTCGCATCGGAAGCCAATCTATTTTAGATGAAATGAGCCGGGTTATGAAGGGGACACAGGAGATTGAACAGGCATCTCAGGAAAACGCCCAAGGGTCGCTTGAAATTGTCCAGGCTATGGAGCATATCAGCAATTTGAGTACCTCTAACGCCCAATCCATTAAAGAGCTTGAGTCCCTGGTGGTAAAATTTAAAATTTAGGACTTGCGCAAAATATATTCTTTGTGATAGCATCCCGCCAATTACAAACCGGGAGGGGAAGCAGGATGCACCGACAAAACAAAACAGCGTTGCATGGCAATAATGCTTTGCCCCAGCGGGGCGGGAATTTCTTTCCGGCCCTTTTCATCGTTTTTTCTAGCCGCCCTGTCAGGGCGGCTTTTTTTTGCCCATTTACTATGAGCGTTACCGGCTGGAACAGAAAAGAACCGGTTTAAGGGAGGAGCCCATGCTGCAAGGCAGACATCTGGTGGATCCGCAGGATCTGCAATTAACGGAATTGGAGGACCTTTTTTCGCTGGCCCAGCGTATCCAAAAGGACCCATTGCACTACCGGGATCTATGCCGGGGAAAAATTCTCGCCACCCTCTTTTTCGAGCCCAGCACGAGAACCCGGCTTAGTTTTGAAGCCGCCATGCTCAGGCTCGGAGGCTCCTGCCTCGGTTTCGCAGAACCTTCCTCCAGTTCAGTGGCCAAGGGAGAAAGCCTAGCGGACACGATCCGAACCGTGGCAGCCTACGCGGATATGATCGTCATGCGGAACCCCAAAGAAGGCGCAGCCCTCCTCGCTTCCCGCTATTCCTCAATCCCGGTAGTCAATGCAGGCGACGGGGGCCATCATCACCCCACCCAGACCCTGACGGATCTGCTTACCATCCGCCAGCTGCGGGGTTCCACCGAAGGCTTAACCATAGGCTTCTGCGGGGACCTGCGCTTCGGCAGGACGGTCCATTCTCTGGCGGAAACCCTGGCCCGCTACCGCAACAACCGTATGGTGTTCATCTCCCCCCAGGAACTAAAAATCCCCGAGTACATTAAAAACGGAGCCCTCGCCCGGAATAACATAGAATACCGGGAAACTGACCGGCTCGAGTCGGTCATGGGCGACCTGGATGTACTCTACATGACCCGGGTCCAGCGGGAACGGTTCTTTAACGAAGAGGACTACATCAGGCTCAAGGACTTTTACATCCTGGACAACGAAAAACTAAAAAACGCAAAAAAGGACCTCATCGTCCTGCACCCCCTGCCGCGGGTGAACGAAATCGCCATGGAGGTCGACGCTGACCCCCGGGCAGCCTACTTTGCCCAAGCAAAATACGGCATGTATGTCCGTATGGCCCTTATCGCTTCCCTTATAGGAGACGCAGCATGCTAAACATAGCGAAAATAAAGAACGGTATCGTTATCGACCATATCAAAGCAGGCCAGGGACTGCGTATTTTTAACTGGCTCGGCCTCGGCAAGGCCCCTTACACGGTCGCCTTTGTGGTCAACGCCGAATCCCGCCGCATGGGAAGGAAGGATATCATCAAAATTGATAACGAAATTACCATCGATTTCGCCGTCTTGGGGCTCATCGACCCCAACATTACGGTCAACGTCATAGAAAACGAGCAGATTACCGAAAAAATCCGCCTCAAGCTCCCCGAACGGGTAGAAAACATTTTAATCTGCAAAAACCCGCGCTGTATTACCGCCACCGAGAAATACGCTCCCCATATTTTCCACCTCGTAGACCCGGCGCGTGGCCTTTATCGCTGCGAATACTGCGATGAACAGCGGAGCGCCGAAGACTTCCGGTAGGCTTTCATGAAACTAATATTCGAACAGGTCCGGCTCGTGGACCACAGTATGGATAGACAGGGCAGCCTCGTAGTAGAGGATGGGCACATCAGAGAAATTTATATTGATGAAGGTCCGGCGGATTTGGCAAAAGAAAGCGGGGCGGCAATCCATATTGACTGTTCGGGCACCGACTGGGTCCTCATGCCCGCCTTTGTGGACCTCCACGCACATTTCCGCGACCCCGGTTTTCCCGAAAAGGAAAGTCTCGAATCCGCGAGCCTCGCCGCCGCATCAGGCGGCTTTGGGACCGTGGTTTGCATGGCAAACACAAAGCCCGTCATCGATAACTTAGACCTGGCCCGGCAGCTCCAGAGCCGGGCCGAGCGGCTTGGTCTCATCGACCTTTTCCCCGTCCTGTCCTTAAGCCGGAACATGGAAGGCCGTGACACAGACCACCTGGAAGCCCTCGATGCAAAAACGATACAGGGAACGGTGCGGCTCCTGTCTGAGGACGGCAAAGATGTGGCGGACGATAGGATCCTCCGCAAGGCCTTCCAAGAAGCCCGGAGGCTCGGTCTACCCGTGAGTTCTCACTGCGACTGGGGCGGTAAAGAGGCGGAGGACGCCAAGAACGCAGGATTGCCCCGGAGCATCTGGAGCCGCCTGGAGGAAAACCTTGCCACCGAACGGGTCCTTGCCCTGGCAGCCGAAACGGGGATCCATATCCATATTGCCCATGTATCGACCAAGGAGGCGGTAGAGCTCATTCGCAAGGCCCGTAAAGGGTCCGCAGCTCAGGGCTTCCGCCTTACCTGCGAAGCCACCCCCCACCACCTGGACTGCACCGAGGAAATTGCGGACCAGCTGGGCCCTGAAAGCTATGGCCGGGTCAACCCGCCCCTCAGAACTGCGGCAGATATCGGCGCTCTTATTGAGGCGGTGCAGAGCGGAACCATCGACGCTATCGCCACCGACCATGCGCCCCATACCGAGGCGGATAAGACCCAGGGGGCACCGGGTTTTATCGGTCTTGAGACAGCCTTTGCAGTTTGTTACACAGCCCTTGTATTAGAAAGACATATATCCCTTAAAAAACTTTCAGCCCTCATGAGCCGCAACCCGAGCCGTATTCTCAGGCTCGAAGACCGGGGCTTTCTTGCCCCCTGGGCACGCGCAGATCTCGTTTTAGTAGATCTTAATGCTCAATGGACCGTTCAGAAAGATGTCTTTAGATCCCGTAGCTCGAACAGTCCCTTTATCGGAAAACAGTTGCAGGGCCGGGTTCTCATGACCATACATAAAGGGAACATCGTGTACGACACCCTTACAAATTATCCAAGGAGAATAGGATGAAATATGCCATGGACGCCCTCTTTGAGGCGGTACGGGACCGGGGACCGGTCTGTGTAGGACTCGATACCGCCCCCGATTATATTCCGCCCCGGGAACTCAAGCACGCCACATCCAAGGCCCGGGCTGTTTTAGATTTTAACCGGGCAATTATCGACGCGACACAGGATGTATCGGCCTGCTACAAGGTTCAGATTGCCTATTACGAAGCGCTGGGGCTTGCGGGGCTTGAAGCCTATCGGGACACCCTGGCATATATCCGCCAGCGGGGCAGCCTCGTCATCGCCGACATTAAGCGGGGAGACATAGCCGACACGGCAAAATGCTATGCCAAGGCCCATTATGAAGGGGACTTTGAAGCAGACCTGGTCACCCTATCGCCCTATATGGGCATGGATTCCATTGAACCCTGGTTTTCCTATGCCAAAGAACAGGGCAAAGGGGCCTTTGTGCTCATGCGGACCAGCAACAGGGGCATGAAGGACTTTGAATACCAAGAATTAGCCAAGGGTGGGCGCCTCTATCACGAGGTCGGACGGAAAATACAGGCCCTTGCCCATGAATGCCGGGGGAGTTCCGGATTCGGCGCCTTTGGCGTAGTGGTGGGCTGTACCGAACCGGAAGAAGCCGAACAAATCAGACGGGAATACAGAGACCTCTTTTTCCTTATCCCGGGCTATGGTGCCCAGGGAGGAGCCGCGGAAGATGCAAGCCGCCTCTTGATTGATGGAAACGGTGGGGTGGTTAATGCATCTCGGTCTATCCTCAAAGCCTGGTTTGCCGACTTTAACACCCATAACATCTTGGAAGCTACCTATGCCGATGTGGCAGTCGCAGCCCGCCGGGAAACTCTGGCCATGAAAACCGATATTCTTGCGGCCTGTGCTGCCAGCAGGGGCTGGGAGGAGGCTTCCCGTGGCTGAAACAGCTCACTGCTCCCATGACCGGGCCTTTCTTCCCGGCACCATTATTGCCAACCCGGTCATATATGAGGCAAAGGGCGAAGGGGCTGTCTCGGTGCTGAAGGTCAGCTGGGATGGGCCAGAAAGCAAGCCGGGTCAATTTTTTATGCTCCGTCTGGTGCGAAGCGGGGTCCTCCTGGGCCGGCCCATCAGCGTGCTGGATCATCAGAAGGGGATTCTGAGCTTCCTTGTGGCTGAACGGGGTGCCGGGAGCCGGGAGTTGGTGCAGGGCCGGCCCGGCGAAACAATCGAGCTTGCAGGCCCTCTGGGGAACACCTGGCCCAGTATGCCTGACTCAACAGGGGCCTCGGCTTCCGGCCCAGGTTCCGCAGTAACCAAGCCTCTCGCTTTAGTCGGAGGAGGCATCGGCATTGCTCCCCTCCTTTTTTTAAGTAAAATCATGGATAGCGCGGATTTCCGCTTTTTTGCAGGTTTCCGATCCCGGCCCTATGGCCTTGAATCCCTGCCGAGCCAGAACCTTACCGTTGCTACCGAGGACGGCTCCGCAGGGCACCGGGGGAGAATTCCAGACTTTTTTAATCCCGCAGAATACCGGGCGGTCTATGCCTGCGGCCCTGCCCCCATGCTCAGGCGCATTGCCGAAGACTGCGCGAAAGCCGCCGTTCCCTGCTTTATCAGCCTGGAAGAACGGATGGCCTGCGGAGTCGGGGCCTGCCTAGGTTGCACGGTCCGTACAAAACAGGGGAACCGCCGCTGCTGTGCCGACGGCCCCATTTTCCCCGCCGAGGAGGTACTCTTCGATGACTGAGGCTCATCAATCTGCAAGGGACCAGACAACATCTACCCAGACATCTCAAGCACCGGACCTTTCGGTGCGCATCGCGGGGCTTGTTCTTAAAAATCCGGTTATCGCCGCTTCGGGGACCTTCGGCTACGGCAGAGAGTACGAGGGCCTTATCGATGTATCCCGCCTCGGCGGGATCTGTACCAAGGGGCTTACCCTCTACCCACGGGAAGGGAACCGGGGAAGGCGGCTCCACGAGACACCTTCGGGGCTCATGAACTCCATAGGGCTCGAAAACCCCGGAATACCCGCTTTTATTGAAAAGGAACTCCCGGCCATGCTCGGCCTCGGGCCTGCAGTCATCGCTAACCTTTCAGGCTCAACCGTAGAAGAATACCAGGAAGGGGCCCGTCTCCTTGGGGCCACCGGCATCGATATGATTGAGCTTAACATCTCCTGTCCCAACGTTAAGGCTGGCGGCATGGCCTTTGGGCTCTGTCCCGCCGATGCGTCCAGTGTGGTCCGGGCGGTCCGTAAGGTCAGCAGCAAGCCCCTCATGGTTAAGCTTTCCCCCAATGCCCCGGACCTGGCCGGCGTGGCCCAGGCCTGTGTGGATGCCGGCGCTGACGCCCTGAGCCTCGTGAATACCTTTAAAGCCCTGGCCTTTGACATCCGGCGGCGCAGACCCGTGTTCGACCATGTGACCGCGGGTCTTTCCGGCCCCGCCATTAAGCCCATTGCCCTCCGCATGGTCTGGGACGTCTGCGCCGCCGTGCAGGTCCCCGTGGTCGGCATGGGCGGCATCGCGATAGCAGAGGACGCACTGGAGTTCTTTATGGCAGGAGCTGCAGCCATTCAGGTAGGCACCGCCACCTTTCCGCGGCCAAGCGCTATGATAGAGATTATCGAAGGACTCGAACGATTTATGAAAACCGAAGGTATCGGACAGCTGTCCGAACTATCCCTGCAAGGGAAATATTAAGGAGACGCATAGAATGAACAACTCAGAACATACAAACAGAACATTGGAACTGCTCCGCCAATCGGGGGCCATGCTGGAAGGACATTTTCTCCTGTCATCGGGGCGGCACTCGGACCGGTATTTCCAGTGCGCCCGGCTTCTGCAATATCCGGACCGGGCAGCGGAGGCCCTTTCTGCGGTCGCAGCGGCTATTAAGGCGGACGTTGCCGCGGGCCGGCTCGCCGTGGATATGGTGGTTGGGCCCGCCATGGGGGGTATCATTGTGGCCTACGAACTCGCCCGCCAGCTTGGGCTGCCGGCCCTCTTTACCGAACGGGACGACACGGGTGCCATGACGCTGCGCCGGGGCTTCGAGATAGCGGCGGGGCAAAGAATTTTAATAGCCGAAGACGTGGTAACCACGGGGAAGTCCTCGGAAGAAAGCGCTGCGGTGCTCGAAGCCCTCGGCGGCAAGGTAGTAGCCCTCGCCTGTGTGGTGGACCGGCGGGCCCAGGGGGTTCAGGTTCGCTGGCCCCTGTACCCTGCCTGTACGGTCAGCGTGGCCAACTGGGACGCGGGGGACTGCGACCTCTGCAAGCAAAACATCCCTTATGTAAAACCGGGATCCCGAAAATTTGCCACCAATTAAGATTTGTTTAGCTTGCCGCACCCAGACCGCTAACGTCACACGAGCCGCTTGAGTGCGACTGGCCGCTGGCAACATACAGACCGAAATATTGTAAAAAACAAAGTCAGTGGAGCCCATAAACCGCTTCTAGACATGGCGGGGCAAGTCTGGTTAGACTTGCCCCATGACCCTTAATCCAGTAAAAAAACTTACCCCCAAACAACTGAACCTGGCCATGCAGCTCAACATTTTTACAGGCTGCCTTGCCACCGTATGGGGCATTGTCTGTTCACCCCAGCCAATTTTCAACGTCTTTGTCATTAACCATTTAGGAGCATCTTCTTCTACCTTGGGCTTTCTTGTTGCCCTGCTCCAGATCTCAGGCCTTTTTCAGCTCGCATCTATCTTTATTTATGGTTATGCCCGCCGGAAAAAGCCCTTTTTTATCGCCGCTCACCTGATTCACCGCCTTCTTACCCTGGCCATCGCCGCCGCGGCCTTTGTGGCAGCAGCCACGGGAAACACCGACTGGGGCATCCGGGCTATTATGATTGCGGTTCCCCTGTCCTGGGTATTCATGAACGCCAGCGCCGCTGGTTGGTGGAGCTGGGTGGCAGACCTCTTCCCGGAAAAAATCCGGGGAGCCTTTTTCCTTAAGCGGTCGGCTATCATCAATATTATCAACGTTATTTGGTTTTTTCTTGCCAGCATGGTCCTGGACTTGATTAAAGGACCCTATACCTTTTGGATTTATGGGGCCATTTTCAGCATCGGCGCCATTTCCGGTATTGTCGATATCATCCTGAACCTGTTCATCCCCGAACCGGAACCTACAGAGACGGAAACCTTTAATCCCCTTGATGCCCTGGAACCGCTAAAAAATAAAAATTTTATACAATTTTCAGTTGCGGTCGGTATCGCCATTTTTTCCATCAACCTGATCGGACCCTTTCAGTCCCCCTATGTCGTTGATCCCAAGGGGGTCGCCGCGCCCAACACCTGGCTCGGCATCATGTTCGTCATATCCCAGCTTACCTGGGTTGTCACTGCCCCGTTCTGGGGAACTATTATGGATAAATGGGGACGGAAACCCGTGGTCGTACTCGGCTGTTTTTTTGTCCTAAGCTGGACCGGTTACTTTTTCCTGAACCATCGCACCTATATATACCTTTTGCCGCTGATATCCATTGCAGCGGGGCTCCTAGCACCTGCCTTCTGGGAGGGGGTAAACCAGATGATGCTCTCCCTCTCGCCCAATAAAAACAGGATCGCCTACGTTGCCTGGTACATGACCCTGGTAGGGCTTGTGTCCTCCGGGGGCTCCCTCCTGGGCGGCGCCCTGCTCGATGCCCTCGCATCTTTTAGGATTGAACTTTTCCGCCTTTCCTTTTCGGGATTCCACGTGGTACAGTTCGGCAGCATACTCATGGTTCTCCTTTCAGCCTGGATTATTTCCCGGGTTCGGGAAGGCCGAGAACAGGAAGTGGGCTTTGTCATTGGCCGCGTAGCAAATCCGGGGATCCTTAAAACCTATGCCTATCTCGATGACATTGCTACCGCTACAGATCCAGGCAGAACTGAACAGGCCCTCCGGTCTATAGAGGCAGAAACCGGAGACCTTGCCCTGGATGAAATAATTGCCCGTCTTGATGATCCGTACCTGGAAATTCGTGAAGAAGCGGCGCGGGCCCTGGGCCGCATCGGTTCAGCCTATGCGGTGGAACCCCTTATCCAGCGGCTCGAATCTAACCAATCCCATTTCCAGATAACCGTGGCCCGGGCTTTAGGTAAAATACGGGACCGGCGGGCGGTAGAACCCCTCATACACTGCCTTAAGAGCACCAAGTCAGAAGAGCTCCAGGAAGCCTGCATCCAGGCCCTGGGAGACATTGGCGGAGAAGTGGCAGCCCAAACGGTAGCAGAATTTTACCGGAACGCCGCCAGTGACCGGCTCAGAGCCGCCGCAGCCGACGCAGCAAGCCGGCTGGGCCTGTTTGAAGCAACCAGCGAACTCCTCCCCCGGCTCATTGCAGGCAAAAGCTCTAGCATCCGCCGCCAGTACGCCATCGCCCTGGGTAACCTTTTTGGTCCCCCGGGTGACTTTTATCCCTTTGTTTCGGGCTCAGAAGGGGCCAGCGCGGACCGCATCTCCCGGCTTTTCCATCAATTGGAAGGCAAAATCCGATCCACCAACTTTAGGCTCCACAAACTACCCATTTCTAAACTGTCAAAACACCAGATTCACAGCCGCATTACGGCCATTCAAGAAGTACGGGAGCACCTGGACGCAGGACAGGACCTGGATGCCCTAATAAAAATCACCCGTTTTGCCCAGGATATTTTGGCGGAAATTCTCGGTGAGGCGGTCGAGTCCCGGCAATTTCAGGAGCTCGCTTTTAGGATCGACATTCACTTTGGGTCCTTTGTCTGGTTTCTGGAAGAGGTCCAAAAATACCTCGGCACCTTGCCAAAGAGTTCGCCCGATGAGGCAGAAATACAGCGGCTCCTCGCCCTCCTCATCGTGTTCTTTCTGGAATCCAACTGGAACTAAGTGGAACGAGCAGGTTAAGACTCCTTGCTCCGGAAGCGGCAAACAGATTACACTCATAGAGATGAAACATATCGAACCCTTTAGCATATTGTACGAAAACGACCGCTTCCTCGTGGTAAACAAGGCAAGCGGCATTGCGGTTATTGCGGACCGTTGGGATGATTCCAAGGAACGGCTGGACGAGCTTTTGAATGCCTATTATGCGAAGGAGGCAGGAGAGGCGGCCTCTGCGGTGCCTCCCCGGGAGCCCCGTACCCCCTTCCCTCACCGGGTCTATGTGGTACACCGTATCGACCGGGACACTTCCGGGCTCGTACTCTTTGCCAAAACCAAGGAAGCCCACCGGGACCTGTCTTCCCTCTTTGAATCAAGAAGCATCGAAAAAACATACCTGGCGGTCATTCACGGAAGACCAGGATGGACCGAAACGGTCTGCGACCTCCCCCTCAGGGCCGATGGAGACCGGGAACATCGTACGGTCATAGACAAGGCTAAGGGTAAACATGCGCTGACTCATTTTAAGCTCCTTGCCGAAGTGGGTGCCTATTCCCTCATCCAGGCCCAGATAGAAACGGGCCGCACCCACCAGATCCGGGTACACCTGGCAAGCCTTGGGCACCCGGTGGTCTGCGATCCCCTGTACGGAAACACCAAGCCGGTCTACCTTTCGGCCTTTAAGCGGGGCTGGAGGGGAGACAGCATGGAAGAAAAACCACTCCTCGCCCGCCTCGGTCTCCATGCCTATTCGCTTGTGTTGCCTGAAGGAACCAGCGCAATACGGAGCTTTACCGCCCCCCTTCCCCGGGATTTCAGAGCCCTGGTAAACCAAATGGAAAAGGCCCTGGGAACAGCCCTGAACTTGGAATAATAAGAGAATTTTACATTAGATTGATGATCTGAGCCCCGGATTTTTTATCCCGCTCCCGCTGCAGGTCCCGGCCCTGTACTTCCGCATAGGCCCCGGCAGCAAGGCCCTGTATCCGGCCAGCCTGTCCCCGCAAAAGTACAAGCCCCTTTTCCGAGCAGGCATAGCGGCCCAGCAATAGGGACCCCCGACTAAAGGTTGCCTTGTCCCCCAGGGGGAAGGGATCCGAAAGGACCCGGAAAGCCAGTTTGTGCCCAATAGCAGCTGACCCAGCTTGTACGGCTGAGGCTGTCGCTCCCATAGCGGTTGCCGCAGGGGCGGCCGCAGGAGCAGGCAGGCTAGGCATTGCCACAGCCGGCTCAGCTTTCCCTGCTGCGTCTGGGCGGAAACCTCGAAGCGGCGGGCCGGCGAGCAAAAAGCTCATCGTGGCCCGCTCCTTGGGGAGCCCCGCTGCCCGGGAAAGCCGGTGCAGGGCTTCTGGGGCTTCGTCGGTATCAAAGGCAAAGTGGCACCACTTGGCGCCCCGCCGCCCGCCGGGGAGGGGGCAAGCGGCGCTGTGGGTACAGGGAGCGCGGGGCACACGGCCCAGGCTGAGAAGCCCTTCCCGCATAAGGCTGATAAACTCCCCCGACCTTGGAATCCCCGGTTCGACTATCAATATGAGCCCCTCTTCTGCAGCCAGCGCAGAAAGCACCGGCCCGTAGCGCTCCGCCACGAGGCGGGGACCGTCATGGGTATCCCAGAATAACTCGTTAAACACATTAATGGCCGTTACCAGTTTCGCGGGCTTTCCTTCGATCCGCTCACCCAGGCTGCCCCGGATAGTACGTATCTTCCATTGGGACGGCAGGGCCTGCATGATGCGCTTTCCCGCATCTAAAATCGCCGCGGTCCTATCGAGGCAGCGAAATTCCAGGGGAAGCTCCCGGAGGTCTGGCCGGCACATCCAGAGCGCGATTGGCAGCGTCAGGGGACCTGAGCCAAGGTCAGTAACCGCATCCCCCTCGTTGAGCTCAATATCAAGCGCAGGAAGCAACCGGCAGAGGCGGAACACGTTCCAGGGCATAAAATAATGGAGATAGGCCGAAAGCAGGGCCTTCTGGCCCAAATACCCCGCATCCCGCCGGGGCCGTTCGCTCGTAAGCTGCCGGGAAAGCTCTGCCACATCCTGGGGAAGCCGGGCACGGAAACGGCCCGGTATAGGGAAAAGCTGCTCTAAAAGAGGAAAAAGCCTTTCCAGATCCGTCCGGACCGGTTCATTCAGGGGAAGAAAAAGATTCGTCATTATCTAAAGTCCTTTGGGTTCTCTGGGAAACGATACTGTATAAATCTAGAAGATCAGAGCGGATTGCATCGAGCTCGGCCCGGAGATTCTGGCCGGGGCCTGCAAGTTCCCGAAGCAGCTCCTCCCTGGCCCCTTCCAGGGTAAAGTGCCGATCATAGATCAGATATTTAAGCCGCAGCAGGATCCTGATATCCCGGGAGCTGTACACCCGCCGGCCACCCAGATCCTTGCGGACCTGAAGGAGCGGCACCTCTTTTTCCCAGTATCGCAGAACATGGGCCCTTACCCCGAGGAGGCGCTCCACATCCCCAATCTGGTAGGTCTCCATGGATTAAGTATCCCTCTTGGCTTTATTTTCCTCGGTTCTCTTGGCTTCCCGCTCTTTTCGGGCTGTGACAGGATCCTTCCGGGAAGGACGCAGTTCTATCTGCACTGGAATCATGGAAAAACCTAGATCTTTTCGTATCTTGTTTCTGAGGTATGCCACATAGGCTTCGCTCACCGCCTGGGGTCGGGACACAAAAAAGATAAATTTCACCGGATTGCTGGAAGCCTGCACGGTGTATTTAATCTTAAAGCGGGTCCGGGGCCCAATAGGTGGCGGATACTCCTGGAGCCAGCGATCCAGCGCCTGGTTCAGGGGTCCTGTTTCTATCTGCTTGTTAAGCTGACCGTACATCCGCAGCGCAGTTTCTAAGAGCTTATCCACACCGGTACCATTCTGAGCGCTGATAGGGACTATCGGCGCATATTCCATCTGGCCGAAAAGGAAATGAATGCGGTCCACGGTAGCCTCATAGGCATTTTTTATCTGGGGCATGATATCCCATTTATTCAGCACGAAAATAATGCCCCGTCCCCGTTCATGGGCAAGGGCCGCAATTTTTTTGTCCTGTTCGGTAAGTCCTTCCTGGGCATCAATCATCAAGAATACGATATCCGCTTCGTCGAGTGTCTTAATAGCCCGATTGACCGAATAATATTCGATGTTCTCGGTCACCTTATTTTTGCGTCGTATTCCCGCCGTATCGAGTACAATAAAATGATGATTGTTATATTCAAACTGGCCGCTTACCACATCCCGGGTTGTACCGGGAATATCGCTCACTATAGAAGCATCGGAAGCGGTAAGCCTGTTGGACAGGGTTGATTTGCCCGTATTGGGCTTTCCGATGAGCGCAAGCCGAATGAGCCGCTCAGGCTCAGTTTCCACAAGCGTCACCGCTGAGAAATCGAGTCGCTTCACAATGGCTTCTTCCAGCTCAAGGATATTGTCTCCATGTTCAGCAGAAATCATGAAGATATCATTAAAACCGTAGGACAGCAGGTTCCAGGCGTAGCTTTCCCGGCGGCCCCCCTCGGTTTTGTTTACCGCCACCAAGACCTTGTCCCAGTAGGGCCGCAGCCGGTCTATAAACTCTTCGTCTTCGCTGGTCGGGTCCCCCGCTTCCATAACCAGCACAATCAGATCCGCCCGGTTCAGGGTATCCAGGGTTTTTTCTACCACGAGATCTTCCAGGACTTCCCGCTCAAGCTTAAAGCCCCCCGTATCAATGAGGGTTACGGGATGGCCCGCAATAAAGGCAGTAGCCTCGATGGGATCCCGAGTAACCCCCGGGGTAGGATCGGTAATGGCCCTGCGCTGCCTGAGCAGCCGGTTAAAGAGGGTAGATTTTCCCACGTTAGGACGCCCCACGAGGGCTACTACCGGAAGGTTCCGATATTTCAGATCAGGACTAAATTCCATATTAAAGGGTACTCCATATCAAGAAGCTATACGCTGCCGCATCCATTGGGTGACCAGGTTTTCAACGTCTACATAGGAACTGCAGGCCAGCGCAGCTGAGGCGAGGGCCTGACAGTCCTTGAGAGAGACTGAACGGATTATCTTTTTTACCAGCGGAATAGAAGCGGCGGACATGCTGAATTCATCCAAGCCAAGGCCGAGGAGCAGCGCCGTGGCATGGGGGTTTCCCGCCAATTCTCCGCACATGGCCGCCGGAATTCCCGCCTCATGGGCCGCATCGATAGTACGCTTAATAAAGCGCAGCACCGCCGGATGGAAAGGCTGGGCCAGGTATGCGATCCGTTCATTGCCCCGGTCAACCGCGAGGCTGTACTGAACAAGGTCATTGGTGCCAATAGAAAAAAAGGCCGCTTTTTTTGCCAGAATATCCGCGGTCATTGCCGCAGAAGGGATTTCTATCATTGCGCCCACATCAAGCTTTTCAGAAAAAGCCTTGCCGGAAGCAGCCAGTTCAACCTTAGACTCTTCCAGCACCGCCAGGGCTGCTTCCAGTTCCTCGATCCCTGAAATCATAGGGAACATTATTTTAAGGTTCCCGTGCACGCTGCTTCGCAGCAGGGCCTTGAGCTGGGTCTTAAAAAACTCCTTATGGGCGAGACAGAACCGGATAGCCCGCCAGCCCAAAAGAGGATTCTTTTCTTCCGTGGCCTGCAGATCGGGAATTATCTTGTCTCCCCCCACATCCAGGGTACGGATCGTAACGGGCAGGCTTCCCATACCTTCGAGAACCTGCTTATAGGCCCGGTATTGCCGTTCTTCGTCGGCGGACTGGCCGGGGGTCAGGAAAAGGAACTCCGACCGGTACAGCCCTATACCTTCCGCCCCATGCTGCAGGGCCAGCGGGGCTTCTTCGGGTATCTCTATATTTGCTTTCAGCGTTACCCGGTAGCCATCGGTTGTCTCGGCTGGCAGGTCCCGGAGCGACTTCAGGTCCTCCGCCATCTTTTTAAGCTGCACTGCCATCCGTTGGTACCGTTCAAGAACTTCTTTGTTCGGATTGCAGATAATGTGCCCCGCATTCCCGTCTACAATAACCAGGTCTCCGTTCTTTATCTCTGTGGTTGCCCTGGAAAGTCCCAGTACGGCAGGAATCTCAAAGGCCCGGGCCAAAATAGCCGTATGGCTTGTAGGCCCGCCCATATCCATGGCTATGCCTTTTACAAGCCGTTTATTCATTACCAGGGCGTCCGAAGGAAGCAGATTGTGGGTGACCAGGATCACCTCTTTCTGCAGGTCCGCCAGAGACACCTTTTTTATAAAGAGCAATTTATGCAGGATACGGCGGGAAACATCAAAAATATCCACCACCCGTTCCTGTAAATAGGCATCGGAAGAATTGGACAATTTCTGGGTAAGTTCCCGGGAAATATCCCAGAGAACCCATTCAATATTCTGGCTGCTTTTATGAAGCTTTGTCTGAATTTGGTCTTTCAGATCCTCATCCCGGAGCATCATCAGGTGGGATTCGAATATTTTCGCCTGTTCCTCGCCCATTTCACGGTTTGCCCGTTCAAGCAGCTCCAGTACTTCCGTTTCGGCGGCCAAAACCGCTTCGAGGAACCGGGCCCATTCAAGATCAACTTCGTCTCTCGTAATAGTATATCGGGGAATTTGCGAAAACACATCATCCACATAGAGAAATGCCTTGCCGATTGCTACTCCCGAAGAGGCGGAAATGCCCTTGAACTCTTTCATTATATTGAAGCATACCGCAAAGGCGAGTAAACTGTCAAACAGGTTAAAAGGAAGCACTATGACAGCAGAAACAGAAGATAGCAGGACACCGGGCAGCCGGGCACCGGATTGCCTCAAATGCCTTTATTTTCGCGTCTCATGGGATCCCGCCTTTCCCCGGCTCTGCACCGTCTTCGGCATTAAAACAAAACACCTGCCGTCTGTAGAAGTATTCCAAGCCACGGGCCGTCATTGCCCTTCCTTTGCCTTAAAAAAGGGCCTTAAATGATACTGCTTATCCAACCACCCTTTGTTCAGCTCAATGCGCCCTACCCTTCGCTGTACTATCTGCGGAGCTTTCTAGAAGACCAGGGCTACGATGTTCAGATTGATGACCATTCAATCGGTCTTTTCCACCGTCTTTTCTCTCCTCAGAGCCTCGAACGGGTGTTCAATGACGGATTAGTCCGACTTGCAAAACAGCCCCATCTGGAGCCTCATGCAGAACACATAGCCCGGCAATACCTTTCAGAACGGGAGCTCTGGATCGCCCATATCGACCGGCTTGTAGCCTTTTTACAGGGAAAGGATCAGGAATATGCCCATGTAATATCACTTTGCAACAACAGCCTCCCCACGGGCCCCCGCACTCAAGCCCTGCTTGCAGATCACCAGCATGCGCTGCTCCCAGACCAGGCAAACATCCTGGCCAGCACCATGCTGGCGGACCTGGCGGATTTCATCACTGCGGTTCTGGATCCGACCTTTTCGCTCGTTAAATACGCAGACTCGCTGGCCGCCAGCATTCGCAGTTTTTCCCGGGCCGAATCGGCCCTGCAGGGTTATGTACTCACCACCTTTTATGAACCCCTCCTTAAAGAAACCTGGGAGCGCTGCACAGAACGGCCGGACATTTTAGGACTCACCATTCCCTTCCCCGGCTGTCTTGCGGGGGCCCTCGCCGCCGCCCGCTCAGCAAAATCCTATTTCGGACCTCAATTCCCCATTATCGCGGGCGGCGGCTATGTGAACACCGAACTCCGCCACATCAAGGCCGCAAAGTTTTTTGACTACATCGATTATCTGTCCTTTGACCGGGGGTATGGGTCCTTCCTCTCAGTGCTTGATTCTCTTAAAAGCTCGCCCGAAGCAGATCCCAATCTGCATCGCTGCATATTCAGGGGCCCCTCAGGAGGGCCCAGCGGTTCAGCCGACACAAGCATAGCCCGCTACGATACCATAGACCGGGAAGCAACCAGCACAACCTATCCAGATTACCGGGGGGTCGATTTTACCCGTTATATACTCCCCGTGGACGACACCAACCCCATGCACCGGCTTTGGACCGAAGGCCGCTGGCTCAAGGCCTATCTAGCCCACGGCTGTTATTGGCATGCCTGCGCCTTTTGCGATGTCCAACTCGATTACATCCGGGGCTTCCAGCCTGTTCCCGTAGAACCGCTTTTTTCTCATCTCCGCGCCCAATCAAAGCAAACAGGCATACGGGGCATACACCTGGTAGACGAGGCTGCCCCCGTTTCATCCCTTGTAGAACTAGCTCTGCTTAACCGAAAGGCGGGGCTTCCCCTCACCTTCTGGGGTAACATACGGTTCGAAAAGGCTTTTACCCCCGATGTGGCGGCCCTGCTCGCCGCAGGGGGCCTCCTGGGAGTCTCAGGCGGCATCGAGGTAGCATCCGCTGCGGGCTTTAAGCGGCTGGGCAAAGGCATAGGACTCGCGGAGGTGGTCAATTCCTGCGCAGCTTTTAAGGAAGCGGGCATACTGACCCATGCGTACCTTATCTACGGCTATTGGGACCAGGATGCGCAGGAAATTGTCGATGCGGCAGAAACTATGCGCCAGCTATTCGCAGCGGGCCTCATCGATTCCGCCTTCTGGCACAAGTTTGTCCTCACCCGCCATTCCCGCATTTACCGCGAAAAAGAGCAGGGCCGCCACAAGGACCTCGTTATTATTGATGAAGATAGTGAAAATCCGACAGACTTTTTTGCGGACAACGATCTTCGTTTTGCAGGAGAGGGCAACTACGACCGCTATACCAAGCCCCTGGACAGTTTGCTTGCCCAGTGGATGCAGGGGCACACCGAACAGCCAGTGAGAAGCGCCTTTCCTTTTGCAATGCCCGCTCCCACTATACCCCCGAACCGGGTCGAAGAACTCCTTGCGGCCTACCTCGCACAGAAAGAAGCGTCCGCTCAGCCAGAGGATCTAGAGAATGCCCTAACCATCTTTGTAGGCCCCCAGCCCTGGATCGAAGTAAAACCAACAAGCGCGATTATGTGGTGGAGGTGGAATTTCAGCGAATATGCGGTAAGGTTCACAAAAAGCGCCCATAAAAAGGCAGACCAGGAAACAGAACTTACGGTTTTAACAGAAGATCCCAAAGCTACAGCCGAAGGCGTCCTATCAATCCTCACAGCACTCAGGTCAGCGGGCACTCATAAGGCAGACTCAGCATATCAAGAACTGAGAAAGCTTTTGCCGCAGAAAACTGCGGACCCCTTGTGGCGCTTTTTGCGAGGTTCAGGACTTGTCGTATTAACCGCCGCAGCCCGGTGACAGAGGATTTACCAAAGCCCGCTCAATGACCGCAATCAAATCCTTTGAACGCCAAGGCTTTTTAAGAC
Source organism: Gracilinema caldarium (assembly GCF_029265695.1). Lineage (GTDB taxonomy): Bacteria > Spirochaetota > Spirochaetia > Treponematales > Breznakiellaceae > Gracilinema > Gracilinema caldarium_A. The sequence continues at coordinate 105,301 of NZ_JAJUHW010000003.1, read as the reverse complement.
AGGCCTTAATTTTAGCATCCCGCATCGCCCGGTCTATGGCTTCCGCATCGGCCTGACCGGTTACCAGAATAGAAACCACATGGGGGTATTTATCGTGGATCCGCCGCAGGAATTCATCGCCCTTCATACCGGGCATGAGCCAGTCGGAAATAATAACCACCAGGCGTATGCCGTTTTCTATCATTTCATCAATTTTTACAAAGGCTTCCTGGGCAGACAGAGCAGTTTCAAGGTAATAGGTACTACCAAAATGGCTTTTGAGTTCCTGTTTCATGGCAATTACAATAATCGCCTCATCATCCACGCAAAGAATAGCCTCTTTTGGCATATCTACTCCCGTCATAATAATCTCTATTAATAATATACAGCATGAAGGATGTAAATTGCCAGCTGTAAGACACTACTTAGTGCATAATTAACAACAAAAGCCGCTTCAGGTTACCTTTCTTCAAGAGAAATCTGGGTTGCCTTGTTTTCGATCCGTTCAACCTCTTCGTAACCGCTCCGCAGATCTTCAAGATACCGGTTAAGTTCCTCGGTCTTGTAGTGCAGCGACCGGTCTGCACCGCTTTCGCTGGACCCGGTCAAACTGATAATCCGGCCGATATCAATCTGCATCTGCTTAAGGTTATTTACCGAGGAGCGCAGCTTAAGTTCCAAAAGGTCCCGCTGTTCTCCGAGGTCCATAAATGATGTTTCCTGCTGCTCAAGTTCTGCCAGGGCCCGCTCGTATTCCTTCCGCAGCTCCGGTTTGCTCTGTTCCTGAAGTTTCCGTTCCAAAACTTCCTTGTCCCGCTGCAAAGCGGTCCGGGGTATAAGCTCAATAATCCGATCCACCTCAGCGGTACGGTCCGCCAGGAGCTGCACCTGTTCCACATAGGCATTCAATACCGGTATGAGTTCATCCGCCTCAGGGAGATCCGCTTTCGCAGTTCCCTTCTGCCTTTCCTTTGCAGAAGGCTCTTGGACCATTTCTAAAATCGCATCCCGGACATTAAAAGCCTCCTGCACCAAGGCAGCATAGGGACCGCTGGGGGCAGCAGCAGTAGATTTCTGCCTGCGGCTCCTTGTTCCTTTGTTCCGCAGCGCATCCTTTAAGTCCTGATTCAAAGCTGCAATTTCTCCCGGCATTTTAACTAGTTTTCCAAAGAAACCCATGGTCATAAAAAAGATAGGAATAAGACTCCAGAGAAAACCGCGGGAGGTAATGATATTGATCATAAAAAGAAAGAGACTCGTGGGTATAAAACCGGTGCCGCTCTGCCAGAGCTCATCCTTTTTCTTCTGCAGTTTCTTGAATATGCTAAGCTGTTCATCCGAAAGGGGAGGCAATTTTGCAAGCTCCCGGTATTTTTCTTTAGTCCGCAGAGCCCCCGCAAAATGCTCCAAGAGACCTATACCCCAGCCGCCAAAGGGGAAGAGGGCCCAGGGGAACCCGGGGCTAACCGCCGCATTCAAGGTCATTAAAAAGCCATTTACCATAACAAAGGGAACCAGGTGGCCCACAAAACCACCGGTCGCATGCCGAGCTTCCCGTTCAAGCTTTTCTACATATTCATCGTAGGATTCATATCCATCCGATACAGGTGCAGTACCTTCGCTCTTGCCTCCCGCCGCTGCTTCCTGCAGGCGCTCCTCCTCTTGGATCTCGCCCTCTTGCCCGCGGCGCGACCTGCGATGGACCCGACCATCCCGGTATTCGCTCCGAAGCCTATGCCGTTCAGAGCGGTATTCCTCCCGGGCAATTTCAACCGCTTCCTTAAAGGCGGAGCTCACTTCCCGGGCTACTTCCGACAGGGTCTCCCCCAGTTCAGAGCTGCTCCAGCTGTTATCAATGAAAAGCGGCTCCGATCGGAGTATACCCTTGGTGGCAAGCTCTTCAATCACATCTTCAGCCACGGGCATCTCGGCGGCGAATCGTTTCCGAGCCTCTTCCACGGTCATACGCTTACCGGAAGACTGGATGTCAGAAAGAATAGCCTTTTTCAGGGCTAAACGTTTATCAGGCTCATCAATCTGGCTCGAGCCAGAATCCCCTTCCATCACCACCCCCTTTTCTACCTTGTCGGGCTTCAGCACCGGCCGGGCATCCCGGTTGGGATCGAATTCCACATTTGGGGTTACAATTTCGTAGGCAATGATTTCCTTGGTAATATTCTTAAGGCTCACCTTTCCCAGCTTTTCCGCGGCAAAATCAACCTTATTCAGCACCAGATTGTAAAGGTGCTGGGACATGCAAATACAGCCCGGATGGGCGATAGACTGGAGCCGGGCGGCAATATTAATACCCTCCCCCAGGGCGTCGTTTTCGTAAAAATAAATATCCCCGATATGGAGCCCAATCCGGACCAGCAGGGGCAAATCCTTATTCTGCTTATTATAATCATAAAGGTCATACTGCACTTTAAGCGCACAGTTCAGCGCGTCCACGGAGTTTTTAAAGTCCACCATATAGGCATCGCCGATGGTCTTAATAACCGTACCACGGAACTGTTTAACCGCAGCTTCGATAATCCCATTATGCAGGGTAAGCAGTTCCAGGGTCCGCTTCTCGTTGGTCTCCATCATCCTGGAAAAACCGGCTATATCGGTATACATAATCGCCGCAAGGCGGTATTCTTTTTCATCCATATTGATGAGCATACAGGCACATTTATAACGGGTCAATATAAGGGTTGATGAAATGAAAAAGGCAAAACCGACCATATTCCGCTGTACGTCCTGCGGCCATGAGGAGCCCAAGTGGCTTGGCCGCTGTCCCGAATGCGGCGAATGGAACACCCTCCTTGAAACAAGCAGCACAAGCCACATCCAGGCAGGGTCCAGTGCGCCGAACCTCAATCTCTCATCTATTCCTCTCTCAGCGGTAGATCCCCAGGAAGGGATACGAATCAGCAGCGGGGTGAGCGAACTCGACCGGGTCCTCGGTGGTGGCATGATGAAACGGTCCGCCATTTTGGTTGGCGGCGAACCGGGCATCGGGAAATCGACCCTGCTCCTCCAGGTCGCCTCATCGGCGGAGACCAACGGAAGGATACTCTATATATCAGGAGAAGAGTCGGCAGGGCAGATCCGCATGAGGTCCGACCGGCTCGGGATCGCTGGCGACCGCATCGAAGTCTACTGTTCAGCCCTCCTCCAGGACATAGAACGGATACTGGAAGCGGTCAAACCCATTATTGTCATTGTCGACTCGGTTCAGACCCTCTATTCGCCTGACATTGGCATGGTTCCCGGCACGGTCAACCAAATGAAATACTGTTCCTACGAGCTTATCCATTGGGTTAAAGAGCACGATGCGGTCCTGTTCCTCGTAGCCCATGTAACCAAAGACGGCCAGATATCGGGCCCCAAAACTCTTGAGCACATGGTGGACACGGTCCTTTATTTTGAACAAAACGAAGGGGATACCCGCTTCCTCAGGGCATCGAAAAATCGTTTTGGGTCCATCGATGAAATCGGACTTTTTTCCATGCAGGAAAAGGGACTCGTACCGGTAGAAGACCCTTCCACCCTATTCCTTGTACGCCGGGACGGCGAAATCCCGCCGGGAATCGCCACTGCTGCGGTATTAGAAGGGAGCAGGCCCCTCCTGGTCGAGATTCAAGCCCTGGTCATTCCCGCCAAGGGAGCCATGAGCCGCGTATTCTCGGATACGGTGGACACAAGCCGAATTTCCCGAATAGCAGCAACACTGGAAAAACATACCAAGCTTTGCCTGTCAGACCACGACATGTACGTTAATGTTGCCGGAGGAATCCGCATTTCCGAGGTAGGTTTGGACCTTGCCCTTGCGGCGGCGCTGCATTCGGCCCGGACAGGGCTCGCCTTGCCCGCCAAAACCTTTCTCGCCGGAGAGCTGTCCCTGGCTGGAGAGGTCCGTCCCATCCGCCGGCTTGCGTCCCGCATCAAGGCGGGACGAGCCCTGTCCTTTACCCGTTTTATCGGACCTGGACAGGAGCAGCGCCCCCGCCTGGATGAACTCAGCGCAGGAGACACGGAAATATACATCCGGGTCCCGGATATTAAAACGGCCATTCAAAAATTAATGGAGCAGACATGATGGGTTATGCATGCAGCGGCCGGTATCAGCAGTATAAAACCAGTCTGCGCTGTTTTTATAAAAACTGCTTGACGGCACCGTAAAGATAGGCTAGTGTTTTAATTGTTATAGGGAATTTTTTTGAAAATAGTACGAATGTGCACGTCCTTGACCGGACTGCGGGATTACAAGATTGTGTGTTGCCTTTTTCGTTTACCCCTTCTGTGTTGCACTGTGCTGTTAGTTCCCGTACAAAAACTAGTATCCTCGTTCCTCTCGTAGAGAGGGCTGGAGAGGTCCATGGCATCATGGAACCGTATAACAGCGCACCCGGACGCATTTCCGGGAGAAGGAATTTTCTCGATGGCCAAGAAACTTTACGTCGGCAATCTCTCGTACAACACTTCCGAAGACAGCCTCCGCAATCTGTTCTCTAATTTTGGAAGCGTTGCCTCCGCCAAGATCATTTTTGATCGTGAAACAGGTAACTCCAAGGGCTTCGGCTTTGTCGAAATGAGCACAGACGAAGAAGCTAGTGCTGCTATTGCAGGCACCAACGGTCGTGAGTTCGAGGGGCGACAGCTCCGCGTAAACGAAGCTATGGATAAACCTCGCCGCGAACGCGATAACGGCGGATACAACCGCTGGTAACATAAGCACCTTAATAAAAGGGGATGTCCAATAGGTTAAGGACATCCTCCCTTTTTTTTAATTGCAAGACCAATAAAAAAGCCGGTCTAAAACCGGCTTGTCGGTGTCCTGCTCAGTTGCCTGCCTCATCATAAGCAGGGCCAGAGATGGACGTCACGCATTTTAGCGTTCCTATAATTTGTCTGCATTGTACAAAATACAATACACGGCACTAAATAAATTCGCTGTCTCTGCTCGACCGGAGCATACCCAAAAGCATTCCCCGGTCATAACCTTTTAGGCGGAGTTTCCATAAAGGGCCCTCCCACATTACATGGCGAACAAGCCAGAATAAGTCATTCATGAACCCCCATCCGGTGGGCCATGAACCAACTTCTGAGCTGGTTCTTTAGAACCAGCTAATATAAATTTAATCAATTTTTGAAGAAATGCAAGACTTTTTTAATTTTTTAATTGAGGCTCTTTTGAAAGAGCCCCAACTTACTGATCAAGCAAGCCTCGGCTTACCAGCTCTGCCATAAGAGTTGTTAAGGTATCTATATGCATTTCATCGGCCAGGCTCGAAAGGGTATCTCGAATTTCTTCTAAATCTTCCCGAGAAAGTGTCATTGAGCTTTCATCATATTCATTAACTATAAAAGCAGCGATATATCCAAGACGAAGATAATCGGGTACATCCTGGGAAGTATAGGAATCTTTCCAATATTTAAATAATTCTTCAGACCCCTGGAGCCCCAAATGGGGTGTAACCAGGCTCGAAAAAGCAACAAAAAGCCGATCTGTAGTAAGGCCATCTTCCAAGGGTTCCTTATTTTGGAACCGTTTATTTAAGTCTGATAAAAAATGTTCAACTGGTCGCATTGCATTACTATACAACAAATAGCAAAGTTTGCAAATGGATGTAACTAGTTCTTGACTTTTACGTAATTGGGCTCTAAACTTGTAGCCATGAACCTCAAGAGCGTACTTAGCCGTGATACTATACGTCTCCATCTTAAGGGGACCACAAAAGAACAAATTATCAATGAATTGCTGGATGTCCTGGTTCAGAGCGGGAAAATTAAAGACAGGGAAGCAGCTTTTGCTGCCATAATGGACCGTGAACGGAAAATGTCAACCGGCATGAAGCATGGTATCGCCATCCCTCATGGAAAGTCTCCAACAGTACATGAGCTTGTTGCCTGTATCGGTATATCAGATACACCGGTGGATTTTGACTCCCTGGACCATGAACCTTGCCGCATTTTCATAATGACCCTGTCACCTATCGATAAGACAGGGCCGCATCTGCAATTTCTTGCAGAAGTGAGCCTTTTGTTTAAAAGTTCTGAAAAACGGGCAGAAATTCTTGCGGCAAAAACACCAGAGGATGTGCTTAAGGTCTTAGTAGAATAAACGCTTATCCGCTTGGGGTTGCTACTCAGCGGCCGCTAGATAAATGTGAGGATATAAAAAAGACCCGGCCGATCGAACTGCCGGGTCTTTTAATATTCAAACGTTTCTTGTTTTTTAATGGCTCAGTCTTTATTGGATCCTATTTGTTTCAGCGCTTCTTGGGCCAACACCTTTACATAGTTGTTCCATTCCTGGTATTCGATAGCCTGCAGCGCTGGCCTTGCCACAGCTTTTCCTGTCGCGCCTAAAGCAGGTATAACTGCACGAACGAGCTGCTCATCTTCTTGGGTAATATTGTTTGACTTGCGCTTTGCGTTTAAAGCTAATAGGAAGTTAGATAAGAGCTTGGCTGCATCATCGGTGCCTATGGAAGAGAGAGCTGCAACACTATTCAGTTTCTCTTCCGTATCAATACCTTCTTTATAAGATCGTTCAAACAGGGGAAGTACAGAAGTATCATTGGTTTTGTAACGACGAATCATATCTATAGCAAGCTTTCTGGAATTGCTCAGTATGACCCGCTGTTTAACATCCATGGTCGAAGCACGCCAGGCTTCTGCAAGAGCCCTTACCGCCACTCGGGCCTTTGCTTCAGAAGCAGCCCGGGAACTTTCCATTCGCTGCAGAGCAAGTAGTTTAATATCATAGGAATAGCTGCTGGACCTAATAATTTCCGAAAGCGGTGTTTCGGGGTCTTCTATAATAAAAGGCAGCGACCGGTCAGCCTGTTCTCGGATTCGCTTGCTATACCAGCCATTTGCTGCAAAGAACACCGGCAGATAACCTGAAGGCTGCTGATATTTTTCCAAAGCGATAATTGCTCCATAGGCAATCTTTTCTCCGCTTTCAGGATCATCAGTAGGTTTTAAATTGAGACCTTGCAAGAGTTTTTCTATCTGTTCTGAATAATCAAGATTTCTCAGCTTACCCATTGCAATGAGCGCATCCGCTTTTACCAAGGGGTTGGAAAAACTCTGTACAACCTTCCAGAGGTCACCAGCTGCAGCTGAGTATTTAGAATTGCCTAAAAGTTGTGCTAGAAGCCTTGCCGATTGGTCTGCCGCATCCCGTTCTGCGGTAGACTTGAGGGAGGGAAATTCCTGGAGCAGCTGAGATAAGGCTGTAGCATAAAGCTGTCCGGCGCCGACAATATTCTGATCCGCAATACTTTTCAGTACCGCTAGACGTTCCTGAGTTGTTGAAGCCTGTTCATAGAGCAGTGAATAAACGTCTATCGCCTCAGAAGCAAATAGATTAGCAAAAATACAAAGAGAAAAAATTAAGGTGAGTAATCGTTTCATTGTTTGTTTAGTCCCCATTATTCAACAACTTTAGTTTCGGTACGTATTGAGTATTCAAATTCCACAATCTGTTTCGACTTGCCCTGCAGATCCTCTACGATTTTACGCACAAGTTCCTTATTGGGGCCATATTCATAGGTTGTTCGTTGCAGCACCTGGCCTCCTGCGCTGGTGCGTTCTTCTTTAACTAAGAGGCCTTTATCCCAGTATGAAAATTCCTTACGAAGCAGTGAGTCCAGGGCATTAAAATAGCTTACCTGGGAAAGGTTGCCATTAGAATCATAGTCATACACGCTCGAACCATTTTTTTTGTCCGTTGCATCGGTTAAAACAGCGCTTCGGACCTTGCCGTTGATATATGTATATTTAGTTTCAGCAACCTTTGAATTATTATTGTCCTTTACTATCCAGCTGATTTTATTCTTCTGGTTATCATATACATATTCATAGGACGAAACCAGTTTACCATTGGCATCGGTAACATTTTCTCCGATTAGAAGGCCATTCGCATTATAAGAATAGGCCCTCCTTGATACAATTTTGTCATCCCGGTCTTTTATGACCTTTTCCGCAAGTTGGTTTCCGACATAAAAGTATTCAATTTTTTCAAGAACTGCTCCAGATGCACTGTACCTGGTCTGATTCTGCAGAACCCACCGTTTTTCGTCCCACACAGAGACGGTGTATTCATCAATAGTATTGTCAGCAAACTTTACCACCGATTTAACTTCCACAGGAATCTGTATGGTAATTGTTTTCTTTGCAACAGTTTGTTCATTTTTTTTCTGTATCTCATTGGTCGCCAGTACTTCTAATCGCGGCTGAGTATCAGACTTTGTATCATTCGGCACAACCTGCGTTCCTGCACAAGAAAGAAATATTGTACAAAGACCAGCAAGGGCTATCATGTGTTTCATGTATATATCCTCCTAAAAACATGTATAATATGATAGATTATAGGGGCTTTTTCAAGCATTTCATACAGGAGTATCAAGAATGATTCTTAAAGATAATTATTTCTATGATGAACAGGGGCGCATTCTTTGGCTGAGAGGCTGCAATGTGAGCGGCAGTTCCAAAGTCCCCTTTACACCTAAGGGGGAAACTTGGCGAAAGGATTCGTTAAAGAATCCAGAGATGGTTTCTTTTGTCGGCCGCCCCTTCCCGCTCGAAGAAGCTGACGAACATTTAGACCGCTTAAGATCCTGGGGTTTTAATTTCATCCGTATGGTGATTACCTGGGAAGCTATAGAACATGCCGGGCCGGGAGTTTATGACGAAGAATATCTAGCGTACTTAAGGAAAATAATAAAAAAATGTGAAGACCGGGGGATCTGGGTATACATGGATCCCCATCAGGATGTATGGAGCCGCTGGACCGGAGGAGACGGAGCTCCGGCTTGGACCTTGGAAAAGATCGGCATACAACTGGAACATATCTATGCAACCGGTGCGGCCCTTACACATCAGGAATTGGGAGACCCGCTTCCTAAAATGATGTGGCCCACCAACTACAACCGCTACGCCGCGGCAACCATGTTCACCCTTTTTTTTGCGGGAAACGTGTATGCCCCTGGCACAACTATAGACGGAGAACCTGCCCAGGACTGGCTGCAGGAACGATATTTGGCTGCATTTCGGCACTGCTATAGGCGGCTCAAGGACTGCAAGGCCATTATTGGCTGGGGAGCCATGAACGAACCCCATCAGGGTTTTATCGGTTATAAGGACCTATCGGGACTGGAAAATAATTCCATAGCCTTAGGGCCAATTCCGTCGGCCTTCCAAGCGATGGCATCGGCTTCCGGTTATATAGTAGAAATTCCGGTATACAAAACAGATATACTGGGTACCCGGGTCATTGGAAAACAAACACTTAATCCCGAAGGTGTATCTCTTTTTAAGGAAGGTTATTCCTGTCCATGGAAAAAAGCAGGTGTTTGGGGCGAAGACGGAGGAAAACCGGTTCTATTGAAAGAGGACTACTTTGCCCATTACCAGGGAAGGGAAGTCAATTTTATTGAAGATTTCCTAAAACCCTTTATTAAAAAGTTCCGGGACCGGATACTGGAAGTTAATCCCAAGGTTTTTCTGTTCATCGAAGGAATACCCAATGGAGATCATCCATCTTGGCGGCAAGAAGAGGGACAGGGAATCGTACACGCCTTCCACTGGTATGACGGTGCTACCCTTTTTTCAAAGACCTTTAATCCCCATATTTCTGTACGGGCGGACAATCGCAAGCTCGTATTTGGTAAGCAAGCGGTCCTGGCTAGCTTTATTGATCAACTTAAGGAAGATATGGACTGGGCCAAAACATCCATGGATAACGCTCCGTGCCTTCTGGGGGAATTTGGCCTTCCCTTTGATTTGTACAATAAAAAGGCATATAAAACAGGCAACTATGCAAAACACATTCAAGCTCTGGATATGTACTACAGTGCCATAGAGAGTCTGTTTTTACATTCCACCATTTGGAATTATACACCGGATAATACCCACGAGCGGGGAGACGGCTGGAATGACGAAGATCTCTCTCTGTTTGGAGAAGGCAAAACGCGGGCACAAATAGCTTGGGATAGACCATTCCCGCGGGCCACCGCCGGTAAACCCGAACTTTTTTCCTGGGACTACACGCGTAAAACCTGCCTCTATGTTTATACAGCAAATACAGAGGCTGAAGGCCCTACAGAGCTCTATCTTGGAGAGCGTCATGTAGGATTAAATCCACAGATATTCATTACAGCCGAAACCCCAGAGACAGGGGAAACAGCCGAAAAGATCCAGGTACAGTATGCCTGGGATCAGGCAAAGAGCATACTATACCTGGTAAATCCAGGCATACCCTGCAAGATTAAAGTTCTTATTCAGGGCTGACGGAAGGCATTGAGCAGGGGGAAGCGGACCGAAGCAAGGCGGGACTCCCCTGCTTTGGAAGACGCTGGTCTAACACCACCATCGGCTATTACCCATCGGCTTGCCAGTTCCTGCTGGAAAAGCTGATCAATACCTGCTTGGAAATTTTGAATCCGGGATATGTAATCCAAGGTGGATTTGGGTGTACTGTCAGAACGGACCCGGGTAGTTCCTGCATTGTACATGGCAAGACCGGCAACCTCGGAACCAGCCAGATCCAAACACCACCGCAAATGGGCAACCCCATACCGAGAATTGATATCGGGATTAAAAAAATCTTCCTCTGTAAGGCTGGTAAAGGATTTAGAGTTAAGCTGAAAAAGGCCCCGATCTATACTGGCCTTGTTTTTATTAACAGCCCGCGGGTTATACCTGCTCTCCTCCCAGGCCAGCGCAAAAACCAAACTCGGTGAAACTTCAAATTCGTCGGCGTATTTAAGAATAAGCTCTGCAATTTGGCGGGATTGGGTAATCGCCTCAAAAAAACCGATCACCGAATCTCGTGAAAGGGGATCCCGATACAGGGCAAGGACTAAATCGATTTTTTCCTTCTTTGCGTTAATAATTGCATCCCGATATTCCTTGGGATGCATTGCAACCCATTCAGTCTTATCTTCTACAGTAGAACCAAAAAAAGAAGCATCAAAGGACTTAGAAAAGTAAATACTGGCCCCAACCCCAAGCACCACGACAAAAACAACGGACACTATATAGACTGTCTTTCTTCGAATCATTCCTACAGAAATACTCCATTTGGGATACCTACGATATACTACCGTTTGATGTAAAAGCTTGAAGTAGATTGCATTTTATTGATATTTCATTCTCATGACAAGTATGCACAAGCGGAAGGAAGGCGCCTGCGGGTTAAAAACCCGCAGGCCCGCGGACAAAAACCCGCAGAAAAAGAACTATTTTCTATTTTTTTATAGCCCGGACGCGAATAATACCTTCGACCTTACTGATACGATCCAGAATGTCATCGGGTATTTCCTGTTCCGTATCGATAATGTTATAAGCGTATTTTTCCTTATGATGATTTATCAGGTCCGTAATGTTGATGTTTGCCCCCGCCAGTATACTGGTTATTTGTCCGACCATATTGGGAACGTTGCGGTTCGAGACTAAAAGCCGGAAGGGCGAGCGCTGTTCAAGCCGGCAATGGGGGAAATTAACCGAGTTTTTTATATTCCCGCACTCAAGGTAGTCCATGAGCTGCTGCACCGCCATAATCGCGCAGTTATCTTCCGCTTCGGGAGTGGAAGCGCCCAAATGGGGGATACAAATTACTTTATTGTTTGCTAAAAGCTCCGCATTGGGAAAATCGGTAACATAGCAGGAGAGCCGTCCGTCGTTCAGGGCTCCCAGCACATCAGCCTCATTCACGAGCCCCCCGCGGGCGAGGTTGATAATTCTTGCACCTTTTTTAAGGATTTTGATCCGTTCCGCATTGATAAGACCCTTAGTATCCTCGGTCAAGGGGACATGGATCGTTATATAGTCAGACTGTCTCAGCAGACCTTCCAGCGTATCGGCTTTCTGGACCGAACGTGAAAGGCTCCAAGCGGCATCCACTGAAATAAAGGGGTCATAGCCGATAACATGCATTCCCAGGGCAGTAGCATCGTTGGCCACCATGACACCAATAGCACCGAGGCCAATCACACCTAGGGTTTTTCCCTTAAGTTCGGGGCCTTCGAACTGGGCTTTTCCCTTTTCCACCAGTTCAGGGACCTCATCTTTTTTATCAGACAGCGTCTTTGCCCAGGCAATACCATCAATAATTTTCCGGGATGAGAGCAGAAGGGCCGCAATCGCCAGTTCCTTTACCGCATTAGCGTTGCCACCAGGAGTGTTGAATACAACAATGCCCCGTTCACTGCACAGATCTATCGGAATGTTGTTTACCCCCGCTCCGGCCCGGGCGATCGCCTTTACCGTTTCTGGAATTTCAACCTGATGCAAATCGGCGCTCCGTACAAGGATTGCATCCGGATTGGGGAGATCACTGGCGACCTCATACCGATCCCGGGGAAAAAGCTCCAGTCCCAGGGGAGAAATTTTATTTGCCGTACGAATTCTGAACATGCTCTAGCTCCTGTGGGCAGCTTCAAACTGCTTCATAAAGTCTATAAGGGCAAGCACACCCTCTTTTGGCATTGCATTGTAGATGCTGGCCCGCATACCGCCAACAAGCCGGTGTCCTGCAAGGTTAACAAGTCCTGCAGCAGCAGCTTCTTTTACAAACTGGGCTTCCAAATCAGCATTTCCGATAACAAAGGGGATGTTCATAAGGCTACGATCTTCTTTGCGAATCGGAGACCGGAACAATGCAGACTGATCAAGATAGTCATACAGCAGCTTTGCCTTTTCTTTATTACGCCGTTCCATTTCTGCCAAGCCGCCCTGTTCTTTCATCCAATCTAACACGAGGCCTATCACATAAATTCCATAGCAGGGCGGAGTGTTATACATGGAACCCTCTTTTGCATGTATATCATAACGGAGCATGGTCGGAATCCACGCGGGGACCTGTTTAATAAGATCCTCTCGGATTATCACCACCGTAACCCCAGCGGGCCCAAGATTTTTCTGAGCCCCCGCATAGAGGAGGCCAAACTTTGAAACATCCAAAGGTTCCGAGAGTATGCAGCTAGAAATATCCGCTACCAAAGGCACCGAACCGGTATTGGGAATTTTCGTCCATTTTGTTCCAACGATGGTATTGTTCCATGTTATATGGTAATAAACATCTTCTGGATCGGCAGCAGGTGCTTCGGGAATATACGAATAGGCCTTGTCCTTTGAGCTTGCCGCTACCCGCACATCCGCATACTTAGCAGCCTCTTCTGCGGCTTTGGAAGCCCACACACCGGTATCCACATAGGTTACTTTCTGTTTTTTACCATCCTCTCTCACCGCCAGATTAAGCGGAATCATAGAAAACTGGAGAGAAGCCCCGCCCTGTAGAAAGAGCACCTTATAATTATCAGGAATGCTCATCAATTCCCTAAGCATTGCCTCTGCATGATCAATGATTGGCTTAAAATCTTTAGACCGGTGGCTCATTTCCATGACCGACTGTCCGGTCCCATTCGCATTGGTCATTTCCGCCGCAGCCCGTTCCAGTACCGCCAGGGGCAGCATGGACGGCCCCGCCGAAAAATTATACACCCGCTTGTTCATTAAGACCTCCTCATTATGAACATTGTATGGTGGCGCTGATCGCCCTCAGTTCATCAACCACATTCACATTACGGACCTGTATGCCCTCAGGTACTTGCAGCACCACTGGAGCAAAATTAATAATCCCCTTAATCCCCGCAGCGACGAGCCGGTCGGTGGCATGTTGGGCTTCCTCGGGGGGCACACAGAGCAGGGCCAGCGAAATCTGAAACCGGGAAATCACTTCTGCCATTTTATATGCAGGATAGAGCGGAACAGGGGACCTTAATATTTCAATCCGGTTTACACTCGAATCAAAGCCGGCTACAAGCTCATAACCTTCTTCTGCAAAAACAGGATAATTTAAATAAGCCGAACCAAGACGCCCCAAACCAACCACGCAAAAACGCTGCGGCTTATCAAGCCCCAGGGCTGTTTTTATCGCCCCTGACAATTTTTCGCGATCATAGCCTGCAGGACTCGCAAAAGAACCTTCCAGATAAGAAATATCCTTTCTAATGGTGTTGCTGGACCAGCCAGTCCGGGCTTCGATTTCTCCTGATGTTATAAATTGAACATCTAAACGATCAAGAAGACGGGCTAAAATGAGAAGCCGTTCTACACTTGGTTCAGGAATTAGATTCAAACCTCACCTCTCTGTTATTTTTTTCACAATCACTATAACATCGGAGATTTCAACTGTCAACATGTTGCAAGCTAAACCTATTTGGATTATGATACAGCCATGCCAGCGAAACGGTTCACGGTTCTGGACCTCATAGATATCGATCTAAAGGAGCATAACTCCCTCAATCTCCGCTGTATTGGCGGTAGAAAGGGTTTGAACCGAACCATCGCTATCCCCGATATAAACCGGCCAGGCCTTGCCCTGTCTGGTTTTTACGATTCCTTTGCCCATGAGCGGATACAGATTTTTGGACGTGGAGAAGTAGCGTACCTTCGCAAGCTGGCGGAAGAAGGGAAAACGGACACCATTACCCAGATGTTCAGCTACACTATCCCCTGCTGCATCTTTACTTATAACCAAACACCGGACCGAAACTTTTTTGAAATCGCCGAAGCAGCCCAGTGTCCCATATTGCAGACAGATTTACCCTCCTCTGAGTTTTCATCCCGTTTATTGCGTATTTTAAGCAACATTTTTGCGCCCCAAAAAAGCGTCCACGGTGTTTTGGTGGAAGTATTCGGTCTTGGTATTCTTATCTTAGGTGATTCGGGGGTGGGAAAAAGCGAGGCAGCCCTGGAGCTCATAGAACGGGGACACCGGCTTGTGGCAGATGATGTGGTTGAAATTCGCTGTGTGAACGGCAATATTTTAATGGGGTCCGGGGCCAACAAAATAATCGGTCACCATATGGAAATACGGGGTTTGGGGATCATCAATATTACCCACCTTTTCGGCGTCGGCGCCATCCGGGATAAAAAGCAGATCCAGCTTGTGGTTGTGCTGGAAGAATGGAATTCGGACAAAATGTACGATCGGCTCGGCACCCAGGAACAAACCATGGAAATTCTGGGAGTCCAGGTGCCAAAACTAGAAATTCCTGTAAAGCCCGGCCGGAACATTCCTATTATCATCGAAACCGCGGCGATGAATGAGCGGCTTAAAAAAATGGGTTATTTTTCAGCCAAGGAATTTAATCAGAATATTTTGAAATGGATAGAAAGCGATTCTGCCCGTTCAGTATACTTTGGGCAGGACGATTTTATTTAGAGAAAGGATTATCCTATGGTAGAACAAATGGTCACTATTAAAAATCGCGCCGGCATTCATGCCCGTCCAGCAGCCCTGCTCGTGCAGACCGCCAGCAAATTCAAATCAAAAATATACATAGAAAAAGACAGTGACCGGATTAATGGAAAATCTATCATGGGGATCATAACCCTAGGGGCAGGGTACGATACGAACCTAAAACTGATTGCCGAAGGTGAAGATGAACAGGATGCAATCAATGCCCTGGTGCATCTTTTTGATTCTAAATTTGAAGAAGATTAAAGTCCTTGTTCCGGCTTGATTCCCAGCAACGGCCAACCACACTGACGCTCCCGGCGCTTATATTTATCTACATAATTGTTGGTATTTTAGCGCTTATTTTTTCATCAAGCCTGTTTACCCAATTTGTAAATAGACAGAGTTTTTCCGTATCCTTGTACATCATCGTTTTTGTCATGATATCTCTGGTCCTGGGCCTTTTTCTTGCGGTGGCCCTGTACCGGCTCATTCGAGATATCCTGCAAAAAAGAAGCGGGAGCCGCCTTAAACTGAAGTTTCTGGTCTATTTCCTTGTGCTAACGCTTTTTATTTCTATTCCTACGGTCATCATTCATGTGCGGCTCATTTCGAATCTTTTGCACACATGGGACCAGACCAAAATTGGAACCATTGCGGAAGATGCCCGATGGTTTGCCCTGGATGCTTACCGCTACCGGCTCGCATTTTTACAAAAATGGGCAGACTCGGCTCCTCTTACAACGATTTTAGAACAAAAGCAGCCCCTTTCTGACATCGATCCATCGCTCCTTGCGGTACAGCAGTTTGTTAAGAATGAGGACGGTATCTATAAGACAAAACGGGCTTTCGGGAATGATCAATTCTTATTAGCCGAACCTCCCGGTACGGCAAAAGGCTTTGTAAACAGAAACGAAAATAGGGATCCAGACTGCATTCGCTATATCGTCCCTCAGTCTGATACTTCTGTTGTAGTTATTACCTATAGCCTCGGACCAGGTTTTGATGAAAAACTCGCCCGTATTGATGCAGGGAAGTACACTATCGCAACCCTATCCGACCTTGGATCCCAATTGGTTCCCCTCTTGGGCGGCTTTTATCTTGTGTTTTATTTGCCTATTGTGCTCATGGTTGTCATTATCGCCATTTCACTGAGCACCACATTGAGCCAGCCCATCAGCAACCTGGTTCAGGCAACAAAAAAGGTAGCTGAAGGGGATCTTTCCATCCGGGTACTGAGCAGGACAAAAGACGATTTTGGCATCCTGATAGATTCATTTAACAGCATGGTCAGGAACCTGGAAAAGGCCCAATCCAAAGCACTGCAGACCGAAAAGGAAATTATCTGGAAAGATATGTCTCAGCGGCTTGCCCATGAAATTAAAAATCCCCTTACTCCTATAAAACTTTCCGCTGAACGGGTGCTGCGAAGATGGAAGACCGAACCGAAACGGCTTGGCGAAATACTGGAAAGTTCCATGATGGCCATTATTCAGGAAACCGACAGTCTTACCAACCTGCTCACCGAATTTAGAACCTTTTCCCGGCTTCCGCCGCCCACTCTGGAACGCACAGCCCTTACACCGCTTATCGATGAAGCCATCAGCCTGTATAGGAATTCCTTCCCTGAAGTTCAATTTATTACCAATATAGGTTCGGAAAACATCTATTTACGTGTAGATAGACGGCATATTAGCCAGGTATTAGCAAACTTGATTATCAACAGCATCGATGCCATGCATAACCGAGGAACCATTGAAATACGTTCTGACCTTGTCAAAAAACAGGATAGCCGCTATTGTAGAATCAGCATTAAGGATACCGGCTGCGGTATTCCTGCGGAAAACCGTGCACTCATTTTTACTCCCTATTTTACAACCAAAGCGGCAGGTACCGGGTTGGGATTATCTATCGTAGAACGAATTGTTCTTGACCATGGGGGAAGTATCTGGTTTGATTCTGCCGTAGGGGTGGGTACCACCTTTTACATCGATTTGCCTGTTGATGAGGGCTTGCAACGCTCATGAATACTATCTTAATTATAGATGATGAATCGGGTATCCGTACGGCCCTGTCTTCCATATTGATGGATGAGGGTTACCGTGTGGAAACAGCCGAAGATGCCCTTATAGGGCTTTCTTTGCTTGAACAAACATTCTTTGACCTCATTTTTCTCGATGTACTGTTGCCCCGGATGGGAGGGCTCGAAGCCCTTGAAAAAATACGCAGTGCTTGGCCAGGAATTGAAGTAATTATGATTTCGGGCCATGCAAATGTTGATATGGCTGTTAAGGCTGTAAAGCTTGGAGCCTTTGATTTTCTTGAAAAGCCCCTTTCGCTCGATAAGGTCTTAACGGTTACGAAAAATGCTCTGACAATTCAAAAACTGCGTCATGAAAATATAAGCCTAAAAAAAGCAAAACAGCTTTCCTATGAAGAAATCATCGGCCACAGCCCGGGGATTCAGGCAGTAAAAGACCGTATAGAACAGGCAGCCCAGTCTGATGCGAGGGTACTCATTAGCGGTGAGAACGGCACCGGCAAGGAACTGGTTGCCCGGGCCATTCATTTTAAGTCAGGACGGGCGGACAAACCCCTTGTGGAGGTAAACTGCGCTGCCATCCCTGATACGCTTATAGAAAGCGAGCTTTTTGGCCACGAAAAGGGAGCCTTTACCGATGCGGTATCGAGCCGCAAAGGGCGATTCGAGATCGCTAATGGGGGAAGCCTCTTTCTAGACGAAATTGGGGATATGACATTGACAGCCCAGGCAAAGGTGCTGCGGGCCATACAGGAACAAAAGATAGAACGGCTAGGAGGGGAGCAGACCCTCACAGTCGATGTTCGCATCATCGCAGCTACCAATAAGGATTTGGAAGCTGAGTGCAGGGCGGGGCGCTTCCGGGAGGACCTCTTCTTCCGTCTTAACGTCATTCCTATCCATATTCCGCCTCTCCGAGAACGGACTGAGGATATTCCAGAATTGCTGCAACACTTTTTACAATCCTTTGGCACCAGTGATATCAAACTTTCTACCGAAGCCATGAATTTTATCAGCCAATATGCCTGGCCGGGAAACGTAAGGGAGCTTAAAAATTTTGCTGAACGGCTTTCGATACTCTGCGAAACAGAAACAGTTGAACGGGATGTGGTAGAAAACATGCTAGGAATGGTTTCTAATATCCAATCAAGCAAAACTATTAAAAAATCAGCCGCCGGAGAATTAAATTCCCCAACAGGACTCCCGAGCGACATTTTGGAACTTAATTATAACGATGCTAAAGATTTGTTCGAAAAACGCTATTTGGAGTACAAACTTTCTGAAAATGGGTATATTATATCTCGTACAGCAGAAGTGATTGGTATGTATCCAAGTAATCTCCATGCGAAGATCAAAAAGCATGGCATAAGGATGGAACGATGAAAGAGCTCACGGAACGGCAACGGGAAGTGTTGTCCTTCATCAGTGCGTTTACAAAAGCCCACACCTACCCGCCCACAATCCGCGAAATTGCGGATCATTTTTCAATTTCGGTCAAAGGCGCCTACGATCATCTGAGTGCCCTTAAGAAAAAGGGGTATCTCCGACTGGCAGACAAACGGTCCCGTACTATCGAAGTAGTTCAAGACAAGATTGAGCATGAAAAGACGGAACAACCGATCCAAATTCCCATTTTGGGGACTGTTGCAGCGGGCAAACCCATACTGGCAGAAGAGAACTGGGAAGGAACCATCTCCGTTCCACCATCGCTTGTAAAAAAACAGGGTGAATATTTTGCGCTCAACATACGCGGCGATTCCATGATTGAAGCGGGTATTATGGACGGGGACTTGGCAGTCATAGAGAAACGGGAAACGGCTCATAACGGAGAAATTGTGGTCGCCGTAGTAGATGATGCGGTCACCTTGAAACGTTTTTATAAAGAGAGTAACCGAATCCGACTACAGCCAGAAAATTCCGCTTATTCACCTATTTTTTGCCAGGATGTACGAGTTCTCGGCAGACTCTCCTGCATTATTCGTTCTTATTAGTAGGATTTTATGGCAAAAGGACTGTGCTATCTCTTTACGGGCCCGGAAATCGGAGAGCGGCAAGACGCTGTACAGGCAGTACGACAAGAAATTACAAAAAAATATGGCTTTGCTCCGGAGGAACAAACATTTTATGCATCCGAAACCCCAATTTCGGATATTGTTTCTGTCCTTCACAATAGTTCTCTCTTTTCTGAAGCCCGACTTATTCTCGTAAAAAATGCTGAATCCATTAAAAAAAAGGATGATATAGAACTTCTTGCAAGCTATCTTGTCCAAGCTCAGGAAGATACTTTTCTCATACTTATTTCTGATGAGATTGGGATAGATAAAAAGCTTGAGACCACCATACCAAAGGATCAAAAAAAAATCTTTTGGGAGCTCTTTGAAAATCGTAAAACCGAATGGGTAACAGTTTTTTTTCGACGCTCAGGCTTTCAGATTCAAAGCGATGCGGTCGAGACAATACTCGAACTGGTAGAAAACAACACAGAAGCACTAAGGCAGGAATGCTCGCGGCTTGTGCTCTTTCTTGATAAATCTGAACCCATCAGCGCTGAAAAGGTAGAACAACTGCTCGCCCATACACGGGAAGAATCGGCATTTACACTCTTTACCCAAATTGCCCTTGGAGATCGAGAAAAGGGGTTTGAAATAGTACATACCTTACTCAATTCAAAGGAAAGTCCCCAGGCCCTTTTCGCAGGCCTTGCCTGGTGTTTTAGGAAACTCCTCGATTACCTTGGACTTGTTCAGACCCGACAACTTAATGATTTTGAACTTAAAAAAATTGGGCTCGCTTCTCCCCGTGCCCAGAGGGATTACCGAGAAGCTGCAAAAAGATACGATACACAAAGAGCGCTCAAAGCACTCTCTCTTATCACCGAAGGAGACATGCAGATACGATCCGCAGGATCGGCTCTCGAACATATTTTAATAGATATTTATTTATCAAAAATATTTGACTTAACTAGTCAACATACTCTTGCCACAATATAAAAACCACAATATACTTATTTCTTGATAAAAAACCGGCTTAGAAACAATTATATCGATAACATAATATAGGATTAAGCCGGTTATGTACCATAATTAACTACAAGGAGTCACTACAATGGGTGAATCAAAAAACATACTCATAATTGGAGGCGGCTACGGCGGCATCGAAGCAGCTAAAAAGCTCGCTAAACATTTTAAGAAAAACCCCGACATCTCAATCACACTAATAGACAGGAATCCCTTTCATACACTGATGACTGAACTTCATGAGGTTGCAGGGCATCGGGTAGAGCCAGATTCGGTTCGTATTCCATTCGCCAAAATTTTTGGCGCATCTAAAGTTAAGGTTATCCTTGACCGTATCGAAACAATCGACTTTAAAGAACAGGTTGCTATCTCTGCCACCAACCGGTATAGCTATGATTATCTTGTCATTGGTTCCGGCGCAGAACCTGAGTTTTTTGGCGTACCGGGCATTAAAGAAAATTCGTTTACCCTCTGGTCCTTTGATGATGCTATAAAAATCCGGCACCATATCGAAAAAACCTTTGAAAAGGCCATTGCGATTCAGGATACAAAACTCAGACAAAAAATGCTCACCTTTGTTGTTGCCGGAGCTGGTTTTACCGGTATTGAGCTTGCAGGGGAACTCCTTGAATGGCGAGATGAAATGTGCAAAAAGTGGCTTGTTTCTCCCGACGAGGTCAAGGTGATCGTGGTCGAAGCATTGCCTTCAATTCTCCCCATTTTGGAAGAAGACCTGCGCGCAAAGGTAGAAAAATACCTTAAAAAACACAAAGTTGAACTCAGAACCAACACTCCAATTGTGGGGGCTGAACCCGGAATTGTTAAACTGAAAGATGGGTCCACCATTGAAACCGAAACCTTTGTTTGGACCGCAGGGGTTCAGGGCTGTCACTTTGCGGGTATGCTCGACCTCACCAAGGGGCGCTGCGGTAACAGGGACTGCGAAATCATGAAAGCCCATGGAACCTGCGGACTAGCGGACTGCAAATTCAAAAAGGAACACCGGGATATTTCAGGGAAGAAAGGCCGCATCCTGGTTAATGCGGAAATGAGATCCGTTGATTATCAGAACGTGTTTCTGGTGGGGGACAATATCTGGTTTATCGAGAACAACAAGCCCCTGCCCCAAATTGTAGAAACGGCCCTGCAAACCGCAGATGTAGCGGCCCACAATATTGCAGCCGCAATAGACGGAACCCCGGTAAAGACCTTTAAGTCTAACTATCACGGATTTATGGTTTCTGTAGGCGGTAAATACGCTGTTTCCAATGCGGGAGGCATGAAATTATCAGGCTTGCCCGCCATGGCAATGAAGCATCTCATCAATCTGCACTATCTTCTGGGAGTAGCTGGTATCAACCAATGTTGGGAATACCTCAAACACGAATTCCTTATCATGGAACATCACCGCAACATAGTGCATGGATTTGGTTCTTACCGGACCAGAGGATATTGGCTCCTCCCCTTAAGGTTATGGCTCGGACTCATGTGGGTTATGGAAGGGGTCAACAAGATAGGTGAGGGATGGCTCGCCTGGGGTTCGGGAAGCAAATCGACCTGGATGTTCAGCCCCGGCGTTAAACAGGCCGGCACTGCAGTAGCCCAGGCAGTCCAAGCGGCGGCATCTACCGGGGCTGATGCGGTGGCAGCGGCATCGGAAGAGGTATCCAATACAGCTGCGGCGGTTGCACAGGCAGCCCAGCCAGCCTACGATGCGGTTGCGGCAGCTTCTGAACAGGCAGCCGAAACGGTCGGGACGGCAGTAGCGGCGGGAACAGAAGCAGTTGCACAAACTTTTGGAAAAATCTGGGACCTCAGCAAACCTATATTTAACCCCCAAGGGGTAGTGGCAACCTGGTTTAGGACCACCTTCATGGATGGTATGGCAAGCCACATACCATTCCAGGCCTTCCAGCTTATGGTCGTCGCCGCCGAAATTGGTATAGGGCTCGCGCTTTTTGGCGGCCTCTTTACCTGGTGGGCCGCAGCGGCATCCATCGTTATGTGCGTGGTCTTTACCCTGTCGGGTATGTTCGCCTGGGACCAGGTGTGGTTCATATTTGCGGCTTTCCTCATGTTGGGCGGCGCCGGTCGGGCCTTTGGACTAGATTGCTGGGTTGTGCCGTTCTTTAAAAAATGGTGGAATGGAACCCGCTTCGCCAGAAAAAATTATCTGTACCTGGATAATCCTTCCAAAAAGGACTGATACTAAACAATATGGGCGATTTCTGGAGTGATTTCCCCGGTATGGACACGGCCATTACGGCCGTGTCCGACTATATCCATACAGCTACTGCCTCATCTAATCCTATCATTCAGGAGGCTCTTTCCGAATTGTTTCATAATCCGGGGAAAATGCTCAGGCCCGGTATGCTGATTCTGGCTTCTCAATTTGGGAACCCAGACCCAAAACGAATATATCCCCTTGCAGCTGCGATTGAAATGCTGCATACGGCCACACTGATTCACGATGATGTTATTGATGATTCTCCGCTCCGCCGGGGATTACCGGCGGTACATATCAATTACGGCAAGAAGGATGCGGTTCTGATTGGCGATTTTTTGCTTTCTCGCTGTTTTCTCGTGGCTGCCGAGTATACAAATCCGCAAAATGCGGTAAATCTTGGGAAGGTTATTTCGGTAATCTGTTCCATGGAGCTCAACCAAGATGCGGATCGCTACCGTCCTTCTACATCAATTAGGATCTATTTGCAGAAAATCATCGGCAAGACCGCTTTACTGTTTTCCCTTGCATGCCATGTCGGCGCTTCCGAAGCCAAAGCAGCAGCCCAGATTACTGAACGGCTGAGACGTATCGGATACAACATTGGCATGGCATTCCAAATCATCGATGATATTCTTGACTATACCGGCAATGAAACGGAACTAAAAAAACCTGTGGGTAATGATATTCGTGCGGGCCTCGTTACGCTTCCGCTCATCTGCGCACTGCGCCAGGACAAGGATGGCAAACTGAGAGAGCTTGTTCAAACAGAACGGTTTCCGAACAGTGACTATAATCTCATACTTGCTGCAACACGGAATCTTGGGGGAATAGAAGCCGCAAGGAGCTTCGCACACCGCTACACAGAGCGGGCACTGCGGGAAATATATAAACTGCCTCACGGGTCTGCAAAAGATAATATAGAACGGCTTGCAAAAAGGCTTTTGGTTCGTACATACTAGGCCCCATGTTTCAGACTTTATTGATTGCTATTGGCTTATCTATGGATGCTTTTGCAGTGTCCGTTTCTTCTGGTATTTGTACCGACCAACTGAAGGCCCGCCATATTCTGAGGGGATCCTTTTCGTTCGGATTATTCCAATTTGCCATGCCCGTATTAGGATGGTTTTTAGGAACCTATTTTCGTGTTTATATTCAAAAAATCGACCACTGGATCGCCTTTGTACTGCTTGCATTTATCGGCATTAAAATGGTGATAGAATCTTTTGAAAATGAAAATCCTGCCTGCGAAGATGGGGAAACACCTCAGAAAAAAGGTAAAACAGACGTACGGGATGTGAAAATCCTGCTCACCCTGTCCATCGCAACCAGCATAGATGCCCTGGCGGTCGGTCTATCTTATAGTCTTCTCGGAAAAGCAATTCTGTTCCCCGCGCTCACTATAGGAGCAGTAACCTTTGGAGTATGCCTCGCGGGTTTTGAATTTGGAAAACGGATTGGCTATTTAATTGAAAAACGGGCAGAACTTGCAGGGGGCATTATTCTCATAGCCATAGGCTTAAAAATACTGCTTGAACATTTATTGTAGCAGTACCACTACTAATTACAAGACCCGGTAAATACCGCATTTTAAGTACAAGGACTCCTCGTAGCCCACAAGGATTGGGTGATCTGGCGCTTGATAGGCAAATTCCAGCATATGGAGCCGTTTCTCCGCATCCATGGCAGCTTCTTGGACCATGGCCTTAAAGCGTCCTTCCGTCATAGCTTGACTGCAGGAACAGGTTACCAGGATCCCGCCCCGCCTCAGCAGCGAAAGGGCCCGCAGATTAATCTCCTTATAGCCCCGAATAGCCCCTTCTATACTTTTATGAGATTTTGCAAAGGCTGGCGGATCGAGGATAACGAGATCAAACTCCTGTTTATTTCGTTCATAATTTCGGAGCAGATCAAACAGGTCTCCCTGTTCTACAGAGAGTCTATCCTCCACACCATTAAGGCGAGCATTACGGACCACCGAATCCAGTGCATGGGGGGAAATATCCGCCGCTAATATAGACGAAGCACCCCCGCGGGCCGCATGAATTGCAAAACCCCCTGAATGGCAGCACATATCCAATACTCGCTTGCCCGAAGCATATCGAGCAGCCCGGCGCCGATTATCGCGCTGGTCTAAAAAATGCCCTGTTTTTTGGCCTTCCATAAGATCAGCGAAAAAGGGAAGTCCGTTTTCAAATATGCAAATCCCCCCCTCTGGATAAGTACCGGCAATAAGACCCGAAAACTGAGGGAGTCCTTCCAAACTGCGGACCGGACTTTCATCCCGTTCGATGATTCCGCTAACTGGACCAATAAGCTCTTCCAGAACTTCAAGGATCTGTGTTTTCCGAAGATCCACCGCATAACTGAGAAACTGGACTGAAAGCCAGATACCTGCGGGCCCCAGGGCAGCCTGAAGGGTTTTAAAAGACACCGGTTCGCCTGCATTATTTTTTTCCAGTATATGGGGCTCAGCTTGAACCGCCGGCCATCCAATAAAACGATCAATGATAAGACCAGGCAACAGATCCGCTTCGGCAAAAACCAGCCGCTCGCACTCCTCATCCAAATTGTAATACTCTTTTCTCCGCTCAATTGCATTGCGAAGCCGGGCCTTAAAAAAACCCTTGTCGACCCCTTCTTTGGATGATGAAAATATTCGGCCCACTATCTTTGATCGGGGATTGGCAAACGCCCGGCCAATATAGGTTTTCCGAGCACTTTCCACATCTACCAGTTCTCCCGCTTCCAGGTGAGCCGGACCATCGGGGCCAAGAATGCGTTCAACCTCGTTATCAAAAACCCAGGGATGACCGGCAAGCAACCGGCGTTCTTGAGATGGCTTTAGTATGATGCGTTTCATAATGTTTCCTTTTTATTTGCTGAGGCTTATTCAGATGGAGGGCGGCGGCGGACTACAAATTCCTGCCGGGGAGCCGAGCGGGATATTTCATTAGTCTCTTTAATCGACGTATAGAGCGCTTCTTGAACCCGGAAAGCACTTTCCTCCGATCCTGGCTCCCGCCGAACCCAACTGCCATCAGAACCTAAAATATGGCTGTGGGTATTGTCATTAAAATAGCTAAAAAGCAGCTTTTTAACAGTTTCAGCAATGGAAGCATCCAGTATGGGAACCATGAGCTCAATTCTCCGATCCAGATTCCGGCTCATCCAATCGGCGCTGGAAATATAGAGTTCCTCAGCCCCTCCGTTTGCAAAATAGAGGATACGGGAATGCTCTAAGTAACGGTCTACGATACTTACCACCCGGATATGCTCTGATAACCCCGGAACACCTGGCACGAGCATACAAATGCCCCGTACGTTGAGCTCAATAGAAACCCCTGCCTGGCTAGCCCGGTACAGGGCATTGATGATATCCACATCTGCGAGGGAATTGAATTTTGCCACAATTCTCCCCGGATAATCTTGACTTGACCGCTTTGCTTCCCGATCTATCAGTTCAATCAGACGGCGCTTAAGATTAACCGGTGCGATTAAAAGCTGCTGGGTACTCTGGATGACTGAATAACCGGTAATCATATTAAAGAATAGGGTTGCATCCTGAGCAATTTGCTGGTTTGTGGTAAACAGGCTCAGATCGCTATACAGTCGGGCAGTCTTATCATTGTAGTTTCCCGTAGATATATGAACGTAGCGGCAAATCCCGTTTTCTTCTTTCCGTACCACAAGGCAGATTTTTGCATGTACTTTTAACTGGGCGATTCCATAAACCACAATGACCCCAGCCCGTTCGAGCCTGCTTGCCCAGGTAATGTTACGTTCCTCATCAAATCGGGCCTTTAATTCTACCAGTACCGTTACCTGCTTGCCGTTCCGGGCGGCCTGTTCAAGGGCTTTGACAATGGGGGAATCGCCGCTTGTGCGGTACAGGGTAATTTTAATAGCCAAAACTTGGGGGTCTATGGCAGCATCCTGAATAAAACGAACAACCGGATCAAAAGAATGATAGGGAAGCTGCAGCAATAGATCAGATTGGTGCAAGTACTCCCACATCGGTTCATCTTCCGGCAATTCTGCCGGCCAGAGAGCAGGCCAGAGGGGCTCCCGGAACTGATCAAAGCCTTTTATAAAGGCTAATTCAGAAAGGGACCGCAGATCGATAGGTCCAGGCATTTCATAGAGATCCATCTCTTCCAATTCCAGGAGCTTGGCAAGCCGTTCCTTAAGGACAGGGCTATTACCCGAATAAGATAACCTTACTGGCCAGGAATGTTCCCGGTTCTGAAGCACCTCTGCCATAGCTTCTACAAAATCTTCGTCCCGTTCTTCGTCTACCGAAAAATCTGCGTCCCGGGTAACCTTAAAAAGCATGGCCTCTTTGATGGTATACCCGTTAAAAAGCCGATGGGCCCAGAGCATTACCACATCATCCAGCAAGGCCCAGGGCTTTTTTTGACCTGGTTCCGGAGGCAGCCAAATTATTCGATCCAAAGCGGTGGGGACCTGTACAATGGCAACCTGACCGCTTTCAAGAAGGAAAGCCCCATGCAGTTTCAGGTTCCCCATGGTTGGGGGCTCCTTACCTTCTTCGAGTTTAAGGGGCGTTAAAATCGGATACACTTCTTTTTGGAACAGGTTTTCCAAATATTCATATTGGGCTTCGCTGTAGGAACCAGGACGAATAAGTTCTAGGCCTGCCCGTGCAAGATCGGGAAGCACTTCTGCTGTGAGGCATTCGTAGGTTTTACGGGTTATTTCCTTTACCTTTTCCGAAATAAGCTGCAATTGTTCTTCCGGAAGAAGACCGGAGGGATCCCGGCCAAGGTTCATCCGCTGGGCTCGCTTTATTGCCGCCACCCGGACCATAAAAAACTCATCAAAATTGGATGCCACTATGGTAAGGAATTTGAGCCGATCAAGGACCGGCAAATCCTGACGAAGGGCTTCTCCAAGGACACGGGCGTTAAAATCAACCCAAGATAGATCACGGTTAAAATAACGAAAAGGAACAGTAAGCATAAACCACCTACAATAAAACGACCTTGTAACCAAAGACTTCCTGGAACATATCAGCTTTTTCTTCCAAACCATACCGTTCCAGGGTCAAATCATGATTTCCCGGGACCAGAATCACAATAGAGTCATCCCTTTGTTCAACCCGTATATCCTGTATTCGTTGCGCATGACCACGGTCGAGTGCATCGGCCACCCGAAGCAGGGCTGCAAGTTTTAATACCAATATTCGGTCCTCCCGCTGGAGGGCAATAAAAGAAATATGGGTTGAATTTGGAGGGCTTTTGCGATGGTAGCGTACCACATTGGAAATAATATCCAAATCTTCCTGATGGAGACCAAATATTTCAGAATTAGCTACTATATATTGGCTGTGCTTGTGATGCCCGGAACTGCGGATAAACATGCCCACATCATGCAACACACCGGAAACTTCCAGTAAGAGGCGGGCCCGCCGATCCATACCATGTATTTTTATCAGTGCATCAAAAAGCTGGAGCGCTAACGTGGTGACATGGCGGCTATGGTTTTCATCGAACCGATATTTTCTTCCTAAATTGACCGCCGATGCAATAATCTGAGAGTAGAACTCTTCTTGCAACCCCGGATCAATACCCTGAGACAGATTGATAAGCATTCCTTCCCGTATGGACGCATTAGGAACGATTAATTCTGTGGCCGAGGTCTTTTCAAGGAACAATTTATAAGTAAGCAGCCCCGGAATTATACCTTCTGCTTCTGCAAAGGGAATTCTCAGTTTCTGTACACACTCTTCTATGCTGTAGCCCTTTATACGATCCACAAATTCACAAAAGACTTCCCTATCCACCACCCAGCAGTTTTTATTTATTTCTACTCCAAAACGGCTTGCCACAAGACGTGCATCTGAACCGGCTACAATAAATATTTTGACATGGCTTAAATCAAGCTCTACGTTAAGAGATTCGCAGGTATTATTAACGCTTTCGGTCAGGAAGCGCTGTAAATAGAGATTTGATCCCATGGTTTGTCTGACCTGCTGGTCCACCAGTATGGTCCCCAGCCTGAGGCTGTGGGCAGCTACCATTTTTCCCCGCCGAAGAAGCATGAGTTCCGTAGAACCGCCGCCCACTTCTATTATGACCGAGTTTGAACGGCTGAACTGGGGGCGGTCATCCTTTAAGGCAAAACGAACCGCAAGATACATGAGGCGGTTTTCTTCGATACCCTCGACTACAACGATTTTAAAACCGGTCACTAGGTAGACCCGGTCAATAAACATATCCCGGTTTCGGGCTTCCCGGAGGGCGCTGGTAGCTATAACATGGATATCCCGGTCATCAATACCCCAGCCATTCAAAAGTTCCCGGTAGTTTTGCAGGACCACCATGCTTGCAAGCATGGACTCCCGGGAAATAACACCCCGGGTAAAGACATCACGGCCGAGAGCGACGGGTTTTCCTGCCCGGTCCACCACATGCCAGGCTCCGGAGGAATTAATCTCTGCAACGACCAGACGAATTCCTGTGGAGCCAATTTCAATCACCGCTACAAGTCGAAAGTCCCCGTTGGCCATAGGTGCCCACTTACAGCTTGTCTATGAGCATAGAGCATTTTCCAGATGGGATCGGAAGGGTCTTCTTTTTCTTGCCCAGGATATTGATGGTAAAATAATAAAGTTTTTCGCTTTCCATGTGTATTTCCCAGCCGCGGCCGCTTTTATTCGACAGAATCGTAATCATGTTCCGCTTAAGGGAAAGGTTTTCTATACCCATAATCTCCAGGTTGGGAATTATCCAGTCTACGGTCTTCCGCGGCAGCGAGATGGAAAGACCAATGATATTTTCTATTGTAAGGCAAATAGTAGACAGGGCGATATAACTGAGATAATTAGGTCGGGGAAATCCTTCGCGGCCCGGCCATTGGGCAGGACCTTCTTTTAGGGGCAAATAGGCTTCCCAGAGGTTTCCCTTATGGTGATTTCCCTCCGGATGCATAGAATCGAGCACAAAATAGAGGTGCCGGATAGCGCATTCCCGAGCCAGATCCCAGCGTTGGTATTTTTCCAAGCCCTTAATTACCATAAATGTCAAATGAGGAAACACCGAACCCCGATAGCCGTCACCGTTTTCGCTGAAACTGGGCTCGTTTCGTGCCACCGTTGGATAGGGATGGGGGGTACCAAAATATTCCGGATCGGTGAGTTTTTCGATAATCCGTTCCGCCTTATCGTCGTTTGGCAGCTCAGCTAAAAGAGGCCAGTAACCCGCAATAGTCTTAACCGAAAGCCTGCGTTCATTTTCATCAAGATCATAATAGAATCCCGAATCAGGGTCCCACATGAGCGAATTGATCCTTGTTTTAAGCGAGAAATATTGCCGTTTGTACTGAAAGCTGGCTTCCTTGTCATTAAGGATATCTGCAAGGGCTGACATATACAGGGCGTTGATTGCCATGACGGTGTTAAAATCTATAAGGTACACCGCATCTTCCCGGGGAGCATTGTCCATACCCGTTGCAGCCAGAGGTACCGCATAGAGCCCGTTCGGACGCTTATACAGGGAATCGATCCAGGCCATATACCGATGTAAGACGGGGACTACCTCTTTAACACGCTTTTTATTGGCAGATTTATGGTAAAGATTAAACTCGGCCCAGGCAAAGAGCGGAAGGCCTAACCCTTCAGGATTTTCTGGGCTCACAACCGGATTACCGGACTCTATTTCGTAGGCCCAGCGGATTGCCCCATTGGCTTCCTGCCGTTCGTAAAATATATCCAAAGTAGGATGGGCCTGGTAAATTCTATTTGAGTAAACGAGAAAAAAGGATGATAAAATAGCTTCCAGCTGGGTTACTTTGGTACAACCGGGATAGCCAAAAAACTTGCCCTTAACGGCGCTTTTCTCCGGTCCAGAAAGCCAGCTGTCCTGTATCCAAGCCCACGTTCTGTCGTATATGTCTACAAAATCCTGGTCATAGAAGTGGATTTTTGGAAAGTCACGCTTGATCACACAGTCTCCTTTACATCCTTACAAAATTAACGTAAGGAAGATAAAATGTCAAATATATTCATCCTTGGCAAGACCTTGACAGGCAGGGCTATGCCCAGCATAGTACGAATGAAAGGCGGTTATACCATGTTAAAATCCTATATTTCGCTGGAAGTACGCATACTCCTTTTAACGGGGGTAAAAACCTTTTGCGACTGCACATATATGGAAAACGGCATGCTTGCTTCTTGCCCAGTATGCCGGGGTGAAGGCACCGTTCCGCCCCAATTAAACC
Organism: Gracilinema caldarium; assembly: GCF_029265695.1. GTDB lineage: Bacteria > Spirochaetota > Spirochaetia > Treponematales > Breznakiellaceae > Gracilinema > Gracilinema caldarium_A. Next base: position 74,558 of record NZ_JAJUHW010000003.1, on the reverse strand, counting down.
AGATAGCAGCCCGTAAGGCCTATACGATCGCAAAGGCCTTGAACTGCGTATTGGTAAAAAAACCAGTCTATGAAAAGAACCTGAGCACCCCGGATCTACCCCCCGAATATGCCCTTTCCCGTCTATCCCTAAAACTCGGCACCGACGGCTTTATGGATATCGTCTTTCATAGAAGAAAAAAACACATCCGCATCGCGGAACTCAGGATCGAAGAAGATGCTGGTCGGCTTACCCATTCAGGAAAGGAAACACGGATGGACTATTCTACCGCCGGAATGCCCAGCCTCAGAATCCGCACCGAGGCGGACTTTGAGATTGGAGAAGAAGCGGAGGTCTTCCTGTCTGATTTACGCCGCCGTATTCAGTACCTGGAGGTCATCCCTGGGGTACCCGTAGAAAGTGTTATCCGCTGTAATGCCCATGTCGCCCTTGCCCCCTATCCGGAAGAGCCTGAGGGTTTTGTAAAACTGCGAAATCTTAATTCATTTAACTTTGTCAGAAAAGCGATTAACGTTGAACTTAATCGGCAGGAAGAAATACTGGAACACGGCGGAACCGTGCTTCCTGAAAGCCGAATATGGAATGAAACTAAAAACAACACCGAATCCTTCCAGAAACGTAAACTCGAGAACCAGCCCAAATTCGAGCTGCTTCCTAAGACACAACCCTTTATACCGGGTCCGGATATTCTTGAAGCCCTGGAATCCTTTACGGTTGAATTGCCTGAACCGCGCCGCAACCGTGTTATGGCCCAATATGGACTTACCCTTCCTCAGGCAGAGTTTATATGTGATGAAAAAAGCCGGGCCGATTTTTTTGAACAGACCATCGCCCATGGGGCCAGTCCCCGGGAAACTGCCCAATGGCTTTCATCCTATGTCATTAAAGAATTTAAACGGCTGCAATTAACACCCCAGACCTCACCGCTCACACCTGAACGGTTTGCTACTATCATAAAACTCCTTGCAGACCGCCGCATCCATACGGGTATTGCAAAACAGACAATCACCGCAGTGCTGGAAGAAAATAAGGATCCGGAAACCATTGTAAAAGAACAGGGCTGGGAACAATTAACCGACGAAAAGGTCATTTCCGACATAGTCCGCCGGGTAATTGAAGAAAATCCGCTGGAAGTTAAGCGGGTTCGGGAAGGAGATGCACGGCCTATTCGTTTCCTGACAGGCCGGATCATGCGGGAGACCGGCGGGCTTGCGGAACCGAACATGGTCAAGGAGATCTTACGGGAGCAGCTTTCCGTTTCCTTAGTCTATGTTCTTTCTATGGGCGGAGCCATTTCGGGCCGCATAGCAGAAGACGGCATGGTAGAAAGTGGCGATGAACGGGTACTAAAGGAACTGATCCACCAGCGCATGAACCACCTGGAATCGAAAATCCGCTTTGAATCTATCCAAGTAGGGCGCATCCTCTCGGAAGAGATTATACCCTCCGACTGGGCAGCCCTGATTACGACCATTACAGAACGGATAAATTCTGGTACTGCCAACGGTATCGTGGTAACCCATGGTACCGACACCCTGCCCTATACAGCTCCCCTCCTTTACTGGCTGTTCGCCGATGCGGGGGTCCCTATCGTGCTTGCCGCATCCTCCACCGCACCGGGAACCTCCGACGAGGCTGCCAAAGCCATGGAATTGGCCATCAACGTGGCGGTAAAAGAAAAGACCGGGGTATATGTGGTGCATAGCGGGCGGATTCTTTCGCCCTTGAACCTTAAATTTGAACGAATCGGGTCTGATGGATTTAGAAACTGGAACATGCAGAAACCTATCCATGCCGGGTCTTCCCTGCTTACCGGGCCCCTGGAAGCGGACCAATATGTGCTGACCCAGCTTTTAGAAGAGGCTGCCAATTCCATGTGTGTTTTCCGTATCTACCCGGGGCTCCGCTCCGATTATCTGACGGCCCTTATGGACCAGGGGGTTCGATATTTCTTTCTTGAACTCTACGACACAGGAACCGCCGGTTTCCGCGAGGGTCCCTATTCGCTGAAGCGGGCCTTTGCAATGGGCCGGAAAAAACAGGCCCGGTTCTACTGTACCTCCCAGCAGGAAGGACTCGTGGATTTTTCGGGGTACAGCACATCGAAAGAGCTATGGAAAGAAGGGGCCGTACCCATGGGGGTCTATACGACAGAAACCGTGGTCGCCCGCTTCCTTGCGGCAAGCATTATTGCGGACAGCGAACAGGAACGGGATGAGCTTATGGAGCGGGCGGGGCCAGAATCTTTACAATGATGCCGAAGGCAACGGTTCGTCGATAGTTTCCCAGGCAACATAGGCGGCATGACCCTTGATTGGTTCTACCTTAAAACGGAACATTCCGCAGTTATGCACCGGAATGAGGGGGAACCAGGATGTACAGCCCAAGGTTACCCTAAACAACCATTGCAAGAAACCAGCGTGGCTTACAGCAATAACGGTCTGCAAGTTATGGTCTATCGATTGGTCCCTTAGATATTTCCACGCATCCAGGGCTCTTTGGTAAAGGGCGCCTTCCGATTCAGCTTCGGGAATCGCTGCCCAGCTTTTAGCTCGGAAATGGGGCCACAGTTCGTTATCGTCGGAGCGAACATCCGCCCAGGCCTTACCGGTCCAGACACCGGTATCAAGTTCAGTAAGGGATGGGACAATCGTCGGCGGGGCAAAACCTGCGGCCTCCGCTACAAGCGCGGCGGTCTCCTGGGCCCGACCCATGGGGGAAGAAAAAACGCCGACCTTATTGGGATGCACGCAACAGGGCAGAGCCTTTAGCTGCTTTCCCCGAAGCCGGGCTTGTTCACGGCCCCGGTCGGTGAGCGGAAAATCAAGAAGTCCCTGAAAAACTCCCACTGCGTTGCCTTCACTCTCACCATGTCGGATAAACACAAATTCCACCGGATGTTTACAGCCTGCAAAGAAGGCTCCATCAACTTTTTCCATGTTCAGTTCCATCACTGTTCCGCAGTTTGATAGAAAATCCGTATATGCTCTTCCTGTGCGCGGTGCTTCATTTTTAAGAGCAGGGTTTGTTCCGACTCAGAATAGGCCCAACCAGATGAATCATACCGTTCAAAACGGGGATCAGTACGGAAATCGATAGAATAGAGCTGTATTTTTCTAAAGGGTTTTACCCCCTTTATCATCATGTAATGGGTTTCCCCTTCATAAAAGGGAACTGTAATATCAAGGACCGATCCATCAAAGGTGGCAGAAAGAGCTCCGGCTCCGGTCCATGCCCAGAGGCCTGGGTAACCGGAAACGGCAATTTGTTCAATCCGCGGATAATACAGGTCCCCGGTAATTTGGGAATACATGCGAGATGCGGAAATTCTTGTTTCCCCTGCAACAACAAACGACTTGCTATCTTTTGATAGATCCACCAGAGCAGGCACAGAGCCGCTTGAATCGGCAAGGCTTAATACAGAAAGAATTAAGGTCCTTCCAAGCGCTGTCCAATCGGCAAGCCCTGCGCTGGTGCCATAGAGCACGAACGCGTTACCTAGTCTTATCGAATACGCTACATCACCCTGTGCTGCGGGGAAGGCAAGCACAAGACCGTCGGAACTGGACTTTAAGGTGCCAGAAAGAACAAAGAGGGCCTGTTCTTTCAGCCGTTCAAAGGGGTTCTCATCTGATCCGCGGTATTTTTTCCAGCTGACAAAATTCTCTATAACACCCAGGGCAGTAGCAGGACTTATTGTACTTGGATCCATGGTTTTTACCATGTTCATAAGATCATCCACGAGGGCTTTGGATCCCCGGATGGAAAGGTTTCGCACCAGGTCCGGTTCAGCAAGAATATCCTGGTTTTTTTCGTTTATCATCCGAGAGAGCCGGCCCAGATATTCCCGGTCTGCCGAAACCAGGCCTCGCAGAGCAATATCCAGGCGGCCGAAGAATGCGGAAGATCGATAGGTTCGCTGATTTCCCTCAAGGAAAACCACGGGAGTTGTACCGGTTGCGCTCCGGTAGCTCCCCTTTCTGGCAGCCTGAGAAACATAGGCAAGTACGGTATCTTCATCGGGGCTGCCAGCCATATTGCGTTCCCAGGTCGCGGAGGCTTGGGCCTGCCATCGGCTGATTGCTGCTGTATAGGCCTGAGAATCCAGAGCGCTTGCGATAACAAGGTCGCTGGGATTAAAGCCCTTCTTTTCTGGCATCATACCATAGGCTGCCATGGACATACCCTTTTTAAGGCTAATCAATTTATTTTGATAATCCACAGATGACCCGGTAAACAGATAATTCTTGCCGCCCGCAGATACCATATATCGATTCTGCTCACCGGACATAACATGGGAGGATCTCAAGGGCCGGAAGGGAAGCCTGATATCCTGTGACGACCCTTCCAAAGAGGCCTGTATGCTTAGGGTCTCTACACCATTAGCGTAGAAGGTCTTAAATAATAAAGTACTACCATCTGACAAGGCTACTTGTACAGCGTTATCCAAAAGGGTAAAGGAAAGCCCAGAAAGGGGATGTTTTGTTCCATTGGTTTTGGTTACAGAAAAACCATCTTCCTCAGCCATCCTAAATTCCATACCGCCAAAAAATACCGAAAGCCGGCCTTCGGTCAGGTATGGCTCTTCTTTTGCCTGCTTTTTAATCGCCCCTGCATCCCGGTAATTGCCAGAAATGACCAAGGAGCCCAGGTTCAGAGTAAAGGCGGTTCTCCGCACATATTGAATAAGAACAAGAGCAACAAATACCGCTGCATAGAGGCCGATAAGACCTATGGTTCGCAATACAACATGTCTTTTCATTATCCTCAGCATACCTCAATAGCTAGCTTTATTTCAACTGAAGCTATTTCAAAAGCTCAAGACTTTTGAAATTGGCTCACCTTGCCGATTTTAATACCATCATATACTATAGCCACCATGGCAAGGAAGAATATGCAATTACTACAATATAGAATGGTGTTTGGGCTGGCCCTTACCCTCCTCCTGCTTGGATCTTGTGTTACCAGTAAGCCTGGTTCAGCGGGATTCCCGGAAAAGACGCCTCAGGAATCCGATCTGCGAGGAAAAACAACAGAAGCTACATCAATACCGGAAAAAGCACCTCCTGAGAAACCGCTTAAAAAGGAAGAACAAATTGCAAAGGTGCTTGCTTCCGTTACTGAAGCCATGCAGCAGGGAAAATTCTCCAAAGCTCTGGAACTTTTTGACCAGTTAGATAAGGACACAGCCGACACAGCTCCCATGCAGCGCTTAAAGGCGAGCATTCTTGCAACATCGGGTAATATTGCCGATGCCCGCTTAACCCTACAGAATCTTTTGCAGAAGGACGCGGACAATCAGGAAACCCTGCTCCTCCTCGCAGAGGTAGAGGGCTTAGGGGGCAACACAAAAGAACAGAAACAGCTGTTAGAACGTATTGTGTCCATCAACCCCCAAAACACCCAGGCTTTGACAAATTTAGGAGATATAGCCTTAGAAGCTAAGACTTACAAACTTGCCGAAGCCTACTATAAAAAAGCCCTTTCTATAGATCCTGATAATAGCGACGCCCTCCTTGGACAAGGCAGGGTAGACCGCTACAACCGGAACCCCAAGGCAGCCGAAGCGGCCTTTAACAAGGCAATTGCACTTAACCCTAAATGGGCCCTGCCACTGCAGGAACGGGCCCGCCTGTATCGGGAGAATAATTTTCTCCGGGAGGCCCTGACAGACCTGGATCTGGCAAAAGAGCTCGCCCCCGGCGATTACTGGGTTGCTCTGGACCGGGGCAATGTACTTTTAGATTTAGGCAGAAAAACAGAAGCCCTCGCCGAATATGACCGGGCTATCAGCATTAATAAGGACTATTTTCTTGCCTATGTGTACAGCGCGGGCATCCGGGATGAACTGGAAGATTATAAAGGGGCAGAACGGGACTATAAACGGCTTTCCGAACTGAACCCTGACTATTATTTCGCCTTTGAAGCCCTCGGGATGCTCTACATGAGGGATAAACGGTGGCGCGAAGCTCGGGACGCCTTTATCGAAGCCTATAAACGGTCACCAAGCCACAGCAGCTACGCACTTTTAGCGAGTATTTCCTGGTATAAAATCGGCAAACCTCAGGAAGTAAAGGGATTTCTGGAAAAAGTAATCCCCACAGTAACACCTAATTCCTTGGAATGGTACATGCTGCGGCTGTTTTTCGATTTTTCCGGGGATACGGATATCGCAAACCGAATTGGCAATGAAAAAAAGCTGGATACAAAGGCTCGCATGCTCTATTACCTGGCTCAATACTATGATCTAAAAGGAAATACCAGCCTGGCCAATAAGTATTTTATTATGGTCCGGGAGATGAACCGGAAAAATATGATCGAATGGCGGCTTAATGAATGGGAAGTGATTGGCAGAGGCTTACAAAGCGTAAGTTCCTAGGATTATACTGATTATATGGGCAGCAGTTCCGCCTTTGAACAATTCAACTACATTCTGGCCACCCTTCGGATGAAGCGGAATGACAACCTGATTCTGGTGCAAACCCACGATTTTCCGGATCACGATGCGGTGGCCTCCGCATTCGGCTTAGGGCGGCTGCTTGAACGGCTTTCCTTTAAGGTCCGCCTGGTCCACCGTTATCCAATCCGCAGCCATTCGCTCAATGCAATGATCCGGGATCTCAATATTCCGCTGGAACAAATAAGTGGGGAACTCGATCCCGAATGTGCGGAGGCCCCCTGTATATTAGTGGACGGCAGTCCCAATAACGCCAATGCCCATCCCCTTTCATCCAATCTGATAGCCGTTATAGATCATCATGTTAACCCTGGGGAACTGCCGCTTCCTTTTGTGGACATCCGTACCAGCTACGGCGCATGCTCCAGCATTATCGCCGACTACTGGCAGGAGGCGGAACTGATTCCTGACCGCCAAACCGCGACAGCCCTTCTCATGGGCATACAAATAGACACGGATTTTTTATCCCGCCGGGTCAGTCCCGCAGACCTCGATGCCCACCACCGGCTCTTTTTTCAGGCCGACTGGCAGTTCGGCACCCAAGTGGTAAAAGCATCCCTCTCCATCGCAGACCTCAGGGCATTCAGCTATGCCACCCAGCATTTTTACACCCAAGGGAACCTTTTCTTTACCATGCTTCCCAGCGACTGCACCCAGGAACTCATTTCTATTCTCGCAGATTTTTTTCTGCGCCTCAGGGAAATTCAGGTTTCGGTCATTGTCGAAGCCGGCGGTCCCCGGTATCATGTGTCGGTCCGGAGCAGAACACCCGATATTTCCGCCGCAACCGTGGTGAGGCTTGCGCTGGCAGGTATCGGTGAAGGGGGCGGACACGACCACATGGCGGGTGGAATTATCCATCCCACAGCACATATTGATGAACAGGCTCTATTCCGGCGCTTTGTAAAGGCCGTGGAGACAGCCCAGGAGAACCAATGAACGAAGAAACACAAACAAAACTTACGCTTAAGGACCGGGAAATAATCCTCGTAGGCACCGCCCATGTGTCCCGGGACAGCATAGACGAAGTAAATAAGGTAATAGAAGAAGTAAAACCCGACATGGTCTGCGTGGAGCTCGATGCGGGGCGCCTGGCGTCCATGAAAGAGCAGGATTCCTGGGAAAAACTCGACTTAATTAAGGTGTTTAAGGAGGGAAAAGGGTTTCTCCTCATGGCAAACCTGGTCTTGGCGGGTTTTCAGCGCCGGATGGGACAAAACCTGGGGGTTAAACCGGGAGATGAGATGCGGGCAGCCATAGACAAGGCTACAGAACTGGGTATCCCCTATAGTCTCTGTGACCGTGAAGTCCAGCTCACCCTGAAACGGGCCTGGGGAAGCTGCAGTTTCTGGAGCAAAAACAAACTCTTGGCAACCCTGCTTTCCAGTGCCTTTACCACTGAAAAAATTGATGAAAACCAGATTGAGTCCCTTAAAAGCAAAAATGAACTGGACAGCATGATGGGAGAACTCGCGAACTATCTACCTGAGATAAAAAGAGTTTTAATTGATGAACGGGACCAGTATTTAGCTGCCAAAATCTGGGAGAGTCGGGGCAGCCGCATCGTGGCTGTTATCGGCGCAGGACATATGGGAGGGGTGAAAACCCACCTGGAAAAACTTTCCGAAGGCGCAGCATCTATTAATACCCTTGAATTGGAAGAGCTCCCGCCGTCCTCCCTGTTCAGCAAGCTGGCCCCCTGGATCATCCCCGCCCTGATTGTAGCGCTTATCCTCGCAGGCTTTTTTAAAAGCGGCGGGGCAGTGAGCCTTTCCATGCTTATTCAATGGATGCTCTGGAATGGCTCCCTCGCCGCACTGGGAACTATACTTGCCCTGGGGCATCCCCTTTCGGTGTTGACTGCCTTTTTGGGAGCCCCGGTGGCAACCATTAATCCCTTTATTGGCGTAGGCCTCTTTGCCGGTGTGGTAGAAGCGACCCTGCGCCGTCCCCGAGTTCAGGATATAGAACACCTTTCGGAGGATATCACCAGCCTCAAGGGCCTATACCGGAACCGGGTCAGCAGGGCACTCTTAGTCTTTTTCCTTTCATCCTTAGGCGGAGCAATCGGAAATTTCATTTCCATACCCTTTTTAACCAATCTGGTGGTTCGGTAAGAGAGGCTGTGGCGGGGCCGATGCAGGCCCCAGACCGCAAACCCTGCGCTGCTTAGGATGACCCTACTTTAAGCCCCGGCGCTGGGCTTCCTTGTACAGGGCCGTTACTATTCCTTCAAGTTCGCCGGGGCCCACCATTTTCATAATCTGGGCCTGCAAAGGAAAATCCTTCCGAACCAGCCCCGCATTGATATTGCGAACCTTAACCGCCGGCCCTTTGGGAGTAGAAACTTCTTCCATAAACCAGCCCCCTTCAGAACCACCAATAGAACCATCGGATCCAAGCAGGTGCCAGCGTATTTCAGCCCGGCGTTTGTCTGGATATTCTACAAATTCGTAGCGCATATCGTATTCGGTCGGATAGATGTAACCTAAAATTCGTATTTCATAGCGCTGCCGGACCTCATAAAGCCCGCCAGCCTGTTTCAGCATGGTTATTTTTGCAAGCCGGGGCATATAAGAAACATGACTCGGGAAATCCAGAAAAACCTCCGCAAAGGCTTTCATGGAAATGGGCAGCAGAGCCTGTATATCCTGCTGGGTACGGATCCAGGTTGTGTTTCCCTCCCGAGGCAGGGTTTCCAGGGTGAACACAAAAGTCTTGGCTTTTTCTCCAAGTTCTGTTCCTGGGGATGGGAAATTCCAAGGATCCTGTTTAAGCAGGGGATCTTCCAGGAGCGAGGGGAGAGCAAAAGCAGCATTGGCAAACAAAAGTGTCAAACACAGAATACAAAGCATGGGCGCAACAGATTTGTTCATCAACCTTTCCTTTCATTCATAAACTATTTTGGGAGCCCGCCTGACTGCGATTTTCCAGGATAGCCCCGTACCGATATTGTAAGCCCGGGCAAAGGAGCCCTGATTGATGGCTACCGCCACATTCAAAAGTGAATTGATATACACCAAGGGCTCCCCTACGTTTACGTCAGCGAATGATTTGGCATAGGTCATGGTATTCCGGTACACTTCCCGGGTATCGTTCCGGATAGAAACTTCCACCCGGCCTCCGTAGGGTATGTTCAGTTCAGCAAACATAGTATAGGGAATATTGGACCAGAGGCTGCCAAAGCGGACATCCAGCGCATCAATAGTACCGCTTACCACATCTCCTTCCCGTTGGGCATGGACCAAGGGCAGCTGAACAAGGCTTTCGGGAGCTACCATTTCACCCACCGCATCAAAACCAATAAATCCCGCAGCCAGCCGGGCCCCGGTATAGGCATATACATCCCGGCCATGAAAGGTATAGGAAAGCTCGGATCCCGCAAGCCGGTGTCTTGTTTCATCCAGACGGCGAACCTCGGCAATGCCATAAAAGGCCCCCACATGGGTCAGGGTGCCGTTATCGGGGGTTACCACCAGATGTCCGCTTTTCGTTTTTGCAACCACACTCCGGCGATTGCTGCCCACCCCCGGGTCAACCACAGAGACAAACACAGTGCCTTCGGGCCAGTAGCCCAGGGTCTGAACCAGACGGTACGAGGCCTCCCAGACATTGTAGGGCGGGATATCGTGGGTAATGTCATAGATTTTTAGGTCCGGCGCAACCTTAAGGGCTACACCGTACATGGCCGAAACGGCCCCATCGGAAAGCCCGAAGTCACTTTGCAGTACCAAAGCCTGATTCATGGATGCACACTCCGTTTTAGTTTTTTCTCCAGGGAACGAACCGCCAAAGAAAGAGTAATGGTAATGAAAAGATAGAAAAGGGCTACCACATTGTAGGTTTCGAAAAACTTAAAGGTCGATGCGGAATAGACTTTGCCGAGCTGGGTGATATCCTGGACCCCCAAAACCGATACGAGGGAAGAGTCTTTGACAATAGCCACAAATTCATTAGCCAACGCGGGGAGCACGTTTCGTACCGCCTGGGGGAGCACCACTTTCCGCAGAGTCTGACCATGGCTTAAACCCAGCGCATGGGCAGCCTCCACCTGGCCCCGGGGCACGCTTTCGATACCGGCCCTGAAAATTTCGGCAATAAAAGCCGCGTACCCCAGGGTTAGGGCCAGAACCGCCCGAACGGTAAAATTAAAAGCGCGGACTTCCACTGCAGCGAGCCAGCCCAACTTTATAAAAGGTGCGATAAGCCAGTTCAACGCGGATGCCAAGGCCGGAGCCCCGACAAAGGCGATATAATAAAGGATAACCAGCATCGGGAGGCCCCGGACCACCTCGATATAAAAGGTGGCCAATTCCCTAAAGGGCTTAAAAGGAGAAGCCCTGAGGAGCCCTAATATAAGGCCAAGAAGTACCGAAGTCCCGTACGCTATAAGAGATACCGTTATAGTAACCCCCAAGCCCTTTGCTACGGCGGTAAAAATAACCTGGCTATCAGGGGAAACCGCTACAGATACGATGATAGCGGCGGCTAAAACCGCAAGGAGGCCGAGCCACCAGGGGAAGTCCTGTTTCGCCATGCTATTTACGGCTGGTATTCAAAAAACCACTTGGTATTCAGCCTGTCCAGAGTTCCATCGGCTTTCATAGACTCAATTGCCTTGTTAAAGGGCTCAACGAGATCTGAACCTTTTTTAAAGATAAAGCCGAATTCTTCGGTGCCCAGAGCTTCGCCCAGGACCTTAAGTTTCCCAGGGTTTGCACCCACATAGCCTTTGCTGGAAGCCGCATCCATCAACACCGTATCCACATCGCCTGCTAACAAGGCCTGCACCGCTGCACCGAAGGTTTCAAAGAGTTTAATCCGCGGATTGGACTCGTTCCCGTCCAGTACGTTATAGACAGCCACATAAAAATTGGTGGTACCAGCCTGGGAGCCGATGAGCAGCTTTGGATTGGCCGCAAAGGATTTAGCATCGGTAAAACGGGTTTCATCGGCACGAACCAGCATAAATTGCTGGCTGGTCATATAGGGAATGGAAAAATCGACCTGGGCCTTTCGTTCATCGTTAATAGTAATACCGTCCATACCCACATCAAACTGGCCATCCCGAATCGCCTGAATCATGGTGTCCCAGGAGGTGATGTGCCATTCCACTTTGGCATTCAGCCGGCGGGCAATTTCTTCCGTAGCGTCATATTCCCAGCCCATAGCCTTGCCGGTCTTGGGATCCACAAAATTTAGGGGTGTGTAGGCATTTTCGGTAACCGCCCGTATCGTCCGGCCCTTAAGGTCTGGCAAACCAGCGCTCAGTGTGCCTTGGCTAGGCTGCGCCGCGGTGTTATCCGCTTTTTTTGCACAGGAAACAAAACCAGCTACAAGCATGACAGCTAGAATAACGAGAGCAAATTTAACTTGAACCTGTTTCATAGTATTCCTCCGAGCTTTATTGTAGCCCAAAGAGGTGGTATAAATCGAGAGGTGAGGGCCATCATATATTGATGAAAATAGTCTGCTTGTGAACCAATGAAAACCGGGATATTATTACACTATGAATAGGAATGTATACTGCTTTTTATTTTCTCTTATGGGAGCCCTTATTATGGGCGGCCTTGCATCTTGTTCTACCCTGCCTATGTCTCAAAACCCCAGACGGGTACAGAGTCTTATTCAGGCCCTCAACACTGAACCGGTCGAAAGCCTCATGAAACGATCCAGTCGTCCGTTTCTTTTGGACGGGGAAATAATAGTGCGGGAATCCGACCTAGAATCTCTCTGGCAGAATCTACGGGCCGCCCGATTCAGCTTTTCCGAAGCAGAAATTGTATCGATACAACCAGTGAACAGCGAAAGTTATCTGCTTTTTGGCAATTCCAAGGATGCCCAATTTTTCTTTAAGAAATATGTTCCCAAGGACGGGGCCGTCGCGGAAGTGGCAACAAGCCTGGGAACTTTTTACATTATAACCGGCGGGCGCACCTGGTTCACACCTAAAATCATCGGCTTTACGAGCAAGGGGGGATCTCTATGAAACGCAGCCTGTTTATATGGTTTCACCTTGCCTGCATTTTTTCTGCCGGCATACTGATGGCCCAGAATACTACGGTGGTGTATCTAGAAGGGGAGCCGCAGCATAAAAACAGCAAGGGAGTTTTGGCGCCCCTCGATTACGGGAGCCGGCTGAGCGCCGGGGAATCGGTTATTACCGGTAAAAAGGACCTGGCAGAGCTCGAACAGGGATCTGCGGCGGTCATCAGAATAAAACCCAATACGGTCTTTACCATCCGCGAAGTAGAAACAGGGGGACAGAAAGAACAGGTCCTCAGTACCGTAGTTGGTTCGGTGTCCATGAAATTTAACCGCCTTGCAGGAAAAGAACCCCGGGTCGGAACGGTGAGTACCATCGCGGGCATCCGCGGCACAGAACTAACGGTGTTTGCAGGACCTGATGGCAGCTCCCTCTTTATCGTGAAAAGCGGACTTGTATCGGTCACCGCGGAGGGTAAGACCGTGGACCTGGGCGAACAGGAAGCGGTGGAAGTCCCTGTCGGAGGTCCTCCGGGAGAAAAATACTCAGTTCTAGGCCGGGAGCTCGATTTTTCTGTCTGGGCCCAGGAAAAGGCAGAAGCCCTCCTTGCAGATCCCTTGGCAGCTTTGGAACGGACTCAGGTCCTTTTAGAACAGTTCAAAGCGGGGCTTGCAGAATGGGTTGGCAAATACGAATCTGCCAGGGTCGAATCTGAAGCGGCTGCCAAAACCATGGCGGAAATCACCGACAAGGAAGCCCAGGGGAAATATCGGGACGAGGTGTGGTTCCCCCTGGCCCTGCAAACCGGCAGCGCAGTTTTAAATTACCGTTACTATACCCTTTCGGCCCTGTCTCTCCGCCGTTATGTTCTGGGGCCCCTATATATGCAGGTGAGGACCCGGAACATGGTAACCAAAGACAGTACTTATGAAACCTTTATGGCCCGCTACCGGAAGCTTATTCAGGATTTTCAGGAAACCTTTGAACCTTATACCAATATTACCGATTACTGACAGGCTGCATTGCGGCCTGAAAAACCAGGAGGGAGCTATGAAAAAGAAAACTACTATTAAAACCGGCCTTATGCTTGGCTCGATTGTCTTACTACTCGCAGCGGTGCTGCTTGCAGGTTGCAGCCTTTCAGGAGAAACAATCCGGGACCGGATCGGAAAATTTATAGATGCGGTGAATTCTGGGGACGAACAGGGAATTAAAGATTGCCTTGACCCCACAGCCACCATGTACAATACCGCATCTACCACAGATCTCTGGAATACTTATTTTCCCAATCGGCCATACAGCATTGTAAGCTGTATAATTTCCGGGAACACCGCAACAGTAGGCTTTGATCCAATGGGAACAGGTTCAACCCTCAGCTATGTATTTGAAATGACCGAAAACAAGCCAACCTTTTTGGGCGGAACAACCTATTCGGTCCGCCGCATATCTAATAATGGAACAGCCTTTTTCTATTAAAAAATGAAATAAAAAAAGGCTGCCCAAGTATTTGAGCAGCCTTTTCTTAACGCATTAACTATGCTACCGGTTTAAAAATTACCAGCGACCGTAGTTACCGCCGTTATCCCGATCCCGGCGGGGTTTGTCCATCGCTTCATTCACCTTAAGACGGCGACCGTCGAATTCGACACCGTTGGTCGCAGAAATAGCAGCCTGGGCTTCCGCATCGGTGCTCATTTCAACAAAACCAAAACCTTTGGAATAGCCCGTATCCCGGTCGGTAATGATTTTTACCGATTCTACGTTTCCGTAGGAAGAAAAGAGATTGCGAAGACTGTCTTCGAAGGTGTTGTAGGAAAGATTGCCTACATAAAGTTTTTTAGCCATATATGGCCTGCCTTTGCCCAATTGTTCGGGTCTTATAAAATCCGCCTATACAGGATAAGCGCTTTTCCCAGTCAGTTTCCGCAAGATTAGACCGCAGAAATCCGGGGCAGAGCGAAGAGACGGACTGAACGGACAGCACTTTTCACGATAACTTTAATTTCCGAGTCGGTTTTCTTGAATATCGGCCAGGGAAAGGCAGGCATCAAAAACTTCGAAAGGAGCGTAACAGTAGAAAATGTAGCAGTAACGTTATGAGTTTCTCTCACTCTTTTATCAAGCTACTCTATTTACAGAGTAAGGTCAATACATATCGTTTATATTCATCAATAATAATGATGTATTATTATAAAACAGGGCTTTTGAATTACCTTTTCAAAAGCCCCGTGAAACAATTATGCTTCTTCTTTAAGTTTAAATGCTGCTATACCCTCATAAATGTGCTCAATCGACTTCCGATTTTCTTCGCTCAGTTCGTGTACATGGAGGGTAGTTTCAGTTATTTCGTCCAGCGCCTGAGACGCCTCCGCAACCGCATTCCGAATTTCCTCGGTTACCTGAAGCAGATTGGACATCTCGCTTTTAATTTGCTTGCTGCCGGTCTCGGTTTCTCCTGCGAAATCCTCGACCTTGCTGGTGATAGTGGTAATTTCATCCAAGGCAATAGAAACCTCTTTGGAAGCCGACTGCTGTTCCAGCATGGCTTGGCGCATCTGCTCACGACTCGAATTGACTTCCTGTATACCCGTATTGATAGAGGTAAAACTTTCGCTCACTTTTTGTGAACTTTCTACCACGTTGTTAATTACCTGCTGTATCGCTTTAAGGTTCGTGGCGATACTCTTGGAATGGCTTGCCGCATTTTCTGCAAGTTTTCGGATTTCGTCCGCTACTACCGCAAAACCCCGTCCATGTTCACCCGCATGGGCCGCTTCTATAGCAGCATTCATAGCCAAGAGGTTTGTGCGGGCTGCAATACCGGAAATGAGGCTATTTGCCTCCTGCAAGGCCCGGGACTGTTCGGTAATTTCGCCAATCTGGGCAATCAGAGGCTCCAGGGTACTCTTTCCAACTTCACTGGCTTTTACCAAATCGGCTATTTTTTCATTACCTGCTTCCAGGGATTCCTGCATACGCCGGATTGATTCCAACATCTGACGAATGGAGGCGGAAGACTCGGTTACTGCCGCCGACTGGGTTTCTATCTGGCCTTTTAGTTCAGAAATATTGGACAGGAACTGCTCGATGGTAGCAGCACTTTCGGTAACGCTGGTGGATTGGTGCAGCACATTTTGATGAATGCTTTTAAGGGTGGTGCTTATTTCTTCAGTGGCAGCAGCGCTTTGTTCCATTTCCTGTGAGAGGTTTTCTCCCAGGCTCTTAAGCCGTGCGGTCTCGTCCCGAATAGTGCGAATAATCCTGCTGAGCTGGGTTGTAAAACTGTTAAAATACAAAGCCATTTTACCAAGCTCAGAATTATCCCTTACGGCAATTTCCTGAGAGAGATCGCCCTGTCCCTTGGCAATAGAGTCAAAGGTGTGCATAACCTGTACAACAGGACTCCGTATAGACCGGGCAAAGACAAAACCGGTGCTAACAATACCTATCACCATAATAATTACTAAAACAATCGTAAATAAGAATTGTGATGCATATTTGCTGTCCATCTGAACAGAACGGTCAATAATTTTTGTAAGCTCCTCTTTTACTATTCCGTTCAGATCATTTACTAGTCCAGTCCCCTTGGTCCATAGCTCATCATACCCAACGGAATAACCAGTTCCCCAGTTGCCGGACATGTTTTTTACAAAAACATCAAAAAGACTCGATTCTATGACAATGTAGGCTTCGCTTGCAAGAATTGCACTCACCGCTTTTTTGGTCTCATCGGAATAGATAATTGCGGGACTTTTTAGATTTATCTCAAAGCCCTCAAAGGCTTCAATTAAGTCTAGCAAGCGTTGTTTATCATTGATCTGGTGCTGGCCTGCAAGGATACTGCCCAGTAAACCTCTCGTCATGGCTACGGACTCTTGGGCTTGCATTAAAATCCCTGCAGAGGACATCACCTTGCCGATTCCACCGATGGTAGGCTGGTTCACCGCCTTGTTGGAAATCGCCAGTAAATCCGATATCACCGCAGAATATGCATCAAAAACATCGTAAAAAGAAGTAAAGGTTTTCCCGTCCACCATGTTCCGGGCAGCGCGGATTTTTTCCGGGACCTGGCCTTTCTGCTGTTTTACATAAGCCGCCTGGGCAACTTCTCTGCTCCAGCGATCAAGCTCTGCATCAACCGCAGACCTTTCAGCGGATATTTTATCCAGTTCCTTTCCGGAGCTTGCATAGATACTCGAGAGTCCCCGTTCTTTCTGTAGAGCCGTAACGAGGTCCCCCGTAACACCTATAATCCGGATATTTTTCTGCTGACTCTTGTAGAGCTGGTAATCTGCATAGTTTTTCTGGAAATTCATGCCCTCTCGAACCAAGAAAAAACCCAGAGGAACCAAAAAAAGAATAAAGAGACGGCTCCGTATAGAAAGGCTCATGCAACACCTCCAGTGTGGTAATATTTATTATGGTAAAACAATATGGTTTTTCAAGACCATAGCTTGAGACAACTTGCATTTACATCTATGAGGATGATGCATTATAGTGGTTAATGGGTAAAACACATGAAATCAATCGGATCATATTTCCGTGTACAGCTTATTATCGCCGTTGGGGCCTTTGTGTTTATAATGGCCTTATTTATATTTCTCTATAGCTCAGCAGAATCTTACCAGCGCCTTATGATAGATACCAGCACCATATTCAGCAGCCTGAATAAGGTCTTTTCCCAGGGGATAATAGAAGACCAAACTATAGATGGCATTTATAAATATGTCCCTCAGAATCGATTAGGTGAACTCAAAAAAGCCCAGGATATCATGGCCCTCCAAACCGAAACGAGGGCAGTCATTGCTAAGATTCAGGATGTACGAACCAAACAACTTTTAAAATTATTACAATATTTTCATGTTGGAATTATTGCCATTACCCCCTTCTTTTTTCTCATGCTGCTCCTCTTTATTATTACCGACCGATATATCAATAAAATCCTGATCGCTTCAAAAAACATGCTGTTGCATTTTCATCAGGTACTACTCATCGGAGACACCAATCTAGAGGGTCATAAATCAATACAATCATTCCCTTATTATAGGGAAATTCAGGATATGGGGAATTTCTTCCAGCTCAACCTGGATTTGATGAACCTGATTCAGGAACTCCTCACGATGGATCTCAGTTTTTCCATAGAATCCTTTATAGACCAATTTGGCTCTGTTTTCTGTTCAGATAAATACCAGCACATTCTTCCCTGCGATCGGTTCTCTCTGGCTATCTATCATAATTACCAAAACCAGCTCGTGGCATTTCATGCCACAGTCAGGGGCGATTATCCAGTTTTTCTTAAAAAGGGTTTCAAGCAGGATCTTTCTGAAACGTCGCTCAAAAAAATTATAGACCAACGGCAACCCTTCAGAATCATTAACCGGCTGACTGAAAAGGATACGTTATCTTCACGGCTGCTTTTGCAGGAGGGAATTCGTTCAAATCTAACTGTTCCTATCATGGTGAACCAACGGCTCTTTGGCTTTTTGTTTTTTGCTCATCGCCAGCAGGATATCTATACCGATGAAATGGGTAAATTTGCCAGCCTTGTGTCTAATATTATCCGCTCCCGGGTGTTTTATTCCTATGCGCTTCAAAAAACCCTTTCTGTCTTTGGGGATGGAATTGTTAATATTGTTGAATTTAAAGACGATGAGACCGCGGATCATACCCGCCGGGTTTCCCTTTACTCTGCCTTGATCGCCGATGTGCTCCGGGAAGAGGGCCAGATCACACCTCAGAAAGCAGACGAAATCCGAGAATATGCGCCCCTCCATGATTTAGGTAAAATTGGCATTCCCGACTCTATTCTGCTTAAGCCGGGACCATTAACAGCGGAAGAATGGATTGTCATGAAACAACACCCACTGATCGGAGGGAAGTTAATAAAAAACGCCAACCAACAGCTCGTAAACCAGCTTGGATTCGGTCTCCTTCATACAGCCTATAACATTATCGTTGACCACCATGAGTGGTGGAATGGTTCGGGTTATCCCCAGGGCAAAAAGGGTATGGATATTTCCATAGAAGGGCAGATTGTTGCTATAGCAGATGTTTTCGATGCCCTTTCTACAAAGCGGCCCTACAAGGAAGCCTTTCCAATAGATAAATCTCTTGAAATGCTTATAGAGCAGGCTGGGACCCATTTTAATCCGGAACTCATAAAAATATTCACTACACAACGTGAGCAGATCTATGCCATTTATCAGGAACATTATGTACTTGGATAATTTTTATACTTCCTGCACACTTTGTCCCCGCAACTGCCAAGTTAATCGCAGGAGCGGGCAGCGAGGCTATTGTGGAGAAAGCGCTGAACTCCGTATTGCTGTTGCCAACATACACCGGGGCGAAGAGCCGCCTCTCACCGGCCTTGGCGGCTCGGGGACTATTTTTGTCACTGGCTGCACCTTGGGCTGCGCTTTTTGCCAGAACTGGCAGATTTCTCACAGCGGCATGGGTAAGGTTGTCAGCGCCGATGAATGTGCCCAGATTTGCCTTAAACTGCAAAAAGCTGGAGCGGAGAACATCAATATAGTTACCGGAAGTCATGCCATTCCCGCTTTGGTGCACAGTATTACGCGGGCCCGAGAACTGGGGCTTACAATTCCAATTTTATGGAATTCTTCGAGTTATGAATCGGTCCATGCACTTAAACAGGCAGAAACCATGATCGATGTATATCTGCCGGACTTAAAAACCTTAGACAGCGATTTTTCAGGCCGGTATTTTAACGCTCCCGACTATCCAGCGACAGCTACAGCAGCAATTACTGAGATGATCAAGCAAAAGGAGCTCCGATATGGCCCCTGCAGAGCTGCGGTCCGAGCTGCAGAGGAGGTAAAACCAATCGATCCAGACTGGCCCCTAGTCTTGGAATCGGGGGTTATTATCCGCCACCTGGTACTGCCTGACCGACTGCAAGATACCCGGGCAGTACTCGCATGGTTTGCCGAACACGCAAAGGGCAAAGCCCTTCTCTCTCTCATGACCCAATACACTCCCATCAAAAGCCCCAAGAACCGGTATGCCAGAGAACTTCCTAACCGTTTTGTAAATGATAAAGAATACGATACGCTCCAGGGGTGGCTGGAAGAATTCGATATAGAGGATGGATTTTATCAGGAACTGGTCTCCGATGATTCATGGCTCCCCGATTTTACCAGGACAAATCCCTTTTCTTCAGAACTTTCTGTCCCCATATGGCACTGGAGCAAGGGTTTTCTATAAAACAGATATATTTTTATTTACAAAACCGGTTTACCATATCTATACTCATGGTATAATACCAGAGCACATACAATGTTCTGCACCATAGGGGAGGGGGTATGCGTATTTTAGACCCAAAAAAAAGGCTCACAGGGATTGCCGTTCCGCTCGGTGCTCTTAGAAGCAATAAGAGTATTGGGGTTGGAGAATTCCCTGATTTGGTAGAATTGGCTCAGTTCTGTAAGGCTATTGGAGTAGAGCTGATTCAACTGTTACCGGTCAACGATTCTGGGTTCCAGAGTTCGCCGTACAGCGCACTCACCGCTTTTGCACTCCATCCCATCTATCTCCGTATCGGAGACTTACCGGAAAGCCACGGATTTGAAAAGCAATTACAAGAAATAAAGGACCGATTCGAAGGGCTCGATCGTTTTGCATACGGCCCCTTGCAGGATGCAAAATTAGCCTTGCTTCGAGATATCTTTAATAAAAAGAAACATGACATCCTTGCTGCAGCAAAAGCAGGCCAACCCCTCCATTCATGGATTTTAGAAAATCCCTGGATAAAAGATTATGCAGTGTACCGCAGGCTCAAGGATCTTAACCACGGAGCCCATTGGAAAGAATGGAAGCAATTCAGAGACATAGACGCAAAAACCCTCGATAGCTTCTGGAACAATCCCGAATATCACGAAGAGCATCTTTTCTGGGTATGGGTACAGGAAGCTCTGGACCGGCAATTCCGCCAGGCAGCAAAAATAATCAATGACATGGGCCTCATACTCAAAGGGGATATCCCCATATTGATGAACGAAGATTCGGCAGATGTCTGGGCCCATAGTGAATTTTTTAACCGGGATCTGTCCGCAGGGGCGCCTCCTGAACCGCTTAATCCTCTGGGACAAAACTGGCAGTTCCCTACTTATAACTGGGGAACCTTAGCAAAGGCTGGCTATTCCTGGTGGATCGACCGGCTCAGACTAGCTGACCGCTACTACAGTGCATACCGAATAGACCATGTGCTGGGATTCTTTCGTATCTGGTCGAGCTCCCGCCGTGATATTTCAGCCACCCTTGGCCGTTTTGTTCCTTCGGTACCTATAACAACAGAGGAACTTATGAATCTGGGATTCGACAGCGCCCGAATTCGCTGGCTTTCTGAACCCCATATTCCCAGCTCAGAAATGTATGAAGCTATGAAGGGAGACCCTGCGACCGAGGCGGCAGTACGGAAGGCAGCTGTTAAAGCATTGAACCAGATTGGTAACGAAGAACTCTGGCTTTTTAAAAACGAAATTACGGGGGAAATTGATATTGAACAGCTCGATATACATCCCCTCCTTAAAGAATACTTTCAGAAGGTTTGGAGAAACAGGGTTTTAGTACCCCAGGGAGACGGGACCTATTGCCCAACCTGGACATATTGGGACACCAGGGCATTTCCTACCTTATCCGAGACGGAACGACGGAATCTGGACAGTCTCATACAACAGAAACGCAGAGAATCGGAACAATTATGGGAAGATCAGGGACGTACCATTTTGTCGGTCCTTACATCTTCTACCAGTATGATTCCCTGCGCAGAAGATTTAGGAGCGATTCCCCCCTGCGTCCCTAAAGTTCTACAGGAATTGGGAATTTTAGGCCTTAAAATTGTCCGGTGGACCCGGCGCTGGGGAGAATGGGGAGAGCCCTATATTCCTTTTAATGAATATCCAGAACTTTCTGTTTGTACTCCCGCAGTTCATGATACATCCACGGTCCGGCAATGGTGGGAAAACGAAGTCGACCGGGAACAGTTTAAGCAGTTTCTTAACGAACCATCGTTGCAAGACAGGTATAATCCAGATACGGCCCGCATTCTCTTGGGTCACATTATAAAATCGACATCCCGATTCTGCATATTCCAAATCCAGGATTTGTTGCATCTATCCCCGCGGTGGTATTCACCGAATCCTAAGGATGAACGCATCAATGTGCCTGGAAGTGTCAACGATTTTAACTGGACATACCGGCTGCCTGGCACAATAGAACAGCTGCAAGCAGATAAGGAGCTCATTAAGAGCTGTAAGGATCTTACATCTAAACGCTGAGCCATACTTATAAATTCTTTTATAAAAGGACAGAACTATGAAAGAACTGGAAATACAGCTTTATTATCTGCGAATGCAGAATAGTGGTCTTGATTACCCTGCTAGTACCGGGATACCCGGAAGTAATTTCCGAGCAGACACTTTCTATGCCACCAGAGAATTTCATGTGGCTAAGGATGTTCGGGATACCTACGGACTAGACAAAGCTCTTTTTGCAATCCGCGGCAATGTAATATTCGCCGACTTTAAAACGGTACGGGAATTTGCCCAGAAAATAAACAGTACGATCAATCCGGAAATACACCCCGAGCGGTACATAAAAGCAGGCAAACTCAATGCCATGGGCCTAATCGACGAAATTCTCCACTATGTAACAGCCCTGTATCGGGAAAAGGCCTGTCCTACGGTTTTACAGACCACCATGCAAGCCTTGGAAAAAGAGCTTGGCACAAAAAAGTTGGATAAACTCATCCATACCTTTGTGGAGCTTTTCCCTCCCCAATCGGTATATGAAGGAAAACAGTCTATAGAAGACTACCTTGCGGACAGCGAAGAAGGGATACCGAACCGGCTTTTAGTCCTGGAAGAGCTGATACTCCTCAGGCTTGCCAATGAAAACCCCGCCTTTGAACCCTTTGCTTTTATGTTCTCCGATAAAACCTTAAGCGCCGCTACTGAATACAATCGGGCAGTGGAAGTGATAAAGGCCCACTTGGCCACCCTTCCCCACTTTGGTCCCGATGACCAGAATCTCTGGGACCTATTGCGGAGCCCTGCCGTGGCTGAACCCTATTCACTGACGGGCCAGCTCGAATACATCAGGAAAAAGTGGGGTCTCCTGATTGGAAAATATCTTATCCGGCTCCTAACCAGTCTCGATGTTATAAAGGAAGAGGAAAAACCCAGCTTCTTTGGTCTGGGCCCCGGGCCAACAAGGGCGTATATTTACAATGAATTAGAACATGAATACGAACGGTTTTCGGAAGACCGGGAATGGATGCCCCGTACGGTTCTTATGGCCAAAAGCACCCTGGTCTGGCTGTACCAGCTCTCAAAAAAATACAACAGGCCCATACACCGGCTGGATCAGATACCCGACGAAGAGCTGGACGAGTTAGCCCGGAGGGGTTTTACCGGTCTGTGGCTCATAGGACTCTGGGAACGAAGCCAGGCAA
The DNA here is from genome assembly GCF_029265695.1 of Gracilinema caldarium. Taxonomy (GTDB): domain Bacteria; phylum Spirochaetota; class Spirochaetia; order Treponematales; family Breznakiellaceae; genus Gracilinema; species Gracilinema caldarium_A. Next base: position 51,641 of record NZ_JAJUHW010000003.1, on the reverse strand, counting down.
GCCGCGAAATAAAGCGGCGCTGCGGCAATCCAGAAGCAGCGGCCAGCGCATATAGCCTGTATGATTATGACATTGCCTCTGAACTGGGCGGCTGGGAAGCATTAGAAAACCTGAGGAACCGTTGTGCATGGCGGGGAATACGGCTCGGATCAGATATGGTACCGAACCACACCGGTATAGACTCCCGCTGGGTCATGGAACATCCTGATCGCTTCCTCCAGCTCCGCCATTCTCCCTTCCCCAGCTATACCTTTAACGGAGAAAATCTATCAAATCGGGAAGGTATTGGTATTTATCTCGAAGACCATTATTACAGCCGTTCGGACGCGGCGGTGGTATTTAAACGGGTAGATTTCCGTACCGGAGACACCCGGTACATCTATCATGGTAACGATGGAACGTCGATGCCCTGGAATGATACAGCCCAGATAGACTTCCTGAATCCCGAAGCACGAGAAGCGGTCATTCAAACCATTATCGGGGTCTGTAAACAGTTCCCCATCGTCCGGTTCGACGCAGCCATGACGCTGGCAAAAAAACACATACAGCGGCTGTGGTATCCCGAACCGGGGTCAGGAGGAGACATTGCAAGCAGGGCAGAATACGGGCTCACGAAAGAAGAATTTGATAAACGTCTTCCCAATGAATTCTGGCGGGAAGTGGTCGACCGCTGCGCCGTAGAAGCACCGGATACACTCCTGTTGGCTGAAGCATTCTGGATGATGGAAGGTTACTTTGTCCGCACATTAGGAATGCACCGGGTATACAATTCGGCTTTCATGAACATGCTCAAAATGGAGGAAAATGCCAAATACCGGGCAACTATAAAGAACACCCTGGAATTTGATCCCCAGATTCTCCAGCGTTTTGTTAACTTTATGAACAACCCCGATGAAGAAACGGCGGCAATACAATTCGGCAGAGGAGATAAGTATTTCGGCGTTTGTACCCTCATGGCGACCATGCCCGGACTCCCCATGTTCGGCCACGGACAAATCGAAGGCTTTGAAGAAAAATATGGCATGGAGTACCGGAGGGCCTACCGGGAAGAAGCCCCAGACCAGGACTTGATAGCCCGGCATGAGCGGGAGATTTTCCCACTCCTTAAAAAGCGACGTCTTTTCGCAGGCAGCGAAAACTTTGCTCTTTACGACCTCTATACCCCCGACGGTTCAGTGAACGAGAATGTCTTTGCCTATTCAAACCGGCTGGGAGAAGAGAGGGCACTGGTTTTTTATAACAACAGCTTCCACAGGGCTTCAGGCTGGATTCGCAATGCGGTTCCCAGCAGTCAGAAAGATCCTGGAGGAGTTAAGGTTAACCTGCAAAGGAACCTTGCCCAGGCCCTTGGACTCAGCAATAAGCCCAATTCATTTACCTTGCTGCGGGAGCAGCGCTCAGACCGTTGGTTTATTAGATCCAGCAAAGACATTTCTGAACAAGGCCTTTTCGTGTCACTGGACGGCTATCAATCCCAGGTTTTCTTAGATATACATGAAATCGAAGATAACAATCTTGGTCATTGGAGACGGCTCAACGAAGAACTGGCGGGCCGCGGCGTTCCAGACCTTCATGCAGCGTTCCAGGATCTTTTCCTGCGGGACCTCTATAGCGCTTTTAAAGAACTGGTAAAACCCTCATACTTTAACGGCTTTTATGCCTTCTTTAACCCTGACCAAAAAACTCCAAAGGCTGCTCCATTTATAGAAACCCTCCGGGAACCAGCATTACGGTACATCAGAATAGCCCGTGAATACCTCGATGGCGCCTCAGGCAGGTATGAATCCTTTGAACGGAACCAGCAATACAGTGCCCTGGAAGCCGAAGAAGTATGGAATGAATTTGCCCAGTCCATGCAGCGGTTCATCAAACTTGGTGAATATTTTGAAAAACCGCCCGCAGCCCTTCATAGTGCTGGGAAAACATACCTTGATTCGATCTATAAAACATTAAGCCAGGAACCACGAATTTCGGCTTATCTTGCAGGTTATTTGGTATTAGCACTGAGCCGGGGCATCATCGGACAAGAGGCTTCAGGAGATGACGGCCGACGCCTTGTAGATCATTGGTGCCTGGACAGAAAACTTCGTGAAAGCTATCAGGAAGCAGGATTCCCCGCCGATGAAAGTTACCGTGTGGTAGAATTGCTCAAGCTTATCTTAAGCAGAACAATGAGCAAAGACCCAAGCTTGTTCCAGGGACCATCGGTAAGTCTGTCCCTCGCACACAATTTGTTCAACACAGATGATTCTAAGGCATTTTTGGGAGTTAACCTCTTTAATGACATTTTGTGGTTTACCAAAGAACGGTTTGAACAGGTCCTGCTCTACGGAGGAGTAATTGCGGCTATCGAGTCTGATGACGCAGCCATTCCCCCACGGAATAAGGGAACTACAAAGACAGATACAGCGACTGTTGTATCTGTACCTCATCCTTCTAAACTAAACACAAGTCAATGGACCAAACGGCTTGAACTGGTGGCCCAGATTTACCAAGAATTAGCTGGAGCGCTTGATAGCTCAGGGTATCAAGTAGAGGCCCTGCTGCAGGCCCTTCAATCAAAAGCTAAGACAGCCAGTATAAAGCCGAAGAGTCCTAAGGCTCAGGCGGCAAAACCAAAGGCAGATCAGAAATAGCTATGAAAAGCCCCTTCCGGGAACTGCTGGAAGCGGGATGGACTGCAGAATTAATTGGTTTCAGTGCCCTGGATCGGTATTTTAATATACCGCCAGGGCCTGTTACTTTTGTTAAAACAACCGCAGATCTTCCAGAGCTCAGCAGATTGTTTGAAAACCTCCGTTTCCCCGGCGCCATCATCGCGGATGCGGCGGCGGACTTAGGAGAGCATCGATATTATTTTTATTGCGCAGAAAACCATAACAGCCCTGTATTTGAGCATTCCCTTCTTAACGTAGCCTTTGATCAAGGCAGGCAGGTTTTTATCGATAATGCCGGTTTGTATCCGGTTCTGAAAGAAATGGCAAAGGCGTTTTTTAATCCAGAACAAAGGACGGTTAACAATATTCCTTGGCTGGATATAAACGCCAACTCTCCAAAACAGCGGGACATCGGTCCATACCTGGTACTCGAAACTGCGGTTATGCTTTCTCGATACAGCGCTTTGGAAAGTCCTTACTATTTTCACGACCCCGTAACAGACCTGTTAAAAAAGGTGGTCCTTCAGGCAGAACCGCAAAAGTTACCAGCTGAAATGGAGCGAACCTATCTTGAGCTGCTTTTAACATCCAATCGGCCGGACCTGGGCTTTTCATTGCTCATGGGAACAGGCCTTATGGCATTATTATGGCCCGAGCTAGCCATGATGGATCGTACGGATCATTCCAAGGAGTTTCATCCCGAAGGTAACGTGTGGCGCCATACATTGGAAACCTTTCGGCACCGAAAAAAAGCAGACCTTCTTCTTTCTTTAGGACTGCTCCTCCATGATTCAGGTAAAAGCCTTGCAGAATCTTCCGGCGGCCGCCGTTTCGATAGACACGCAGAACTGGGAGCGGATCTGGCAAAAAAGTTTCTTGAGCGCCTTGGTTACAGCGAATCTACCATTGGAAAAGTTCAGTATTTGGTCCGCAACCACATGATGCCCGCAGCGCTGCCCCGATTGCCGCTGCAAAGGACCCAGGAAACTTTGGAATCACCTCTATTTCCGACTCTCCTCGAACTGTACCGCTGCGATGAGGCATCATCATTTAAAGGACTCGATAATTACTACGAGAGTGCCGCTGCGTACCAAAATTACCTGCGAAATGTCAAAAACCCATATCGCAGAGCGGATGGTAAAAAATTATGAAATAGGCTCACCCTACAGTGCTCCAGCGATAGCCGACTCAAGTGCGTCCAAGCGGGCAGGAATCACCGCCACCGGACTAGTCTCTTTCTGCAAATTGTGAAGTGTCTCGGAAGTTACCGGTTCCTTTCCAGTTACTTTTTTAACCAGATCCGAATACTTTGCAGGATGCCCGGTTGAAAGCACCACCACATGACCATCTTCGATATCACCTGAAAGTAGCCGTTCCGCCGCAGCGAAACCTACCGCACCGTGGGGATCAAGGTGAATGCCATAGCGTTTCCAGGCCCGTTCCATGGCAGCCAGAGTAGCCTCATCATTAACCTTTTCAGAATACACCATATGCTTCATGACCGCCGGAGCTTCGTTATAAAAAGCAGCAAGCCGTTCATAGTTGGAGGGGTTCCCGACATCCATGGAACGGGACAAGGTCCGAATCGGTGTATGGGGTACAAAAGACTGGCCCCGGAAAAAATCACCAAAGGTATCATTGGCATTCATGGCAGCGATAAAGCCATTTGTAGGAAGCCCGAATTTCCAGGCGTAAAGCCCTGCGATCAGGTTGCCAAAGTTACCGGAAGGTACGCTAAAGAGCAGGTCCCCATGCAGTTCTTTCTTAATTTTAATAAATGCATACAGGAAATAGAACGCCTGAGGCAGAAGCCGACCCACATTGATGGTATTCGCACTTGTGAGTCCATAACGATCCGCAAAAGGCCGGTCCTCGAAAGCATCGCGGATAAGCCGCTGGCAATCATCAAAGGTCCCTTCTATTTGAATCGGAAGGATATTGCCGCCGTTATTTACAAAGGTTGCAGGATCAAGCCCCCGTACATGACCTTGAGGATACAGAATCACCGCGGTAATACCAGCACGCCCTTGGAACGCATGGGCTACGCTGGCTCCCGTATGGCCGGTGGTGGCAGTTAGTGTCATTGCGTAACCGGAAGGTTTCAAAAGCTCTTCCATGACGGCGGCTAAAAAAGCAATACCAAAATCCTTAAATACTCCGGTCGGTCCGTTATGGAGTTCCAGAACCGACAAATTGGAATCGAGCAGTTTCAGCTCTGGTTCAAAACTAAAGGCGCTTTCAGCAACCCGGGCAGCAGAAATCGGGTTTAACTCACCCTGCAGGAGAACAGGAGCTACCGTAGCCACCAATTCTGGATAGGAGGTTTCGCTGTCCATATAGAGGAAAAAGGGCCGTAAATCTACCATGGAAGCAGGCACATACAGGCCGCTATCTGGGGGGAGACAGTGCATTACCGCTTCCCTGAAACTGACCTTTATTTCCTTTGAACGGGTAGAAGAAAAATCCATTCCAGCTCCTTCTTATATTGTAAGTGTATCGAGTACGGGCCCATCCTGCAAGCCAATCATTTCAATCTGTTTATGAATGTATAAAAATGCAGTTAAATTGACAATATATACAGTTCCTACTATTATAAAGACTATCTTTGCTCAAGGAGGCTCTCCGTGTCTAAAAGAATATTGTTTCCTACGGGTATTTTGTTCCTATCGGTGTTTTGCCTGACTGGATTTGTACTATCTTGTCAAAAAAAAGAATCTGCTGCGCCCCAGACAACAAAACCTGCTGAAAGGGTTAAACTGGTTATTGCATCCGATGCGACATGGCCGCCCATGGAATTTGTTGATGAAAATAAAAACATTGTTGGCTTTGCCCCAGAAATGATGAAGGCCATAGCCGAAGCTGCGGGATTCGACGTGGAAATCCGGAATACTGCCTGGGACGGCATTTTTGCAGGTCTTGCAGCAGGGAACTATGATGCAATCTGCTCATCGGTCACCATAACCGAAGAACGAAAGCAAACTATGGACTTTTCCGAACCCTATGTCAATGCAGGACAGGTCCTGGTTGTGCAAAAAACGCTTAATGGGGTGAGCACCCTTAAAGACATGGTAGGCAAAAAAGTTGGAGCCCAGATAGGGACTACCGGCGCCATCGAAATTCAAAAGGTGAGCGGCATACAGCTTGCAACCTATGACGAAGTAGGCCTGGCTTTCGAAGACCTGGCAAACGGCAGAATCGCCGGTGTAGTGGCGGACAATCCGATTGCTGCGGACTTTGCCTTACAAAACCCCAAATTCAAGGATAAGCTTAAGATCGTCGGCGAACCCTTTACTGACGAATGGCTTGGTATTGCGGTCCGCAAGGGGGATACTAAAACTCTTTCACTCATTAACGATGGGCTCGCAAAAATTAAAGCTAACGGCAAGCTGGAAGAAATAGCAAAAAAATGGCTCCATTAATAATTCCACCATCTAACACGAGGGAATCCAAAAAAGCCGAACCGAAGCAGGAAGAGGATCTTATTCCTCTTCCGACCCACATCAACGTAACCGACGGTACCCTGATACCCCAGAAAGGGGAGCGGGGTGCCCTTTCGGCGTGGAACATATCGTTTTTCGGTGCCCTGGCGATACTCGCGGTTCTGGTCATCTTCTTTCCGGACCCTTATGTAAAGATACTATCCTTTGTCCCTGACGGACTCATGGTTACCTTTGGTGTAACTATAGCAGCGATCTTTTTTGCCCTTTTTATCGGCCTCATAGCCGGTCTCGGCCGCATTTCCCAGGTCACAATTATCAATAGAATAGCCACCGTTTATGTGGAAGTAATTCGGGGCATTCCCCTATTGGTACAGCTTTTTTACATCTATTATGCCTTGGGAAACTGGGTAAAACTGAGCGGTCCCGCTGCGGCTATTTTGGCCATGTCTATCTGTTACGGCGCTTATATGGCTGAGATTTTTAGGGCAGGGATTCAGTCAATTCCCAAGGGACAGATGGAAGCCGCATTAGCCCTGGGTCTCAGCAGAGCTCAGGCGATGCAAAAAGTCATCCTTCCCCAGACTATTAAGGTGATACTGCCGCCTATCGGCAACGAGTTTATCGCCCTGCTCAAAGATTCATCGCTGGTTTCGATATTGGCGGTTGCGGACCTGCTGCGTCGCGGACGGGAATTTGCGTCCACTTCCTTCAGGTACTTTGAAAGCTATACGGTCATTGCCCTTATCTATCTGGTTATGACATTATTCTTCTCGCGCTTGGTCGCAATCATGGAAGAAAGGTTGAGGCATCGTGGAACCCTTCATTAGTATTCGTGGAGCCCGTAAAACATACGGCAAAGTAGAAGCCCTGCGGGGTGTAGATCTGGATGTTAGCAAAGGCGAAGTAGTACTTATTATTGGCCCCTCTGGTTCGGGAAAAAGTACGTTGCTTCGCAGTGTAAATCGGCTTGAACGGCTGGACAGCGGCACCATCTATATCGATGGGGATTGCGTAACCGATGAGAAAGCTGATATACGCCAAATTAGAGAAGAGGTTGGCATGGTTTTCCAGAGCTTTAATCTCTTTCCCCACCTATCGGTACTGCAAAATATTACCCTGGCTCCGACCACAGTAAAAAAAATAAGTGCCATAGAAGCAGAGGAAACAGCCCTGCGGCTTCTTAAAAAAGTAGGGCTCTCTGACAAGGCCCATGCCTATCCAGATCAGCTATCCGGAGGACAGCAGCAGCGGGTCGCTATTGCGCGGGCTTTGGCTATGAATCCCAAGGTCATGCTTTTCGATGAGCCAACCAGCGCACTGGATCCGGAAATGATAAAAGAGGTTCTTGATGTCATGACGGCCCTTGCAAAAGAGGGCATGACCATGCTTGTAGTTTCCCACGAAATGGGCTTTGCCCGGGCTGCTGCAAATAGGGTAATCTTTATGGATCAGGGACAAATAATAGAATCCGCTCCCCCGGATGAGTTTTTTACTAATCCAAAGGAAGACCGGACTAAACGATTTTTGGAGCATATTTTATGAATACAGAAAAAAAGAAAATACTGTTTCTCTGTACCGGCAATTCCTGCCGATCCCAAATGGCTGAAGGATGGGCCAGGCACTTAAAAGGTGATCTATTTGAAGTTTTTTCAGCCGGTGTAGAAGCCCATGGTCTTAACCCAATTGCGGTTCGTGTCATGGCTGAGGCTGGGGTCGACATTTCTAACCATCGATCTAAATTGGTCACAGAACTATTGGATAAGGGCATTGATTATGTAGTTACTGTATGTGATCATGCCGCAGAGGTTTGCCCCCGCTTCCCTGGGAAGGCAAAAGTTATACACCATTCATTTCAAGATCCGCCCGCTCTGGCAAAAAACGCAAAAAGTGAAGAAGAAGTGCTGAATATCTATCGCCGTGTTAGAGATGAAATACGGGACTTTGTAAAGACCTTACCAGAAGCTTTTGAGGAGCCGCATCTCTAAATCATTAAGCGCTTTTTTCGGATCTCGAGGACTGAAGACTCAGCGCAGGAAGCTAGTTCTAGCACACAGGGGGCAGCTAGGTGATATTCTACCAGGGTGCCCCTTTTTTTAACTTCTAGAATACCGGCATTTTTAAGCTGTGTCAGGTATTTTGAAACAATTGATTTATCAACCCCTAACTCTGATGCCATTTCACAGACACACCGGGGTCGTTCTTTGATTTTTTCAAGCATATAAATGCGCAACGGATGGGCTAGTGCTTTGAACATTTGAGCCCTTAATTCGCAGCGCTTCTGTTCCTCTTCGGTCATAGCATCCTCACCTTTCATCTCATTGTTGCAATATTATGCAACAATGTCAAGATGGAAGCTAAACCGATTTGTCAACCACGGTTCCCTGATAAACCGGTAATGGTGCAGGTGGAGGTTCTGGGGGTACTTCCGGTTCCGGAGCAGGCTCTGCGGGGGTAAAATCTTCTTGGGGAGGCGGAACAGTGAGTCCAACAGGCCCAGGAACCACACCTGAATTTTCTAGGGCCATACAATCCTCCTTGAGGGGATACAGGGAGAAAACACCTGATCCCTCATTTATAATATACGTTATTCAGGAGGAATTTGCAAAAAATTACCGTTGTATACGGGCCGAGCCTCCTTTAGCAAAGGCTTCTACCTGTTCAAGGCTCACCATGGTCGTGTCACCCGGTGTTGTGGTAAGGAGCGCCCCATGGGCCCAGCCAATCCGCAGCGCTTCTTCTGGGCTCTTCCCGGCCATAAGACCATAAAAGAGGCCTGCGGCAAAACCGTCGCCACCACCTACCCGATCATACACATCCAATTCACAGGTAGGGGATATATAGCTTTTTCCGTCCAGCCAGAGAACAGCCCCCCAGGAATGGCGGTTGGTAGAATGTACTTCCCGGAGCGTTGTGGCAACAGCCTTAATGTTTGGGAAATCACGGACCACGCTTTCCATCATGCCAAAAAAAGTTGATGGATCAAGCTTATTTTTGCTCTCTACTTCTGGCCCCGGCAGGCCCAAGCCCTTTTGGAGGTCTTCTTCGTTACCTACAAGGACATCTACATGGCGGACAATTTCCCTCAGAGTTTGAGAAGCCTGTTCAGCAGCCTGGGCAGAAGAAAGCCCCCGGGAAGCTGCAGCGACAGCCCAGAGCTTTGCCCGGTAGTTAAGATCAAAGGAAACTACCGCGCCGGCTTTCTTGGCTGCTTCCATTGCTTCTACAACCAGGGCCGGCGTGGTTTCTGAAAGGGCGGAAAAGATCCCTCCAGAATGGAACCAGCGGATGCCCTTTGCAAATAATTCGGACCAGTTAAAACTTCCTGGTTTTAGATACCCCGCTGCTTCATTGGATCGATTGTAAAATACGACCGGAGCCCGCACTCCCTGGCCGCGGTCGCTCCAGACGGTAGCTATATTGGGACCCCTCACACCGTCATGGGGAAAACGCACATAATAGGGTGTTACGCCAGCCTTTCTGACCGCATTTTCCACCCGCTGACCGATAGGATAGTCGACCATGGCGGATGCAATAGCGGTCCGCATTCTGAAACATTGGGAGAGGTTCGCCGCCACATTATACTCGCCCCCTGACACATAGAGGTCGTAGTGGTTTGCTTCCGAAAAGGGAATGATCCCTGGATCAAGCCGTGTAACAAGGGCTCCCAGGGCCAATAAATCATGGGTCGTTCCTTCCGCGGATTTTATCTGCAATTGAGCCATTTTTATTCCTCCTCATTCACTAGACCGTATAGGTACTTGCGCTGGTACTGCCGCCCCGACCAGTCCAGTTGGTATGGAAAAACTCGCCCCGGGGGCGATCAGTCCGTTCATAGGTATGGGCACCAAAATAATCCCGCTGGGCCTGCAACAGGTTTGCCGGCAAGGTTTCGCTCCGGTAGCCGTCAAAATAGGTAAGAGCACTGGTCAGGGCTGGCACCGGAAGCCCATACTGCAAAGCGGTCATCGCTACCCGGCGCCAGGAAGCCTGGGCCTTATCCACCACGGAACTAAAGAAGGGGTCCTGCAGGAGGTTTTCTAGCTCAGGGTTCCGGTCAAAGGCTTCCTTGATTTTGCCGAGAAATGCGGACCGGATAATGCAGCCCCCTCGCCACATAAGAGCAATGCCGCCGTAATTGAGTTTCCATCCGTAAGCCTTGGCGGCCTCCCGCATCAGAAGGTAGCCCTGGGCATAAGAAACGATTTTAGACGCATAGAGGGCCTGCTTTAAATCCTGAATAAAAGATTTTCCTGCGTCTCCGGTAAGGGGCTCCCGGGGCAATGAAGGCTTGGTAAACAAAGCAGCCGCCCGGCTCCGCTCCTCTTTCTGGGACGATAGGCTCCGTGCAAAGACAGCCTCCACAATCAGGGTCAGCGGCACGCCAAAATCCAGAGCGGTCATACCGGTCCATTTACCGGTTCCCTTCTGGCCCGCCGCATCAAGGATTTTTTCCACCAAGGGGCTGCCGTCGCTGTCTTTATAACGGAGTATGTCCCGGGTAATTTCGATAAGGTAACTATCCAGTTCAGTCCGGTTCCACTCATCAAAAACATCGGCCATTTCTTCGTGGCTCATCCCGACATAGTGTTTCATAAGCCAGTAGGTCTCGCTGATGAGCTGCATATCACCGTATTCAATCCCATTATGAACCATTTTTACGAAGTGGCCTGCACCGTTTTCTCCAACCCAGTCACAGCAGGGTATGCCCCCTTCGACCTTGGCTGCAATAGCCTGGAAAATGGGTTTAATAAGGGGCCAGGCTGCAGGGGAACCACCGGGCATAAGGGACGGACCGTTAAGCGCCCCCTCTTCGCCGCCAGAAACACCGGATCCAATATACAAAAGTCCCTTGGACTCCACATAACTGGTCCGCCGCATGGTATCCTGGTAATTAGAGTTGCCGCCGTCGATAATAATATCCCCCGGCTCAAGTACAGGCAGCAGCTGTTCAATAGTTTCATCAACCGCCTGCCCTGCCTTAACCATCAGCATAACCTTCCGGGGACGCTTAAGCGCAGCGGCGAGCGCATCGAGGCTTTTTACGCCGATAATACGCTTTCCGGCGCCGCGGCCCTGGATAAAGTCATCAACCTTGGAAACGGTTCTGTTGTATACTGCTACCACAAACCCCTTGCTTTCCATGTTGAGAACAAGATTTTCTCCCATTACGGCGAGCCCGATGAGCCCAATATCGGCCGTACCTTCCCTGCTTCCCATACTTACCTCCTAGCCGGGCGGCTGAATAATTACCACTGCCCGAATTATCATATTTTAGGCTGAAGCTCGCAGCACGAGCCCAGTTCCAAAAGTCTTGCTTTCTATCGTGGTCCCATATTCAATGGCATTTTTTAATTGTTCATAAATAAAGGCCCCCACATCCCCGCCGGTCTGAGCAATGGTGGTAAGGGCTGGATTTATATAGGCATCATAGCCGTCATCGTCAAAACCGATGAGGGACAGTTGTTCCGGAATCGCTATGCCCTGTTTTTGCAGGGCTCCCAGCAAACCGAGGGCAATCTTGTCGTTGTGGCACAGAATTCCATCAATATGTTCCTGTTTGATGAGTTCTAAAACCTGGGATGCCGCATCGGCGCCGCCCTTAAAGCCCTTAGCTGAATGGATGATGCGGGAAGAACGGAACCGAAGTCCTTCCCGTTCAAGGCCCTCCATAAAACCTGCAATCCGTTCTGAGGCCCGAAAACTTTCTACGACCAGAAGCAGCTCTCGGCGTCCCTTTTGCACAAGGTAACGGACCCCTTCGCGGTACCCGCTGCGACGGTCTATGTGAACCGCCGGAAAGGTAATGTCCACCGGCGGATCAACCACCACAAAGGGGATATGACGGGAATCGAGCCACAGCAAGGCTGGCGCATGGGCAGAATGTAAGTTAGAGAAGATCACAAGACCGTCGCAGCGGGGGGCAATACTGCGAATAGCAGTATCTTCCATTTCAGGGGATTCGGCGAACTGCATGAGGACCGCATAGCCGGAAGTGGCAAAAAGTTTTGAAATGACTTCGATTCGGTGAAGGGTAGTATCGCTGGATACTGAATTGGCCACAATACCGACAACTTGTTTGCGGCCCGATTTAAGCGCCCGTGCATTAGGGTCAGGCCGATACCCAAGCTGGTCCGCCGCAGCGAGAACCCGCTGCCGGACCTCGGGCCGTACATTGGGTCGGTCATTCAAAACCCGCGACACAGTCCGGGTAGAAACACCGCATTTCCGCGCTACATCATTGATTGTTGGCACTTTCTTGTCTCCATATTGCCATCGTTGGCAATTATAATACCACCAATTTTAGCTGTCAAGGGCGGCATTTTCAATCATGCTGCTTTTCTTTTTTTGTTTATCTGCTACAGTACGGTCATGGACTTGCATGAACCATTTCGCTGCCCCTGGTGCCTCGGGGACAGGGATTACCAACAATACCATGATACCGAATGGGGCACTCCCCTCAGGGATGATAAAGCCCTATTTTCGCTCCTGGTACTCGAAGGGGCCCAGGCAGGCCTTTCCTGGATCACCATACTGAAGCGCCGCCAGGGGTACCTGGCTGCTATGGACAACCTGGATCCAGATAAGATAGCCCGCTACACCGATGTTGACATACTCAGGCTTATGCAGGATGGACGGATTATCAGGAACCGAAGAAAGATTGAGTCGGCCATCACGAACGCCCGAGCATTTCTTACAATGCAGGAAAAGGGAGTCACGTTTTCTCATTGGCTCTGGAACTGGGTAGATGGACAGCCAATTATAAACCATTGGGAAAGGCTCTTTGAAATCCCTGCACAAACGGCCCTCTCCGAAAAAATCTCAAAAGAACTAGTCCAAAAAGGTTTCAGCTTTGTCGGGCCCACCATCGTGTATGCTTATATGCAGTCTGCAGGACTCGTAAACGACCACCTGACAGACTGCTATCGTTATAAAGAACTTATTTTTGGGGCATGAGCATATCCGGAATCCACATGGTTATTTCCGGGACGAAGGTGATAAGCATTAGAACAGCAAACATAACCAGCCACATGGGGAGCATGGTCTTTACGACCTGTTCTATCCGAATCTTACCCACAGCACAACCAACAAACAAGGCGGAACCTACAGGAGGGGTCGTCAGACCAATAGCAAGATTCAGTATCAGCATAATACCAAAATGAACCGGAGACATCCCCAGGGAACCGACGGCAACAGGATATAAAATTGGTGTGGTGATCAGAATCAGAGGAGCCATATCCATTATCATACCAAGCAGTAAAAGTAACACATTAATGAGAATCAACAGCAGCACCTTGTTATGGGTTACCGAAAGGAGCGCTTCAGTAGCCTTTGCGGGTATCCTCAGATAAGCCATGAGCCAACCAAAGGCGCTTGCTGCTGCAATGAGGGCCATGACCATTGCCAGGGTTTTAAGGGAGTTGTACAGGATGCGGGGAAACATTTTTAAGGGTATTTCCCGGTACACAAAAAAGGTGATTATAAACGCATACACGACGGCAATAGCTGCCGATTCGGTAGCGGTGAATACTCCGGAAATAACCCCGCCAATGATAATAACCGCAGTTAAAAGGCCTAGTACCGCATCCTTGGTAATCTGCAGGGCTTCTTTAAGGGTATAACGACGTTCCTTCGGGTAGTTCCGTTTTATGGCGAATATATAGCTCACGATCATGAGGCCTACTCCCAAGAGCACACCAGGAATAAATCCGCCCAGGAAGAGCCGCCCAACCGAAACGCCCCCTGCAGCGAGGGAATAAATAATCATGTTATGGCTCGGCGGAATAATAACACCCTGACAGGCGCTCGTAACGGTAATACCTACGGAGAAATCATCGTCGTAACCCTTTTGTTTCATCATAGGAATAAGGATGGTACCAATTGATGAAACATCCGCCACGGCAGAACCAGAAATACCACCAAAGAACATGCTCGCAAGACAGTTCACCTGGGCTAAACCGCCACGAATACGGCCCACCAGGAGGTTTGAAAAGAGAATAAGCCTCCGGGAGATACCACCCTGGCCCATCATTTCTCCGGCGATAATAAAAAACGGGATTGCTAATAGACTAAAGGATCTCACACCTTGAACCATTTGCTGTACCACCGCCATGAGAGGTATTTTAAGATAGACAGCGGTCACGATAGATGAAAAAATAAGCGAAAAGGTTATGGGCAGTCTGATAATCATAAGGAACACAAACAGGCCTAATAACAGTATGGTTGCTATGGTACTATCGGGCATGGGAGTCTCCTTTCCCGGATAAAAAGGCATCAACGGCATGATCGTTTGTATCAACATTAAATAAATCCATAAGGGACTCATAGATCATGATAATCGCGCTGATCGGCAGGATGGCATACAATAAACCAGCAGGGAGTTTTGTTGCAGGCATTATAGAAGCCATGGTAAATTGGACCAGCTTAAAACCGTCTACCAACATTACTGTCGCAATAAAGAGCACAACGAGATTCTTTGTCTTGTTAAGCAAAAACAATACCTTTGGGGTCAAGATCCTTTTAGGCAGTACTGATATATTGATGTGCAGATCCTGTTTTACTCCAATAATCATGGCGATAAAAATGAACCACACCGCCAGAAGGAGGGCCACCTCTTCCGACCACATGAGTCCGCTGTTAAATACATAGCGGAGAACCACATTTATAAAAATGATAAGCACCATAGCGATCATGAGGATCTGGGCCAAGTAGACCAACGCAATATGAATAGTGTTAAAAAAAGCTATTATCCGATTTTGCATGAATAAACCTCACAGTGAGCTAAAAAACAGGGCCAGCATTTACCGGCCCTGTTTCTGTAGGTATTATTTTACGTCCTGAATCTGTTTAATTAGGGCTTGTACATCGTTAGGCTGCTTTGCATAGAGGGCTTTCATTTTTTCCTGCCAGGGAGTCTTGTCTGTTACTTCAATGATAATGCTGCCACCGGCCCGGACCTTTGCTTCCGAAGCCTTCTCCCGCTCAGCCCAAAGCTGCCGCTGATAGGGGATTGCATCCAATGCAGCCTGTTTTATGATTTCCTGGTCTTCTTTGGACAGTTTCTGCATGGAAATTTTAGAGGCGATAATGATTTCCGGAACCCTGGTGTGCCCGTCGAGGGTGTAGTATTTTGCCACTTCATAATGACTGGTCGATTCATAGCTGGGCCAGTTGTTTTCTGCTCCATCTATAACACCAGTCTGTAAGCCCGAGTATACTTCGCCATAAGGCATGGGAGTTGCCGCTGCACCCAGAGCCTGTACCATACCAACCATAAGCTCACTTTCCTGGACCCGGATTTTAAGCCCCGCCAGATCTTCCGGCTTGTAGACGGGCCGCTTGGAGTTATAGAAATTGCGGGCTCCCGGCTCAAACCAGCCAATACCTATAAAGCCGGAGGGTTCAAGAGATGCAAGCAGCTCTTTTCCAATAGGACCGAGTAAAACATTCCACATATGTTCTTCTGAACGATAAAGATAGGGCATTTGCAGAGCATTAAATACGGGCACAAAAGATGCCAGGGGAGAAATGCTGACCCGTGTAAAATCGATGGCTCCGAATTGTACCTGTTCTATAACAGCCTTCTCCTGACCTAATTGTGAACTGGGATAGACCTCAATGATGATCCTACCGTTGGTACGTTCTTTGACCAGCTCGGCAAATCTCATATCACCCTTCGTTGTGGGATAATCTGCAGGATGGGTTTCTGCCAAACGAAGAACAATAGGCTTTACTTCTTTAGCTCCCGCAGCCGCACCCTGATCCTGGGTACCGCTTGCAAAGGTCATGGACACAACGAGGGCGAGGCCAGAAATGACCAGCAACAACTTCTTCATACAATCCTCCTAAAAACGGTTTTTCCTCACTGTTGGAACAGTGCAGTTTCAATATAACTGTTCCATTAGTCAGGCACTATTAATGATAGGAGGCTTTGAAAAGCAGAACTTACAAAGATTTTGCTTTTATTTGTACTTTTTTGCTGTTTCGGTCTTTATCCTATTCATACTTTTTTAGATATTCCTGGGGACTAATTCCTTCATGCTTTTTAAATACCCGTGAAAAATATGCCTGATCATTATAGCCCAACATGCTGCACACCTCTTTAATAGAATACCGGCCATCCCTCAGCACATTTTTAGCAGCTTCTATTCGCAAACGGGTGTACACCTGCACAAAAGTTTCACCCTGATAGGTTTTAAACAGGTGGCTTACATGAAAAGGCGAAAGTCCGACCACTGATGCAGCTTCCTTTAGTGAAATATTTTGAGCGAGGTGCTGCCGCATATATCCCATAATTTTAGCAAGTTTACCCTTCGCATGTTCCTGCGATAGCCCCGCTACAGGATCGACAACCAATAGCGGCAATGCATCTCTTGCCAAAGAACTGTAATTACACAGCTCCATAAACAAGTCCCCAATACTGCCGCCTTTCCATTCCATGGCTGTAAATTTAAGCTTTATGCCAAGCTGATTTTTAATTTGATCCACAATAGAATGGAATTTCGACTGCAACGCTGCTTCACTCACAGGCTCACTGAATAATAGAACCGCATAAAATCGGCGTATATCCTCCGTTTCACTGCCAAGTACTATGGTTCCGGGAGTATCGAAACTATTGTTAAGATATATTTTTATTTTTTTTACCAGATTCTCCTGTACAATCTTGTTATTTCCAGCCAAACAGCCTAAATCGGCAGCAATGAGATAGGTCTGACTTTTTTTCATTCCCCTGTATTCAGCATAGGCTAACAGTTTCTCGTCCGAAAGGCGGCCCTTTCCAATATCGATTTCCAATTCCTGCAGCAAGAGACTTTCCGAGACAAAGCTTGAATGAGCTGTTTGGTGTTCTGTCTTTATATGCTGTATTACTTTTGCGATGGTTTCCTGCACTGTTTCTCTGGATACCGGTTTTACCAAATAATCTTGTACACCGAGCCGTATCGCCTCCCGGGCATAATCGAATTCACTAAAGGCAGTCACAAACACAATGTGGGTAGCGGGTTGCAAGAGGTTTATTTGTTTCGCAATGGAGATACCATCCAAGCCCGGCATCCTTATGTCAAGCAATACAATATCGATTTTGGCTTGCTGAATTCTCTCTAAAACCTCCCGGCCATTTTCAGCTTCATAGAGAACTAAGGATAATCCGTTCATTTCTCCGAGTATTTTTTTTATAGCCCTTCGCTCTAATTCTTCATCATCTGCGACAAGAACCGCTATTTCAGTCATCCGAGATGCACCTCCATTGTTGTGTCTGCCGGAAAAGCAACAGATACGGTGGTCCCCTGTCCTAAAGTACTTTTAATCTGCAACGAGGCCCGATCACCGTAACAGATCTGCAGGCGTCTTCGGACATTGCTGATTCCAAGTCCTTCATGCAGCTTATCAATCTTATTGAAAGACATCCCTTTTCCGGTGTCCTTTATTTTAGCATATACCATATTACCCCTGCGATTTATGGTAAGCTCCACGCTCCCTCCCTGCTCCAGAGGTTCTATACCGTGCCTTACCGCATTTTCTACAAAGGGCTGTAAGGTAAAGCGGGGAATAAGCACTGACCGAGCGCTTTTTTGTATGTTCACTTTCCATTGCAGCCGCTTACCGAATCGAAGAGACTGAAATTTCAAGTATTCACTTACAATAGAAGCTTCCTCCTCGATGGAAACCAAAACCTGGGGGGACGCGAGGGCATAGCGAAACAAAGCCCCCAGTGCAAGGGTCAATTGCTCTGTTTCCCGGGCTCCTTCAAAAAGAGCGGTCCTGGCAATCGTGTTAATTGCATTAAACAGGAAATGGGGCCGTATTTGATCCTGCAGATTGATAAACTGGGCTTCCTTAAGAGCCAGGTCTTCCTCCCGCAGTTTTCGTTCCAATTCTGCTTTATCCCGAAGGTCCTGAACCATCCGTTTTATATTTTGACTCATGGTATTGAATGCACTTGCCAGGGTATCTATTTCGTCTCCGGTAGCGGTTTTAATTTCAGGGACATCCAAGTCTCCTTGCGCAATTCGCTGGGAAGCCTCTGCAAGCCGATGGATTGGCTTAGCTATGGCAGATGAGAAGGCAATAGCGGCTAAACCAAAGAGGATGATAAAGACTCCCAAAAGGCCCAGCGTAGCAGCCCTGATTCGGTGGATACGTCCCACCAGAATCTGATACAGATCAGAACCGGCCTGCATTGCATCGGAAAGCGTTGTCGCAAGGTATAAATCCACATAAGCAGCAATTCGCCCTGCAGCAGCTATATCCTGGTACCATGTGGCATCCTTGTGGCCTCGGGCTGCAATACCCTTTCCCAGCTGTATAAAATAGGCATCCAGCCCCCGCCGGGTAGCCCGTAAATTAAAATAAACGTTTTTACTTTCACTCTCATGGGATTCAAGCTGGGAAAGGGTATAATAGAGGGCTCGCTGCTCCTGATCTATTTGGGATTCATCGGGAATATTGCCTTCTCTCAGCTGACGCTCAATCCGCTGAAACTGCTGGGCTAAATCCAATCTGAGACGGTGTATTTGATGGTATCGGTTAAGCCGGAAATCGAACTCCTGAACACCATGGTAGGTAACAAACTGTACATAGAGGTCCAGCATCGCCACCGCACTGATAGAAGCGATATAAAAGAGGAGCAGCTTTTTACGAATCGATAACTTCAGTTTTGGCATAATATTATTATAATTTTAAATTCCATCTTTACATACTGAAAATAAGATTTATAATGTAAAAACTATGGCTAAACCATTACATATTAAAAAATTATCATTAAAACAAAAGATTCTAAAATCTCCATATCTGCTAACTCTTCTTAAAGGTTCTGGAGTTTTTGTTAAAAATTACGAAAGCGGCGAAGCAATTCCGAACACTATCTGGAAAAATTTAGGCTATTCTGACCGGGACATGAAGCACGATTCATGGCTCCAGGTGGTGCATCCTGAAGACCTTGAAAAGACAAAAAGCTTTCATGAACGCCTTGTTAAGGGTGAAAACGACCTGTGGGAAGGAGAATACCGAATCCGCGCACGGTCAGGGGAATACCATACCATTCGGCACCGGGCTATCGTTCTTGAACGTTCGGAACAAAAAACACCCCGGCTTTATATAGGCTGGGATGTGGATATTACCGACCTGGTCTTGCAGCTGGAAACCGTAAAAAAACAGCTCGACCATTACCGCCAGCTATTACAGCGCTCAGAAGAAATCAGGAATGCGGCTACCATTCTGAGCACTACCCTGGACCCCTATGAAGCGGCTGAGCAAATGATATACCAGGCTTCTCGAATTCTCACCTTTGATGCAGCCACGGTACGGGTACTGGAAGATGATGAGGTCATATTGCTTGCAGCCAGCGGATTCCAATCAGGCGTGGACCCCGCCTGTATTCCTAATCTTTTGCTCCAGTCATTCATTAAACCAGATCCAACCCCAAAGGTATTTGCCCCAGCTTCCGGACCTTACCGACATATTCTGGGAGTACCCATTATTAAAAGAAACAAACTGATTGGATGCATCGAGTTTTATTCAAAAAAAGAAAATTGTTTTACAAAAGATCAGATTGGCAATGCCTTGCTCTTTGCTGAACAAGCAGGGGTTGCGTTTGCCAATGCATTACGGCACAGAATAAGCGAACAGGAAGCGGCTACCGACTGGCTTACCGGACTGCCCACCAGGCGCTCATTCCATGCACGGATAAATAGGTTTTTATTAGAGAACCGCCCAGATGAAACATTTGCGCTGCTTTTAATCGATATCGACCATTTTAAACACATTAACGATAATTACGGCCACCTGTTTGGTGATACCGTTTTAGTTGCTATAGCAGGGGCCTGCAAGGAAGCTTTTCGAACCCAGGATATCAGCTGCCGCTATGGCGGAGAAGAAATTCTGGTTGTTCTTCCTGGGGCGGATGAGAAAATAGCCTTGGCGGTAGCAGAACGAATTCGGGATCATATTCAGCATCTTCATTTTGATGAAAATCCTGAAGTTGCGGTCACCGTGAGTATTGGTATTCACTGCACAACAATCCAAACAGATATTCGGGAAGCAATCTCATGTGCCGATGAAGCCTTGTACAGAGCTAAAGAATCTGGTAGAAACCGGTGTATATTATATAACTGAGGCTCTGCTCATGCGATATCGCACACTCCATATTATACTGCTCATATTTATAGCGCCCTTCCTGGCGATTGCCATTGATACAGCTTCGCTTCGTAAAGCTATTGTTACGACAGCCACGAAATATGTAGGGGTCCCCTACATGTACGGCGCATCTTCTCCCACGGCCTTTGACTGTTCTGGGTTTGTCGGCTATGTATACCGGGAAGCCGCTGCAATAACGCTTCCCCGTTCGTCCAGGCAGATTTGGGCCATTGGACTTGCTATACCCCTTGCAAAGGCGCAGCCCGGGGACATCCTCGTGTTTGATACCTCTGGCGGCTTCCCCAGTCATGTGGCACTCCTTATCGATAAAAACCAGATGGTCCATGCGGTCTCACAGGGGCCCCGCACTGGTGTTATGATTTCTTCCCTGAATGATTCCTATTTCGGTCCACGGCTTATCGGCGTCC
Source organism: Gracilinema caldarium (assembly GCF_029265695.1). Classification (GTDB taxonomy): domain Bacteria; phylum Spirochaetota; class Spirochaetia; order Treponematales; family Breznakiellaceae; genus Gracilinema; species Gracilinema caldarium_A. The sequence continues at coordinate 30,986 of NZ_JAJUHW010000003.1, read as the reverse complement.
GCAGCTTTATCTCGGACAATTCGGCGCAAAACAGTGTTGCTCAGAAACCTGAAAACAGCTCTCCGGCTCAGGAACCGGTTAAAAACGAAATTCCCGTAGATACCATTTCGTTCGCCATTACGAATGAAGTCCTTATCTATACTGATAAGATTCCGGCCCAAGTGGGAAGCGGCGTTCAATTTGTGGTGAGGAATGAAACCGGGAAAGATGGTATTTTTGAGATTCTCTTTTATAAAATGGATCTTGATCCCGCTAAATCCAAGACAATCAGACAGGACCGGGTATCCATTAAGGCTGGAGCATCGGTAGAGATTGATCCGATCATACTGACCGAAACCGGCCAGTATAAACTCATACTCAAGACCAGCAGCAACCTCAAACGGGTCGAGCGGGTCTGGAAGGTTGTGGGGACAAAATAGGTTGTTGAAACGCCTAACGCATTTCAACAACCTGCGCCAATCGCGGCACGCCCCGAAAAAAACTGAACCAATTTCGCGGGGCTCGCCCCGTAAACTTTCCCTAAACCGCTTGATACCCCGCCTGGATCGCTTCCAGGTTCATGGGGACAAACTTGTGCTTTGTCTCGGGGAAAAACTTTTTTAAGATCCGCTCCGTATCGGTCAGTTTAAGCGCCCCGGTAAGCTTTGCAAGGGCTCCAAGGGCTACCATATTGGCAATCTTAGCGTCTCCGATCTTTTCTGCTATTCCCTGGGCATCTATTTTGACCACCCGAATATCTTTCCGGCCTGGGTCATCCTTCACAATCGTGGAATTGATGACCATAAGACCCTCGGGCCGCACCATTTTTTCACATAAGGGAAGGGAATCGGGGTTCATAACCAACACCGAATCAGGGACGGTTACTAAGGGACTCGCGATTTCTTCGTCAGAAACAATAACCCCCGCCCGGGCAATACCGCCCCGTTTTTCGGCCCCATAAAAGGGAAAAAAGGTAACATTTTTACCCTCTTCCATAGCAAGATACACCCAGATTTGTCCCAGGGAAATGATCCCCTGGCCGCCAAAACCGGCAAAAAAGGATTTTTCTGTCATCGTGCAGCCCCCTTTGCAACAGCGCCTCCGACTTCAACGCTGGCTGCGGCGGCCCCCGCAGAAGCCCCTTCGAGCTCGTTTTTAATTTCCCCGAGGTGATAGTAGGGAATCATGTTTTTTTCGAGCCAATCCACCGCCTCAGCCGGTTCCATGCTCCAGTTGGTGGGGCATTGGGACAGGATCTCTACCATGGTAAATCCAATACCTGCCATTTGGGCCTGGAATGCTTTTTTAATATACTGCTTGGTCTTTCGGATGTTAGCAGGTGTATTCACCGCGCCGCGGGCAAGATATCTTGTTCCACCTAACGTAGCCAGCAATTCACAAACCTGAATAGGATAGCCCATACCGGCCTCCACCGGGTCCCGCCCCAGGGGCGCGGTGGTTGCCTTTTGCCCAACCAGGGTGGTGGGGGCCATTTGGCCTCCCGTCATACCATAAATCGCATTATTAACGAAAATAACGGTAAATTTTTCGCCCCGGTTTGCCGCATGAATAATTTCAGCGGTACCGATGGCAGCCAGATCCCCATCACCCTGGTAGCAAACCACAAGGTGATCAGGCAGCACCCGTTTAATCCCTGTTGCAGCCGCGGGAGTACGCCCATGGGGCGGCTGGACTGAATCAAAATCAAAATAAAGATCCGCCCAAATAGAACAACCTACCGGATTGGTAATAATTGCCTGCTGCTGCAAGCCCATTTCATCGATAACTTCGGTAATGAGCCGGTGTATTACGCCATGGCCGCAGCCGGCGCAATATTTCGTAGCAACCTTTTTCAGGCTCTCGGGGTGTCCGTAGAGTTTTTTCATGTCTTACCTCCCGAGGATACGCTTCGCCTCAGCGAAGACCTCTTCTTCCGTTGGAATGACTCCACCGCAGTGGCCCAGCAAATGAACTGGTGCGCGGCCGAGAACCGAAAGCCGGACATCCTCAACAAGCTGTCCCATACTCATTTCGACAGTCAGGAAGGGCTTACCTTTTTTAGCGAGCTCTGAAAGGGCCTGTTCTGGGAAAGGCCAGAGAGTTATCGGCCGGAACAGCCCAAGTTTAATTCCTGCCTTATCCGCCAGTTTTTTTGCGCCAAGGCAAACCCGGGCGGAGGTACCATAGGCGACCATGTAAAGGTCCGCATCTTCGCCGATTAACTCATAGCGGACTTCTTTGGCTTTAATCTGTTCGTAGCGCTGGAAACGGGCTTTTACTTTGGCCTCGAGACTTTCCGGCACGAGATCCAGGGACGAAATATGCCGTGCTTCGCGGCCTGTAAGTGCCTGATGGCCCACGGCCCAGTCCCGTTTGGGAAGATCCTTGAGATCCCGCTCAGGAGGCAACACTACCCCTTCCATCATTTGTCCAATCATGCCGTCGGCCTGGAGTATCACCGGAATCCGCCAGGTGTCGGCGAGGTCAAATGCAAGATAGGTCAGGTCCGCTGCTTCCTGCACGCTTTTCGGGGCCAGCACGATGGTATAATAATCTCCATGGCCGCCTCCCCGGGTCGACTGGAAATAGTCGGCCTGGCTGGGAGCTATGGAACCCAGACCGGGGCCGCCCCGGACCACATTAGCCAATACAAGGGGAATATCCGCCCCCGCTGCATAGGAAATACCTTCCTGTTTAAGACTCACCCCGGGGCTGCTGGAACTGGTCATTGCCCGGGCACCCGCAGCACTGGAACCATATACCATGTTGATGGCGGCCACTTCGCTCTCCGCCTGGATAAAAACCCGGCCTCGGGCAAGCATATGCCGGGCCATGTAGGCCGTTAATTCGTTCTGGGGAGTAATCGGATAGCCGTAATAAGCGGTACAGCCCGCTCTCATAGCGGCCTCCGCAATAGCCTCATTCCCCTTCATTAAGCGTTTTCCTTCGCTCATGCCTCGTCTCCTTCCAGTTCATACACCTCGATGCAGACATCGGGGCATACCTGATAGCAGTTGCCGCATGCTATGCATTTTTCCATATACTTTGCAAAGGAAGGGTATGTTCCTGTTGCATTAGGTGTTGTGTCTGGTTCAAGAACCTTGGAAGGACATGCACGGACGCAGAGATAACATCCCTTGCACATTTCCCGGTCAATGACAACCTTGCCTCTCTTAGCCATAGGGCCTCCTTATGGAACTATTTAGACAGGCCTATGATTTCAGTACTACAACCGGATCAGGCCCGTCCTGCTCTGATTATTTCTTTTTCATGGTAAAAGAAACCAGCACCGCCAAGGCGATAGAGGCATGCTTTGTTTCGGCGCTATCGGCCCGGCTTGTCAAGACCACCGGTGCCCCAGCCCCCATGACAAGCCCTGCCCCCTTAGCCCCGCCCAGGTCAATGACAGCCTTGTACAGGATATTTCCGGCCTCAATGTCCGGCGCCACCAGGATATCCGCATCCCCTGCAACGGGGCTTTCGATTTTCTTTATCCGGGCTGATTCGGCGCTGATAGCATTATCCAAAGCCAGAGGCCCGTCAACAATACAGTCCTTTATTTGACCCCGGCGGTTCATTTGGGTCAGAATAGCAGCATCGACCGTACAGGGCATTTTGTCGCTGTTTACCTTCTCGACCGCGGCCAAAAGCGCCACCTTAGGCATTTCGATGCCCAGGGCCCGCGCACAATCCACCGCATTGCGGATAATATCCATTTTTTCCTGCAGGGTCGGCGCAATGTTAATTGCCGCATCGGTCATGAGAAATAATTTATGGTAATTGGCTGACTCGGCTACCCCAACATGACTCACGAGCCGGCCTGCATTCAGCCCCGTTTCTTTGTTCAAAACAGCCTTAAGAAGTACCGAAGTATCAAGAATTCCCTTCATAACAAAAGCTGCCTTTCCCTGCCGCACATAATCCACCGCAAGAGCGGCAGAACGGACGATATCAGGCTCATCAACAAGCTTATAAAAAGAAAGATCTATATTTTTAGCCCTTGCAATAGACTCTATCTGCCCGGTGTTTCCGATTAAAACCGCATCCGCAAATCCGTCCTTACGGGCTGCTTCCACGGCAACCAAAACCTCTTCGTCCTGGGCTGCCGCAACAGCTATTTGAACCCGGCCGTTTTCCGCAGACAGACTTTTCGCCTTTTGGATCAATTCAGCGATAGATTTCATATCCATTCCTCTAATACTCTACTGGAATTTCTTCTCCCCGCAGGACCCGAAGTCCTGCATCACGGAGTGCTTCCAATTCGCCTTCGCCGGGGAATACTTCCACCGGGGCAATCCACGACACCTTTTTTGTTATTCCCTGGATGACATTGGTATCATGAGCAATGCCGCCGGTTAGCAGGATGGCATCTATTTTTCCGTCCGCCGCCGCAGCCAAGGATCCCACTTCTTTTGCAACCCTGTATATAAAACCATTAAGGACCAAAGCCGCTTCCTGATCCCCTTCGCTGACCCGACGTTCCACTTCCCTCATATCGTTGGTGCCCAAGAGGCTTACAAAACCCCCATGGCCGGTCAGCATTTTTCGGATTTCGTGTTCACTGTATTCACCGGAGAAACAGAGACTCACCAGAGATCCTGCGGGGATTGTACCAGCCCGTTCGGGAGTAAAGGGACCTTCGCCGTCTAAGCCATTATTCACGTCCGTTACCCGGCCTCGCCGATGGAGACCCACGGTCACACCGCCGCCCATATGGACAACAATAAGATTTATGTCATCATACCGTAAACCCTTGGACTTTGCATACCGGAGGGCTACAGCCCGCTGATTTAGGGCATGGAAAATAGAGCGCCGCTTTATACCCTTAATGCCTGTGAGACGCGCCACATCGTCCAGTTCATCAACAACCACCGGATCACTTATATAGGCAGGAACACCCAGTTTAGTTGCCAGATCATCCGCAATGAGGGCACCCAAATTAGAAGCGTGACCTCCGTAACAGGCCGTGCGGAGGTCCTCCTTCATTTTATCGTTGACTCGGTAGGTCCCATGAGGCAGAGGGCGTACCAGTCCGCCCCTGGCTACTATACAATCAATAGCCTTATGATCGATAACGTGAGCATCGAGCAACTCCAAAATAGCTTTCTCGCGAAACTCCATCTGGTCTGCCACTGTATCGAATTGAGCAAGGGCTTCTACAGAATGGGAAACACCGGAAGAAAAGACCGTTTCTTCGTCCCGGTACACACCAACCTTGGTGGAGGTAGACCCGGGATTGATAACAAGTATCGTATATGCCATAGCAATGACAGTATATACCAAAATGGAGATTTAGCAAGGAAAATGGTTGCTTTTTTAATTATAAATCTTGATATTATAAAGAGAAGCATTACACTATCACTTAAGGAGCTTTAGCCAGAATGATACAAAAGAGCGGATTTTCCATTCGATTTCTCGGACAGAATTCTTTTATATTGATGGACAGCCAAGGCTTTTCTATAGCCATCGATCCTTATTTGAGCGACTGGTGTGCCTCCCGAGGCAAAGACAAAACGCCGACACCTAAAAGCCGGCTTTTTCCGCCGCCGATTGCCCCAGAGAACCTGGATGTGGACCTGGTATTGCTTACCCATTCTCACTGCGATCACGCGGACCCGGAAACGCTGCGGGCCCTGGCAGGCAAAGGCCACATACGCGTTGCAGGCCCCCGGGATGCCCTTAAGGCGGCGGAAAAAGCCGGCATCAGCGCGGAACGGCTCAGGCTTATACATCCGGGAGAAGAAATAACCTTTTACAGCAAACCCGGCATGCTTGCCGCGGCGGAACAAATACGGCGGAGCAGTGAAAGTCCATTTGAAGGGGGCATTCGGATTAAAGCTACCTTTGCGCTGCCAACCGACGGAACAGACCTGAACCATGTGGGCTATATTATCCGGTTTAGCGACGGCAGCACCTTCTGGAATACGGGGGACACTGCCTGGTGCGATCTATTACCTACACTTGCGTCCAGAGAAGTCTGCAAGACAATTGCAGAATGGAATGGCGGAACCGGCCCCAACGTCATGGCTGTTTGTATTAATGCGGGCTACGGCAACCTTTCGCACTGGGATGCAAGCCGACTTGCCGGCGCAGCCCAGGCCCGCTATGTGGTTCCCGCCCATTGGGACCTCTTTCCCCACAACTCGCTTAATCCAGAGCCCTTTCGGACATCCCTGGAAAAGAACGCCCCGGACTCAATGTACTTTTTAATGGAACGGGACCGTGTATACCATTATGAAAATGGCCAGCTTGAGCCGTCAGAGTAATATGGACTTTATATTGATGAACAATTAAGGGTTAGAGTAGCGCTGTAATTCTAAAGCATAGTTTAGCCTAGCCCCGCCTTCCCACATACTTACGAACAAAACCGCAGGGCCGGTAGGTCATTTTGGCCTGCCGGAGCCCCTCATCGCCCAGATCCTGTTCACGGTTAATGTAAAGGAAATGTTTGGGCAGCGACGAGGCAAAAGCCTGGTTAATAAACTGGTAAATCCCCTTGTAAACCTCAAGGCCCTTTTCAAAATGAACGGCAAACATGCGGCCCTTAGCCACGCTTTCTCCCAGACACCAGCCCGCAGGCCTATTATCCACATAATACATGGCACCCTTGAGCCCCAGGTATTCAAACCGCTCCAGAGCTTCCTTGGCGGCCACATAGTCTCCTTCGGTGCCCTTTTCCTTGCACCATTCATCAAGCACAAAAAGCGCCTGAGGAACGAGTTCCGCGGTTAAGGGCCGTTCCTCGTAGGTATAGGAATTGATAAACGCATTCACCAAGTTTCTTTTTTTATGGTACTTTTTCCCAGAAAGCTCTGCCAGATCCTTTCTGAGGTACAGGTAATCAAAGTTATCCCGATCTTCCAGGGTTGTAATACTAAGATCCTGCAAGGTAATACAGTTCGCACAAAGCACTGAATCGGAAAGATTTTTCCAATAATCATGGTGCACAAAAAGATCTTCTATTACATCCCGGGAGGGTATAGAACAGGGGGTCATAAAAAATTTTTTACCCTCCCGTTCGCCCGAAATGATGATGGTATTGTCATCGTGGGATAATTGATAGTTGTACCGTTTTCGGAAGAGATAAAGGTTAGAAAAGGTAAATTCCGAAACCCCGTCGGCGGTCATGTTAAGCCGCGGATATAAATCTTCTTTTAGTTCCAGACTGATTGGCACAAATTCAGGATATTTAGGAATATTCATTATAGATAATAATATACAGATTGATGACCAAAAGAGGCAAGAAAATCTGCCTCCATGCCTAAATATGGGCATAAAACGGAAATCGGCAGGGCCTTTACGAGGGAATACAAAATACGCATAGTATAGACATGAACAATTTTACAAAGCGCTTAGCGGACACCGACATGGTAAACCGTCTGCTTCCCCGGTTCACCCGGTATGTCCAGATTTGGACAACCAGTGACCGTCATGTTGCGGAAACTCCATCCACCCCCGGTCAATGGGATCTGGCAAGGATGCTGGTTGATGAACTTAAAGGGCTTGGTATTTCACAGGTAGAGCTCACCGAGCACTGCTATGTGATTGCCCGGCTTTCCGCCACACCGGGATACGAAGAGGCCCCAACGATCGGTTTCATGGCCCACATGGACACCGCCAGCGATGTGAGCGGCAAGGATGTGCATCCAATCGTCACCACTAATTACGATGGGTCAGTCATTACTCTTAAAGACGGGGTTAGTCTGGATCCTGCAAAAGACGAGGCCCTTGCAAAACGAATCGGAGATACCATTATCCATACCGATGGAACTACCCTGCTGGGGGCCGATGATAAGGCGGGTGTTGCAGAAATCATGGCAGCCCTGGATTACCTTCAGGCCCACCCTGAGATTGGTCACGGCCCCCTGGAAATCGTTTTTTCCCCAGACGAAGAAACCGGCAAGGGACTCCCCGAGTTTCCGCTTTCGTCTTTTAAGTCCACGGCTTTTTACACCCTGGACGGCGGTCCTGCGGGAGAGCTTGAGGTAGAATGTTTTACGGCCTACAAGATTGATGTACTCTGCCATGGCAAGGCTATCCATATCGGACAGGCCCGGGGAAAACTGGCCAATGCCACCATGATGGCCGCCACCTATGCCACGCTCCTTCCCCGTTCGGAAAGTCCTGAAGCAACCGACGGCTACTACGGCTACTATTGTCCAATAGAAATCAAGGGAGACCTGGAAGAAGCATCTCTTGAAATTTATATCCGGGATTTTGATCAGAAGGAAATTGAGCGGCGGCTTGCAGCCCTGGAACTGTTCGGCAAAACCGTGGAAGCCCAGTTCCCCGGCGGTCGGGTAGAAGTAAAACCCCAGCTGCAGTACATCAATATGAAACAAAAGATTGATGAACATCCCAAGGTCCTGGAGCTGCTTGAACGAGCTGCAGAAAAGGCAGCGGTAAAGGCCTACTTAAAACCAATCCGGGGAGGCACCGACGGATCCCGGCTTACCCAAATGGGGATTCCGACGCCCAATGTTTACACTGGGGGCCACAACTACCACAGCAGAACCGAATGGGCTTCCCTTTCGGATATGGTTGCATCCACCCGAACCATCCTGGAACTGATTCAACTTTGGGCAAAGGAACGGGCCGGTGCCTGAAAAACCATCCGCTGAACTGGCAATCTGGGAAGAGCGCCTCATCCGCGAATGGCGGGTTTTGCAGGGAGGAATTAAAAATTACAAAAACCCTGCTATAACAGGCCGGCCTTCTGTTTTGCAGGATTATGGTCCCCTCAGCCGTCATGAACTAGAAAGGGCCGCGGCGGACCTCCTGGCCCTGCAGCGGGGCCTTACGGGGGATCGGGCCCTCATAGGCTCCGCTTATATGGATGAGGGCCAGAGGCTTGGTGCATACCTGCTTTTTTACTGGTTTACATCCTACGCTCAGACCTGGGGCATGCTTGATATGACCTATGAGGCACATTCGGTAAAGCCAGAGAACCGGGCTCCTTTTGTACCTATGTCGGAGGGGCGGTTTCGCATCCTGGACCTGGGATCAGGGCCGGCCCCTTGCAGCCTCGCTACAGCGGACTGGCTGAGATTCCGGGGAATTTCTCCGGACAGTATTGAAATTAGGGCCTGCGATCAGAGTCCGCTTGCTCTGAAGCATGCCCAAGCATTAGCCCAGCAGGCTGGGTACAACATGAAAACTATTGCCCCCTGGTGGGCCGGTACATCCGCCATTCCTGCGGGGAAATACCACATCATCACCATTGGCCACATGCTCAACGAGCTGTGGAAAGAAACTCCGGAGAGGCTCCAAAAACGGGAAGCTTTTATTGCAAAACTGGGAAAACATCTTGAACCAGGGGGGATACTCATCATCCTGGAACCGGCTCTGCTCGCAACAGGACGGGATCTCCTTGCGCTGCGGGACCGGCTCGTAGCTTCAGACTGGCGGGTTTTGGCGCCCTGCTTTACCCAACGGCCATGCCCGGCCTTTAAAGAATCGCAGCAGACCTGCCACAGCGATTTTGCCTGGAATCCGCCCCGGACCGTCCGGGACCTGGCAAAGAAAACCGGCCTCGACAAGGACCTGGTAAAAACGACCGCCCTCGTCATGAGCCGCCGAGAGGACCATTTGGGCAACAGCCCGGTGTACCTGACAGAAGCACGCGCCTTGGACAACCTGGGAAGCCACCCAAAAGCGCTGGATACGGCGAATTATTCAAGCGCAACAGAAGATACCGCAACTGCCGAAGCGGCTGGAGGAACTAAAGGGGACACCGATCAGCGGGGGCCCTATCGGATTGTGTCAGAGCCCATGCTGAACAAGGCTGGCAGGACCCGTCTTATACTCTGCGGAGACGAAGGCCGCATACCCTTTTCCGCTAAGCTCGGAGAGGGCCTGCCTGGGGAAACCCAATTCCGAACCCTTCGCCGTTCCGACGCCATCCTGCTTTACCAACCTGTACGGAGGGAAACAGGCCTGGCGCTGGGAGAGCAGACCCGGATTAAAAAATCACTAAAACTAGCGAATAAATAGTACTATTGCAACGATATACGTAAGAAAACAAAATACTCCATAAATCAGCAATAATTTGCTGCTAAGTTTTTTCACACTCATTTAATTTCACTCCCTATAGCAAATGTAGTCCATCGTTGAGCTAGTTCATCAAACTGGATGCCGAGGCTCTTCATTATTGAAAAAAATCGGGGCAATTCTTCGTTAAAAAATCGCTCCTTCCGCACGGTTCTAATTTTTTCCGCCGCGCCGGAGGCTACATAATAGCCTGCACCCCGTTCTGCATAGGCGAGTCCCGTATCTGCCAATAGCTGGAGCGCCCTGGTTGCAGTATTGGGATTGACTTCTAAAGATGCAGCAAGTTCCCGGGCCGATGGGAGCCGGCCGTTTTCGGAAAAAGATCCGGCTAATATACGGTCTTCGAGAAGCAGGGCAATCTGTTCAAAGATGGGTCGATCCTCATTGAACTTCATCCCGAGCCTCCTTTTCGCATACAAGCGCGTATCCGTAGCCCAATACAAAGGCCGCGGTACCAATTGTAAAGATGGTGTAGAGCACCTTCAGGGTCATTTCTTTTCCGACCTCCAAGGAACGCTGTATCTGGATAGAACTCCCCTGAAGGCCATGCATCATAATAATTCGGCCTTCTGGTGTTGCCACCATGATTCCAAGTAGTAAAAGCAACGAAGAAAGAAGCACAAATCCGAGGACGAGCGCGGCGGTTTTAACGATAGCGAATTTACGGAACCGGGCAGATCCTGCCAGGGCTAGCAGTATAAAAAAGGCATAATTTCCATAATTCTTTACTAGTACCCATGAAAGAGGATTATAAATCCACAGGGGCATGCCATAGAGTATTTTGCCAAAACTACTGATAATCAGTGTTTCTATAACTGCAATAATTGAAATGAGGACTGGATACACCAGAAGATACATGACCAGGGCGGCAGAATATTTTTCCGCGCTGCTTGCGGGAAGCAGTATCCATTCTGTACCAGCCTTGCCATCATGCATTCTCGAAAAAGCGTTCCCTGCAAGCAGTACACCGGCAATCGCGCCGAGCGCAGCCCAGCTTTCTACGGAGCCAATATTATATTGGCTTGATCCAATAACCAAAAGCAGGTTAAGGGCTAAGACTGCCGCAGAACCGACAAGAATAGGAACCATATCATCGAAAAGGCGGTTCCGCACAAGATAATATAATCGCTTCACTGAATAGAATTGGTTTAAGGGTTCTTTTTGCATCTTAGCTATTCTCCTTGGTTGAATTTTCAACGGACTCTGTTTTCTTTGGTTCTAAGGCGGCACGGAATGAGACAGGATTCTGTATTGCCGCGGTAAAGAGGATTTCCAGATCAGCCCCTGATCCAGGTTCGGCCAATACGGCCTGATACCCAAGGGGCCCCTGTTCTGCGTAGACCACCGGCAGACCTTCGAGGCGTTCGACCCGCCGAACCGAAAACTGCTCATTAACCGCTGCGGCGGGGAAACTGCACAGCAAATTCCCCTCATGAATAATAAGAATAGGATCAAGCACCGCTTCCAGGTCCCTGGCCTGGTGAGTAGAAATGATGAACATGGTTTCCTGCAGGTCTACCATGGCAAGAGAACGGCGGAATTGGGCTTTCGAGGGGATATCAAGGCCATTGGTGGGTTCATCCAGCAGAATAAGGCGGCTGCCGCTTGCCATAGCCTGGGCAAGGGCGCATTTTTTCCGCTGCCCATAGGACATCCGGGAGATAAGTTTGGTTTTATCTACCTGAAATTCTTCCAAAAGGGAATAAAACAGCTCCTTGTTAAAGGCCGGCCTAAACACCCCATATCGGCTAAACCAAGCCTCAGGGGTCAAAGCCGGTCCCCAGGGATCTTCAGGAACAAAGCAAAGATCCGCAAGAACATCAGGTCTCCGATGCAACGTGGATTTTCCGAAAAGACTGATTTCACCCTTATGGGGATAGAGGGCCCCCGCAATCAGCTTGAGAAGACTGGTTTTTCCCGCTCCGTTAAGGCCGAGCAAACCAACAATCTGCCCCGGCTGCACAGACAAATTTAAATGATTAAACAGCTGCTGCCTGCCATATCCAAAATCAACATTCTTGACTTCCAGCATAACACCTCCAAAATAGTGTATTATTACACTAATACACTAAATCAGAATTGTCAAGTGTTTTTTAGAATGTAGACAAATACCCATGGAGTTAAAAAATAGGCGGCGCGATTGCTTGCAGTTGAGAAATGGCCGTCCAGAAGTTTAAATTTACTTTTTCCCTGAATGTATCGAAACATCCAGGTGCTGCTGGAGGCTGTCAATAACACTGGACCAGAGGAGTGATATTTCTAAGGGCGTCAGTGTTTGGTACAGGCGCTCCTGAAGCTTTTGGTAAATCTCAGCTCCCCGGCGGCCTTCCTCATAGAGGGTACGGTATTTTGCAGGAAGCACCGTAGGCACCTTCTCTTCAATTTTTGTATCTATCCGTGCTTCATAACGGGAGAGTATCTTTCTATATTCCTGGGTAATCGAATGGGCATATTCGAGACATAAGCGGTCAAAGCGGGGAATTGCATCCAAGTACTCAACAAGTGTTTCAAGGTTTTTCAACGCCTTCCGGTAATCCTGTGTGATCCGGAAGGTGGAAAGCGTATCCTGAATAAATTTGATGATATCCTCGTTCGTAAGACACCGGAGGGAACCCTGTTCGGTCACTTCAATTTTTAGCTTGGGCATAGTACGGAGCACCTTAGAAAGCAAGGACAGGAGGGAAATATAAATACCATCTTTCCAGAGCCCGCCTTCGATAGCCCGATAAAGATCAGTCATCTGGGCTTCATAAAGCAGTTTTTGCATATCCTGCTCGGTGTAAAGAACCTCATGAACCGCTACCGAAATACCCTTAAAGCTGATCCAGCCGGAATCAAAAAACTTAATCGGGGTTTTTACAAAGAATGGATGGGGAGCATTTTTCATCTCGTTGGTGAAATTTGTGTAAACCGTACGGCTCACAAGAATCATAGAATGGGAGCCTGAGAGTTCGTTAGCCCTCCCCTGGAGACGGGCAGCTGTATTGATTACACCGCCAGAAAGGTCTCCGTCCTTGGTGATGATAAAGGGGGTAAATTTCTTGCCCCCCGCGATGCCAGCGGAGACATGCATTTCCTCCAGAATAATCTTGTAGCCCGTCCGGTGGTTTGCCTGTTCCTTTACATTAAAGGTCCGCCGTTTTGCAAAGGTATCAATAATAAGGAGCGTAACCGCCAGGACATCACAGGCAGAGGCGCCCACAAGGACCATCTCATCCCCCTGCCGGCGTTGGAATACCACATTGTAGGATTTTGCAATATTAAAGAGATCCACCTGGATTATATCATCCAGCATTTGCAGCATGGAAAGGTTGTTCTTATTTTTTTCGCAAAACCGGGTATATCCGTGAAGATCCAGAATCCCCACATAAACATCAGAAATCGTCAGGTTCCGTTTCAGGTCCCCAAACTGTTTTAACTCCTTATGGGGAATAACAACCTCTTTCCATATTTTCGGATACGTTTCCGGGTCGATATCGCGGAAAAAGCCCCAATGGAGTTTTCGAATCAGTTTAAAAATACGGGGTATCACCGCGTTAAAACGGGCATCCCGCGGCAGGGGGGCTACCCATTCCATCAACGTTGAAAAAGACTGAATCCGCTCTTCTACAACCGCTTCGGCCAAAAAGGTATAGAGCTCCATGGCGGAGGTACTACTGGTATAATCACTGATACTTTTCATATAATTCCATTATGCGGCGCTTTTTAATTTCTGGCAACTTTAACCCATTGAAGTCTTTTCCAGATAACCAGCTAAAGCCTGCAAGGAGTTGCCTTTGAGTCTTTACCGAATTCCACAAGTAAATCTCCCCCTCGACGCAGATGAAACAGAACTGCGGAAACGGATTATCAAATTGCTTAAAATTGCCCCGGCTGCCCTCCGGGACATGCACATAGAACGAAAATCGGTGGATGCACGGGACAAGGAGCATATAAAACTCGTATACGGAGTGCTTGTTGATGTAGATCATAGCAGGCAGGGGACTATTCCCGCCTCGGTTGCGCTGCCTGTGGGGCCTGAACCGGTCTACCGTGTGCCCCAGCCCCGCCGGAGCCGAAGTACGGCGCCGGTCGTGGTTGGCACCGGGCCCGCCGGACTTTTTGCAGCCCTTATACTGGCAGAGGCAGGGCTCGCCCCCCTCGTCATTGAACGGGGCGACCCGGTCGAAACCCGGGACGCACGGGTGCGCTCCTTTATGTCCGGCGCTGATCTAGATCCAGAATCGAATATACAGTTCGGCGAAGGCGGGGCTGGGACCTATTCAGACGGAAAGCTGACCACCCAGGTAAAAGATGAACAGGGCCGCAACCGGAAAGTTATTCGGGAACTTATTGCCGCAGGAGCTCCAAGCGAAATCGGAATCCTGGCAAAACCCCATGTAGGTACCGATCAGCTCGTCTCCGTCGTAGCGGGGCTCAGAAAAAAAATAATCCGTCTTGGCGGAACCTTCCGGTTTAGAAGCCGGCTGGATGATATCCGCATAGAAGGCGGCAAAGTCACTGGTATTCTCATCAATAGGACTGAATGGATTGATATTGACACCCTGGTTCTGGCAATCGGGCACAGTTCCCGAGATACCTTTGCCATGCTTGAAAAACGTGGTGTTCCCATGGAACAAAAATCCTTTGCAATAGGGATCAGGATTGAACATCCTCAGGAAATGATATCCCGCTCCCAATTTGGCCGCTTTTGGAAGCATCCAGCCCTGCCGGTGGCGGACTACAAACTTGCGGCCCGCACCAGTGATGACCGGGGTGTATACAGCTTTTGTATGTGTCCCGGAGGAACCGTGGTAAACGCAAGTTCGGAACCTGGCGGCGTGGTTTGCAACGGAATGAGCGACTTTGCCCGGGATGGAACAAACGCAAACGCGGCCATTGTAGTAGCCGTAAGTCCCCACGACTTTGGGTTTCCGGGTCTCCTTGGTGGTGTTGAGTTTCAGAGAAAATGGGAACAGGCCGCCTATGATATTGCTGGCCGAACCTATGCTTTACCGGTACAGTTGTGGAGTGATTTTCTTGAAGATAGACCCAGCACCGCCCTTGGAGCAATTAAACCAAGCGCCACTAGGGGCTGGAGCCTGGCAAATCTGCACCGCTGTCTCCCGGCCTTTGTTTCCAACGGAATCGCGGAAGGCATAAACCGCTTCGGTAAATCTATTGCAGGTTTTGACAGGAAAGATGCCCTCCTTACCGGGGTAGAAACAAGGACCTCAAGCCCCATTCGGATACTGCGGGACGGGGCCTGCCAGTCCCCGATAAGGGGGCTATACCCGGCAGGAGAAGGGGCTGGCTACGCGGGGGGTATTATGTCCGCGGCGATGGACGGCATCCGCGTGGCAGAGGCTATTCTGAACGAGGCTTAGAAGCAGCGTTGGTCAGCCTCTGTTCTAAGGTATCGAGCCGCTTGATAAAGTTCTCGGTCGCTTTTTGAGCCATTTTGATAAAGGGGTTGTCTTCCACCCGGCCGAGAACCGCGATCATCTCATCATCATTGCGGAAGGTGATTTTGCGGAACTGGTCCCGCCAGTCCTTGGCACGGCTTTTATACACCTCTGACTCTATCCAACGCCGGGTTTCACGGCCTTGGTCAATGAGAGCAGTCATACCAGACCCATCCAGGAGCCTTGCGGCGCTCAAGGGATCTTCGCCATCCAGAGGCGGAAGCTCTAAGAGTACCACCCATGCATGGAGCGCAGCGTCCTTGATATACCACTGGGCCATCGCTTCATACCGATCATGAATAGCGTCCCAGCTCGTGAGTTTTTTTTCTCTAATATCCTGCCGCAAGGCATCTACCCGAGAAGCCGGAGCGATTTGGCCGCCCAGGTTTACCCACAGCCTTTCCCGTTTTGCTCCATTATTCCGGTACTCCTGGTCCAATCCAGCAAATAGATCGCGCGGACAGACATCGGCATGGAGTTCCGCATAGGCAAGCAGTGATTTAAGGGCATAATAGCGGAGCATCCGGTTATAGGCCCGCCAGGCCTTGCGGGGTTTAAGCACCAGGGCGGGCCGTTTGTGCCGTTCAAGGCCCTCAGCAAAGACATCAAGGCCGCTCATCCGGTTTTCAGCGGAAGCAAGAAGACTCAGTCCGAACTGGCTTAGAGCCTCTTCAGTATAAGTCTCTGGATTTTCACCGCCCCTCAGCACAGCAGCCTTGCCGGTCCAGAGTTCCAAAAGCTCCATGGCATGGATTATTTCTTCCGCCGTATCAGGGGCAAGATAATCGGTTTCTATTTTTTGGATCTTTATCACCCGTTTATCCCTGCTCACTGCTTTCCACGCGTTCCGCTCCAGAGCATACATGTTGTACATCCAGAAATAGGCTGGCATAATTTCCAGCCGGTCCCGGGCAACATCATGGTTTACCAACGAGAACGGAAGCGGAATATCAAGCTCATAGGGGTAGTCGCCCTTGGCGATCAACACATAGGATGCAAAGCGGCTCGGATGTTTCAGCGTCACCGAGAGGCCGGGCCAAAAACCTCTGCCTGCCCGAATTTCGCCGTCGTTTGCCCGGCTGTTATGGTTAGACCCAATGGTTGCCCCTGCCGCTATATTAGACTGTCCTTGAATCAAGCTAGCTATCAGAAACGAATTATTATGGTGCTGTTCATGTGCCGGGAAGACAAGGTTGTTAAGCATTTCGCAGCATGAGACGGTGGAGTTATCCCCCAAGACAGAATGAATAAGCCGGGCACCGTATTTGAGGTTGCTGTTCCGTCCCATGACAAAGCGGACCGCCTTGCAGCCATAAAACACATGACAGCCATAACCGATAATACCATTCACCAGTTCAACACCCTCTCCAATCTGGGTGGGTTCATCTTCGCTGGAGAGTATGGTCAGATTTTTAAGCTTGTTGGCTCCTTTGATATAAGCACAGTCACCGATAGCCACATCCTTAATAATGCCGCAGCCCTTTATCACGGTCCAGGAACCTATGGTGCCGTAACGCCCCCTGCCTGCTCCATATTGATTCTGGGTAATTTCCTTGAGCCTTGCAACAAGTTCAACATCGTCCCGATAGGCAGCCCAGAGGTAGGCATCGGCGCTGATCATATCCTTAAAGGGAAGGATAGAGCGGCCGCCAGCCTCGTTCATCACATCAATCCAGATCCGTATATCCTCACTTTCTCCGGGGGTCAGTATGCCGTTACCGAACTTTGCATGGTTAGACACCTGAATTTCATCGACCCGGCTCAGAATCACCTGGTTGCCGATGATATAATGGGAAATGTAGGGGCAATTTTGTATGGCGCAGTCGTCACCGATGTCGCAGGAGATGATGGTACTGTCCCGTATGCCGGCGGGAATTTTGTAGTCATGGTACTGGAGCAAGTTTTCCCTGACCGCACCAAGGCGGACAAGGCCGTAAAATTGAGAGTTGCGAATAAGATGGGGATTAAAGGGATCGCTTACCAAGAAATCGTCCCAGTTTGCACAGATGTTATTGTTTTTTACAAGAATAGCTATTTCATCGGCCCGCAATTTCCGCCACTTTTTTGCATAATCTCCGACCTGCTGATTTCTTTGCCAGTATTCATCGCACCCTTCAGGGATATAGTCCTTTTCTACAAAGCCATACCCGAGTCTTCCCTCTGTTATGCGGCTTAAAGTTCCCATTTTACTATCCTTTGCTCCTCTTAGGTCAAAACAACCTTGACAATTCGCCGATATTCGGCGCTTAATACAAGCCATGGATCAAAAATCTGTTGTCCATCGTTTTTTTTCAGCCCTAGGCCGGGCATGGAAACCCTCTCTGCACACGATCCGGTTTTTACTCTCCATTATGGTTCCCGTTTCACTCTTTGTTTTGGCCCTCGAGAAAACCGGTTTACTTTTTACCGCATCCCGGCTGCTTGATCCCATCATGCACTTTGTGGGCCTGCCCGGCGAAAGCTCCTTAGTTTTTTTAAGCGCCATTCTGCTCAACATTTATTCTGCCATCGCCGTTATTGGAACCTTGCAGCTTTCCCTGCGGGAGATAACCATTTTAGCAGTCATGTGTCTCATCGCCCACAACCTGATTGTGGAATGCACGGTGATGCGAAAAACCGGGTCATCGGCAACCAAAATGGTATTTCTCAGAATCTTCACGGCCCTGGCAGCGGCTTTTATCTTGAATTATATCCTTCCTGCGGCCTTTGGGGCAAGCAAAATGCAGGGGCTTTCTGCAGAACTAGCTCCGCCTGCGGCGCTGAGTTTGCAGGAAATTCCAGAGATTCTTAAGCAATGGGCCATACAGATGGGACAGTTGATATTAAAAATTGCCATCATCGTAAGCCTTCTTATGGCAGCTCAAAAAGTGATGGAAGAATTTGGCATCCTTGAGCTTTTGGGAAACATCACCGGGCCTTTTATGCGGCTTCTGGGGCTTCCGCCATCGACTGGGTTCCTGTGGATCGTGGCAAACATCATTGGCCTGGCCTATGGGTCGGCCATTATGATTGAACGGGTCGAGTCTGGGAAACTGAGTCTTTCCGAGGGAGACCTTTTTAACCACCATGTGGGCGTAAGCCACTCCTTGCTGGAGGATACGCTCCTCTTTATGGCCATAGGGGTTCCCCTCTTCTGGGCAGTGGTGCCCCGCTTTGTTCTTGCTATTGTAGTGGTCTGGCTTGAACGGGGCAGACGGATACTTTTCCGCAAATCATTTCAGGTCGGCACGCTCTGATTACAACAGAGGCCGTGGACTTTTCAAGCCTGCCGGTCTAACTGGTCTGTTATATGCAGCATTTTCCTGAAGGGTGAATCAGGCTTTTTAAGCTCCCGGGAGCCCCGGGTAATTTTACAGAGCGAAAGCCCCAGCTCCCGTGCAATTTCCCGCTGGGGGACCTTGTTGTCTAAGGCCTTAACCAGCGCCCAGCGGGCGGCAATGTCCGCTGTTTCAGATGGAGTAAGAAGGCTTCTCAAAAAATCTTCTATAAGCTGTGGATCCGATGCTGCCGCTAGAGTTCGGGAAAGTTCTTTAAGATTTACTGCCACCGCAGGATCGTCAATAGTCATGGTGTTACTATACATCGGAAACGTTCTTTTTTCCAGAAGCCAGGGAAGCGGTGCCAAAAAACAAGTCCTTGACCGCCCACAGGCCATATAAAAGCGACAGTCAGGACACCCTTAAGCCCAGGTCAACCACAAGCCCTGCACATTATCCCCCCCTGTCGAGATAATTAATTTCTGATATAACTAAAGCATGGCGCTCATTTCACTGGATTCGATTAGCAAAACCGTCGGGGAAACACCCCTATTTACCAATGTATCATTCAGCATAGAACCGGAAGAACATATCGGCTTTGTAGGCCCCAATGGGGCAGGCAAGTCTACCCTTCTTAAAATAATTTCAGGGAATCTGGAACCTGACCGGGGAACTATTATTAGAAAAAAGAACCTCTTTGTCAGCGTACTGGATCAGGTCCCGAAATGGAATGACGGGGATCGTATCAGGGACTTTCTATTCCGTTCGGCCGATCCCTTGGTTCAGCTTGTTGACCGTTATGAACGGGCCTTGCAGGATCCGCATA
Source organism: Gracilinema caldarium (assembly GCF_029265695.1). Taxonomy (GTDB): domain Bacteria; phylum Spirochaetota; class Spirochaetia; order Treponematales; family Breznakiellaceae; genus Gracilinema; species Gracilinema caldarium_A. Next base: position 11,430 of record NZ_JAJUHW010000003.1, on the reverse strand, counting down.
GTACACCGGAACTCATCACCGCCTTGAACCATGAAATGGAAGAACGGGGCGGCTACACAGTAGAACACCGTTTTACATCCCTCCTTTCTGAATTAGATATCAGGGACCTCAGCCTCCCTATGGAGACCCTTTCGGGCGGCATGGTAAAAAAAGTAGCCCTGGTACGCTGCCTTGCAAGCGATGCGGATCTTCTTTTGCTTGATGAACCGACCAACCACCTGGACATAGATACTATCGAATGGCTCGAACAAAAACTCATCCAAACCGGCAAGGCCTTTGTACTGGTTACCCATGACAGCTGGTTCCTGGACGCGGTATGCAATGTCATTATCGATATAGACCGCCAGGGGGTATCCAAATATCCGGGGGACTACAGCGAATACCTGGAACGGCTGGAAGAACGGGACCTTATGGATGCAGCCCGAGAACGTCGGCGGGAATCTATTTTACGGGTCGAACTGGAATGGCTCAAACGGGGTCCCAAAGCTCGGGGCGGAAAGGACAAAAAGCGCAAAGAACGGATCCGGGACCTTGTCCAAGGCCGGCCGGAAGCTTCTTCCCCTCAAACGGAAACGTTCCGTACAGCCCAACGCCGGCTTGGGGGCAAAGTTTTGGAAATACAACAGGTGAACAAATCCTTTGAGGGTCGCCCAATTATAAAAAACTTTTCCTATACCATATCTGCAGGAGAGCGTATCGGGATCATAGGGCCGAATGGCAGCGGCAAGAGTACCCTTCTTAACCTTATTGCGGGCACCGCCGATCCTGACAGCGGCGCTATTATCCGGGGAGAAACGGTAGCTATCGGATATTTTGATCAAACCGGTGCGGCCATGAACGGCCAGACTAGTATTTTGGATTATGTGCAGAAAGCGGCAGAACGGATTTCCTTTGATGACGGGACAGAACTGACGGCAGAACAGTTCCTTGAACGTTTTGGTTATCCCCGGCCCATGCAGTCTCAACGGATAGAAAAACTTTCAGGGGGCGAACGACGACGACTGCAGCTTGTACGACTACTCATCGCCAGTCCTAATGTGCTTCTGTTTGATGAACCCACTAACGATATTGATATAGATACCATCGCCTTACTCGAAGACTTCCTGAGCCGGTTTAGAGGCAGCATCATTATTGTTTCCCACGACCGAGCCTTTCTGGAAGGCACAACAGACAAGCTCTGGATATTTGACGGTCAGGGGAATATCACATCCTTTGTGGGCACCTACGGCACGTGGAGAGACCAACAGGCCAACCAAGAGAAGGAAGGGCAGAAAAATCTGCAGAAAACAACAAACCTTGCACCGAGTAATAAAATCGAGAAAGAAAACCGGCGCAGCGGGGCAAATCAAAAAGATAAACTAACGACTAAATTGACGTTTAAGGAAAAACAGGAGCTCAACCGGCTTTTAACAGAAATAGAAGCTCTCGAAAATGAAAAAGCGGCGTTGGAAGCGTCTTTTGCTGCCCCCGATGGCGGACTCATCAAAGACGGAAAAGCTGCCGTAGAAGCGCAGAAACGATATACCGCAGTGCTCGCCCTTATCGAGGAGAAGACCCTTCGGTGGGAGGATCTTGCATCTCGCTCTGATGAATAAACTTGAGGGCTTCTACATGGTTGCGGCCCCGTGTTTTTGCCCTGAACAGAGCATCATCTACCATCCTAAGCAGGGAAGAAGCCAGTTTTTCGTCATCTTTCGGGCCATCGCAAACAACAAGACAAAGCCCGATTGATATGGACAGGTTGATTCGCTCCCTGCCAATAATAAGAGGTTCCCCTACTACCTGGGCGCGCACTTCTTCTGCCTGCCTTGTTGCCCACGCAAGGTGCTCATCGGGAGTCACCTTATCTGATGCTCCTAGAATAGCAAGAAATTCTTCGCCTGACCATCTACCAATAAGGACATGAGGCTCTAGCGCTCGAACAAAACGATGGGCGCATTCTACCACAGCCTGATCCCCCAGCCCCTGGCCGTACATATCGTTGATCTGCTTGAGATGATCAATGTCGCCCATCATAACGGCTAGACTTGTCTTCTTTTCTTTTGCATGGCCAATTTCCTGCACCAGCCAGCGCCAGAGGGTTTTTCGGTTGGCTAGCCCCGTAAGCTCATCGATAGAGACCAGTTTATCCACCTGTACCGATAACTGCTGCAGTCTGCTCGTTGTCTCGGTCAATACGCGGTTCACTGCGGCTATTCGTGTTCGGCTTCCCTTTAGTTCAATTTGGTTCATGAGCCTGAGCCAGAGTTCTTCCGGATCTATTGGTTCCTGAACATAATCGAGACCGCCAATACTCAAAACACCCAAAAGATTTTCATGGTCAACGGCGGATTTTTTAGCATGGCTGATAACCAAAAGTGGTGTTTTATACATTTGAACCCACTTTTTAATGAGCTCACGACCGTCTTCAATCTGATTTTTGCCAGAAGGAAAGTCAAAAATAATGCCGTTTACCTGTTGTATTGGGTATGTTTGGGCTGAATCCAGAGAAGCCTCATACACATTAACATGTTTCCCCTGCAAGAGTTCCTTAAGCCAGCTCCTCCGATTTTCCGATGTTCCAACAATAAGCAAGGTAAGGGACGCATCCAGATGCTGCACCACAGGAACCATGTCTTGATCGGTTTCAATTTTTTCCTCAAATCCCTGACCGAAATTCACAAAATAGTGTACGTCAGAGCCCGAGGCGGGAACCTGGGGGATATCTATCCAGAAACGAGTTCCGCCCTGCTCTGGAGCCTCGCAGTGAATCGTTCCGCCCATAAGATCTAAAAGCCGTTTAGAAATCGCTAAGCCTAAACCGGTACCGCCGTATTTACGGGCAATATTAAAATCCTGCTGGGTAAAGGGATCAAAAAGGTGGGCCCGGAATTCTTCCGAAATACCTATACCCGTATCGGTCACTTCCATAATAAGGTGCACCCGGGAAGAGCTTGCTTCCGGCTTTGCATCGATAAAAAGGCTCACCGAACCGGAATCGGTAAATTTAATGGCATTCCCCACCAGATTAACGAGAATTTGTCTTAGCCGGTTTTGATCAAGCATAATAGTTTTCGGAACCGCTTCGGTTACCTGGATCTGAACAAGGAGCCCCTTTTCTTCCGCATTAAACCTAAAAATGTCCAGCAATTCATCCGCCAGGAGCCGTATTTCAAAGGGCATTGGCACCAGTTCAATCCGTCCTGACTCAGCCTTGGTAAGATCAAGAATATCGTTAATGATAGCCAAAAGGGAGCGGCCAGCGGTGCCAATAGATTTCAGGTAACGAAGCCCCTTTTCATCCTGAATATAAGGTTCTAGCAGAGAACTGTATCCAAGCACTGCGTTAAGCGGTGTGCGCAGCTCATGGCTCATGGTGGCAATAAACTGGCTTTTTGCCTTGCTCGCCTGTTCAGCATCAATCCTGGCCTGCCGGAGCCGTTCTTCTATTTCAAGCTGCTGGGTTATATCATGCCCTGCGGCGATCACCAGGTTCCGCTCTGGAACTCCTACGGCGGACAATGAAAGCATCATCCAGCTGCCGTCGGCCCGCTTAAACCGGATATGGAAATCCTTAAGAGGAACTCCAGAGACAAGCATTCTTGCAGCCTCTATCACCCTCTCCCTATCTTCTGCATACATAAACTGAAACAAGGATACGCCCACAAGCTCGTGCTCCGGCCAGCCCGTATCGTTAACCCAAGATTTGCTTACCTTTTGAAAATAGCCGTTCATATTGATGATACACAAATAGTCCAGGGTTACTTCAAAAAAGAGGTCCAGATCCCGTTTTGCTTCCCGCAAGCCCCTGGAACGCTCCTCTACCCGTTTTTCGAGCTGTTCGTTCAGCTCCCGATATTTTAATTCACTTTCTTTCAGAGCCTCCTGGGTCCGGATACGGGATGTTATATCGATGAACATAACAAGCACACCGGTCACTTCTCCCGAAGCATCCAGAACAGGGGTTTTTATCGTTTCTACCCAGGTTCGATCACCGCCCTGCACATGTTCTTCGATATAACTTCGGCTCAAGCGGCTTTCCATCACAATTCTGTCATCCGCTCGGTACTTTTGAGCCAGTTCCGGAGGGTACAGGTCCGCATCGGTAAGGCCCACAAGATCCTCAGGCTTTTTATTATGAAGCATGGCAAAATAGGAATTAACAAACACAAAAACCGACTGTCTGTTTTTTAAAATGACCGCCTGCGGCACCGTATCGATAATTGTTCGGACAAGCACATCATACTGTTCTTGAGTAAGTTTGAGCTCCCGGCGGGCAAGCTCTTCCTGAAGCTTAATTCCCCCCAGAATAAGAATACCAAAGCTGAACAATATACCTGCTACGGTCATTATAAAAAGGATGCTTGTATAAGAATCGGAGAACAGAAAACCCGCAGCACGAAGCACATACACAAAACTTACCGCTATACAAACAGATCCCACAACAGAAGCAAGAGCCGTCTGATTTAAGGCAAGGGGTTTTACAACATGATTTCTTACCAATAGTCCTTCGCGGATGATGATGAGCCCGCTTATCAAAAACTCTACACTGACAAAACCAGATAACAGCACATGGTTAACCCAAACAGGGGTTCGAAGTAACAGAAAAAGAAACTCTAAAAAAGGGAGAAGGATTACTGGAATATACAGCAACAGCTTATATTTAAAGGACTCGTTAAAAAAAATACCGTAGCCGGAGCCAATGAGCGCAATACCATAAAGCAAAAAAGGATATAAAATAAAAGAGCCCACAGTTTCAGAGGACGAATCGAGACTCACAAGCCCAACTAATGCGAGAGATATAATAAGATCCGCAAAGGCAATATGCCGAAGCCCTCGGATTCGTCTTCCAAAAACAGCACGGAAGATAAAAAGGAGTAGAGCGAGAAAAAAACCACCGGTTGCAAAAACAAGAGCAGGACTCAGACTGGTCAGGAGATCCAAGGATGTTTTCATCGGCTTTAATGAATTATCGACTCTGTTTACTCTTTTCTCAATACTTGAGAGAGAATATATAAGCTGAGGGCGAGCAGAGAAGGAAGCCCCAGTAAAAGGGTTGATGGAATAGCAAGCGCAGCTTGGGCTTCAATTCCGAGGAATTGAATAAATGTAAATACGATTGCTGCCAGTGCTACCCCCCACACTCGCCTGAACCCCAAATACACAATGACAAGGGCAATCCACCCCTGGCCAGTAGTTCCCCCAGGTGCATAAGCTCCAATTTTTATCGTTAAAACACCGCCCGCAAAGGCCGCAAGCATGGCTGCCAAGGTCCAAGCAATATCCCGGTATCGAAGGGGATCTATCCCCCGATATAATAAAACCTGGGGACTTCTGCCAGAAGCCCTCAGCCTTAAACCAAAGGGTGTGCGGTAGACAATAAAAGAGGCAGTCCCTATTAAAATCAGAGCAATCCAGAAAAACAACATTCCATCAGCCGAAGGAAAACGAGGATCACGAAGCACCCCCTTGGTATTAAAAAAGAGCACCGAGAGCGTTTCTGTGAGACCCTGGGAGCCCACATTGACTGCAAGGGCTGCTATAAAAGGGTTGGCTCCAGTCAGGGCAATAAAGCGGGAAAGCAGCCAGCCAATTAAACCGGTGATAATGATGGTTATGATAAATCCTGTCGCAAGGGATCCGGTTTGCACCCCAATAAGCCATACCAAAAACGCCCCAAGACTAAGCGTTCCTTCTAGAAACACCGCAAGATATCCAGAAAAATCGCTTATAAGCCCGCCAAGGGAAGCAAGCACAAGGGGAACCGAAGAAACCAAGAGGTCCTGTATCATTTTCGCATCCTTATAGTCACTAACAACATGATCACAGCCTGCACAAAAGCGGAAGTCTCAACCTGCAGGGACGAAGCAAGGAGCATCCGGTCAGAACCAGCTTTAAGCCAAGCAAATATGAGAGCTGCGGGAAATAGTCCCAGCGGCTCATTTCGGCCGATCAGAGCTACCGCAATACCACTCCAACCTAAACCACCGGGGAATCCCTGATGACAAAGGCCATAGGTTCCGGCTACCGCAAAAAAGCCTGTAAGCCCATGTAAGGCACCAGAAATAGCCATACTATACGTCCAGTATGGAGGAGCAGGAAAACCTCCAAAATGGGCAAACTCAGGATGTGCACCGGCAATCCGGAAACGGTACCCAGCGGGAGTTCTGTACAGCAACACATAGGAAGCAAATATCAACAGAATTGCAAAAAGCAGAGAAACAGAAAGATTCGATGGGGGTAAAAGTCTGAGTAAAATCCGATCCTGAACAAATCGCGGGCTAGCAAGTAAATTTCCAGCCTTGTCTCGCAAGGGACCAGCGATGATAAAATCTGCTACCGGAGTCAGAGCTGCAGACAATAAAAAACTGGTAATCAGTTCATCTGCTTTAACCAAACGTTTGAGGAGACCAGATATTCCCCCCATAAGGGCACCCAGAAAAATACTTACCAGTGCTGCGATAAGCAGCATAAGGGGACCAGGAACAGACGAGGCTGAAAGCAGCACCACCGAAGCACCAAGGCCTCCGATATACATTTGCCCCTCCCCTCCTAAATTAAAAGTTCCCCCTTTAAAAGAAAGGGCAATTCCAAGAGCGCTCACCGCAAGTAGGGCTGTCAGATCCAAGGTATTACCGATAAACCAGGGAGACGACCAGGGACCAGCAAAGAAATCGATAAGTGTTTTTCCCGGATCTTCAGTGGTAGCCATTATAATAATGCCTACAATTAAAAGGCTGCCCCCCAGCGGAATCATTGCACTCAAAAGGGCTCTTGTCCGGTTGGTACCATGTTGTTTCATGCCACGTTTCATGCAGCTACACCTCCAGTCCCCACCATAGCAGCGGATATTTGTTTTTTCAGTGAAAGCCGTTGGTCATAGTCCTCAGGCAGCTGCAGTTCCAACACATTATAGCCATCGTGAAGTACCATAATTCTAGAGGAGAGCATCAGGAGTTCATCCACATCGGTAGAAAAAAGAACTACCGTTCCCCCCCGTCTTAAATAATCAGAGAGCCGGTCATAGAGCAGAGCCTTTCCTGATGCATCTAGCCCCCAGCCTGGTTCGGCCAAAACCATGAGCGATGGCTCCTCGGCAAATTCTCTGGCTAAAATGAGCCGCTGAAGTTGGCCGCCAGAAAAGGTTTCCGCGGGGCTTTCAAAACGGCCTTGAATCCCGCTGATTCTGAAAAGCTCGGCAGCCCAATTTCTGATAGCCCGCTTATCCAAAAGCTCAGGTATAAAAGGCCATTTTTTAACAAACCGCCTATGGGAATGAACAATGAGGGAATCGATTATGGGTAATCGTAAAGCAAGAGCCTTACCGAGACGGTCAGCGCTCACATAGGCAGCGCCAGCTTGCCGGAAGGCAAGGGCCCCCCGTCCCTGTACGGGAATTCCATTGAGCGTGATGTGGCCATCTTGGGGAGCGATAAATCCGGTAAGCGCAAGTTCCAGGGTTTCAAGCCCGCTGTCCCGGACTCCCGCAATACCATAGACTTCTCCAGGAAATACGGAAAAACTGAGATCCCGGAGACTTGCCGAATCTTTTTGAGCCGACGAAAGATTCGTCACGTGCAGCAGTGGTTCCTGGTTAGAGTTTATGCGAGCTGTATGCCGGCCAGCTGCCAAGCTCGTATTATGGAGATCCAGGGAATCCCCCTTGTCCTGGCCAAACATATAAGAAGTGAGTTCTGCCTCACTGGTGCGAGATCTGGGCATGCTTGCCACCGTACGCCCCAAACGGAGCACCGTAATTCGGTCAGCTACCGAAAGGATTTCATCCAGTTTGTGGGAAATAAGCACAATAGCCTTGCCGTCACTTTTCAGTTTTCGCAGCAAGGTGAAGAGCCGCTCAGTTTCTATGGGGGTGAGGACAGCGGTCGGCTCGTCCAAAATAATACACCGGGCTTGATGCAGTAAAAGTGTTAAAATAGAAGCCTTTTGCCGCTGGCTTATGGTAAGATTTTCGGTCTTAGCATTTCCATCCAGGTCAAAGCCCCAGCGGTCAGAGAGTTCCTGAAAGCGGCCAAGGCCCTTCCGCCTGTCCAGGGGGAAAAGGGGCGGATCAGGGAGCCCCAGCAACGCATCTTCCCAGAGTTTCAGGCCCGGTGCAAGGACCGGATGCTGGCGAACAATCCCAATCCCAAACTGCAGAGCCTCCGCCGGCCGGCTGAACCGGCAGGGGATTTCATCAATATGGAGCTCCCCGGTGGTCATCTCCAGGTGACCTGCGAGAATGTGCATTAAGGTCGATTTTCCTGCACCGTTTTCTCCAATCAGGGCATGGATTTCCCCATCCGTTAGGTCAAAATCGGCACCATTCAGGGCTTGAACCCCGTTGGCGGGAAAATATTTGGACACATTCCGCAGGCGAATTTCCATGCCTTACTTCCTGATTTCCTTTCCGTTTTCTAGGAGCGAAAATTTGCCGGACCGGAACTGGGCAACCATTTCGGCCTGTTGTTTTCGGACAGCCTCACTGACGGCAGCGATATAAGCCGGATCATCATCAATAAAATCCACATAGCCATCGGCAACACCAACCAGTTCGGCTTTACCAAAAGGAAGGGTACCTTCCAAATACAGTTTGGTCTTTTCATACGCGGCCCTATCCTGCTTGAGTATAGCACTGCCCACAACCACGCCGGGTTTAATACTGTAGCCGTTTACATCAAACCAGACGACCTTTGCATTCCCATCTGCAGCAGCCTGCACAACACCTTGGTTTGCTCCTCCTGCGATGGGAAGTATAACCGTGGCGCCTTCTCGAATCATGCTGGCCGCCAGGTCACTCCCCTTCGCCGCATCGTACCAGTTGCCAACCACACGGAAGTCTACAGAGAACCCAGAGTCCACCATACGGGCTCCCTGGAGGAATCCAGGAAGAATAATTTCATTCATTGCAGGATATTCCTGCCCAGCCACAAGACCAAGCTTTTTGGCCGATCCACTCTGTTTTGCTACCAGGGCTGCCAGATATCCTGCAAGGAAAGCCTGCTCCCGCTGGTTATACCGGAGCGTATAGATTTGGGTATTTCCCGCAAGCTGACCGTCAAAGAGCAAAAACTGCTGTTTGGGGAATTTATCGGCCACAGCTTTGCAGATAGCAGGCATGGCCGGATTAGACGAAATGATGAGATCATAGGCACCGCTCGCGGCCAGGCTCGTCATTTTGGATTCCCATTCAGCCTGGTTAAAGCCACCTTCTACCACTTTAAGATTTGCTCCGCCTTTTTCGTCTACCGCTTTTTTGACACCAGAGACAAGCATTTCGTATATGGGACTTCCAGAAACCACACCGGGCACAAAGATTACCAAGGATTTAGTCTTCTGCCCTGACTGGGATGCAGTCCCTGTTGTACTACCTCTACCGGTACTATCCGCAGCACCGCCTGCAAAGGTCATAACGGAACTAAAAAGCAGCAAGAAACTAGCAAGCAAACAAGTAAAAACTCGTCTTGACTGGGATGCCCGCAGCGAGTTGGACGTTAGCGGCAACTGCGGCGAGTTGAGCGTCTGCGACAACACCTCAGGCAGACTGTAGTGTGCTTTTTCGTGTGCTTTTCTAGTATCTAACATGAGGAACCTCCGAAATGGGATATACATTCCAGGGCATAAAAAAAGCCCCGGAGGATATCCAGGGCATCATTTGCTCGAAAAAACGATGGGCAACAGTGAAGGTCCGGCCGGCACCTTCTTTCCCTCGATTTTCTTTCATCCGGACTGTACCGTCGGCACCGGAGTTTCACCGGTTCAGTTGGCTGTTTCGCAGAAACAGTCAAGTCGCGGGCTATACCGCCGGTAGGGAATTATCCATCAAACTGATGAACTCACCCGACCCTGAAAATCTTTCTTAATCAAATTGTACTCAGCGTCGCCTTCTTGGTCAATGAGTGCTGGACCAATTAAGTCTTGTTTCGTATAGTATAGCCATGATCGGATTCCTTATTAAGAAAACCTTTTTCGACCTCTGGGATAACCTTTTTAGGATTGCCCTGGTGAATTTGGGCTTTGTCCTTTCTGCTGCAATTCCTATATTGCTCCCAACAGTACTTGCAGATGTACCGTTTGTAGCTTTGCTTGTAATTATTCTCGGAAGTTTCTGGTGTGTGGTCTACCTTACGGCAACGGCCCTTTCGGTAAAAAGTATTTCCGATTATAGCTCCTTTGGATTCGCTGATTTTTTTGCCAATATAAAAAAGGCTATCCCCACAGCCTTGCTTCTCAGCGCAGTTGCGGCCTTCTGGCTGCTTTTAGCTTACATTGCCCTCCCCTTTTACGCCAAACTGGGGACCATGGTCGGCCTCTTTGCCGCATCACTGGTGTTCTGGACCCTTGTTATCCTGTTGATGACCTTCCAGTATCTGCTGCCAATCCGGGCTCGGCTGGATCACAAGGCTGGAAAGATACTGAAAAAAAGCTTTATTCTCTTTTTTGATAATCCCCTGTTTAGTATTTTTCTTTTCCTGCACAACACGGTGCTGCTCGTGCTCTCGTTTTTTCTTGCCTTTCTCGCACCGGGGCCAGCGGGTATACTCCTCTTTCTTGACGAAGCATTGAGGCTCAGACTCCTTAAATACGACTGGCTCGAAGCCCACCCGGAAGCAGACCGCCGGCACATTCCCTGGGAAGAGCTGTTGGCAGAGGACCGGGAAAAGACCGGCACCCGTTCCCTCCGCAGCTTTATCTTCCCCTGGAAGGATTAAAAGGACTCAATTCACATCGTCCTCAAAAAGATACGATTCTTGGCTGTCGGCTACCTCGGCGGCGAAGGCGATAAGTTGGCGCAGGTCTTCCACCGTATGGGAGACCGGTGCTTTTATTGAATAATATAAAAGGATCCCTTCGTCGTTTTCTTCCAGCGCCCAGGCACCGATTTTATTGCTTCCCGATTCTTGCATAAGCTCATAAAGAAGATCTACCTCGGGGTCTTCATCGAGCACCCCTGCGTTAGACCATACTTCCCGCACTTCCATACCGCGGTACTTTTGGGTCTCTGACATGATAAAGACATACTGAGTTCTGCCAGAAGCAAGTTCGTACTCTATTTCAAAGTTGCCGTTATCGGTAATAACATAGTCTATATTCATGGTTTTAAGCATGTCCGCTACCCGCTGATCTGGTTGATTGTTTGATTGGGCAGACAGCAAGCCGCTTGCAAAAACCACAAAAAGAAATACAAAACAATTTAGCTTTTTCATCAACATACCTCCATACTTCACTCTACTACAATATTATGGGATTTTAAAGGGAAATCCCTTTAAATGCTTACTGGCATCTTATTTTAACAAATAAAAAGCCTAAGGGGAACTATGTATAGAGCTTCGCAGATAAAAAGAGGGCCGGCGGCGGAACAGAAAAATCCAGCACAGACTGGGTCTGGGGATGGCGGAAGAGGAGTTTTTCTGCATGGAGACCCAGCCGGCGAAGCGGATTGGTGCGGGCTCC
>NZ_JAJUHW010000039.1 GCF_029265695.1 Gracilinema caldarium | reverse complement strand
GTGGCGAGCAGGGTGTCCCGGTCGCAGTCCGCCCGGAGCCGCAGCAGTTTGAGGGTGTTTCCCGAACTTTCGCCCTTCATCCAGAGTTTGTTGCGGCTCCGGCTATAAAAGCAAAGGTTACCCCGCTGAAAGGTTTCCGCCAGGGCTTCCCGGTTGGTATAGCCCAGCATGAGGACCTGACCGTCCTCCGCCTGGGCGATGACCGGCAGGAGCTGTTCGGTGCCTGGGCTGGCTCCCTCTTTTTTCCAGGCAAGACTGGCGATAAAAGCCTCTGCCAGGTTTATTTTTCCCGTATACAGGGCCATGCCGAGCTGGACATCGCAGCCCAGGCGGGCTATAGCTTCGATTTCTTCCAGGCTGGTCACGCCGCCCGCCACGGTTACCAGGCAGGAGACCGCTTCCCGCAGGGAGCGGACGCTTTCCAGATTGGTGCCGGTCATGGTCCCTTCCCGTTCCACGCAGGTATATAAGAGTTCCCCCGCATAGGGCTCCAGGGCCTTGGCACTCTCTATCAGAGGAAGCCCCGTGGCGGTCTTCCATCCATCAACCACAATTTCGCCTTCCCGGGCGTCGACTGCCACGATGATGCGTTCCCGGCCGATTTTTTTTGCCAGGGCTTCAAGGAAGTCCTTATTGATGCCGAAACTTTCCGGTCCGATCCGGAATGCCTTGGAGCCGATGATGACCTTTTTGGCCCCCAGGCTCACCAGTTCCGCCGCCCGTTCCACCGTGGCAATGCCTCCGCCGACCCGGCAGTCGGCCCGGCGGAGCAGTGACTTTACCAGGTTGTCGTTGGAACCGGTTTTCATGGCCGCATCCAGATCGATGACCGCCACCTCTCCGTATTTGTCAAACTCAGCCGCCAGGGCCGCTGCATCGTCCCGTTCCAGCATGAGCTGGGACCCCTGCTTGAGCTGCACGACCTTACCGTTTTGAATATCTATCGAAGCTATTACCATCGTACTCGTACTCCTTTCTGTTCTGCGTAGGTTTTTATTTCCCCTATGGTTGTTTTTCCGAAATGGAGCATGCTGGCTACCAGGGCCGCATCCGCATTGCCCCCGCTGGGTAAAAGGGCCTCTACGATTTGGTCAAGGCTTCCTGCGCCTCCGGAGGCAATAACCGGAACGGGGACCGCTTCCCCAACCCGGCGGGTGAGCTCCAGGTCGTAGCCAGCGCCTGTGCCGTCCGCATCGATCGAATTAAGGAGTATTTCCCCCGCACCGAGCTTGACCGCATCGACTGCCCACTGAATTGCATCAATCCCCGTATCTTCCCGGCCTCCCTTGGCAAAGGCATGCCAGCGGGGGGCTTCTCCGGGTGCGGACACCCGTTTTGCGTCTATCGATAAAACTACGCACTGGCTTCCGTAGGCTCGGGCCATTTCGGTAAGCAGCGCTGGGTTCCGGAGGGCCGCGGTGCAGACCGAAACCTTGTCCGCCCCGGCGTTCATGGCGAGCCGCATGTCTTCCACCGTACGAATACCCCCTCCGACGCAGAGGGGAATAAAGACTTCCTTGGCAACCTGGCGGACTACTTCCAAAAGGGTGTCCCGGCTTTTGTAGGAAGCACCGATGTCAAGGAAGGTAAGCTCATCTGCCCCCTGTTCATTGTAGCGCCGGGCCAGTTCTACCGGATCCCCTGCGTCCTTAATTCCTTCAAACTTCACACCCTTGACTACCCGGCCGTCGTCCACGTCCAGGCAGGGAATAATCCGTTTAGCGAGCATGGTACACCTCGGCCCAGCGGCGCAGGAGTTCGAGTCCCAGGGGCCCCGATTTTTCCGGATGAAACTGGACCGCCGCGAGGGCTCCCCGTTCTACCGCACTGCAGTATGTTCCATAATAATCCGCTTCGGCGGCGGTCCAGCCTGCCTCCGCGGGGACCACATAATAGGAGTGTATATAGTAAAAGAAGGCCCGTTCGGGCAGGTCTCGAAAGAGACGGGACCGTTCTGCCCCTCGGGTTTCGTTCCAGCCGATTTGGGGTACCTTGGGGCCATTGAATTTCCGAACCGTTCCTGGAATGACCGAAAGTCCCCGAATTTCCCGGCCGTTAACTGGCGGGGCTTCTTCGCTGGTCTCAAACAGGAGCTGGAGGCCGATGCAAATCCCAAAAAAGGGCTTGTCTGCGGCAATCCACTCCCGGATAGCCTCGCTGTAGCCGGATTTGTCTAGGGCTTCCATGGCGGTGGCAAAGTGGCCGTCGCCGGGAAAGATAATGGCCGAGTAGGGCGAGGATGCAGGCCCCGATAGTTCCTCAGGCCCCCGGACAAATTGGGCCGGGAGGCCGAGCCGGGCCAGGGCATTCATCACTGAACCCAGGTTTCCCGCCCCGTAGTTAATGACTCCAATCACGCGAGAACCCCCTTGGTGGAGGGAATCTGGCCCGCAGCGCGGCTATCGACCTCGCAGGCTTCCCGCAGAGCCCGGGCCGCGGCCTTGAAAAGGGCTTCGATTTTATGGTGGTCGCTGCGCCCCCGCAGTATGTCCAGGTGGAGGGCGCAGCCTGCATTACTTGCAAAGCCGAGCCAGAAATCCTCCACCGTATCGGTTTGAAAGCTCGCCCCCGTGGAAACCAGGGGGAGGCCGCTCAAGGAGGCCTCAAAGACGAGGAAGGGCCTTCCGGAAAGGTCTACCGCGGCCCGGGCCAGGGTTTCATCCATGGGGAAAAGGCAGCTCCCTACCCGGACAATGCCCCGCTTGTCTCCCAGCGCCTTGGCAAAGGCCTGGCCCAGGACTATACCTACATCTTCTACCAGGTGGTGCTGGTCTACCTCCAGGTCTCCCCGGGCGCTCAACTCCAGGTCAAAAAGCCCGTGCTTGGCAAAGGTGGTAAACATGTGGGTGAGGAACCCCACCGGGCAGTCGATACGGGCCAAGCCCGTTCCATCAATATTCAGTCTGAGCTGTATATCCGTTTCCCCGGTTTTCCGTGAAATTTCCGCAATCCGTTCCATAGGCCCTCCCGCCCATCAGGGCACTACCTTTCGCAGTTCGTATTCCACAATGTCTGTGGCGCCGAGTTTCTTGAGTTTCGGAATAAGGACCGGCACTTCGTGACGGGGAACAGCCACCTTAACCGCATACCCGTCATCTCCGTACAGAGGCGCGATGGTGGGGCTCCGCATGGCAGGAAGCCCCGCCACCAGGTCGGGAAAACGGATCTTGTTCACGTTCATTTCGAGCATGACCTTTTCCCTGCCGTCCAGTACGGCCTTAAACAGCATCACCAGTTCCTCAATCTGTGCCTTCTTTTCAGGGTCCGCCATGGCTGCCCGGGATGCCACAAAACGGGTCGATGACTCAAGGACCGTATCCACGATGCGAAGCCCATTGTCCCGCAGGGTCTGTCCCGTGGATGTGTTGTCCACAATCATGTCCGCGTCGTCGGGGGGGAAAACCTCCGTGGCTCCGTAGGTCCTGAGGATGCGGAAATCGTAGCCCTTTTTGGTAAGCCATTCCCGGGCCAGGTTCACATATTCGGTGGCTACCACGAGCTTTTTCCCCTTCAGAGCAGCCTCGTCCATTTCGTTCGGTACCGCCGCCACAATCCGCACCCGGTCAAAGCCCAGGTCCATTACCTCCACCACATCGGACCCGGTTTCCCGAATCCAGTCGATGCCGGTAAAACCCGCGTCATGGCTCCCGATTTCCAGGAGTTCCCCGACGTTTTGGGGTTTCATGACCTTGCCGTCCAGCCAGTCAGCGGCGATGCTGGGCCGGTAGGTCCGTTCCGAAAGACTTATCGGTATCCCTGCCTCCGCAAAAAGCCGCGCTACATTGTCAAAAATCCGTCCCTTGGGTATCAGAATCCGCAACTTTCCCATACATACTCCTTCTACAGTAAGAATACGGGGGGCGCCATTGGTACGCCATGAAGACGTGCATCAGACGCGCCCCCCGCCGCTAACCCGGCGGGACCTCTGGGCTATTGCCGGATATGGCACCGGATTTTTACGCTCCGGTGCTATTCCGTTGTCCCGCCGGTTTTGCGGCCCCCCACAACCATGGTGGGGCTGGGTAATCTCCCTCTCCCAGAGGACTGCCTTCTTTAGGCTGGTTCCCCGAGAGTGGGCTTTAAGGGCATAAAAAAAGCCGTGGACCCCATAGAGCCCACGGCTGTATATGCCGAACAGAACCGCAATGCGGCACCGGACCCTATGCCCCCCAACATGAGTACCCGTGATGATGATGGTGGTGGTTCATAGTAATCCGTTTCATATAAATATACTATCGGTATGCAAAAAATATGTCAAGGGGTGTATAAATATGCAATAATGCATTTTTTAGGTGGAGGGCTTTGTTTTGTCATAAAAATCCTGATAGGATTCTCCATAAATGCGGTTGAGATAAAGGAAGTAACTATATGGCAGAATACGACAAGGTGGGTGAGCGGATCCGGAAGGTTCGGGAATCGCGGAAAATTACGACGGCAGATTTGGCAGAACGGGCAGGGTTGAATCCGGATTTGGTAGCGGGACTGGAAAACAATGAGATGCCGCCGTCCCTGGCGCCGCTTATTAAAATTGCCCGGGTTTTAGGGGTGCGGCTGGGGACCTTTCTGGATGATGTGGATTCCCTTGGTCCTGTCATTTCTCGAGCAGGTTCCCCGGTAAAGGCGGTGCGGTTTGCAGGCAGTGCAGGAGCCGTATCAGGAGAATTAGATTTTTATTCCCTGGCCCACAACAAAGCTGGACGCCACATGGAACCCTTTGTTATAGATATTCACGGGTCTTCATCAAAAGAAATAAAACCTTCTTCTCATGAAGGAGAGGAATTTATCTATGTGCTGCAGGGAAGGGTAGAAATTTTCTACGGGAAAGAAACCTACCTTCTTGAGGCGGGGGATTCTATCTATCTCGATTCTATTGTGGATCATCATGTGCACAGCAAAAATGGGGAGGCAAAAATCCTCGCCGTTGTGTATACCCCCTATTGAAAGGAGCATTCCATAATGCAGCAGAGTAACTTTCAGCTTTTAGATAAAACCCTTGGCCAGGTTCTGGAAGAAAAGACCCTAGCCCATCCCCACAAAGAATTTCTTGTATATTCGGACCGGAATCTTCGTTTTACCTATGCCCAGTTTAATGATCGGGTCAACGCCCTCGCCAAAGGCCTCCTTGCTATTGGGCTTAAAAAAGGGGACCACCTGGGAATTTGGGCTACCAATGTGCCTGACTGGCTTACCTTTATGTTTGCCACCGCCAAAATTGGCGTAGTGCTCGTAACTATTAACACCAACTATCGGACTGCGGAGCTTGAATACCTGGTGAAGCAGGCGGATCTTTCCGCCCTGGCCCTGATCGACGGCTGGCGGGACAGTGACTATGTGGCCATGGTCTACGATCTTATCCCGGAACTCCGCCACAGTGAACGGGGCTATTTGAAAAGCATCCGCTTTCCCCGGCTTAAACATGTCATGTTTATCGGCCAAGAAAAACACCGGGGCATGTACAACACAAGCGAGCTATTGCTCCTGGGCACCCATATTGATCATGCGGTCCTGGAACGGGCAAAGCGTGAGCTCTCCTGCGAGGATGTCATCAATATGCAGTATACCTCCGGTACCACGGGCTTCCCCAAGGGGGTTATGCTGACCCACCGGAATATACTGAATAACGGCTATTTTGTGGCCGAAAGCCAGCGGTTCGGCGAAAATGAGCGGCTCTGCGTGCCGGTGCCGCTTTTCCATTGTTTCGGCTGTGTCATGGCGGTGCTGGGGACCTTGACCCACGGGGGCACCCTGGTCATGCTTGAAAGTTTTGACCCCCTCCTGGTGCTGGCTTCGGTGCAGAACGAAAAATGTACCGCCCTGTACGGGGTGCCCACCATGTTTATCGCCGAACTGAACCATCCCATGTTTCCCCTCTTTGATACTTCTTCCCTCCGTACAGGCATTATGGCCGGCGCTCCCTGTCCCACGGAGGTGATGAAACGGGTCATCAACGATATGCACTGCCGGGACATTACCATTGCCTACGGGCTTACCGAGACGTCGCCGGTCATGACCCAGACGACACCGGAGGATCTCTTTGAGATGAAAGTCGCCTCCGTAGGGCGCCATCTGCCGGGGGTGGAAGTAAAAATTGTGGATCCTGAGACCGGCAAGGATTGCCCGCCGGGCATACAGGGCGAAGTGTGCTGCCGGGGCTACAATGTCATGAAGGGTTATTACAACAAACCGGAAGAAACGGCGAAGGCTATCGATGCCGATGGCTGGCTCCATTCGGGAGACCTGGGGACGGTGGACACGGAAGGGTATTTCCGTATCACCGGCCGCATCAAGGATATGATTATCCGGGGCGGCGAAAACGTGTATCCCCGGGAAATCGAAGAATTTCTTTATAATATGGAAGGTATCCGGGATGTGCAGGTGGTTGGAGTACCGAGCAAGAAGTACGGCGAAGAAGTGGGGGCCTTTATCATCCTTAAGGAAGGGGCGACCATGGAAGAGGCGGATGTCCGGGACTACTGCAGGGGTAAAATTTCGCGGCATAAAATCCCCCGCTATGTATTTTTTGTAACCGAATACCCCATGACCGCTAGCGGCAAAATACAGAAATACAAATTGCGTGACCTTTCGTTGAAACTCCTGGAAGAACAGGGGATAATCCCGGAGTAAATGGGCTAAAAACTCTAATGTTTACAGAATAAACATTTTCTCTTATACTTCCACAAGGCGGTGCGACCGATAGCATTCTGCCGATGGCAGTGTGCCTATCGTAGTCTGCCTATAGTAGTTAGCCTGGAAAAAGAATATACTGGTACTGGCTCTTCTTTCTGGAGGTTCCCTGTGGAGCATGGATATAAAATACTTTTATCCCTGTTAACCTTTTTATGCGTCTCTGGCTTATATGCCGGCGGAGCAGGGCTGAACCTCGGGAAGGGTATTAATATGGGAAATTATCTGGAAGCCGCCGGCCAGGAAGGGGCCTGGACCGGGGGCCTCCTGATTCAGGAAGATGACTTTAAACGGATTCGGGAAAATGGATTTGATACGGTCCGGATTCCCGTCCGCTGGTCCGACCATTGCCTAAAAACTGCTCCGTATACTATAGACCCCGCATTTATGTCCCGGGTAAGTCAGGTTGTCCAATGGGCCCTTTCAAATAATCTCAAGGTTGTTTTGAATGTTCACCATTATGAAGAGATGATGAACCAGGGACGCGAGAAATTACCTTATCATCGGGAGCGGCTCTCTGCTATCTGGGCCCAGATTTGCGACGCCTTTCCCCTCACAACCTTCCCTCAGGACAAGCTGGTCTTTGAACTTCTCAATGAACCGAATGGGACAGTTGGTTTTTCGGAGTGGAACGAGATCATTAAAGATCTTACCGATCTTATCTGGAAAACTAAAAAGCAAACCGAACGCTTTATCATGATTGGAACCGCCAATTGGGGCGGGGTTGACGGGCTTGAGAAATTAATGCTGCCAGAATCCTGTAACAGTAATAATACGATAATTACCATACACTTCTATGAGCCCTTTCAGTTTACCCATCAGGGGGCTGAATGGGTACAGGGGTCTTCCCGCTGGATTGGGACCCGCTGGAAGGGCAGCCCAAAGGAACAGCAAAGTTTAATCACCTTGCTTGATGCGGTCCAAGCTTGGAATCGCAGGCCAAAGCGGAATTTTCATATATTTCTCGGAGAATTTGGTTCCTATGGCAAACATGCGCTCCCCCAGGATCGCAGGGCCTGGACTGCTTTTGTTGTCCGAGAGGCTGAAACGCGGGGCATGAGCTGGGCTTACTGGGAATATTCCCAGGGATTTGGTGCTTATGATCCTGTTTCCGGCCAATGGCGGCAAGAAATCATAGGAGCCCTGCAGGGAGATGGATCTTTATGAAAGGGGTTTGTATTCGTTTATTAATGGTCGTTTTACTGGGCTTCTTTTTTGTAAGCTGTTCGCTCAAGCCCATCAAAATTGGTTTTATCGGGGGGCTCTCGGGTTTTAATTCTGATCTCGGAATCAGCGGCAGAAACGGAGTATCCCTGGCAATCGACGCGATCAATAGTCAGGGCGGTATCCGGGGGCGGAGGATTGAGCTTCTGGTTCGGGATGATAAACAGGATCCCAAAGCTGCCGTTTCTGTGTTCCGCGAGCTTGCAGCAGAAAGGGTTGTGGCAATTATCGGGCCCATGACAAGCAGTATTGCTCGGGAACTTATTCCCTTGTCTAACGAATCTCATATTCCCCTTATAAGCCCCTCTGCCAGCAGTCCCGATTTCAGCGGTCTCGATGATATGTTTATTCGGCTTACCACTCCTAACACTAACGAAGCCTTAGGGCTGGCTCAGGAATCTTATAAGCGGGGAGCAAAAAAGCCCTGTGTGGTTGATGATCTATCGAACCAGGCCTTTTCTCAGCCCCTGGCGCGAACCTATACCGCCGAATTTCGTCGTCTCTCAGCAGATCAAGGGGGTGATGTGCCGGTTGTTGTTCTCCCCTATGATCCAAAGGATCCCCTGGGAACCCAAACACTGCTTACCGGTCTGGAACAGTACAAACCAGACCTGGTGCTCTTTACTACCAACAGTATGGATACAGCAATTCTCGCTCAATTGATCAGGCGGTCAGGGTTTTCCATGTCCTTTTTAGGTACCGGGTGGTCCATGTCCCAGAGCCTGATAGAGAATGGAGGACACGCGGTAGAAGGCATGGCCTTTACCGTTCCCTTTAATCCCCAGTTCGAAGCGGCTACCTGGAAGCAATTTGTCCAGAAGTATAGCCAGGCTTTTGGGAAGGATCCTGATTTTGGTGCAGCTCAAGGCTGGAATGCGGTGCTCGTCCTTGCAAAGGCTATAAAAGAGAACGGAACCAAAAATATTAAGGAATCAATCATTAACAAACAGTACGATGGCCTGCAGGGGCCGTTCTCGATCGATCCCTATGGCGATCCGATTATTCCGTTCCAACGGCTGGAAATTCGATCCGGTAAACTTGTAGCCACTCCATGATATACTTATGAACAGAAGTATTCGAAAAACCTTAATTGCCATGATCAGCCTCTCTGTTTTGCTTCCCATGCTTGCCATGTCGGCTGTTTTGTTTTGGGTAATAAAACGGGGTATAAATGACACGGTCATTCAAAGAAACCAAATACTTTCTAAAAGCATAGCTCTGAGTGTTGAACAGCAGATTCTTGATGCAAGCACACTGCTGCAAAGTGTTACATCCGAATTATCTTTTAAGGATAACCTATCAAAAAAACTCGCAGAGTCCAGTTTGGTGAGCAGCGGCATCTATGAAAATGTGTTTTTTATTAATGAAGATGGTTTTGTGATTGATACGATTCCGCAAAATAAAATCTTTAAAGGATTCGACTTTTCACGTCATACCTATGTGCAGCAAGCTCTCAAACGGACGACAGCCGATCCGGTTTATTCACCTGTGTTTATTTCTACCCAAACTAAGAATCCTACTCTTATGGTTGCGGTACACCAACGTGATGGGGTTGTTGCAGCATACCTGAATCTTGCATGGTTATCGCGGCTCTCAAACATGCTGGGAAATGAACAAATTACATCCCTTGCTATTGTTGACAAATATGGAACCATCTTTGCATCTCGTTATAAATCTTTTGTCGAAGAACAATACTCAATCACCAATACAGAGCTTTTTGACTGGGCCCAGAAAAACCGCAAAGGGACCATACGGCACCTATTCAATGGATATGATCTCATATCATCAGTCAGTTTTATTCCAGGACCAGACTGGTATGTAATTGTAACCGAAACCGCTCAAAATGCATTCAAGACTGCAACCGATGTGGTGATAATTGGCATTGTTGTTTCTCTTCTGGCATTCTTTTTGGAAACCCTTGTAGGATACAGCCTAGGTAAAAATATAATAGTTTCTATTGATGTATTGACCAAAGAAAGTCAGCAAGTTCAGCAAGGTGTGTATCAGATTATCCGTCACAGAAGTTCCTACCGCGAAATAAACCGGCTTATCGATACCTTTAACACCATGTCTGCGGAAGTGCGGACCAGGGAAAATCAATACGAAGAAACGAACCGGGAATTGCAGGCGGCGCTCCAACAAAAAGATATATTGCTCCGGGAAATCCATCACCGGGTAAAAAACAACATGCAAATCGTATCCAGTCTCCTCGCCCTGCAGGGGGATGAGCTTGCCTGTGAAAAGGACCTTGAACTTTTTGAAAACTCCCGGCTCCGTATCCAAAGCATGGCTATGGTACACGAAAAGATTTACCAGACCGATGGTGTGGAATCCCTGCCCCTCAAGGCCTATATCGAGGATTTAGTGGAGTTGCTCCTCGCAAATAGTCCCAAACAGGTCAATTACACTATTTATGGAACAGAAATCCCGATTACCCTGACCCAGGCTATCCCCTGTGCGCTTTCAGTATTCGAAGCCTGCATGAATGGAATAAAATATGGTGTCAATGAAGATGGTCTTGTACAACTTGTCATTAGTATCGATAAGGACGACATTGGCATGGTTCGGATTATGGTAAAAGATTCTGGTCATGGGTTCCCAGAAGACTTTAATCCTACTGCGGGCCGCTCCCTTGGTTTTACCCTGATGCAGGGGCTTATGGACCAGCTCAAAGGAAAGCTCTCCTGGCGCAATGAAGGCGGAGCGGTGGTGGAGTTTAGTTTTCCTTGCTAAGATAATATCTTTACTATCAAGCCTATCAAAACAATAACCGCATTGAGCAAGTTATGAGCCAGCATAGACCCAATAATGCTTCTGGTTCTTAGAAACAAAAAGGTGTAAAAAATGCCAAAAACGAGACACGTAAGTTGTTGTAATAGATTAAAATAGGTAACCCTAAATGGTACAAGAGTAAAATTGATATGGGCCAGCATAAAGATGACAGTTGCTATAAGCCCCGCAATAATCTTGCTCTTTCTTTCTGATATTCCACGTCTCGTACTGAATACCAACAATGGGGTGATGACAAGGGATCTGAATAAGAGTTCTTCGCTCGTTCCAGATAATAGAATTTGAAATGCAAAATAGGTAATAAAATTTTTTATGGTGAGAGGAAATGGAAAGGAGTTTATCATTATGCCTGATAAGCGCATTGCGAGGGCGATACTCCCCTGAAAAATGAACCAAAAGAGGCAAAATTTTAGTACCGTTCTAATAGCATAGGACAGTTCATTGCAGGTAAAACCAAAATCTTTTAAAGGAATAGCCGCAAACAAAGATATTAAATAAATAAGCAATAATGCACACAGGGCCTGTATTATATGATGCACGGTGATATATAAAAAACTGCCATCCAGATCAATGTAATACAGATTGTCGTAAATCGGACGAGCAATACTAAAAGCCGCATCACTTGCAATCCGGGTAATTGCAAGAAAGAGAATACCCAAGAAGGCGATTTTATAGTAAGTATGTGTGTTTATCATTGCAGAATGTTAACACTGTTAACATTTATGGTCAAGGGTCAAAATAAATTACTTTTGTATTGACAAACCTTGCAATGAAGTTTAATGTGGATCTTATCAATCAATTCGGGAAACCGAAAATCTAAGCAAAGGAGACCGGTGAATGCGAATTAATGCAGTTGTTGTACGCCTGTACATCGAAGCTCGGGGCATTTTTGCCTCTGTAACGCCCGGCAGCTGGCTATTCCGGTCTTTCCAATAACATATTGTTGGATTAACAAACGAATAGGACCAGCTCCACGGGAAGCCTGGTCCTTTTTTATTGTTCTATCATACAAAGACACGGATTAGGCTTCATCGCGCAAAACCATCTTCCAGGAGGAAGACCGTGTCGCAAACAACAAAAGAAATTTACAGCATCCAGAAAAACTCGTGGCCGCCCTATGGCCGTATCGGCCTCTTGTGGAACGCATTGGGCAAACATCGGTTTCTGTACCTAGCGGGGCTCTTGGCCCTGCTGTTTGAAGTGTTTTTTACTTTTATTTCCCCTATGATCGTAAAGATCACCATAGACAGCATTATCGGAACGGCGCCCCTTGTGTTACGGCTTCCGTTGAACATCCTTATAGACTTAAGCGCCTATGACTCATGGAGACCCTGGCTCAGATCCCATCTGTGGGTTGCGGGGCTTGCGTTCGCATCCATGATATTGATGCAGGCCCTGTTTAGTTTTATTGCCTCACTCTGTATCAACATTTCTGCTGAGGAAAGTGCAAAGCGGCTCCGGGACAGGCTCTATCGGCATATCCAGTACCTACCCTATGAAACGTTGCTTCGAGCCCAGACCGGTGATTGGCTCCAGCGATGCACCTCCGATGTGGATACGGTGCGCCGGTTTTTAGCCTTTGAATTTGTGGAGCTTTTCAGGACCCTGGCCCTGGTCAGCTTTGCCTTTCCCATCATGCTTTCCTTGAGCCCCCATCTTACACTCTGGGGGAGTCTCGTGATGCCGGTCATTATTCTCTTTTCGTTTTTCTTTCAGAGAATAGTGGAACGCTTATTTCTCGTGGCCGATGAACGGGAGGGTATCCTTTCGGGCATTGTTCAGGAAAATGTAACCGGTATCCGGGTTGTTCGGGCCTTCGCCCGGCAGCAGTATGAGATTGAACGCTTTGCAAGGGCCAACAGCAACCTGCGGGACCAGGTGTACAAATTGATAACCTGGCTCGCCTTTTACTGGGGTTTTTCAAGTTTCCTCGGGCTGCTCCAAATCGCATTCCTCTTGGGCGCCAGTTTGCACCTCTTTGCAGGCGGAACCATTACCTTGGGCCTTTTAGTGCTGTTTTTAACCTATGAACAGCAGGTTCTTTGGCCGGTCAGGCAGTTCGGGCGGATTCTTGCGGATACGGGTAAAACAAAAGTGTCCCTTGGCCGTATTGCCGAATTGCTCGTTCTGGCAAAAGAAGAAGACCTCGTACAAGCTCATGTTCATCATAAAATCGACTGGAGCAGGGCTTGCATTGAGTTCCGGAATGTATCCTTTACCTATCCGGATGGGACTGAGGTCCTTAAGGATATTTCATTTACGGTAAATCCCGGAGAGCGGCTCGCCATAGTCGGCCCCACGGGGAGCGGAAAATCTACGCTGGTCCATTTGCTTCTCCGGTTTTATGAACCAAGTGCGGGGGAAATCTTAATCGGCGGCCGCGATCTACGGAGCATTCCAAAGGAAGAACTGCGGAGGAATGTTTCTATCGTACTCCAGGACAGTTTTCTCTTCGGGAAAACTGTCAGGGAAAATATTGTAATAGGCCAGGATGCAATCGATGAAAAGCGGCTTGTAAAGGCCGCTGAAGTGGCGGCCTTTCATCAGGTTGCCCTCGGTTTTCAAGATGGCTATGAAACAATGGTCGGAGAACGGGGGGTAACCCTCTCCGGAGGCCAGCGCCAGCGGCTTGCCCTTGCCCGGGCTTTGCTGCGGGATGCTCCCATCCTTGTTCTTGATGACAGCCTGAGCGCGGTAGACACCGAGACAGACCGGCTTATCCGGGAATCTATCGGAGAAGGAACTTCGACATCAATCATCATTGCCCACCGGCTTACCACCCTTGCCGAAGCAGACCAGATACTTGTTTTGGAAGCGGGCCGGGTGACCGGACTGGGCAATCATGAAACACTGGCCGCGCAGCCGGGCTTTTACCGGCGGCTTGCGGAATTACAGAGCGCTTTTTCGCTTTAATTCGCTCTAAAAAGGATTACTTATGTCAGAATATAATAAATTTGAAGAAAAAGAATATAGCTCCCGCTTTGATGTGGATGTGTGGAAAAAGATCTTCCGTTTCGGAAAATTCTTGTATCCCGTCATCGGGGCCCTTGTGGTCATTATGATCGGTGTGGCCATACTGGATGGAATATTTCCCCAGATGACCCGCTATGCCATCGATACCCTTATTCCTGATCTTGGAAAACCGGGATCGGAAGGACGCATCGCAAACTTTGTGGTTCGCTACGGCTTATTAGCCCTTTTACAGGGCTTTAATGTGTGGGCCCTCATCATGGTGGCCGGCATTATCGAAGTCCGGCTTTGCCATACCCTGCGAGATAAGGCATTCCGCCGGCTTCAGGAGTTGAGTTTTTCCTACTATGACCGAACCCCGGCGGGGTGGATTATAGCCCGGATGACATCGGATGCCCAGAAGCTGGGAGATACCATAGCCTGGGGTATTGTGGACCTTGTGTGGGGAACAACCATGATGATAACCATTGTCATCTTCATGATTGTCATGAACCCCCTACTGGCCGCAATCACCCTTGTGTTTGTGCCTCCGCTTTTGCTGGTAACCTTCTGGTTCCAAAAAAGAATCCTTGCGACCCAGAGAAAATCCCGGAAGGCCAATTCAATCGTTACCGGGTTCTTTAATGAAGGTCTCCAGGGAGCCCGTACTTCCAAGGCCCTTGGTATAGAAGAACATAATTGCAGAGACTTTGCGCACAGGAGTACTACCCTGCGGGACTATGCAATCCGGGCGGCACGACTGTCCGCCATCTATCTTCCGATGGTTATATTCCTTGCAGCGACAGGAGCGGCCCTCGCGCTGGGGGCCGGCGGCAGTTTTCTCCTTAAGGGAAGCATCAGCGTAGGAACCCTCGTGGCTTTTGTGAATTATGCCATGATGTTTTTTGACCCCGCCCGGGAAGTTGCGCGGGTTCTTTCCGAATTCCAAGCTGCCCAGGCCAGCGCGGAGCGGCTCGTGGGGCTTATCGAAACAGAGCCAGAAATTGTCGATCGGCCTGGCGCTGCAGCTTCATCTACGGTAGTCGGCAACCTGGTTCTAGACCGTGTATCCTTCCGGTATGGGAAAGAGGGGCCCTGGATTTTTAAGGATTTCTCTTTGACAATCCCCGCAGGACAAACCCTAGCGGTGGTCGGCGAGACGGGCTGCGGAAAATCTACCCTGGTAAACCTCATGTGCCGTTTTTATGAACCAGAAGAAGGATCCATATTGATAGACGGCCAGGACTACCGGGAACGGACCCAGCACTGGCTCCACAGCCAGCTGGGTTATGTGCTGCAGACTCCGCTCCTCTTTTCCGGTACCGTAAAGGACAATATCCGTTACGGTAGACTGGACGCGACGGATGAAGAAATATACCGGGCTGCCCGGGATGCCAATGCCCTTGGCTTTATAGAACGACTCGAAAAGGGCTTTGATACTCCGGTCGGAGAAGGGGGCGCGCTCCTCTCGGTGGGGCAGAAACAGCTTATCAGCCTTGCCCGGGCTCTTGTGGCGGACCCCCGTATCATTGTGCTGGATGAAGCTACCAGTTCGGTGGACACCGAGACGGAGGTGCTCATACAGCACGCCATAGAACGGCTGCTTGCGGGGAGAACCAGTATCGTCATTGCCCACCGGCTTTCTACCATTCGGACCGCGGACCGCATTATTTTGCTGGACAAGGGCAGGATTGTAGAAGACGGAAACCACGAGGAGCTCATGGTCCGCCGTGGCGCCTACTGGAAGCTCTATACCCAGCAATTCCTGGAAGAAGAAGCCTTTCTTGAGGCTTCAGGAGCCTAAGGCTCTTGATATTTACTGTTAACATTGTTAACTTTAACGCATGGAAAATGAAGATAAAAATACGAAACAATTGATACTGGAAAAGGGAGCCCTCTTGCTGGCCCAGCAGGGCATAGAGGGCCTTTCCATGCGGAAGCTGGGCGCCCTGGTCGGCGTGAGCCAGGCTGCAATTTACCGGCATTTTGCAAACAAGGAAGAACTGCTCAGGGCGATTATACAGAATGGATATGGGCGCCTTGTATCGGCCTTGCGAGCCGTTTTAGAAAACGAGCATCTGAGCCCTGCACAAAAGGTGCGTGAGGCTGTTTATGCCTATATCAATTTTGTACTTGAGTCTCCTGACTTGTTCAAAGCAGTCCTCTTGCAGGACTCTCGTCCTGCCCGGCAGCAAGTCCATTCTGTCCGAAAGGATATCGGCAAAAACAGGGAAACCTTTGCCATGTTTATTAAGGTACTCTCCGAAGGCATGGCAAAGGGAGACTTTGCCCCCGCAGATCCAGAGCTCACCGCCTTGGCAATCTGGGCGAGCCTCACGGGACTTGCATCCCGCATAGCGGTGGAAAGGTCCATGGCACCGGACCTGCGGAATCAGCTTATTGAGCGATTCTGCGCCATTATCCTCGGCGGCTTACAGTACAAATACTGAAAAGCCGCGCCTGTCAGAAGCACTACTAGCAGGCTCCGATATCTCGCCTGTAGCCCATGCCGTCAAAGCGGACCGCATCCATGGCGCTGTAAGCCCGGCTGCGGGCTTCTTCCAGGCTAGAGCCCGGGGCAGATACCGCGAGGACCCGGCCGCCGCTTGTTCTTAAGCTGCCCTGGTCTAAGGCCGCGCCGGCAATAAATACCTGAGCGCCGGAAGCGGCGATTTTTTCTTTTCCAAGGCTGATGAGATCCCCTTTCCGGTAAGGGCCCGGGTAGCCCTCCGCTACTGCCACGGGGGCACAGACAAAGCCGCCATTCCATTTCAGTTCATATTGATGAAGTTTTCCCTCTGCAATACTTTGGCAGAGTTCTGCCATATCGCTTGCCATAAGGGGCAGTACAGCCTGGGTTTCCGGGTCCCCCAGGCGAACATTGTATTCCAAAAGATAACAGCGGTTATCCTGAACCATGAGACCAAAGAAAATAAAGCCCCGGTAATGGAGCCCTTGAGCCTGGAGTCCCCGGAGTGTCGGTTCTAAAATATGTTCCCGGAAATCCTTTTGGGCCGCTTCGGTAAAATCCGGCACGGGAGCAATAGCTCCCATACCGCCGGTGTTGGGGCCCTCGCCGCCGTCGTAGCGGCGTTTGTGGTCCCGGGCCGGAATAAAGGGAATAATCCGAGCCGTATTTGGATCTAGGTCAGGCCCTGCTTGCACTGCGGCCAGAATCGATACTTCCTTTCCTTCAAGATATTCTTCTATAACAAGGGTGGACCCCGCATCTCCCAGGGCCTTTTCCTGCATAAAGTCCCGGACCGTAGCCTCCGCTTCCTCGGCCCGGCTGGTGATAACCACCCCCTTGCCTGCGGCGAGGCCGTCGGCCTTAATAACCAGGGGCCGCCCACGGTCCGGGCCTGCAAAGTGGCTCCGGACCAGATCCATGGCAGCTCCGTAATCTGTGAATGTATTGCTCTGGGCAGTCCGGACACCGTGGGCGGCCATAAAGGTTTTTGCAAAGGCCTTGCTCGATTCAAGCCGGGCGGCGGCGGCCCGGGGGCCAACCACCGCAAGGCCCGCTTGGCCAAAAAGGTCAGCAATACCAGATGCGAGGGGGGCTTCTGGTCCCACCACGGTAAGGTCTATGTTTTCGGTGCGGGCAAAGTTAACCAGAAATTGCTGAGCCGCCAGAGCCCCCGGGTCGCCGCCAGGAACTGCCACATTGCGGCACTTTGCTTCCAGGGCGGTGCCGCCGTTCCCCGGCGCCACATAGATTTGTTCTACCCGCCCTGATTGGGCAAGTTTCCATGCAATGGCGTGTTCCCGTCCGCCAGAACCAATAACCAAAACCTTCATAGACTATCCTTTGTAGGACCAGATTATATCGCGGCCAATTAATGTTTAAAGTGCCGGCTTCCGGTAAAGACCATGGCGATGCCGAGCCGGTCTGCAGCTTCTATGGATTCCTTGTCCCGTATGGAGCCGCCGGGCTGAATTATGGTGGTGATGCCTGCGGCGGCGGCGGCTTCTACAACGTCGGCAAAGGGGAAGAATGCGTCTGAGGCAAGAACCCGCGCTCGCTGCCCCGTACCGGTTGCCGCCGCCGCCCGGTCTAAGGCCTGCTGGGCAGCCCAAATACGGTTGGTTTGACCGCCGCCGATACCGAGGGCGGAGCCATCCTTTACAACCACAATAGCGTTGGATTTAACGAAGGTAACCACCCGCATTCCGAAGAGCATATCATCAAGATCCGCCGGGTCCGGGGCTTTCTTCGTTACCACTTCCCATTTTTCAATGAGCCGCATGTCCCGGGACTGGACCAAAAGACCCCCATCAACAGAAATGCATTCCACCCTATCCTGGGGGGCCAGCGGGGCCTTCATGACCCGGAGGTTCTTTTTAGCTTTGAAGATTTCCAGAGCTTCCGCGGTAAAGTCCGGGGCCACAACGATTTCAAGGAAGAGTTCTGCGAGTTTTTCGGCGGTGGCCCCGTCTACCGGAGCGGTACAGGCGACGATGCCGCCGAAAATGGAAAGCGGGTCACAGGCATAGGCCTTTTCGTAGGCTTCGAGGATGGTGGAGCCGTAGGCGACGCCGCAGGGGGTGTTGTGCTTGACCGCCACACAGGCGGCGGGAAACTCGCGATTTGAGGCGCCGCGGCCTAGGAGGTGTTCATCAACCTGACCCAGGGGAGGCACTACGGTCCCGTTGGGGAAGCGGACCCCCAGGGCGCAGGCGGCCTTCCATGCCAAATCAAGATCCCGGATGTTGTTGTAGCTCAGTTCCTTACCCTGAATCTGTTCCATCGCAGCCAGCGCGCCGGTACTGTCCGTATTCACATAGAGGGCGGCGCTCTGGTGGGCATTTTCGCCGTACCGGAGGCTTTGTTTTTTCTCAAGGCTCATGGGCCAATAATGGGGATAGTCTTCTTCCAGTAAATAGCGGGAAATCGCACCGTCATAAGCGGAAGTGAGATTAAAGACCTTGCCGGCAAGGCGCTTGCGGAACTCCAGGGGAACCGAGCCCTGGCTCAGGTACTGCCGGACCTCTGCATAGTCCGCCGGATCGGTGAGTACGAGTACATGGGCAAAGTTTTTAGCCGCCGAGCGGAGCATGGTGGGGCCGCCAATATCGATAAACTCAACGGTGTCTTCCAAAGAAAGCCCCGCCTGGACTTTTTCGAAAAAGGGATAGAGGTTCACGCACACCAGGTCGATGGTTCCCAGGCCAAGTTTTTCCAGGGTCTCCATGTGTTCCGCCACATCCCGGCGGGCCAGGAGCCCCGCATGAATGGCGGGGTGCAGGGTTTTTACCCGGCCGTCCAGGCATTCGGGAAAACCGGTCACCGCCGAGACATCTGTAACCGGGAGGCTCTGTTCCTTAAGGTACTTGGCGGTGCCGCCGGTGGAAAGGAGTTCCCAGCCTTCCTGGACGAGAAAGCTGGCCAGGTCGAATATACCTGTTTTGTCAAATACACTGATTAATGCACGCTTTTTCATTGCTAGTCCCTTGTTATTGTATTGGGCTCTCAGGAGGATGCCCTTCTATTGTCCAAATTACCCAGACGGGAAAGGAGTTCCAAAACGCCATCGACGATGGCGATGTGTTCTTCATGATGAATCCGTTCGGCAAGACTTTCTGGTGTATCCTTGGGCAAGACCGGCACGGTTCGCTGCAAAAGGATGGGCCCCGTGTCGGTGCCCTGATCTACGATATGGACCGTACAGCCCGAAACGGTTTCCCCTGCTGCGAGTACTGCCTGATGCACCCGTTCGCCGTACATGCCCGGGCCGCCAAATTTTGGAAGGAGGGAAGGGTGTATATTGATGATCCGCTCTCGGTAAGTGTCGAGTATGGGGCCCTTTAATATAGAAAGAAACCCCGCGAGGACAATGAATTCAGCTTGTGCTTCCCGGACCGCAGCCAGTATCCGGTCTGACAGGTCCCGGCGCCGCGCTTCCTTGGGCAGGTTTTGGTCTGCTTCTATGAGCAGGGCCTTTTTTCCCGCAAGCCGGGCCCGTTCAAGGGCATAGGCGCCGCGCCGGTCCGAAATTACCAGGGCTACCCGGCCCCGGCCGAGGCGGTCAGAACGTTCGGCGTCCAGCAGGGCCTGCAGGTTCGTGCCGTTTCCCGACACAAGCACGGCGAAGGGCACTGGGGTGTTTTTGTCGGCAGCGGGCTCCGCGGCGACGCTGGCCGCGGTAACCCCATTCTCGGCGCCGCCTGCTGCGGCGGCACCGCCCGCTGCAGTGGTATCGCCCGCTGCGGCAGGGCCGCCTGCTATAGCCCTGCCGTCAGCAGCATAAGCCCTATTCAAAGCGGACCTCGCCGAGGCCGGGATTTTTGCCGCTCTTGCCCTGTCCGCCTGAAGCGGCGGCGCCAGCCTCAGATGTTCCGGCCAAACTGCCGGCAGTACCGGAAGTAGGATACGGCCCGACCCGGCCGATTTCCCAGGCCGGGTAGCCCTGACTGTCAAGGAACTCGATGGCAGTCTGGACATCTTCCTTTTTAAGGGCCAGCACAAAGCCGATGCCCATGTTGTAGGTATTGAACATGCTGCGCCGGAGTTCCGAGTCTTCCCGGAGGAGCCGCTCCCCTTCCTGCTGGGCAGCGGCACCCTTGAGGGGGCCCTTGCCGTCCGTCGCAGCGCCGTAGGCAATGCGGGCAAAAATAGGCGGTATGGGCCAGGCGCCGTTTTTAATGATGGCAGTCCGCGGTTCAGCGAACATTCGGGGGATGTTTTCATAAAAACCGCCACCGGTGATATGGGCCATGCCGCGGACTTGGACCCGTTCCATGAGGGCTAAGACGGGTTTTACATAGAGCCTAGTCGGTTCAAGCAGGGCATGACCGATAGGCATGCCGCCAAAATCTTCAGCCAAATCGGTAATGACCCTGCGGATAAGACTGTAGCCGTTAGAATGGGGGCCTGAGGACGCGATACCCACGAGGACATCATCAATCTGTATCTTTTGACCGTTTACAATGTTTTTCCGGTCCACAATGCCAACGGAAAAACCGGCGATATCGTATTTTCCTTCATCATAAAAACCGGGCATTTCTGCGGTTTCTCCGCCCAGGAGCACCGAGCCGGTTTCTCGGCAGCCCGTGGCTACGCCCTTAACGAGGCTGGCGGCGATTTCCGCATCCAGCTTCCCGCAGGCCAGGTAGTCGAGGAAAAAGAGGGGCCGCGCTCCGTGGCAGAGTACGTCGTTGACGCACATGGCTACACAGTCGATGCCGACGGTGTCGTATTTTTTCATACGGAAGGCGATGTCGAGCTTGGTGCCCACCCCGTCAGTTCCGGAAACGAGTACCGGGTCTTCCATGCCCGATCCTGCCTGAATCAGTTCCTTGAGGGACATCATACCGGCAAAGCTGCCGATTTCATTGATGACCGAACGGGCGACGATGCCGTCTGCCATGGTTGCGGCGGCCAGGTCCTTGTAGCGTTCTACCGCCCGGTAGCCCTCGGTAATATCCACTCCTGCCTGCTTGTAATCCATTTTTCTTCCTTAATTAGTCTTCTCCCGGTGTCGGAACCGGGTATTCTCCGGTAAAACAGCCAAGGCAATAGCCCGCTTCCCCGTCCAGGGCTTCCAGGAGCCCCTCGGTGGAAATAAAAGCGAGGCTGTCGGCCCCGATGGCCTGGCATATTTCTTCCACACTGCTTGCGTTGCCAATGAGGTCCTTTCGGTGGGGGGTATCGATACCGAAATAGCAGGGGAAACGGACTGGCGGCGAGCAGACCCGGAAATGGACTTCCTTGGCTCCGGCCCGTCTTAAGAGTGTCACGAGGCGGCGGCTCGTGGTTCCCCGGACAATGGAGTCATCGATAATGACGACCCGTTTCCCCGACACTTCGCTCTTTAGGACGTTGAGCTTTACCGAAACCGCCCGTTCCCGTTCGTCCTGGTTCGGGGCGATAAAGGTGCGGCCCACGTATTTGCTCTTAACAATGCCGAAGCCAAAGGGTGTTCCCGTAGCCCGACCGTAACCGATGGCAGCGGGAACTCCCGAATCGGGGACGCCGATAACCAGGTCCGCCACGACCGCCGATTCCCTGCCGAGGATTTCCCCCGCCCGGATACGGGCCTGGTATACATCAACCTTATCGATGGTGCTGTCGGGCCGGGCAAAATAAATGTACTCAAAAGCACAGACCGCCTTGCGGGTCCGTTCGCCGAAGCGGAACGAAAGAACGCCGTTCTGATCGATGACGACGATTTCCCCCGGATCGATGTCCCGGACAAATTCGCCGCCCACCGCATCGATGGCGCAGGATTCGCTGGCCAGCACCCAGCCGTTTTCTATTTTGCCAAGGCAGAGGGGGCGGATGCCGTGGGGGTCCCGGGCGCCGACAAGGCTTGTCTCGGTCATGACCACCAGGGCATAGCTTCCCTTGATAAATTGGATGGTATCGGTCAGGGCTTTTTCGAGCCCCTTTTTATAATTTTTAGCGATCAGATTGATGATAACTTCGCTGTCGCTGGAGGATACGAAGCCGACGCCGGCATCTTCAAGCAGTTCTCGTACCACCGTTGCATTGGTCAGATTCCCGTTGTGGGCCACGGCAATGGAACCGAGCTTAAAGCGGCTTACGAATGGCTGGGCATTTTCTATGGTGCTGGAACCCGCGGTAGAGTAGCGGACGTGGCCGATGGCGAGGGGCCCCGAAAGCTGGGCAAGTGTAGCGGGGTTAAAAACTTCGCCCACCAGGCCCATGCCTTTCCTGCTCTCTATAGTGCCGTCTCGGGCCACGGCGATACCGGCGCTCTCCTGTCCTCGGTGCTGGAGCGAAAAAAGGCCATAGTAGACCAGGGGTACCACGTTCTGGTCCGCCTTATTTGAATAGACCCCGAAAACGCCGCATTCTTCGTGGAGTTTGTCATCCATCATGGCTCTGCTCCTCTCTCTGTCAAAACCGTCCCCGGTCCATTCGCGCTTGATTGGCCCTTAGCGGCTGATCCGGGACAGGATTTCCACATAGGCTTCTTTTACATTTCCCAGGTCCCGGCGGAACCGGTCCTTGTCGAGTTTTTCATTGGTTTTAGCGTCCCAGAACCGGCAGGTATCGGGGGATATTTCGTCTGCCAGGACGAGTTCCCCTTGAGAAGTCTTTCCGAATTCGAGTTTAAAATCGATGAGCCTAATGCCCCGTTCCAGGAAAAAGGCCTTGAGTGTTTCGTTGATGCGTCCGGCGAGGCGGTAGATTTCCTCAAGCTCCGCAAAGGTAGCCAGTCCAATGGCGACCGCGTGGTAATCGTTGATGAGGGGGTCCCCCAACGCGTCGTTTTTATAGGAGATTTCGAATACCGTGGTTTTAAGTTCTGTGCCTTCTGGAACGCCAAGCCGCTTGGACATGGAACCCGCCGCGACGTTGCGGACAATCACTTCCAGGGGAATAATGGTTACCTTTTTGCATAGTACATCCCGGTCATTGAGTTGCTCCACAAAATGAGTAGGGATGCCAGACTTTGCAAGGAGGGAAAAGAGTATTGAGGTGATTTTATTGTTCATGACGCCCTTGTCTTCTATTTGGCCCTTTTTTTCGCCATTAAAAGCCGTAGCGTCGTCCTTATAATGGATGATTACGAGGTCTGGGTCGGTGGTGGCAAAGACCTTTTTAGCCTTGCCTTCGTATAATTGCTGTGCCTTGGTATACATGGGCGGAGCCTCCCCGTCGTAGATTGACGTATGCCCCTCGGCCCCTGTAGGTATGGCTGGCCTGAGGAAAACAGGTCCCCCTGCCACATTATGTCTCTCAGCCCATAGTCAGGATGTTTACGGCTTCCTGGTAGAGACACCCCGACCGTATTACGGGGCATATATGGACCGATGGCGTACTGTCTGGCCGCAGACTACCACAAAGGGGCCCTACTGGACAAGGGGGGCGGGGCATTAATGCCACTCTCTACATTTCCTGGCTGCGCAGGAAGTCCTCGAGCTGTTCAAGCTGTTCCTCGGTGCCGATGGCAATGAGGCTGTCGCCTGCCTGGAGGGGAATGCTGGCCAGGCTTGTCCGTTCCTGGCTGTTGGACCGAAGCGAGCCGTTTTCATCAACAATAGCTAAAATGATAGCTCCTGTTTTTTGGACACAATATCGAGGAAGTGAGTGAGCGTTGGCTTTAGGATGCTTTCCACAATCCGCCTCCCCACTATCTGATACGGGGTTATTACCACATCCGCCCCGGCCCGTTTTAGCTTTTTTATAGCCCCTTCGCTTCTCGCTTCGGCAATAATTTTTAGCGAAGGGTTTAACTGTCGGGCGGTCATAACAAGAAATAGGTTTGCCGCATCATCATCCAGCACCGCGA
Organism: Gracilinema caldarium; assembly: GCF_029265695.1. Taxonomy (GTDB): domain Bacteria; phylum Spirochaetota; class Spirochaetia; order Treponematales; family Breznakiellaceae; genus Gracilinema; species Gracilinema caldarium_A. The sequence goes on along the minus strand of NZ_JAJUHW010000039.1, from coordinate 1,479 downwards.
TGAGGCTCTGGGCAACATCAATTTTGGCTTCCCGCAGGATGTCTTCGTCCTGGGGGTCCCCAGACACGGGGACGGTGTATTCGGGGTCTTTAATACTATCTTGATGAACATTTTTATCTATCAGCACATGGTACAGTTGGGCTCGGCTAAATTCCTGGGTTATTTCTCGCCCGATAGGCCCGTAGCCGCATACAATATGGTGGTTTTGCAGTCGTTTCTTTAATAGATTCATGCGCCGCTCCTTAAAGGTATTCATGACAGGCCCTTCGAATAGGTAGGTAAAAAGGGTGGTGATGGCAAAACCGGCCGAACCGATGCCGAGGACAATGTAGGCAATGGTAAAGAGTTTCCCTGCCCGTGACAGGGGCGCCACTTCGGTAAATCCTACGGTGGTTAGGGTAATAATGGACATATAGAGTGCATTCAGAGGATCCCAGTGCTCAATTTCCATGTAGCCGATCGTACCGGTTGCAAGGAGCGTAAGCAGGAGCCCTATCGAAAAGATGATACGATGACTCAGCTTCATATAGAGCTATTATAGCAATTTTCCGAAGACGATGCCCCAGGTTTCCTGCGTAATTTCTGTCATACCGTAGCGGCGGTAAAAAGCGATGCCCCCCTGATTAGCCGCGCTGACCCCCAGGTGAAAGCCCCGGCATCCCTTGCGGACAAAACGGTCGGAAATGGCGTCCATAAGCCGTCTTCCCCAGCCAGAGCCCTGGGCTTCAGGCAATAGGTCGATATGAATATGACCCGGATAGTCCGCAGCCCAGGGCGGGCATTCAAGGGGCTGAGAAAAGAGTTTCCGTACTGATGCCTCTGTGGGGCTTTTTGCGCCATCCACATCACTTGCGGGCTCTGCGGCCCCATAGATGGCTGCTGCAGAAGGCAGCCAGCGGCGGTTAAACCACTCTGTATAGGCTGCTGTGTCGGAGGTCCCGAGAATATAGCCCACTGGACGTGTGAGACCATGGTATTCACCTTCCAAAATGAGAACACAATCGGGTTCGAAAAAAGCGTAGGGCGCTGCATAGAACTGACCCAGCACATAAGGGTCATGATATAAATCGGTAGCATCCTTGCCGTTGTCGCCGGTTTTAAGGCAGATTTCGTACAGGTAGGGGAGATCAGGCTCCCGGTACTCACGTATGTCCATTGCTAAAACATACCCGTAGTTTGCAAATTGCGCAAGGGTAATGAGACTGATTACTTTCTTATAATCACGAGGTGCCGTTCTTCTTCAAGGAATGGCACCTGAATGGGTAGAGCTTCCCAGCCTGAGACTAGATGTTCTATGGGTGCCATTTCCTCGTGGATTTTTTCTAGACGGCCCTTGTAAGCCGCTAGGACACCGTCTGGGGTAAGGAGCTTGGTAAGAGCTTTAAGCATGGGCGGCTCCAGGGGGCGGAAGGCCCGAAATGTGATGAGATCAAAGGGACCGGAGCGGGCTTTTTCGATGTCCGCCTGTTCAAGGCGGAC
>NZ_JAJUHW010000029.1 GCF_029265695.1 Gracilinema caldarium | reverse complement strand
GTTTGAGCAGACCCTCTGGACCGGTAATATCCTCTGGTCCCCGATACTCTTTTAAGAGTTCATCTAGTACTTCTTTCGTTATGGCCATACCTACTCCTTCTTGTAGTATAGCCGTTTACACAAAAATTGTTACAGGCTCATATACCCGGTTTTTTAGAAACAAACTTAGAAATATAACCTATATTAGATTTATATATATTTTAGATATTATTAATGGAACATCTTTGAGACAATTTCTCAAAGCCTTTAATTCTATAGCCCACATTTCCAAATTACGTTCATTAAGATATTTTGCAGCTTCATTTAAATGCAATTCGATTTTTATCTTTTAACTCAGTTAAGTCTTTAAAAGTGTCTTTTAATTCCGGATCAATTACTTCTAGTGGAGTCGTTGCCCCATAAAGTAATCTTAAAGCTTTTGATATTTTGGTATGATAGAATCCCATAACGTCAAGAACATTAAGATTGTTACCGCTAACTTTGTTATGACTTATCAATTGTGTCGTTTCAAATTCTTCCAGTTCTTCATATATATCTTGTAACTTAATTATATTATTTATCGTTATTGGCTGAAGTGTTTCTAATACAGCTTTTTTCTTACTCACTTTTCTATCATTTTTTGCTTGTATCAAATAAGTTATAGCAGCTCCAATCACTGAAATACTTGTTGCAATGTCGATAGCAAAATCGATATCTAGCATATTAATCTCCTGTTTCTATTACAAACTTATATATCTATATAATTAAATCTTTGTTTGGGCAACTTTTTTGATTTTTCAATATCAGATTTCACGTTAAATTTTTTAAAATTACTTTATACAACGATGGAAAACTCTTTTTGAGATTAACCTCCCCTCCTGCTCCTTGACACCCCAGAGCCCTTGTTCCTACACTTAGCTATGCCTTCCAACACGGTTCACGATTACAAAGATCTTGAAAGACGCCAACCTAAAAGCAATTTGCTTCCCTCCCCCCTTCCCGCTCTTAATCGGCCTTATGTGGTCCTGAGCTGGGCCCAGAGCGCAGACGGGCAAATTGCCACACGGACCGGCGACTCTAAGTACCTTTCCTCCCCCGAATCGCTCCAGGTGCAGCAGATCTTGAGACGAGACTGCGATGCGGTCCTTGTCGGTGTAGGCACCGTGCTGGCCGACGACCCGCGGCTTTTATGCAGGCTCTCACCGGCCGAAAATCCTGAAAACCGGCAGCCCCTCAGGGTCGTGCTTGATGCCCGTTTTCAGACTCCGGCCAACTCAAGCCTCTGTAAAACAAGCGATGAAGGTCCGGTTCTAATTATCGGCGCTGAAAAACAAAATGACCTAAGCCCCGACGATAAGGCAGCACAACAGGATGAAGAGGAACGCGTCAGGAACCTTATGGCGGCTGGTGTCAGCATTGCCCGTACTGTGATAGAGCAAGATTCGGTACCGAGCAGGCTTAAGCTTTCCCTCCCCGCTGTATTGGACCTCCTCTCCCATAGGGGTATACGGAGCCTCTTTGTGGAAGGCGGATCGGCGATCATTACCTCATTTATAAAAAACAATTTGGCAGACCGGGTCATTCTTGACCTGAGCCCCCGCTTTATTGGCCAGGGGATCCCCGCCGTCCGGGATCTGGGAGTTCTGGCCCTGACTGAGTCTCGACCCTTTCACACCATTTCCGCAGAAACCTGGGGAGAAAATGTGGTGTGGGTGATGGAAAAGTAATCCGGGAATACACTTGATAATAATTCAGCTTACTCATTTAATAATATTTATATTATTTACCTATACTTCAGCCGCTTAAATTTTATTGCATAATTTTAATAATTACTCTTGTTTTTATGATTACAATTTTAATAATATATATTCATACCAGCGGAAGCATCAGGCTATGTAACCGCAAAGGAGGTCCTATGCCGGTATTACGATCCCAGACGAGTACCCAGGGCAGAAAGATGGCGGGAGCCCGCGCGCTCTGGCGGGCCAACGGGATGAAGCCAGAACAGTTCGGGAAACCGATAATCGCCATTGCCAACAGTTTTACTCAGTTCGTCCCCGGCCATGCGCATCTGCACAACATAGGTCAGGAAGTAAAGGCTCTCATCGAAAGCCGGGGCTTTTTCGCCGCCGAATTTAACACCATTGCCATTGATGATGGAATCGCCATGGGACATGGAGGAATGCTCTACAGCCTTCCCTCCCGGGATCTCATTGCAGACAGTGTAGAATATATGGTGAATGCCCATCGGGCGGATGCCTTAATCTGTATTTCTAACTGCGACAAGATTACCCCGGGGATGCTCATGGCGGCCATGAGGCTCAACATCCCTACGGTCTTTGTATCCGGCGGCCCTATGGAAGCAGGCCGTGTTGATGGAAAGGCACTGGATCTGGTAGATGCCATGGTCATGGCTGCCGACGAATCGGTTTCCGACAGTACCTTGGCCCAGGTTGAAGCTGCAGCCTGCCCAAGCTGCGGAAGCTGTTCCGGTATGTTTACCGCAAACTCAATGAACTGTCTGACCGAAGCCCTGGGCCTTGCCCTGGTCGGCAACGGAACCCTCCTGGCAACCCATGGGGATAGAAAAAAACTTTTTACCCTCGCAGCAGATCGGATCTGCGACCTGACAGATACGTTCTATCGGACAGGCGACACTCGGCTTCTCCCCCGGGGTATCGCCACGAAAGAGGCTTTTTCCAATGCCATGGCCCTGGACATTGCCATGGGAGGCAGCACCAATACAATTCTTCATATACTTGCCATAGCCCATGAGGCAGATGTTGATTTTACCTTACGCGATATAGACAGCCTTTCCCGCCGGGTTCCCTGTATCTGTAAAGTAGCTCCAAGCTCTTCCTACCATATCGAGGATGTCCATCGAGCCGGAGGTATCATGGGTATTCTTGATGAACTTGACCGGGGGGGACTCATCAATACCGATGTTTCCCGGGTCGATTATCCCAGTCTTAAAGAAGCTCTCAGCCGTTTCAGGCTGCGGCCTCGGACCAACCATTCAGATACCGGCACTGCAGAACGGGGAGACCGCCGTCTGGGTGATCCGGAAACCTTTTACCGGGCCGCTCCGGGGGGCTTATTCTATAGCAGAAAACCAAACCTCGTTTTGGGCAGCCAGGACAACCGCTACCGGGAACTCGATCTGGACCGGACGAGCGGCTGCATCCGAGATACAGATCACCCCTATTACCAGGACGGAGGCCTTGCCGTTCTTTACGGTAATATCGCACGTCGGGGCGCCATCGTTAAAACCGCCGGAGTCGATGAAAGCCTGTTCAACTTTAGCGGCCCTGCTATTGTTTTTGAAAGCCAGGAAGAAGCGGTAGAGGGCATCCTTTCAGGCCGGGTAGAACCCGGCATGGTGGTTGTCATCCGTTACGAAGGACCTAAGGGCGGCCCGGGTATGCAGGAAATGCTCTATCCCACAAGCTACCTCAAAAGCCGGGGTCTCGGTCAAGCCTGCGCTCTCATTACAGACGGCCGATTTTCCGGCGGCACAAGCGGGCTCTCCATCGGCCATATCAGTCCCGAGGCAGCCGCCGGCGGAGAACTAGCCCTCGTTCAGGATGGAGACCGCATCGACATTTCCATCCGAGACCGGTCAATCAATCTGATAGTGAAGGATGAAGAACTGGAAGCTAGGAGGAGGGCAGAAAAGAATCGGGACAAAGAGGCTTTTACACCTCGCAACCGGGACCGACAGGTGAGCGAATCCCTTAGGGTATACGCCCATTTTGTTCAGAGTGCCGATGTGGGGGCCACAAGAAAACTGCCTGATGATAATTGAAAGCACAGAGAAGCCCCCTGGGGCTTAAAGGAGCAGATTGATGGGTAAAACATTGCTCGACAAGGTATGGGAACTCCATAAAATTGGAACCCTCCCCTCAGGCGAAGACCAGCTCTTCATAGGCCTTCACCTGATCCATGAGGTTACCTCACCCCAGGCCTTCGCCATGATCCGCGAACGGGGTTTTAAGGTAGCCTACCCGGAACGGACCGTAGCCACCGTAGACCACATTGTACCTACGGACGATACAGAACGACCGCTCAAGGATAGCCTTGCAGAGGAGATGCTCACCGCACTGGAACAAAACACCGGAGATCAGGGTATACAATTTTTTTCCTGGGGAAGCGGCAAACAGGGCATTGTCCATGTAATCGGTCCAGAACTGGGCCTTACTCAGCCAGGTATGACCATTGTCTGCGGCGATTCCCACACCTCTACCCACGGCGCCTTGGGGGCTGTGGCATTCGGAATTGGAACGAGTCAGATTCGAGATGTACTTGCAACCCAGACCTTGGCAATCTCGAAACCCAGGGTGAGGCGCATCAATTTTATAGGTTCACCAGGACGGGGAATCTACGCAAAGGACTTTATTCTGGCCCTCATCGCCCGGCTCGGTGTTAAAGGCGGTATCGGTTATGCCTATGAATATGCAGGGGAAGCCATAGAGCGGCTTGGTATGGAAGGCCGGCTCACCCTCTGCAATATGAGTATAGAAGGCGGAGCCCGCTGCGGCTACATTAATCCCGACAAGATCACTGTAGAATACCTGCGGGGAAAACCCTATGCTCCCCAGGGAGCAGCCTTTGAAGCCGCAAAAGCTTACTGGCTTTCCATGGCATCCGATCCGGATGCGGAATACGATGACGAAGTTTCCATTGATGTGTCACGACTCGAGCCCATGGTTACCTGGGGAATTACGCCAGGACAGGGTATTGCCGTAACAGAAAGACTCCCCAAACCGGAAAGTCTTGGTGAAGATGCGGAACTTGCCCGATCAGCCTATGACCATATGGGATTAAAGGCAGGAGAATCGGTGCTGGGTACTCCGATTCAGGTTGCATTTATCGGAAGCTGTACCAACGGAAGACTCAGTGACCTCAGGGAGGCGGCGGCGGTACTGCGGGGAAGAAGAGTAGCTCCGGGAGTGCGGGCCCTCGTGGTTCCCGGCTCTGAACAGGTTAAAGCCGCCGCCGAGGCAGAAGGACTGGACCGGATCTTTACTGAGGCGGGGTTCCAGTGGCGCCAGGCGGGCTGCTCCATGTGTCTTGCCATGAATCCAGACCGGCTTCAGGGGAATGAACTTTGCGCATCCTCATCAAACCGGAATTTTATTGGCCGTCAGGGCTCGGCCCGGGGGCGGACCATGCTTATGAGCCCCGCCATGGTTGCAGCTGCAGCAATCAGGGGTTCCATTACCGATGTACGGGAGTTTTTGCCATGACAGATCCGCGAATTCAGACTATACAGGGCCGGCCGGTTCCCCTTAAAGGAGACGATATCGACACAGACCGCATCATTCCCGCCCGTTTCCTCCGCTGTGTTACCTTTGAGGGGCTGGGAGAACAGGCTTTCAGAGATGAGCGTTATGATGAACAGGGCCGGGAAAAGGCCCATCCTTTTAACGATGTCCGTTTCACAGGAGCCGAAATCCTTGTGGTAAACCGAAATTTCGGATGCGGCTCTTCCCGGGAACACGCGCCCCAGGCTCTGGCTCGCTGGGGCATTAAGGCAATTCTGGGAGAAAGTTTTGCTGACATTTTTGCAGGGAACTGCGCTGCTATCGGCCTCCCGACGGCCACAGCCCCAGGGGATATGATCCAGCAGATCCAGGGCTTTGCTGAGGCGGAACCGGAACTTCTGGTAACATTGGATATTAAAATGCTCCAGGTACGGGCAGAACGGCCACGGACCGGCACTGAAGACCATCATCGAGGAGGCTTTCATCAACCTGAACTGGTCTTTGTATTTCCAATTGTAATGAACGAAAGCCACAGACAGAAATTTTTAGCCGGGACCTGGGATACCCTAGCAACCCTGGCAAACAACCGTAACCGCATCGCTGCTGTTACGGATTCCATCCCCTACCTGAAAGGATTTGCGCCATGAACGATGAAATCATGACCGGGGCTCAGGCGATTATCGCGTCCTGCGAACAGCATGAGCTTACCCATATATTCGGCTATCCCGGGGGAGCAAACATTCCCCTATTCGATGCCCTCTTGGATTCACCAATCCAACTAGTTTTGAGCCGCCACGAACAGGGCGCAGTCCATATGGCAGACGGCTATGCCCGGGCAAGCGGCAAGGTCGGGGTCGCGCTGGTAACAAGCGGCCCCGGGGCAACCAATGCCATCACCGGACTACTGACGGCCCACATGGATTCGGTACCCCTCATCGTTATATGCGGCCAGACGATCACGGCGAACCTGGGTCTCGATGCTTTTCAGGAAGCCGACGTTTCCGGTATCAGTTATCCTGTGGTCAAACACTCATACCTAGTAAAGGATGCCGCCCAACTGCCCCGCATTATGAAGGAAGCATTTTATCTTGCATCCAGCGGCAGACCTGGACCGGTGCTTATCGATGTGCCCAAGGATGTATCATCCGCCCGCTGCAGACCGGATTTTACGGTTGGTATGGACCTGCCGGGTTATAAAACCGTCCAAGGTTTCGATGAACACCAAATTGAGTGCGCTGCATCGGCCCTTTCGGAGGCCAAACGGCCGATACTTCTTGTAGGGCACGGGGCTGTCATATCCGGAGCTGAAACCGAGGTGCGGCACCTGGCAGAAAAATTAAAGATCCCCGTGGTCTCCACACTCCTCGGCAAAGGCGTCTTTCCAGAAACCCATGAGCTTTCATTGGGTATGCTCGGAATGCACGGCACAGCCTACGCCAATTTTGCCGTCCGGGACTGCGACCTGATACTATCAGTGGGTTCCCGATTCGATGACCGTATTACAGGAAATCCGAAAACCTTCTGCAGCGGGGCAACAAAAATCCATATAGATATCGATCCTGCAGAAGAAAACCGCCAGGTTCCGGTTGACTGTTTTATCAATGCCGACGCAAAAGAGGCAGTCTCCGCCCTCATGGCCCTGGCAAGACCAGGGGACACAGCCGCGTGGCTTACCCAAATACAAAGCTGGAAAAGGGATTTTGCCCTTACCTACAATCCACAGGAACTTTCAGCCCGGCTCGTCATCGATACCCTGTATCGGCTGACAAAGGGGAAGGCCATCGTAAGCACCGACGTAGGTCAGCATCAAATGTGGGCAGCCCAATACTACAAAACTGATGGGGGCCGTAACTGGATCAGCTCAGGGGGAGCGGGGACCATGGGATTTGGTTTTCCCGCCGCAATCGGAGCCCAGCTTGCCCGGCCGGACGCCCAGGTTTTAGCTATTGTGGGCGATGGGGGATTCCAGATGACCGAGTTTGAGCTGTCCACCGCCATGATCCAGAAAACACCGGTAAAAATCATCATAATTGATAACAAATATCTCGGCATGGTCCGGCAGTGGCAGGATATTTTCTTTAACAACCGACTATCCGGTGTTGCCCTGGAACACAACCCCGATTTTGTAAAGCTTGCAGAAGCCTATGGTATGAAGGGATACAGAATCAGCCAGGTTGATGAGGTAACGTCGGTCCTGAGCGCCGCCCTTGCCCATGAGGGCCCCTGCATTGTCCATGCAGAAGTAGCCCAGGAAGAGAACGTGTTTCCCATGATACCCGCAGGCTCCGACTACAGCGCCATGCTGCTCGGCAGGCCCGTAGGACCAATTGAAAAACCAAAGGGGAGTACCTGATGAATTCTACAATGGAACAGCACAGTATAAGTCTCCTGGTATCGAATAAACCAGGGGTTCTCATACGCATAGCCCTGGTCTTTTCCCGCCGGGGTTATAACCTGGACAGCGTCGTGGTGTCTCCAACCCACGACAACGCTTTTTCTCGCATGAATTTGGTTGCCCGGGGAAACAAGGAAACTCTTGCCCAGATTATCAAACAGCTCGGTAAACTGGTAGATGTAATCCATGTGGCGGATCATACGGGAGAGGATGTGGTGGAGGGAGAATTGCTTTTCATCAAGGTAGCCTGCAGCAAGGAACAGCGGACTGAGCTGCTGCAAATTGCAGACCATTTTAAAGCCCGAAGTGTGGACCTGACCGATGATTCTATTACCTTCGAAGCAACTGGAAAATCCGACAAACTAAACGCCTTCCAGGTCATGCTTGAACAGTACGGCATCCTGGAAAGCGTTCGTTCGGGAAAACTCATTATCGCCCGGGGCAGAAGGGCAACCTAGACCAGAGACTATTTTGCAGCCGGCTGCCTATTACTTGAGTATCGCTCCCGAGCGCTTCACTAATTAAGGCTTATACCGTTTTTAAGTATCCTCCGGTTTTTAGGCGTCTTCCAGTGCAGCCCCCCAGGTTTCATGGGGAAGCAGGAAGGCCGCCAGGGCCGCTAAGCCATAGGCCGCAGCAAAGAGCACCAGGGCTGCGGTTAATGAAGCCCCTGCCAGGAGTGCTCCCACAAAGGGGGCAATCATACCGGCAATGCGGGTCATGCCGCTCGCGCTGCCGATGCCGGTGGTTCTGATAATCGTGGGATAGGCTTCGGGAGTATATGCATAGAGGGCACCCCAAGCGCCAAGGGCAAAAAAGGACAGCACAAGAGCAGAAACCACTATACCCACGGGGCTTACGGCAAGGGAAAAGGCAAGGGCACCAATGCCGCTTCCTGCAAGATAGATCCCCAGAGTGAAGCGACGGCCGATTTTTTCAACCAGATAGGCAGCAGAGAAATATCCAGGGAGCTGAGCCAGGGCCATAAAGAACGAATAGGGGTATACTGCGGGAAGAGAAAAGCCCTTGGTCCTGAGCCAGGAGGGTATCCAGGTAAAAATACCGTAATAGCCTATGGATATGAAAAACCATATGGCCCACAAAAGGAGGGTCGTTATCCAAAGCTCCCGGGAAAAGAGGTCAAGCACTCTGGATTTCGTCTCCTGCCCCGCATCGGTAGCCTGTTCCACGCTGGAAGCCTCCAATTTTAGTTCTTTTCCGTTGCGGCGGGCCACGGTTTCAATGACCCGAAGGGCCTCCTCGCCGCGGCCGGAGACCGCCAGATACCGGGGAGACTCGGGAACAAATGAACGGACCGCGAAGAGGAGGAGTCCAGGCAGGGCTGAAACCGCAAAGAGGGCACGCCAGCCCAGATGGGGCACAATAAGCCAGGCGGCTCCGGCCGCGGCGAGGGTACCGAAAGCCCAGAAAGATTCAAGAAGCACGAGCCGTTTCCCCCGGTCTTTGGCGGGCAGGAATTCGGCAAAAACCGCATAATCCACTGGCAGGGTTCCGCCCACGCCAAAACCGGTGAGCATCCGTAGGACGAGGAAAACTGCAAAATTTGGGGAAAAGGCCGACAGTAAACCAAAGACCGAATCGATGCCGATGGTGGCCATAAAACCGAACTTACGGCCCACTACATCGGAAAGGCGGCCCCAGATAAGGGCTCCGGCAAACATGCCGACAAAGAGGGCTGTGGCAAGGAGGCCCTTTTGGGCCGCCGACAGGGCCCATTCCGCCGCCATAGCAGGCAAAGCAAAGGAAACGAGCATTACTTCCATGGCATCGGCGGCCCAGCCAAGACCGCATACCCACAGAAGCCGGCGCTGGAACGGACCGTATCCGGCCTGTTCCACCAGGGGATCGAGAGAAAGGTGACGCATATCCTACCTCTTTAAAAGAACATTTCACCCCAGTGCAATCGCATTGAGCATACCAGTGGCCTCGTTGCGGTCGCGCCGGGCGGGGCAGGCACGGCGTCGCGGATATGGTATATCAAATAAAGCTGGTTTCTATCAATAGGAACTAAAAAATTCCCTTGACAGCTTGCAGCAAGGCGCAGAAAGTAGAACCATGACGAGCCTGTATATCAAACCTTTTAACCGAGAACTGGAGGACCGCATCCGCCGGAACCCCAGCCTGAACATCGATAGTTTCATCATCCCAACCCCCTATGCGGTGGATGAGCGGCTCGAGAAGGATTACCAGTATTCCTTCGTATGGGAAGAGGAACGGGAGATTCTTGGTTTTATAGAAGTCTGGTCAGACCCGGAGAAAAAACGGCTCCATATTTACAAGCAGGTTACCAGCCCCTTTGGCCGCAGCAAGGGAATTGGTTCAGCCTTTCTGGCCCACCTTGCATCGATAGCCCCGGAAGAGGCTGTCATCGATCTTTATATCTGGGAACGGCAGGCGGAAATATTGATGTTTTACAAGCGCCGCGGTTTTGCCGAAAAGGAACGTTTAAACTGGCGGGCCCTCAACTTTATCCGTCTGGAAGGGGAAGCCCGCAGCATTCGCGAAACGATTCCTAAAATCGGCATCAGTTCCGGCACGGCGGATGAACTGGGAAAAATCCGGCATGATGCAAAAAAGGCAATCAGGCTCATTGCCGATATGGCCGGGGCACTTACAGCAGAAAACTGTTCCCGTATTATCGAGGACATCAATCGAGAAACAACAGCCCTGGTTAACACCCTCAACCTTTTCCGCGATTCGGTTCAGCGATTCAGGACCATCAATCTTAAAGAACTCATTATTGACCGTATCATTCCCATGGTAGAACATTCGCCGGTAAACTGTGAACTGGTGCTCCGCTTTGCGCCCAATGTGGGGGAAGCACGGGCCCACTACCTGGAAGCAGCCCGGGCTATCGTGAACCTGGTCTCCAACGCTCTGGACGCCATAAAGGCCGCAGACCGGCCGGGGCTCCTTTCTATTTCCCTGCAGGATGTGAGCCCCTGGATACTCCTTACAGTAGAAGACAATGGAATTGGTATTGATAAAAACAAACTGCAGGTTGGCCCCGACGGGCGGCCCCAGTTTGTGGGAATTACCACCAAGGCAAACATGGGAGAAGGCCAGGGGACACGGCAAATATACGCAGCCTTTGGCACTGAAAACATTTCGGTCCACAGCGAGCCGGGGAAGGGGACCCGGTGGATTATCCGGCTCCCTAAGGCTGAACAGCGGGAAGAAAGTGAGCTAAGGGCCCTGGAAACAAGGCTCGCCGAATTCAAGGCCATGAGCGCCGCTGATGCACCGAAGGTAAACGCCGATAAGGCAGAAATCGCTGCCTATATTTGGCGGTGCAAAAAGCTCGAAATCCTTATTTGGGACCTGATCCTGCAATTCGCCCGTAAAAATAATGTGCGGGATATCTACCGGTCCTTCCTGTCCTGCCGCTATGAGTCCATATCCCTCGCTGCATTCCGGGAAGACCTGGAAAATTACAAAACCGATACGGCAGAACTCAGGCTTTGGCTTTTAGAAGCGGTCCGTATCTTAAAACGGGAAGATACCATTACGCAAACCTTGAACCGAAACGGCGAATTACAGGGCATTATGTTTAAGGCTTACGGCCAGGCGGTGGAGCGAACCGTCATTTTTACCCTGGACCCGGCCACAGGTCATTTCGGCGCCACGGACCGGAAGCTTGCGGAACACGCAGACTTTGTACCCTATTTGGGGAGCAGCCGGGACCGGTGCCTTCGGGGCGAGTTTTTCGGAGATGTGCAGAATCCGGCGAATCCTATCCAACTTGGTGTATGGGAATTGGGTAACTCTCAGGACTGCCAAAAAAAAGCAACCCTGATCCGAGCCGGGGCGGAACGGCTTATCCAAATGGGAATTCCCGAAACAAAGAAGCTCCTCTTTTACGAAACCACCTGGCGGCGGGGAAAACTGGACCTTGATACGGGCCGGCCCCGCACTTTAGGAGCTGTTGCCCGCCTGGGCGACGAAGAGACAGGAGATCTTTTAATATCGGTGGATGATGAATTTTCTGACTATATTAGCACCGACTAGCGGCTTTCTTTTGCCTCGCCCCGGGCCTTGTAGAGCCGATCGTTAATAGCAGGCCCCAGGTCCCGGTCAGGAACCCGTTCTGCAAGGATTCTATCCACACCGAGGGCATCCAGTTCGTGCAGTATATCAAAGAGATTAGCTGCAGCCTCGAGGAGCAATGACGAAGGAGCAAGCACACGGGTTACCGGCGCATCCTTACCGGGGAAAGTCCGGATAAAGTCAGCCAGCCAACGGCTGCGGCTTGTTTCGTCAAAAAAGAGACAGGCCAGCCTTTGCTGCGGCAATTCGGGAATAGCTACTGGAATAGCCCCGAGCGGGTACAGGCTCAGAGATGCCCGGGGAGCATAGTGACTCGGAAGCTGCCCCGGAGCTGTAGGATGGCTCGTGGTTCTATCAATATGGGTCACCGGACCGATAAGTGATTCTATCCGTTCACGGGATAGACCGCCGGGGCGCATGATGGTGATGGTATCGCCGCTCAGGTCCAGCACGGTAGACTCAACACCAACTTCGCATTTACCCCCATCGATAATAAAATCGACCCGGTCCCCAAGCTGCTTGAGCACATGCTCTGCCTTGGTTGGGCTCAGGTATCCGAAGGGATTGGCGCTCGGCGCAGCCACCGGAACCCCCGCACGGCGGATCAGGTCCCGGGCTACCGGATGAGCCGGGAGACGGACCGCAACGGTAGCGAGACCGCTCGTAGCTAGATCGGGGATGCTGTTTTGTTTTGGCAGAATCAGGGTCAGGGGCCCGGGCCAAAGGTTTTCTGCCAGGCGCTGTACAAGATTGCGGCGTTTCTCACTGAGCAGGGCAAGGTCCGCCACATCTGATAATTGTTCCCTCGCAGCGATATGCACGATAAGGGGGTCAAAGGTAGGCCGCCGCTTCGCCTCGAAAATCCGGGCCAGGGCAGCGGTATTGGTCGCCTGGCCTCCAAGACCATAAACCGTCTCAGTAGGAAAGGCTACCAGTTTACCTTCCCGAATAGCTCTGGCAGCCCATTCAATGTCCTCAGCAACCGTAGAAAGCAGTATCGCCACAACGCAGCCTTTTTACTAATTAACCGAGGTTTTTCTGATACAGTTGGACCGCCCCGGAGGTACCAACCTTGGTAAAACCAAGCTTTTTAAGATAGGCCTCATGGGCCTGGACTTCCGCCTGGGCATGCACCACCTTGGCGGTGCGGGCAATATTACTGATAGCTGTTTCCAGGAAGAATTTTGCATTCTTAAGGTCCCGGTATGCGGGGATCGCATAATCCATCAATATGGATAGATCGCCATTTGCATCCCGGCGATACACAACGAGGGATACCGGTACGGTCTGCCGCAAAATAAAGCAGGCTTCCAGGCTTGCGAGGTAATCGTTCTGGCCGGTGAGCGGGAAGGAGGGGAAAAACTTCCTGATATCTGATCCATAGAACTGCAAGAAACGCTGGGCATATTCGTCATGTACCAGGTTTACATAAAGAATTTCAAAGGTCTCAGGCCGTTTTGCATCCCGGGCCATGACATATAAATAGTAGCTGTTCACCAGCACGATGAACGCATTGAGGCCGAACACGGGCCATGCGGAAATAAGAAAGCCGTAAATTGCAAAAGCCAAAGAACCAATAAGGTTTACAATCCGAAGCCGCTTGATGTTTTTTAAGGTCAAGCTGACGGCAACCATTACTGAGGCAAAAGTACCAAACCATTCAATCCATGTATTCATGGAAAGGAATATATCACAACCAGTGCCGGCGTTTAAAGAAGGCCACCATCCCCAGGGCGATGAGGACCATAACAGACCAGGTAATCGGATAACCCAGAGGGTGTTCCAATTCGGGCATAAATTTAAAATTCATACCGTAAACACCCACAACGAAGGTCAGCGGAATAAATATGGTTGATATAATGGTCAGGACCTTCATAACCTCGTTCATCTTGTTTGATACCGAGGAGAGGTTCACTTCCATAATGCTCACTATCAATTCCCGGTAACCTTCAATTGTTTCGGCGCTTTGCAGGATGTTATCATACAGGTCCTTAAGGAAAGGATGGAGTTCCTCTGAAATCAGCTCCGTTTCCAGCCGCTGCAAGGTAGCAATGCTTTCCCGCAATGGCCAAATGACCCGTCGCAGGGCCAGTACCTGCTGCTTTACCTGCTGGAGCTGTTTTAAGAAATGCCTGCCCGTTTCATCCACCGCCTGGTTCTCAAAGTCCTCGAGCCGCTGTCCCAGCTGATCCAGGGTTTTAAAATAATCATCTACCATAGAATCCAGGAGGGTGTAGGCCAGGTAATCGCTCCCCATTTTGCGAATCCGCCCTGCGTTAACCTCTATTCGTTTGCGGATAGTATCAAAACAGTCCCCCGGGTGTTCCTGAAAAGTAATCACCGTATTTTTAGTGAGAACGATGGAAATCTGTTCGTATTCAGGCCCCTTTTCGTCGTTCCAGGTAATGGTCTTGGCGATGATAAAAAGATAATCTTCGAATTCTTCTACCTTGGGCCGGTGTTCGGTGTTGAAAATATCTTCCAAGGTAAGGTTATGGAGACAATAGGTTTTCGCCAGTTTGTAAAGAGAATCCATATCATCAAGGCCGTTCACGTTAATCCAGGTAATACCTGCTTCGTTTCGGTAGGATAAAAGTTCTTCCACCGTGTCGGCTGTTTTTATCCATGATCCAATAGGATCATACCCAATGACAGAAAGACTGGTTTCAGTAGGTTTCCGATCCCCCACATAAACAAGGCTTCCCGGAGGAAGACCCAGATCTGGTCGTTCTACCGCCATAGCAGCTCCTTGCCAGAAGCTTAGCCCAGAGAAGCAGCTTTCACAAGATCTGCACAAAAGACCAGTTCATTTTTTAATTGAAAATTTTCAATCATATGATACACTGAAACATCTGAAACAATGCGACCCTTTTTGCATTAACCTTAAAAAGGATTTCACTATGAATACAAGCGTAAGCCTCAGTTACAATCAGTACGGCTACCCCACCGGAGCCCCTAAATATGCATCTCTTACAGCAGATGATCCGGGTCCCTTCGTTTGGACACTTTTAGATACGATGACCGGAACCGTACAGGCAAGCGGGAAGACGATCCCAGCCTTTATCGATTCCTTGAGCGGCAGCAGGCTGCACCGGGCAGATTTCAGCTTCTTTACAAGACCGGGAACATATCGGATTCGTATCGGCGAGAAGGAGAGTGATCCTTTTATAATAAGTAAAGACCTCTATGCAGCCCTCACCCATGATGCGCTCCATTTCTTTTACCTCATGCGGAGCGGCATAGAACTGGCCGAAGCATACGCAGGAAAAACCTGGGCACGGCCTGCGAGTCATGTAAGTGACGCGGATATCCGCGCCTTTGCAGGTACGGACGCGCAGGGCAAAAAATGGGACAGCTTTCCCTTTAAGATTAATGGCTCTGGCGGCTGGTACGATGCGGGGGACTTTGGTAAGTATGTGGTCAACGGAGGCATTTCGGTATGGACCCTCCAAAATGCCTTTGAAAGCTCTCCCCAGGCCTTTTCTGACGGCGACCTGCCGATCCCGGAAAACGGGAACGGTATCCCCGACATACTGGACGAAACTCGCTGGGAACTGGAATTCATGCTTCGCATGCAGATCCCTCAAGGAAACGCCTTGAGCGGCATGGTTTTCCATAAGCTCCATGACCGGAAATGGTCCGGAGTGCCGGCAACACTTCCTACTTATATCGATAACAACAATGACATGCAGGATGGCGCAGCCTGGGGCCGCTATGTCTACGAGCCCACCACAGCCGCAACCCTTAACCTGGCCGCCTGCGCAGCCCAGGCAGCCAGGCTCTGGTCGCCCTACGACCGTTCATTTGCGGAGCGCTGTCTTACCGCTGCAGAACGGGCATGGAAGGCCGCAGGGGCAAATCCGGTCCTGATCGCGGGAAATGTTCCCGGAGAGGGGGGCGGCAACTATGACGACACCGAAATTCAGGACGAATGGTACTGGGCCGCCTGTGAACTCTATGCAACCACAGGAAGGGCTGAATACGAACAGTTCATCCGTTCATCAACCTATTTTGCATCCTTCCCTGGTCTTCATGACAACAGGGCTGCTTCTATGAGCTGGGCTGACACCGCGGCGCTGGGAAGCATTACGCTCGCAATTGCGGAGACATCCCTCTCCAAAACCGAACGGGACCGTATCCGGAACCAGATCGTACAGACAGCTGCCCGCTACGAAGCAATCCAGGCTGCAAGCGGTTTTGGCATCCCCATGGACGCCTCTGGTTTTGTTTGGGGATCCAACTCGGTGACCTTGAATAACGCTATCATTATGGCCCTGGCCTACGATATTTCTGGCGACCCACGGTACCTCGCTGCGGTCAGCAGAACCATGGATTATATATTAGGCTATAATGGGCTCAGAAAAAGTTTCGTGTCTGGCTACGGCACCGATTCGCTTACCCATCCCCACCATCGCGTATGGGCGAACGATCCGGCAGCGGGCTATCCGCCGCCACCGCCCGGAGCTCTTTGCGGCGGACCCAACGCCCAAATACAGGACCCTGCAGCGGCACAGTGGGAACTTGCAAAACGGCCTATTCCCTATCGCTATATTGATGATATTGGGTCCTATGCGACAAACGAGGTTGCCATAAACTGGAATGCCCCCCTTGCATGGGTTGCTTCGTTTCTGGACCAGGCATACCGAGCTTGAAGTTCCCCTCTCCCGCACTATACTTTATTTCATAAAAGGGGGTTGCTCATAATGAACACTATAAGATGCAACCGGCTCAGTCTTTTTTTTCTATTATTTGTCATTTCGATCCTTCCAGCATCTGCACAAAACACCATCCAACAGGAGGCTGCCAATAAACTGGTCGATTATTTTTCCAGTTATGGCAGTATTGCCATCCTCCCCTGGAACAACTGGGCCTCAGGCGACTGGGATGCCCTCTCCGACGAGTTCTTTGGATACGACACACCCCGGGTTAACAAGTTCAAAGTCAGCATGGAACAGACACTGAGCAGTATTTATGAAGGAGGCCTCTTTTTCAAAAAACTTAACCTAGGTCTGGGCGCTACGCTTAAAACCGACAACAACCTCATCGGTCACATCAACCATTTTATGGGGTTCCTTAATATTGATGTATTTGAAGCCCGGGTGGAATATTCCCGTCTTAAGGGAACCGCCGAATGGCTTGGAGAGACAATACCAGGCCTACCCGACTCTGTCGATTTTGATAACCAGTTACTTAACATTGACCTGTTGTATGCCTCTCCTAAGGGACTGTATTACGGAATCGGGTATAGCTCCTATTCATTACCCGTACAGATTAACTGCCTTGTGTGGAACGATTATTTGGAATCGGTTTGGTGGGCTCCGGTGGTTTCCTTTTACCAGCCGGACATGAAATTTTCTATTTATTCCTTTCTTTTTGGTTTCGATACCCTTCATGATGCTCTATTTCAAAAGGGTATTTTCGGCTCCTTCCAGGGCTTTTCTTTCTGGGCATGGACCCAGGATCGTTTTGGGGTAGGCACATCGGAAATCAGCAACCAGGTAAAAGCTATTGTAGAAGCAGCAAACGGAAACCGCACCTTGTGGAGCGCTACCCAGATTGCCATGATGGTAGATTACAACCTCACCCTAGGGATTCAGTTTGTGCAGCATATAAAACGCTTCCATGTGGGTATTGGTATCGGTTACAACATTGGGGGCCAAACACTCACCTGTATTACACCCAAAGGGCCAGTAGAAAGCGGTTATGTAGATGCATCTCCTTCGGTTTACCTGGTTCATTACGGCCCCATGATTAAAGGCAGCATACGGTTCTAATCGCGGCGCAGGGGTAGACCGAAAGACTAGAATCGCACCTTGTGGTGTGGCGTGGAGTACCCCTTGCCTTCCGGCAAGGGTACACAACACCAGGACCCCACAGTCACGGCTATAGGACTTCGGTCTACCCTCGGGCCGCTCACATTGACGAAATACCGAACACCCTTCATACTTTATTCTATTGGAGAATAGACCTTGAAAAGCGCATACACAATCAAAACAGAACTGGCTCGCAAGATTGTATCAGATATAAAGGCTGTTTCAGGCGCGGATGCCAATGTTATAGATCAGAATGGCATCATTATCGCTTCCTATGACCCTAATCGAATCGGCACCGTCCATGAGGGGGGCAAACGGATCATGAACGGCGAGGTAGACGAAATTGCCATCACCCCCGAAATGGCGGCCACCATGCAGGGAACAAGACCAGGCTACAATGGTGTCATTAGACTCAACGGGCAGCGAATCGCGGTCATTGGAATCGCCGGAGACCCCCAAATTGTAAAACCCCTGCAAAAAATGGCTGAAATTGCCGTCAAAGAGGAGATACAGCGAGAAATCGATACCGAACGGGAACGGCAAATTGTTCGGGACATGGAAAATCAGATCATCGATATTGCGGAGCGTATGAAAGTCCTTTCTCTGAACGGTTCTATTCAGGCAGCAAAGTTGGGCGACAAAGGCCGGTCCTTTAAAATCGTCGTAGCTGAAATGCGTAAACTTGCGGAACAAATAAACGACATAATCGCAGGAATCGATAGAAACAGGGCCCGCCAAAATTTGGATTGATGAACCAAATTCCTCTGATATAACCATTATCATTGCTGTTGTAATTTGATAGTATAACACTATGGTTTCTTATTTACTCTTTGACCTCGACAACACCCTCTATTCCAGCAGCTTCGGCCTCGAAAAAGCGGTGGGCGAGCGGATCAGAAAGTTCACGGCCCAGTATCTTGGGATTTCAGAAGAAGAAGCAGTTCAGAGACGACAAGCTCGAATCGCTTTCTATGGCACCACCCTGGAATGGCTCATGGCAGAAGAGGGCCTTACCGATGTCGATACTTATTACCGGGCCATACACCCCGCAGGAGAAGAAGCGGGTTTGCATCCGGATCCAAAAGTACGGGACTTTTTACTCAGTCTAAAACAACCTAAGGCAATTCTTACCAATTCGCCCATGGAACATGCAGAACGAATCATCAACAAGCTAGAACTGCAGGGCATTTTTACCCATATTTTCGATATCCGCTGGAATGGCCTGCAAGGGAAACCCCAAAAGGAAGTCTTCTATCGGGTTTTGAAAACCCTTGGGAAAAGCCCCCAGGAGGTTCTCTTTATCGATGATTACCCCTCCTATGTACAAGGATATTTAGATATCGGCGGCCGGGGCATCCTGTTGGATGAGGAAAACCTGCACCAGGACTATCCTCATGAACGGATCAACAGCATTTTTGAACTAAAAAAGTATCTGGAGGCGTAGATTATGGAGTTTTTGCTGAAAAGCACCACCAAAGAAAAGGGCATTCTAATACTCCATGTACCCCTATGGATTAGGCTCGTATTATTCTGTATTGGCAGCGTGGTTCTGTTTGCCTTGCTGCTCCCGGTACAAGAAGGTTCCCCAGCAGGTTTTGGAGTCCCTGGACTTGTAATTATTATTTTGCTTTTCTTTGGAATCTTTTATGAAGAGCGATGGGTCTTTAATCCAATACGCAAAACAATTAGTTTTCGTTTTGGGCTTCTATTCCTGGCAAAAATATTAGAAATTCCCTTTGATCAGGTTGATGAAATTTCGGTGGAACGGGCAACAAAGGGCTCAATGCAGCAAACACGGGGCGATGACAAAGAAAGCATACCGCAGCACGGGATAGGCAAACTGTTCCGGCCTAAACAATACAACAATTTAATCCTATACCTTAGAGATTCCGAGCGGCTCGTCATAGAATCGGTAAGTTTACGAAAGGAAGAACAGCTCATCAAACTGAAAGATCAAATACGGCATGTATTGGAACAAGGAGCCTAAAAACTATACATTTTGGAGATTTTAATATATACTAGCCTCCATATACGGAGGCTTTATTTTGAAAAAAAAGCTCGTTAATTTGATCTTAAAAGAAAATTATCTCAATTCGCTCCCCATAGGACTTCAGAAGCAGCTTCCGATTTTGTTTTATGGAAACATTGTATTGTTTTTATATTTCAATACCGGTGCCATTGTTCGATTTGCCGAAAACCCCCAAAACAGCTTATTATTCCTCCTTTCAGTGATTTTTACTTCTTTAACATTCATTGTTTCTATCATCATGCTTGGAAGGGGCAAACATACTCTAGCAGCTTATCTTTCTTCTATTGGGCTGTGGTTAAATCCGACCTGGGTTGGTCTTCTGCTCCCCGCAGAAGGTGGAATCAGTATTTACCGCATGGTAGCTTATACATTGGCAGCAACGATAGTAAATCTCATCATGTCCCTCTCCAAACGACAGATCATATTGTACATGATTGGAAATACCGCGAGTTTTATACTCGTCACCCTTTTATACATCGTCCCGGCGGCAGGGGGATTTTCAAAACAAATCTTTTCACTTTTTATTTTGCTGACACTCACCTTAGTGCCAGTTAATATTTTCATATTGTTTATTGAAGGTTTTTATCGTTCAATCATATCCATATCCAATAAAAGCGTGGAAGAGAGCAAAAAACAGCTTGAACGGCTCAACAAGCTGCTGGAAAACACTCGGAAAACCTTTAATCTAGGCCAGAACCTGGTTCAGACTGCAAACCGATCCCAATTCTTAAATAAACAAGTTAAAGAATCCCTTGAACAGGCAAACCGGGAAATAAGTATTTTACAGGACCGAACTAATTCAAGTCTTGCTTCAAACCGCGATATGGCCAACCATATAGCGGGACTCCGGGATGCTACCAATGAACATAATGTATTTCTGCAGGAAACAAGTTCCGCAATAACCCAAATCGGGACTACCATCCAGTCCATTTCAAGCAGGGCTCAGGCAAAACACGAAAGTATGAATGCCATTCTCAATAAGATTGCGGCCCAGAGCGTAGAACTGTCCCAGCTTTTTAAGAGTTTTGATGCGGTTGTCACAAGTTCAACCAAATCTTTACAAACAGCCCAGGGTATTACTACCATTGCGGATACGACAAACCTTTTAGCCATGAATGCATCAGTAGAAGCAGCCCATGCGGGGAGTGCGGGCAAGGGTTTTTCGGTCATCGCTCAAGAAATAAGAAAACTCTCTGCGGAAGCTCGCAGCCAAACTGAAACGATGATCGGGGTACTTAAAGAAAATACTAAAGTCGTATCCGATACGGCTGCCTACATAAAAGACTACCTCAACAACCGCACTGGTCTTGTCAAAGAAATAGAAGACGTTTTTAAAGCTATCGAAGAAATACTCCAGGGTCTTTCTGAAATGGCCCTGGGAGCCCAGGAAATGCTTACCGCCAGCGGTAAAATCAGCGAAGTAGTGAGCACCTCAAACGACCATATAAATGAAATAAACAGCGAAGTATCAGAAAACATGGGCCATATAGAACAAGTTTTTACCCTGCTCACCGAAATCACCGCAAAGCTTAAGGCTATTACAGAAGCTTATAAAGAATTTGATGAAATCATCACCCATATTAAAACGGTAGGGGACCAAAATCTGGCACAAGTACAAGCCTTGGAACGGGGCCTTTTGAACTAATTGAACCAATTTGAGGGGAGCTATTTTAAATATCCCTAAGTAAACTATCCAAGTTTTGAAACAGCTCCCATTCTCTTGCCCAATTTATCATGAGTTATTATTATGGCAGACGCGATATGAGCGAATCTGCGAAATAATAAGGAGCTCCGTTCCATGGCCAGATACCCCTTTGATAAGATTGAACCAAAATGGCAGCACTATTGGGAAGAACACAAAACCTTTAGGGCTGTAGAAGACCCCGCTTTTCCAAAAGAAAAACGACAATATGTACTCGATATGTTTCCCTACCCTTCAGCCCAGGGCCTTCATGTAGGCCATCCTGAGGGATATACCGCAACAGACATTTACTGCCGATATCTCAGGATGAACGGATACAACGTTCTCCATCCCATGGGCTTCGACGCCTTCGGACTCCCGGCAGAGAATTACGCCATTAAGACCGGCACCCACCCGGCCACCACCACAAGGGCAAATATCGATAAATTCCGCACCCAAATAAAAGCCCTGGGTTTTTCTTATGACTGGGACCGAGAAGTCTCCACCTGTGAAGCCGATTATTACAAATGGACCCAGTGGATATTCCTCAAGCTCTTTGAAAAGGGACTTGCCTACGAAGCGGAAACACCCATCAACTGGTGCCCCTCCTGTAAGACCGGCCTTGCAAATGAAGAGGTAAAGGACGGCGCCTGTGACCGCTGCGGGACCAAAGTCACGCGGAAACGGATTCGCCAATGGATTCTGAAAATTACCGCCTATGCGGAGCGGCTCCTAGAGGACCTGGATCTGCTTGACTGGCCCGAGCCAGTTAAGCTCATGCAGCGCAACTGGATCGGCAAGTCAGAAGGGGCCAATGTACTTTTTAAAATTGATGGACACGATGCGGAACTTGAGATTTATACCACCCGTCCTGACACGCTTTTTGGAGCAACCTATATGGTGCTCGCCCCGGAACATCCGCTGGTTGAAAAAATAACCACCCCTGAGCAGAAAAGCGCGGTGACAGCCTATATCGATGCGGCGGCCAAAAAAAGCGACCTTGAACGGACCGACCTTGCAAAGGAAAAAACCGGCGTCTTTTCCGGAGCCTATGCGATAAATCCGGTAAACGGACGCAAAATTCCCATCTGGATCGCCGACTATGTTCTTATTTCCTACGGAACCGGAGCCATTATGGCTGTTCCTGCCCATGACGAACGGGACTGGGATTTTGCCAAGGCCTTTAACCTGCCAATTATACAGGTAGTGGCCTCTGAAGTGCCATCGGCAGGAAAGGATTATTCCAAAGCACCCGAAGCCTGTACCACCGCCGATGGCTGGGCAGTTAATTCGGGCCCCTTCGACGGCAGTCCAACTTCGGAGTTCAAAAAGAAGATCGTAGCCTGGCTTGAAGAAAAGGGCATTGGCAAACGGGCAGTCAACTATAAGCTGCGGGACTGGATCTTCAGCCGCCAGCGTTATTGGGGAGAGCCCATTCCTATTGTTCACTGCGAATCCTGCGGAATCGTGCCGCTCCCGGAGGACCAGCTCCCCCTTAAGCTGCCGGATGTCCAGTCCTATGCTCCGACTGGTACGGGCGAATCACCCCTTGCTGGTATTAGTGAATGGGTCAACACCACATGCCCCAAATGCGGCGGCAAGGCAAAACGAGAAACCAACACCATGCCCCAATGGGCTGGCTCCTGCTGGTATTACCTCCGCTACCTTGACCCTCACAATGATAAAGAATTTGCTTCCCAAAAGGCGATAGAATACTGGATGCCCGTAGACCTCTATGTGGGCGGTACGGAGCATGCGGTATTACACCTCCTGTACAGCCGGTTCTGGCACAAGGTGCTCTATGACCTCGGCCTGGTGAACACTAAAGAGCCCTTCCAGCGCCTGGTGAACCAGGGAATGATACTCGGCGAAGACGGTCAAAAGATGAGTAAGAGCCGGGGCAATGTCATCAATCCCGATGATATTATCAAGGAGTATGGTGCGGACTCCATGAGGGTCTATGAAATGTTTATGGGCCCCCTGGAAGTAAGCAAACCCTGGGCTACCGCAGGTCTCGTCGGTGTTTCCCGTTTCCTCGAGCGGCTCTGGGCACTGGGCGAAAGACCCCTGGTCGAAACTCCAGCCGAAGCAGGACTGGATAACACGCAGACCCAGGATATTATGCGGCTCCTGCACAAGACCATTAAGAAGGTAACCGATGACACGGCAACCTTGAATTTTAACACCGCCATCAGCGCCATGATGGTCTATTCATCGGAGCTTGCAAAACTGGAAAAACTCCCCCGAACTTTCTGGGAACCCCTGGTTCAGCTTGTGGGGCCCTATGCACCGCACCTGGCAGAGGAGCTTTGGGAAAAATTGGGGCATAAAGAATCAGTGTCCAAAAGCCAGTGGCCCCGCTATGATGCAAGTCTTGCGGCGGATAACGAAGTAACCATCGTGGTACAGGTAAACGGTAAAATCCGCGACAAATTTACCGCCCCTGTTGGAACTGCAAAGGCAGAGCTTGAACAAACGGCCCTGGCCTTACCGGGGGTCAAAAAATGGCTCGAAGGGGTAACTGTTGCTAAGGTTATTTCTGTACCGGATAAACTGGTAAATATTGTCGTAAAATAAGCCTTAAATGATGAAAAGACCGGGCAGCGACCGCTGTCCGGTCTTTTTTTTAGCCAATAGATCGGGCTGCAGCTATTACTTAGTAGGTAATGATCACTGCAACCAGTTTCAGCGGTTCCGCCCCGGTATTTTTAATGCTGTGGCTCGCACCGTCACCGGTAACCACCACATCGCCTGCTTTCACCGGCTTATCAACCCCATTATCCTTCACAATGCCATTTCCTTCCAAAATAATATAATATTCTGTCTCCGAATCATGCCGGTGCTCACCAATTGAAGCACCCGGGGGCAGGGTCACCTCCGAAAGCAGGCGCGCGTTTTTCATAGTGGAGCCATCTACAAGATGCACAAGAGTGGTCGTACCTTCTCCGTCACGCATCCGTTCCTTAAGTTCTACCTTCATTTCATGACGATGAATAATCATCTTGGCCTCCTTATTCGTTGAATTGAAATACGCCGTACTATGGTGTAATATAGCAATCATATCATGAATGCGGAACGAAAAAAACTAATCAGATCCATGTTCTTGGCAGTTCTGATTGGATTCCTTGCCAATTTAGGTATTGCCTTTTTAATGGATTTTAATGACATTGTCGGAGCAATAAAAAAAGTAGACTACAGCATCGTTCTCGTCCCCTTTGCCTGTTATTTTATTATTTATATAGTTGATTCAATCAGATTGATTATGGTGCTGTGGCAATTCAACATTCGCATCCCCCTCTGGGAAGCCTTTTACAACAGTGTTAATGTAAGTCTCTTTTCCAACCTCACACCCTTTTCGTCTGGCGGACAGCCCTTCCAAATCCTGCACCTAACATCCATTGGGATAGACAGCAAAAAAGCTACCAATATTGTACTTTCCCGCCATGTAGAGTTCATGTTTACCGCCTTTTTTATTTTTATGATCAGCATTCCAACCGCTGTTGGTCTTGCAAACTCCATGAAAATCGGCCGGGAGCCCATGTATATTGGTTTTATTGTATCCCTAGCCATGAGCTTGTTTTTTCTCTTCACCCTGATAAAACCAGACACCATCAGCCGCTTTGTACTCAAGTTTCAGAAAA
The DNA here is from genome assembly GCF_029265695.1 of Gracilinema caldarium. Classification (GTDB taxonomy): domain Bacteria; phylum Spirochaetota; class Spirochaetia; order Treponematales; family Breznakiellaceae; genus Gracilinema; species Gracilinema caldarium_A. The sequence continues at coordinate 11,430 of NZ_JAJUHW010000029.1, read as the reverse complement.
CACGGATCGGCCATTGGCTGGGGAAAAAGCTCAAAAAGGAAGACTGGGCAGAAGTGTTCCATAACTGGGCAACTTCACTTAAAGAAGAAGTCGGCTTTTTGTGGGCAGAAAAAACCATCATCATGATAGCAGATTTGCTTCTTGGTCTATTCAACCTCACCTTACAGGCCTTTTCTGTTTATTATGTTCTCTGGCGGCTTACACCGATTGAATCCACGTTTTTTCATGTCATGGCAACCTTTGTAATTATCAATTTGGTTATCTATTACATACCGATCCCCGGGGGAAGCGGCAGCATCGAAGGCTCCTATATCTGGATATTTTCCGGTATGAATAACGCCCCGGCAGCCACCACCGTAGCCATTGTCCTCTGGCGTTTTGCCACCTATTACCTGCATATTCTCTTTGGCCTCGGCATTTTCTTTGTACATTCATACATTCACGACAGAAACCAGAAAAAATTAATTATCAGCGTCTAAAAATGAGCTCCAAAGGAGATCCCCCTATATGAAAAAACTCCAAATTGCAATGCTTTCGTCTTTTTATTTTCCCCACAAAGGCGGGACCGAACGGTATGTTCACGATCTTTCATATGCCCTTGCAGAACGGGGCCACCGGGTTACTATCTTTTCTCATTTTCCAGGTCCGGTTCAGCAAGATCCAGACAGCATGGTACAAGTAGTTCGTATCCCTGCAGTATGGGGCCCTACCTATTCACCATTACTTGCACCACAGCCGAGGGGACTACTCAGATCTATGGATATCATCCATTCACATGCTCCGCCTTTTTATTTTTTAAATCATGCGGCAAAAATGCGTCATATTCCTCAAGTACTTACTTATCACTGTGATATTGAAATTCCAGATCGTTTAGGGGCTATCGAGATTCCAAATGAGCCGAAACAGCTTTTAGATCGCTATTTTTATAAATCAACAAGACTGCATTTAAAAAAAATAGATAAAATAGTTGCAACAACAAAAACCTATGCAGAAACTTCAGAAACTCTTAAAGAATTCTCTTACAAGGTCATTCCTATTGGTATCCATACATCTGTATATAAAGAAAAATTAAAGCAATGCGAAGCTCGGGGTTGTGTACGAAAAGAGTTCGAAATACTTTTTGTCGGACGTTTAGTGGCAACCAAGGGCCTTTGGTTTTTACTCCAGGCTATGGATATTCTTAAAACACGGGGCCAACAAGCCCATCTAACCATCGTCGGCTCAGGGGAAGAATTACTCAGCCTCAAACTTTTCGTTTCTAATCATAAACTAGAAGAAATGGTTACCTTTGCTGGTCAAGTGGAAGATGATGAACTGTTTGAATATTACAGTTCAGCCAGTCTTTTCATTCTGCCTTCCTTTGTACGACTTGAAGCCTTTGGTATTGTACAGTTGGAAGCACTTGCCATGGGCGTTCCTTTGATTGTCTCGGATATGCCAGGGGTCAACGAAGTAATTCAAAATACCGGAGGCGGTTGGCTCGTACCGCCAAAAAATCCCGAAGCCCTTGCAAACCAAATTCAGTATGCATTCCAACACAGAGAAGAACGACTCGCCCGGGCACGTCAGGGACAAGAAAATGTATTCAAAATGTACGATTGGAGCACCATATCAAGCCAATTTGAAGACCTCTATTTAGAATTGATTGAACAAAAAGGCGGTAGGCCATGATTGATGTACGGAGCGATACGGTAACAAAACCCACACCCGAAATGCGGCAGGCCATAGCGAATGCGGAAGTTGGGGATGATGTATATGGGGATGACCCAACAGTGAATGAGCTCGAAGACCTAGCTGCTTCCATGGTCGGCAAAGAGGCAGCCCTCTTTGTCCCCTCTGGAACCTTCGGTAACCAGCTTGCCCTTTTTACCTGGTGCAAACGGGGAAGTGAAGTGCTACTTGGCGAAGACTGCCACATTATCCAGCACGAAGCAGGGGCAGCCTCAGTTATTGCGGGCGTTCAAACGAGGCCGCTCCCGGCCCCCACGGGGATGCTTGACCCTGAGGATATAGAAAAACGTATACGGGGCACCGACATTCACTATCCAGCGACCTCGCTGATCTGCATGGAAAACGCCCATTCTGCCGGCACCGTGGTACCCTTGGCACACATGGAAGCGGTCTATGCAATTGCCCAGAAGCACAAAATACCGGTACATCTTGATGGAGCCCGCCTCTTTAACGCCGCAGCGGCCCTTGAAGTTGATGCAAAAAAAATTGCCGCCTATACAGACTCGGTGATGTTTTGTCTATCCAAGGGACTTTGCACACCAGTCGGCTCTATGCTCTCGGGGCCAAAGGAATTTATTGACCGGGCCCGGCGGAACCGGAAAATCATGGGCGGGGGCATGCGTCAGGCGGGCATACTTGCCGCGGCGGGCATCCTGGCCCTTACCACCATGACAGGCCGGCTCAAAGAGGACCACCGCCGGGCCCGTCGCCTCGCCCAGGGGCTCGGCGCCATACCGGGCGTACAGGTCGCCACCGACCGGCTGGACATCAACATGGTGTTCTTTTCTGTACCCTCCCTGGCCTCAGAGGAAAAGGGCCGTCAGTTTATCGAAGTACTTAAAAGCTACAACATTCTCGCCAATCCACCTGAACAGGGAAACTTCCGTTTTGTGACCCACTATTGGATCAGCGACGAAGACATTGAGACCATAGTAAGAGCTTGCAAGCAAGCTATGACAACTGTACAATAAGCTATGATTGATTACGACAGTTTTATCAAAATATCCTCTTATTTAACAGAAAACGGCGTTGCCCTGTTAGTCGCCGAAGACTTTGAGGGGCGGCGGGATCCAACAGTCCGATTCTTCACCAATCATCCCGGTGATGCCCTTGCCTTTTTTGCGACCGGGCCTGAGCCATCAATTTTGCTCGTTCCCTGGGATATTAACGTTGCAAACCAATATGTGAAGCATGATGAGGGTATCAATATTAAAATCGTGCCCTACACGGATTTTGAAAGAAACCCTTACAAGGCACTTAAGGGAGCTATTGATATCCTCCATATTCAACCGGGGAGCCGAATCGAAATCCCGCCAACTACATCCTACCCCTCTTTTCTCCGGTATGTAGATGCTTTTCCGGACTATGACATACTCTGCAGGGAAGACGGCAGCTTTTCCATATTACAACAGAGACGGGCAATAAAATTATATAGTGAAGTAACTATTTATCGGAAGGCAGCGGCTATCACCAATGAAGTTATCGACGCCCTAGAGCAGGAGATTCGGAACAATAAATTTGAAACCGAAGCCGATGTGGCCCTCTTCATTGAACGTCAGGCTCGGCTCCGGGGCTGTGAAGGCACCGGTTTTGAGACCCTGGTTGCTGGTCCCACACGGAGTTTCGGCATCCATGCCTTTCCAGCCTATACCGGAGCAGCCTTCACCGGCCCCGGACTTTCGATCATCGATTTTGGTCTGAAATATGAAGGCTATACCACCGATGTCACCATCACCGTTGCCCGCGGACCCCTTAACCGGACCCAAGAGCGAATGCTTACACTGGTTGAAAAGGCCTATCATCTTGCGGTTTCTCTGGTGAAATACAAAGCTGCCACCAAGGATGTGGCGGAAGCGGTGGACAAGTTTTTTGAAAAGGCTAAAAAGAAAATGCCCCATGCCTTAGGTCATGGTATCGGACTGGAAGCACATGAAGCTCCGGTCATACGAAACAGATCCGACAACGATTGGGTCTTTAAGAATGGAATGGTCTTTACCCTGGAACCGGGCCTGTATGACCCGGTCCACGGTGGCTGCAGGCTCGAAAATGATTTTATATTAGTTGAAGACGACCTTGAACAGCTCACCAATGCCCGGATCATCAGGATTGATGAGTAAACTGTCCTTTCAGAGCTTGGACAACAGGCATGGCTGTCTTGTCGGTTTCCGCGAGCAGGAGCCCTTCGGTTCCGTCGGTTTTTAAGAACCGCAGGGCTAGCTGCGGCGGCGAAGCGGTGAGGAGCTTCCGCAGCCAGAATTTTTCTATCAACAACTGTATATCAATAATTTGTTTTTGGGGTATAAAAATTGTTTTTTCGCTGGGAGCCGAGCCGCCGCCGCCTGACATACGGCTTAAAAGCTGTATCCACCCTTCATGGGGGAAATGGTGAAAGCGGAAACCTCCGTCGGTGGCGATAAGGAGGCCCCAGAGGGGTCCCTGGAACTCATCCCAACCGGTCATATAACAGCCCAGGGCATGGGCAAGAACTTTTTCTCCATATCGGAGCTCGTAGTCCCGCCAGAAACTGGCGGGGTCTTTTGCATCAAATTCCATAGCCCTAGTCTAGAGCGCGGACCGCTATTACGTCTAGACCCAGATTTTTCCAGTTTTTTATAATTACATCCCCCCGTTTTACCGGTGGCTGCATCTGAATTTTATATATATCTTTAAGGAGCTCGTTAATATACTCCTTTGGGCAGGGAACACTTGTCTTTACGGGGAGCCTGCGGGGATCGCAGAGCCCATGGCGGCGCATCCGCTGATAGATTGGATCAGTGGAAGCTGATTCAGTACAAGCGCCCGCAGGGCCGAGCCTGCAGGTTGCGGTAACGACCCGTTTGGGGGCAGTGATTTCTTCTACCGCATAGGCAGCACCTCGGGGGCAGCGATTTCCGGTAACTTCCAGTTCACCTTTTTCAGTTTCGGTCACCGAAAGAGAACAACCAATGGGACAAACGATGCAGGTTAATGCGCGCATCGGGAACCTCCTACACTAATGCCAGCTCGAGGGCAGAATCGGCGGTATAGCCTTCCAGATCTTTTGGGCCAACCGTAAGGGTAATCATTTCAGAAGGCTGTATATGGCCTTTTTTAATCGTTTTTACAACCCGGTTATCAAGGCGAAGCTCGAGTACAGCGTCATTTTTTACTATCATGGAGCGCAAATACACCTTGTTATCCCGGGCCGGATCCAGTTTCCCCGGATTTGCATACCGGACATTGGGCCCAGCCTTAACCCGCACCTGGTGCAGCGGCCGTTCGCCCCGGAGCCATGCGGCTGCCTGTTTCCCTGCAAAACGAGCCTCCTCGGCGACCCAGTCTACCAAGTCATGCACATGGAGTACGTTTCCGCAGGCAAAGATCCCGTCTACATTAGTCATAAGGGATGCATCCACAATTGGGCCATTTGTGGTAGGATGCAGTTCAACCCCTGCATCCTTTGAAAGCTCGTTTTCGGGGACCAAGCCTACTGAGAGCAGGACCGTATCGCAGTCAATGCGGAAGGCCTTTTCAGGGACTAATGCTCCATTCTCCATAGGTGTTACTTCAATCCCTTCTACCCGGTCATTACCGAAAATATTGGTGGTCTGACAGGACAGATAGAGGGGAATATTAAAATCATGGAGACACTGAACTATGTTTCGGGTCAGCCCTGATGGATAGGGCATGATTTCGACCACCGCCTTTACATGGCAGCCAACCCAGCTCATTCTACGGGCCATAATAAGACCTATATCGCCGGAACCAATAATGACCACATCCTTGCCAGGGATATAACCTTCTATGTTAACAAGCCGCTGAGCAAGGCCTGCAGTATACACCCCTGCAGGCCGGGCACCGGGAATACGCACATTGCCGCGGTTCCGTTCGCGGCAGCCCATGGCAAGCACCACGGTTTTGCAGGTCATTTTTAGTATCCCATAATCCGGGGAAACACAGATCAGTTCCTTGTCATTTTGGGTATTAATATCCGTGACGGTGGTCCCTAAATATACCGCAATCTTGGATTGGGCAACCTGTTCGGCAAATCGTTCAGCAAACTCAGGCCCTGAAAGCTCTTCCTTAAACTCATGCAAACCAAATCCATTGTGGATACACTGCATGAGAATGCCACCCAGGTGATCTTCCCGTTCTACAATGGCACAGCTGAAACCAGCTTTGTCAATTTCCAGGGCTGCAGCCATACCGGCTGCACCGCCGCCAATAACAACCGCATCATATTTCAGTTCTTTCATAGTTCACCCTCCAGCACGCGGCTCGCACCACCATGTTTTGTTATTGCTTCGTAAGATAAGCCAGTCTCCCGCATGATAATTTTAATTATCTTAAAGGTGCAGAACCCGCCCTGACAGCGGCCCATTTGGGCCCGGGTGAAATATTTAATGCCATCCAGCGTCGTATGGCCCTGCCGGATCGCCTCGACAATTTCAGCTTCCGTTACTTGCTCGCAGCGGCATACCATGTTTCCCCAGGCTGGATCCTTGGCAATAAGGGCATCCAATTCATAAGGAGAAAGTTCCCGAGCCCGGGGACGTCGCTCCACAAAGGGATCCCAGTCGGACTTTTCGGTTAGTTCCAGCCCTAGGTTTTTAAGCAGGTCCTTGACATATTCACCGATGGCGGGAGAGGCGGTAAGCCCCGGAGACTGGATACCGGCAACTTGGACAAAGGCGGGAGCCAGCTTGGAGGGTTCGATATAAAAATCTTCTTCCAAAACAGGCCTGAGGCCCGCAAAATTGGTAATGACATCGTTCCGGCTCAAGGAGGGAACCATTTTCCGGCCCGAATCCAATATCTGTTCAAGCCGTTCCGCTGTGGTAGAATAATCTTCTTTGTTTTCCGTAATGTCAGCGGTGGGGCCAACTAAAACAGTTCCTTCGACCGTTGGAATCACCAGCATACCCTTGGATACCGAGGTTGGTACGGGGAAAATAACTCGTTCAGGCCGAGCCTTGGTGAGCCGGTCAAGGAGGTAATATTCCCCTTTTCGGGCCTTTATACTGAAAGATTCACCGCCAAAGATGCGGGAGACCTCGTCGGCAAAAAGGCCCGCCGCATTGACCACATAGCGAGCGCTGATACGCCTGTCATCGGAGGCACTGATAAGCCATTTATTATGAGCCACATCCCGTTCGGCCTTATCAACTTTGTAATTTGTAAAGACATGCACCCCATTTTTCATAGCTGATTCAACGAGGGCAAATACAAAACGGTATGGTTCTACGATACCGCCGCCGGGAGCGTAGAGGCCGCCTACCACATCGGGCGACAGCTTGGGTTCGAGCTCCAAAATTCGCTCCCGGGAACAAAGTTCTATTCCAATAACACCGTTTTCCACACCCTGCATGTAGAGGTGCTCAACGGCCTTCATTTCATCTTCATGGAGAGCTGCCACAATGATACCGCAGCGCTTAAAAGGAAAATCCAGTTCCCTCATAAGCCGGTCAAACATGAGGTTGCCCTGGATTTCGAGCCGAGCCTTCAGGTATTTCTTGTTATGATGAAAACCGCCGTGAACTATCCCCGAATTAGCTTTGGAAGTCCCAAATGAAACGTCTGCCGCTTTTTCTAGAACGGCTACTTTCACCTTGTATGCTGAAAGCCTGCGGGCAATATTCGCCCCCGACACCCCGCACCCGATAATGGCCACATCATAGTCAGGTATCCCGTTGTTTCCGGATATCTTTGTAATATCCGGATTCAAGTTCTGCGTAAAGGTAGTTGTCATGATTTTCCTCGCCCAGTAGTATACACCGGAAATGCTGAGACAGGTGGTATTTTGATACTATTTTTTTTGTTATATAAGTAGTGATGAACATGAACATAGAAGAATCAAAGCGCCTATTTATTGGTGAGGTAGAGTTTGAACGGGACAGCGAACGATGGATTCTCTGGGCTGCCGATCATGGCTTTACTACCATAATACTCTATCCGGTGGATGAACTGTTTACCCTTGAACGTATGGGGGATCATGTATCAGGACGCAGACGAAAACTTCTTGAACTCGCACGGCAATACCACTTGCACGTCGAAGAAGGAGGCTTCTGTCTTTCCCGCTTTCTTCCACGGCGGCTTTTCATGCAAAACCGAGATCTTTTCCGTATGGCCGAAGGCCGCCGCGTTGCAGATGTCAATTTTTGTCCTACCAATCCGGAAACCCTCTCGATTGTCGCGGCTCAGGCCCGGCGCTTTTTCCAGCAACGAAACGGGCACCAGGTATTTCATATCTGGCCCGACAAAGGTCCAGAAGAGGGCTGGTGCTCCTGTCCAAGCTGCCGTGCATTCAGCCCCTATGAACAAAGTCTCATAGCTGCCAATACCTTAGCAGGTGCGCTTGCCGAAACGGGCAGCAAGGCCCGTCTTTCATACCTCGTTCCCGATGGGGCTGAAAGTACCCTCCAGTGCCGTCCTAACCTGTTTCCCCTAAGCTACCCAACGGGAGGTCCATTGCCGGACCGGGATGCTTGGGCTATTGCGGGGCCTAGGCTTCTATCACAAGACCTTCCCGAGCCATCATAACCTGCATATTCGTTTTTCCTGCAATACGGCCCTTATATAGGGCTTCCAACTCATCCAACTGTTGATCAGTACGATTTGGATCATGATGAAAGAGTATCAATTTCTTTACATCCGCCTTGTGGGCCGCATTAATCGCGTGTTCGTAGGAAGAATGCCCCCATCCCAGTTTACCGGTCTCATATTCTTTCTTTGTATACTGGGTATCGTGGATAAGTACATCGGCTCCCTTAAAAAACCTAAGAATCTTTTCGTTTTCTTCCCGGGCGGCCTGTTCTCCTTCCCATGCCGCATCTTCGTTGTAGGAGGGATCCGAAGGGTCCGTGGGAAACACATTCCGGAAGGGCTCATTGTCATAGGCGGTAATGATACTTTTCCCCTGATATTCAAAACGGTAACCTAAACAAAGGATCGGATGATTAAGATACTTGGTGGTAACCGTCAATCCTCCGCCGAGATCCAAATGAGTTTCCTTAAGCTGATCATAGGTAATGTCTGCCGCAAGTTCACTCTGCCGGACAGGCCAATACCGGTATGAAAGCTGGGCACCAATAATGGATTCAAGGGTCTCATCTTCGTATGATACGGGCCCTCGAATTCTGAGTTTTGTACCAGGTATAAATATGGGAGTAAACATGGGAAATCCCATAATGTGATCCCAATGGGTGTGGGTAATAAAAATGTCAGCGTCTATAGGCCCTTTTTTAAAATCATTTGCCATGAGCCAGTCGCCGAGGGGTTTTACACCGGTACCGAGATCGACTATCACAAGCCGGTCGTCGGCCCGTATTTCTAGACAGGATGTGTTTCCGCCAAATTTAACCGTTGCCGGTCCTGGACAGGGTATGGATCCCCGGTCCCCCCAAATCCGTACCGTAAACATGGGGCCTCCACCTTATTCGATTTTCAGGAATATCTTTGCTTTTTCGATTTCCTGGTTCACCACAGTTTCAATCTCATCAAAGACATCCCGCTCAAGACCCAAATACTCCCATACCGCAGGATCTATCTTTTCAGGGTATCGGTTACCAGAAAAACCTATTTCCATTATACTTGCAAAACGGTTTGCCAGAACCACAGAAAAGAGAACATCTTTGTAGGGTCCTGTATATTCCATATAAGCATGATGATAGGCAATTGCGTCTCCTACGGCGCCCTCGAGTCTCCAGGCCTTGGCAATCAAAAAGCCCGCAGCGGCATGGTTTAAACCGATGATCCGGTCCTCGGCCCGATGCAGCGAAATACGCTCCCGATCGGAAATACTTACTGCCATAACATATTCTTTTGAAAGCACCGCATTAATCGGAATTTTGCCGATATCATGAAGCAGCCCCGCTGTAAAATATTCTTCTGCCAATTTCGGGTCGACCCCGCGTTTTTTAGCAATTACCTTAGCAGCTACGCCCACACAAAGCGAATGCCGCCAGAATCCGTCCATATCCAGGGCTTGGAAGTCCTTTTTAGATGTTAAATTACGGAGTACTGCGCTGGAAAGGGCAAGATTTTTGACCGTGTTAATTCCCAGCATAATAATTGCCCGGACAAGACTCGTAACCTGCTGTCCTAAACCATAATAGGCAGAGTTGATAAGTTTCAGCACCCGACCAACCAAGACCGGGTCGAGGGAAATAACCTGGTTTAAATCCGCAGGGCTTGTCTTCGGATTATTACATACCTCCAGAACCTTGGCGACCGTTGTCGGCAAACTCGGCATATTTTTAATATAGCTAGCTATTTTTCGTTCCGCATCCTCACTCACGTCGTCCTCCATCTGGAACCAGACCTTTAACTACGGTATCCACTTTTTTTTCTATCACCCGAGTCAAATCTCTATCAGGCAGGGTTTTGGCAAGATTACTCAAATATGCAAGTGTTTGTGCAACCGACTTTGGATCAGGTTTACTATCCTGACGTGCAAGAACCTTTTGATCCTGCGCTAGGCCGGTCTTGCCCATTAACGTTTTAAATAAACCTTGATGACCTTCCAGTTTATCGATTACATATTCCATTTTAAGCCGGACTTCACTTGCCTTAAAGGCCCGTTTCTGATCCTCAGGAAGCTCTTCGGTCAGGTTTTTAAGATACTGGAACAGGTTGAGCATCGCTGTTTCTGAGAGGCCTTTTGTATCCTGACTTTGGAGAACCGGCGCTGAAGCCCTGTCGGGCTCAGGTACGGCAGCCGACTCCGCTTCGGCATCCGACTCAGGGCCAGGTTCAAGACCGGTTTCAAAATCCGATAAGGGTTCAAGCGAAGGCTCAGGGACCACTTCGTTTTCCACGGGGCTTTCCTGCTCAGACTCTTCATCTTCGAGCATGATGCTGTCATCCCAGAGTTCTTCTTCAGGCAGTTCTTCAGGATATTCCAAAAGCCCATCATCTTCGTTCAGTTCAGGAAGTTCTGCCTCCGAAGGATATTCCAAAAGCTCAGCCATTTCGTCTTCAGAAATTCCAGAGTCCATCGGTTCAGCGGTTGGCAATTCTGGAAGCACTTCTTCCTCTGGGAGATCAGGCTCTACACCACGATCCAATTCAGGCTCAGGCAGCGGCGTTGATTCTGGCTCCGGCTCAAAAGCGGGCTCTATTTCAGGCAAGGGTTCGGGCGTTTTTACCGGCTCCGGCTCCGGTTCCGGTTTCCGCTTATTCTCAGGAGCTGCTTGTCTTTGAGGTTCTGGTCGAGGCGGCGGAAGGGGTTCTTGCGGAGCTTGGGGCATTACCGGTTGATAAGGAGGAGGTGTGTAGGGAGGAACAACCTGGGGGGCCGGCTGTTGAGGTATCGAGACGAACTGTATGGGCGGCATTTGAGGCATCTGAGGCATTGGCGGCATTTGTGGGTATGGCGGAGGAGCTTCAGGCCGTGCCGGAGGCAGCTTATCCACCTGGGTCGGACTCTCCAGTTCATCCGCTTTGCTATCTTGTTGAGGTTCTTCCGGAACAGGATTTTCCGGTTCATTATAATCGGGAGTTACCCTTCCGTCCTCAGGTGCCACGAGGTTATCCAAACTGTCTTGGGGTTCAGCCATTTCGTCAAAAATTGAATAGGTGTCATCGTCGAGCACTAACTCCTCTTCCTCATCCTCGTTTTCATCAAAGGATTCTTCCACATCTTCAATAAAGAGATTGTCCGATTCTTCCTCTACCGGAATTGAATCAATGGCGCTCAGCAGCAAGGGATTCGTTTCTTCC